>CAIQIR010000079.1 GCA_903871875.1 uncultured Schlesneria sp.
AAATGGCACTAATTTTCAGAATGCCATGATGTTTTTCAATCCAACTGCGGAAGTCGGGTTAACGCGGATCGCACCTCCGCGTCGCGTTGAAACAGGGGTTAAATGTCACGAATTGAGGCCCGCGAGACCCGACAATTTTCGTGGAATCCTCAAAACCAGTTGTGGGATCGCCGGGCTTCGCCTGGTGGGGAAACTCTCAGGACGACTGGCAAAAAAATCTCACCGGAAAAAGAGGGAATGCTGGCCAGCCCCGATTCTTCCGGTGAGATTCGTTAACGATTCGCGACAACGAATGAGTTTCAGGAACCCATGATGTCTTTTTCTTTGGCATCAGCCATGGAATTGACTTTGCCTTCGTACTGCTTGGTCAATTCCTGAATCTGTTCTTTCGTCTGTTCGTGAACATCCTCGTTCATCAGCTTGTCTTTGAGTGACGTGTCGGCGTGCTTGTTGGCATCGCGACGAATGTTACGAATGGCGACGCGAGCGTCTTCCGCCAGGTCTTTCAGCCGTCCGACCATTTGCTTGCGGCGTTCCGTCGAAAGCGGCGGGACGTTCAGGCGAATAACTCGGCCGTCCGAGTTGGGGGCCAGTCCGATATCACTCGATTGAATCGCCTTGGCGATGTCGTTGATGGTTCCCTGATCGAAGGGGCGGATCATGATCTGCTGGGCTTCGGGGACGCTGATCGTGGCGATTTGCTTCAGAGGTGTGGGGCTACCGTAATAGTCGACACGAATGGAATCAACCAGACCCGACGTGGCTCGTCCCGTACGCAATCCCTGAAAGTGATCGTGGGCGACAGAAGCGGCTTTTTCCATCCGTTCTTCGGCATCCAGCAGAATTTCATCCTGGTCCATCGTCAGAAGCTCCTGTAAAAGCGCTCGCTTAGTTCGCCGACGACGGCCACCGTGTCATACGGGACACGTGTGCAAGCCATCGGCAACCTTCGCAAATTAGCGAAACCGGCGCATGAAGTGAAGTGGTTTCGACATAACATTTGCGCGAAGACACAGTCGCGGCCTCAACTCGTGCAGGGGTGTGCCCGAACGCAGCCAAGAACTTGCGGCGAACGATTTCGCCAGAAACCACCAATCCTGCTGAGCCGTGTTGTCGGAACTCACGCGCAGACGCAAAGTGATCTTATTGGGTCGGCGCGCCGACTCGGGTTCCCAATCGTTCGCCGGCGATCACACGTTCAATGTTACCGGGCTTTTGGTAATTCAGAACGACGATCGGGATGTTGTGTTCCATGCAGTGGTGGATGGCTTGTGCATCCATGACCTGCAAGTTTTGACGCAAGACGTCCTGGAACGAAATCTCGGAATAGCGAACCGCATGGGGGTTCTTCAGCGGATCGTCAGAGTAAACCCCGTCGACTCGCGTCGCTTTCACGACCAGATCGGCATCGATTTCACGAGCCCTGAGTGCGGCTGCGGTGTCGGTGGTCACAAACGGGCTGCCCGTGCCGGCTGCCAGAATGACGACGCGGCCTTTTTCGAGATGGCGGATGCAACGTCGACGGATAAACGATTCGGCGACCGGCGGAATGGGGATCGCACTTTGAACGCGAGTGGCAACCCCGTAATGTTCCAGCACGTCTTGCAGGGCCAGCGCATTGATGGCGGTGGCCAGCATGCCCATGTAGTGGGCCGTCGCGGGAACGATCAGGGAATTTGTCGAGGAGAATTCTTTGCCGCGAAGGATATTTCCGCCGCCGCAAACGATGGCCAATTGAACACCGCTATCGACGACTCGCTTGATTTGCTCGCAAATGATTTGCACTTCGGAAAGGCTGATGCCTGATTCACCGGGGCGAGCAAAACTTTCGCCACTGAGCTTGAGCAAAACTCGTTTGTATTTGGGAGTCGTCCCAGTTGGCATCAAGTGTTCTCCGACTTGCGGGGGGGCGGTGGCCAATTCACAAATAAGGTGGCGTCGAGTACTCGACGCCACCTTATTACTTGTTTCGAACAGATAAAAGCAATTGCCGTGCCCTGAGGTGGCAATTAGTTGCCGAGGATCCAGCGAGTGAATCCGACAGCTTTCAGGCCGCTTTCGGCCAAGGCCTGATTGACTGTCTTGGAGTCGTCTTTGGCGAACAATTGGAAGGCCAGCACACCTTGTTCGGCGTAATAGGTCTTCATTCGGCCTTCGACGATCTTCTCGACGATGTTGGCTGGCTTGCCGGAAGCGGCTGCTTCGGCCGTCAGTCGTGTGCGTTCGGCGGCGACTTCGGATGCAGGCAGTTCTTCGGGTTGTGTCACCAGGGGCTTCAGAGCAGCGACGTGCATTGCGACATCTCGCAGCACCGGTGCAACCTTATTGTCACCACCAGCACGGAACAACACGCCGGTCTTGCCGTCGTGGTGCGTATACGCGCCTGCCGGGCCTTCCACTCGCAAGACGCGAGCGACGACCATCTTTTCGCGAATCTTGCCGACGACTTCTTCCAACAGCGAAGCCAACGTCGTTCCCGGGCGATCAGGCGCGGACTGGGCCAGCAGTTCTTCAGGAGTCGATGCTCCAGGACCCGCCAACAGTTGCTTCAGGCATTGATCGGCCAGAAAGACGAAGTCATCGGCCTTGGCAACAGGAGCCGATTCGCATTGAATCTCAACCATTGCTGCGCGAGCTCCATCCGCCGAAACGGCCGTTCGAATCAGGCCTTCGCTGGTGGCGTTCTCGGCTCGCTTGATGGAAACCTTCTTGTTGGATTCTTTCAGAATCTCAATCGCGCGCTTCTGATCGCCTTGAGCTTCGGTCAGCGCCCGTTTGACTTCCATCATTGGTAAATTGGTCAGATCACGCAGTTCCTTGACTGCCTGGGCGGTGATCTCGGCCATGACGCATACTCCTCAATTGAATGATGCTCTGAAAAATGCGAGCCCGTCAACCGTGACGCTCGCAAAATGATGATATACCGGCCAACCGGACAACGAAGCTGCCCGGATCGTCCCTGCACCGCATCCAAGGGCTAACGCCATGCGGCTCACCCGTCGAATCGGCATTGCCAGTCTGCTTGATCGCGTCAAATTACGACTGGATCGAGGGACGGGCTTTGTACTGTTCTTCGATCGGTTGTTCGACTTCTTCCTTCGGCACCATATTACGGCCTTCGGCCACTGCCGCCGTCAGGTGCTTCAGAACAAGCTGGATCGAACGGATACTGTCGTCGTTGCCGGGAATTGGCAAATCCACGTCATCGGGATTGCAATCCGTATCGAGCAACGCAATGACTTTGATCCCGACGAGATGAGCTTCGTGAACGACGTTATGCTCTTTCTTCGGGTCGACCACGATGATCGCTTCTGGCAAGCGGTTCATCAGTCGCAAGCCGTTGATGTTACGCAGCATCTTGCGGTGCTCGCGCAGCAACTTCGACTGCATCTTTTTCGAGTAGGTGTTGATATCACCTGACGAAAAAATCTGATCGAGCTCTTCCAGTCGCTTCATGCGGGTTCGCATGGTCCGGAAATTCGTGAAAATCCCGCCCAGCCAACGATAGTCGACGTACGGCATGTTGACCGAATTGGCGGAATCACGAATGGTTTCCGCAGCTTGCTTCTTCGTACCACAAAACAGCACCAGGCTGCCTTGCGAGGCGACCTTGTGCAGATATTTTTTGGCCCGCAGCAAACCGCGAATCGTTTCCTTAATATCAATGATGTGGATGAGATTACGGCGACCATAGATATAGGGTCGCATTTTGGGATTCCAACGGCTCGTCCGATGGCCGTAATGAATACCTGCTTCGAGAAAATCTTTCACCACAATTTCTGACACGTTGCCGACTCCTCCACGCGAATTGAGCGGGTTCCAGAATCTGATCCTGCTGTTTTTACGACACTAACCCGCAAAAGCTGCGGCGTTTTCCAAGCATCTCATCCTAACGGCGACCCGTAATCCCGTCAAATGATCCGCCTATCGCTCTGGTCAAGATCAGAACCAATAATGAACGCACCCCTGGAGCTCGAAAGCGTCCAGGGGCGCTGTGTGCCCGAGGTTTTATTAACGAATTCCGGCGTATGACGATCCTTCGTATGGGCACACTTACATATGAGCACCGATTATCACGGTCCGAACGAATCTGTCAACCCACTGGCCAAGCAAATTTTTTCCGTGGCCGCTGAATCGAGAATTACTGCCGAAAATGCCGATGGCAGGCGTGGTTTCTCACTTCAGCGTTTCGAGAAACATCACAAGTTGCTGAAATTCTGTGTTTGTCATCAGTTCGGGCAATTTCTCAGGCATGATCGACGTTTTCAGCGGCGTTCGCGTTTCGATGTCGTTGAACGGCACGTGAAAAACTTCGCCCAAAGAGCTGCCCAGACGCAGATCACCGTTCACTTCTTCCCCCAGCAACATTCCCGTGAGCGATTTGCCATTTTTCGTTTCGATGGCCCACGTCGTGAATTGCGGCGAAATTTCCTTGCTCGGTTCCAGAATCGATTCGGCAAGTTTCCGACGATCCATTGTGCGAGCGATCACTGTCAGGTCTGGACCCACTTGTCCACCTCGGCCCCCGACCAGATGGCATTTGTAACAACCGGGACCGTATGTTTGAAAAAATGTCCGGCGCCCCGCGGTGATGGGGTCTTCGGATCCGGCAGACGCTCCCGATGCATTCGGTCGATCCGTGGCTGTGATCTCGGCGAGAAGATCCTTGGCAGATCGCGTTTGGCGATTACCCAGACTGTATTCCACCGCTTCGGACAGCGTCTGGCGAATGGCTTCTGGTTCCCGCGCCAGATTGGACAAAAGCTGTTTTAAAGCATCGATCACTTTGTCGTCGCGGGCGGTTGATTCCTTCGCCAGGCCCACCGGACCCGTTGCCCCGCGCAGCGAGCGGATGGCCTCCAGCCGGATGGCGGCGGATTTGTCTGTGGCCGCCAGCTTAATCAACAGATCGCGTGTCAGGTCGTCGAGCTTCGCGTGATGATCACTGCCCGCCAATCCCGCGACCGCGTCCGCTCGCAGATTGGTGTCCAGCGAGGCATCGGCCGCGATTTTTCGCAGTAATTCGGCTCGTTCGGGAATCGGTGAATGCTGAAGTGTTCGCACCGCCTCACGGCGAAGATCCTGATTGGTCGAGTTGACCATTTCTCCGAGTAATTTGGCGTCCAGCTCTTTCTGAGCGGGTGGCAGCATCCGCAAGGCGGTGGCGCGCAAGGTTGCGGAGCGTTCTGTGTCGGTCACGATTGCCAGGATGTATTGGGCGGGAGGTGTCTTTTCGAATTCTTTCGGGGTGACTCCGTCGAGCATCGATAGTGATGCCAGGCAGGCCATGAATAAGTCGGTCGTCATCGGTTCGGATGCCAGAACCTTTTGGATTTCCGGCCGCAGTTCGCTCAGTCGCTCTTCGCCGATCCATTGCACGGCCATTCGTCGACTCGACGGCAGCGGGTTTCGCAGTCCAAGCTGAACGAACTCAAGTTCTTTTGGAAACTTCATGCGGAGCGCCAGCAGTACGGCCAATTGGCAATATTCACTTTCGTGCGGCTTTCTTTCGATGACCGAGGGATCCAGTTTCTGCACTTCCACGGCGAGTTGTTTCAAAGAATCCTGCGTCATCGATGGCCGCACGAGTGTGTGGATGATGCGGACCATGATCTCGGCCGTGTGATTGACGACTTTGGTCAGCATAAATGGGTCCGTCAAATCGATCTTGGACAGATCCAGATAGAAGGCCGGTTCGACGTAATTTCCCGCAGCGCGTGTGACTTCAAAATATCTTCGCGTGTCCAGCGCACTCTCGTTTCGGATTCGTTCGAGGGCCGTCCGGCCAGAATCCGATTTGGCCAGCCGTCGCGCGGCGATTCGCCGAGTCGTCAGCACGGGGGAATCAAGTAATTTCACCAGTTCCTCAGTTGACGGCACACTGCGACCCGCTGTCGGTGAAGTGCGAACTGAGGTCGGCGGATTCTTGGCCGAGACGCGCCAGACGCGACCCTTCCCGTGGACCTTATATTCCTTCAGCACCCAGTCGGTGACGTACAGCGACCCATCTGGAGCCAGCGCGAGACCGACGGGACGAAAATTCTCGCCGCCTTTAATGATCGGCTGCGGTATCGATTCAAACGAAATGCCGCGCGGTTTCAGGACGAATTTGTCGATACGGTGATCACCCCAACTACCTACAAGCAACGTGCCCAGATAGTCCTCGGAAAATCCGTCAGACTCGTAACTCAGAATTCCCGAAGGAGCTTCGCCGGTGCCCGAAACCATCGGCAGGGTGCCGGGGATTTCGCCATTCCAACTGGTAAACGGGTGCGTTCCTTTGCGGCCGTTGCGAAATCGGTATCCGTAGTCGCCCCCTTGGACGATGTGCAGCAATCGACAGGGCGGACGGCTGTCGGGATCATTATCGAGTGAAAACATGCGGCCGAGGCCATCAATGCAGCTCGCGTGTGGGTTCCAGAAACCGGTCGCCCAACGCTCCAGTTTTGAGCCGTCAGGCCGACAGCGATAGATGTTGCCGCCCTCCCCTCCACCTGACAGGGTGACGCCGTCGCTGCCGATGATTTTGTAGTCAACGCCCAGGTTCTCGCCGAACCCGAAGAACAGATAGCCTGACGCGTCGAAAGCGAATCCCGCCAGCCCGTTATGGGGATAGTTGCCCGTCGTATCGAGGTGCACGATTAGCTTCGTGTTGTCGCATTTCAAATCGCCGTCGTTGTCGGTGCAAAAGAAAATGTCGCGTCGCGTCGCAATGAAGACTTCTGTTTTTGGTTTCTGGTCGGCGTTGTCCGCCATTTCGACGATGTCCAGCCACACGGGCTTCGCAGCGATACTCATGGTGTGCGTCAGTCCGTCCTTAAAGACGGTGATTTTCTGGGCTTTTCCCTGCGGATCGGGTTCTTCCATCACCAGGATTCGGTCCGTGGGAAAACCGACATAGCCTTCGGGGGGGAAGTGCGTATTACTCTCGATCGCCCAGACCCGGCCTGCCTGATCGACATCAAGCCCCGTGGGGGTGACGATCTGTGGTGATTCGGCAAACAGTTCGATCTTCAGTCGCGGATCTAAGGAGACGGGAGGCTCATCCTCTGCGGAGGCCGTAGTGATAAAAGGGAAACCGATCGAAACGAGCGAAAGAGCGTAAAGCCAAAAGCGGGGCATGCCCGGTCTCCCAAAGCAAAGTGGCGAAATATTCAGTCGGGCCATTGTGCGGACAACCTCAGCGCCCCGCAACTCTGTTCGATTGCGTCATGGAGGACCAAAGAATCGGCCATCCTCGACGCTCACCGTTTTGGAAGATCGGTCGCGAATTCGCTGGATGCGGTTTTCTTGTTCGCCGCGAGAATGCGGCATTTCACAGAAATCACGCGCCGTGCAGGACCTGATCGACTCCTTGAGTCGTCAGTAATTCCGCGACTTGTCGGCCGAGCGCATCGGCTTGCCACGTATTGGCCGTCGCGTTTGCCATCCAGCGCTGGTGGCCGTCCAGCGGCAGGACGACGGCTTCCAGAGAGAGCGTGTCTCCGTTGACTTGGGTATGTACGCCGAGCGGAGCGTGACAGCCGGCTCGCAACGCCGACAATAGGCTGCGTTCAGCCGTGACGGCGGACAACGTGGCCGGATCGGTAATCAGTCCCAAGAGCGTTCGCAGGTTGGCATCGTCGGTACGGCATTCGACTCCGACGGCCCCCTGTCCCACGGCGGGATACATTTCGGGCGGACCGATTTCGGAATGAATCCGATTGGCCAGGCCCAGACGAGTCAGTCCCGCCGCAGCCAGAATCAACGCGTCATAGTCGCCCGCATCCAATTTTCGTAAACGCGTTTCGACATTCCCGCGAACTTCTGACAACTGCAAATCGGGACGCAGGTAACGCAATTGGGCTTGCCGCCGCGGACTGCCGGTACCGATCCGTGCCCGCTGTGGCAGATCCGCCAGGGTTAACCGTTCCGTCAGATCCGCGGGCAATACCAGGGCATCGCGAGTCAAACCCCGTACGGGTGTGGCCGCCAGCGTCAGCTGCGGCGGGCCGTCGGTCGGTAGATCTTTCAAGCTGTGCACGGCCATGTCGGCGCGGCCGTCCAACACCGCAATCTGGACTTCACGCGTAAACACGCCGAAACTGCCCAGTGCTCGTAACGTCTCGGTCTGGTCACGATCACCTGTCGTCGAGACGTGAAGTAGCTCCACGTTCAGGCCGGGCGAGGCTTGTCGCAGCAAGTCGGCGATATAATTGGACTGCCACAACGCCAATTGACTGGCGCGCGTCGCGATCCTCAGGGTCGGGCGGGGAAAGGGGGGCAACTCAGCCTTCATCTTTTCGACCGATGACGTCGGATGCCATCCAGTGTATCCGGTGAGCGGGTACTAATGTCATCCTCTTCGAGTTCCAGTCCGTCCTCAGGAGTATGGGGAACCGGGGGAAGACCGGAAGAACGTCGCACGCTGGGGACGGGCGGTGGGATTGGTGGCACACCCACCCCATTTTGCATGGCCTTGGGGACTCCACGTGCATTTTTAGCGAGCGTGTTCCTGGCTGCCACGGGAGCCTCGTTTTGCATCTTGAACTGAACATCGCCGATCACCAAATCATCTCCGATGGTAATCGTCGCTTCTTTCTGAATCCGGTTTCCATTCAGGTAGACACCGTTTGTGCTGCCCAGATCGCGGACGATGAACGTGTGATTGACCTGAGCGATACAACAGTGCCTGCGGGAGATTTTGCGACTGTGCGTCAACGACACGTCGCAATCGGCTTGTCGGCCGATGAAGACGATCGCTTTTTCCAATGGGATTAAACATTGGCGCGGGTCGACGGGAACCAGAAACGCTGGCATAGCACAGATCTCCTCGCAGGGAAT
Source organism: uncultured Schlesneria sp. (assembly GCA_903871875.1). Taxonomy (GTDB): domain Bacteria; phylum Planctomycetota; class Planctomycetia; order Planctomycetales; family Planctomycetaceae; genus Schlesneria. The sequence continues at coordinate 8,824 of CAIQIR010000079.1, forward strand.
CTTCAGATAATAGACGAGCTAACCTCTGTTGGAAACCCGCATTCCGCGATCTCTGCTCACTTTATGGCAGCGTCTGTCGCGAAGAGCGGATTTTGGCGCCTTTGTGATTCGGTCGCACCCGAATTCCGGGGCCATCGCCGCGAAAATGCATCGATTCGAGCAAGGTGCGCCACGGTTTGGCTTGCCGAATGCCGCTACAACCGGTAATTTCCGCTCGTTCCCACTTCCTCGATTCACCACAGTTGATCGCTTTTCTCGACGGTCAGTGAAGAGATCGGCTTCAATTAGGGCAAGATGCCCCGTGGTGATGAAGTGTGTTGGACATGTGGCAGACCGGTTTTCACATTACGACTATCGCGAAGGAGCTCAAGGATGAGCCGACTCAGCGTGTACTGGCCCGATGAAATGGAATCCGAATCGGTCATGACGGACGAACCCGTCATTCTTCCTTTCCCGAAATCACGACTGATTTCAAAAGTGGAAAGCCGCCCAATGGACGTCGTGACGCGGGCACGGCTGTTGTTCTCGAACCGACAGTGCCGCGACTGTGGCTATCCGGTTGTCGAACCGATCGAATTGCCGGATTCCGCCGTAAATAAAAGTGGTCTGGCCATTCCCGGAACGGCGACGCTGGTCGGGTTCCATTGTTGTGGCTGTCAGAGCGAATGGTCGATCTGAGTTCCGGAGAATCTGGCGGCGAGCTTGCAGGTCCGTTCAGATTTGGTTGTATTACTGGCCTTAACCGCTGGTGATACTTCCCTCCGCGAACAAGGTTTGGACCCCATGCACGGATTTGATGCCGCCCCGTCAGACAATGAAACCTCTGTCTCAAGCGGCCCCTGGTGGCAAGACCTGACGCGTTATCACTGGTTTGTGTTGGTCGTGGCGGCCCTTGGGTGGCTGTTCGACACCATGGATCAGCAGCTGTTTAATCTTGCGCGCTCGCCGGCGATGCGAGAATTGCTGACGTCCGCCGCCGGGGTCTCGCCCACGCGCGGTGATGTCGACCTTTATGGCGGCATCGCCACCACCATCTTCTTGTTAGGCTGGGCCACGGGTGGACTGGGCTTCGGCATCATGGGCGACCGGGTTGGTCGAGCCAAAACGATGTTGCTGACCATCCTGCTGTATTCCGCTTTTACAGGACTGAGTGCCGTTTCGTGGGATTTCTGGAGCTTTGCGGTCTTTCGGTTCCTGACGGGACTGGGCGTCGGTGGTGAATTCGCCGTGGGTGTCGCCCTGGTGGCCGAGGTCATGCCGATTCGAGCCCGCCCGTTTGCGCTGGGCTTGTTACAGGCGTTGTCCGCGGTCGGCAATATCTCGGCGGCGGTGATCAGTCTGGTGCTGTCTGAGTTGGAAGATTCGCGGTACGTGCAAAGCGGATGGCGAATCATGTTCGTTGTCGGTGCCCTGCCGGCGTTGCTCGCGATCCTGATCCGCCGTCGCCTGAAAGAGCCCGAACAATGGCAAGCGGCTTCCGGCGAACAAATCAAAAAACAACTCGGATCTTACAGCGAACTGTTTGGCAATCCCCGTTGGAAAAAGAATGCCATTGTGGGACTGGTGATGGCGGCGTCGGGAGTCATCGGGTTGTGGGGGATCGGCTTTTTCAGTTTCGATCTCAGTCGATCGGTGTTCCGGAAGACTTTTGAACTGGAATTGCGCCAAGCAGGCGAAGCCGAAAAAGATCGTGACTTTGTGCGATTGGTGTTGACAGATCCGAGTGTACTGAAAGAGATCAAATTCGTGCCGCAGCCGGATCAGCTGCTGGCTCTTGCCCCCGGCAGTAAAGATGCTGAAATGATTTATTCGACATTGCTCGCCCAGTCGAAGGCAGGAACCACGGCCAGTGCCGAGGAACTGATTTCGTCGATCAGCCAATCAGATGAGGATCGTGCCCGGCGGCTGGATTACTTGAAGGGGACGGAAGTCGCGGCCAGTTCACAGACCGTTGCCGAACATGCCGATCGGATTACGACACGAGCAAAGAAGCTCAGTAAGCAGCTGACCTTCTGGGCCGCGATGACCTCGGTGATGCAAAACATGGGTTCGTTCTTCGGGATCTACGCCTTCACCTACGTGACCTACTACGTCGGACGCCGGTTGGCATTTGCCGTCACATTCCTGCTGGCCCTGTTAAGCACGGTGATGGTCTTTGGATATTTGACCGAGTTCAGCCAGATCTTCTGGATGATTCCCATTATGGGTTTCTGCCAATTGGCCCTGTTTGGCGGTTACGCGATTTACTTCCCGGAGTTGTTCCCCACCCACCTGCGCAGCACGGGGACTTCCTTCTGTTACAACGTCGGTCGTTTCGTCGCCGCCGCCGGGCCGTTAACGTTCGGTGCTCTTAGCAAGTACGCGTTTTCCTCTTATGCTGAACCGATGCGGCCCGCTGCCGTGACCATGAGTGCGATTTTCCTGATCGGTCTGCTCGCATTGCCATTCGCCCCTGAGACCAAGGGAAAGCCGCTGCCGGAATGAGCCATCGGTGACTGGACGAGACGCTCGTCAGCCGCAGGAACGGGGCGATATTTTACGCCCCCCACGGCTGGCCGAAAGTCGGAACAAAAGAGGTCAAGCGACAATCGGGATTGGGACGTTTCGCTCAGCGGCGATCGCGCCAATTTTTTGCCATGTCGTGTCGTCGATCGGAATTCCTTTTTCCGTCCGGCGCGATTGCTCGCGGGCTTCCGGCTCGCCCGGCAATTGGATTTCGTCGAAGCCGGTCATCAGTCGGCTGGACTTCACGAACTGTCCCAGTGCGTTGATTTCCATGTCGTAGAACTCGTGCCCGCAGAAGGCAGCAGGATCGAGTAGAAACACCATGAAACCATTGGCCACGCGATCCACGCCCGGCTTGCTGCACCCGGCCCCGGTCAACGCGCCGGCGAACACTTCGCAGAACATCGACAGTGCAAATCCTTTGTGTGCTGACATTGGCAGCAGCGCGCCTGGCGGATTGGCGTAGTACTCTTCGGGACTGGTGGACGGATCGCCGTGACCGTTGACGAATAGACCGGGCGGCAATGATCCGCCTTTATTGCGTGCGACTTTGATCTTGCCCTCGGCCACGGTAGAAGTCGAAATGTCCATCACCATCGCCGGCTGATCGATTCTGGGGGCTCCCCCCGCGATGGGATTGGCGGACAGACGACGTTCACAGCCGCCATGAGGAGCCACCAGAACACCGCCGCCGTGGGTGTTCGTCATGGCGAAGCAGGCCAAACCGGCGTCCGCGGCCATTTCCATGAACTCACCCACCCGACCGAGATGGCCCGAGCAACGCAAGGAAATCACACACACGCCTTCGCGTTTGGCTTTTTCAATTCCCCGTGTCAGTGCCTCGCGGCCGACGACTTGCCCGAATCCAAAGTTTCCGTTGAGGATCAAAATGCAGGGCTGTTCCCGAACGACTTCCAGCTGACCCTGAGGGTTCACCCAGCCACGTTGAACCCAATCGACGTACTCGATGATTCGAATGACGCCATGCGAGTCATGGCCTTTGAGGTTCGCCAGCACGAGCGACTGGGCGACCTGTTGTGCCGCAGCGAGAGGAATGTTGCTGCGTTCGAAAATGGCGGTTGCAAAGACGGTCAGCGTCGAGGCATCGACGATGGGCATCAGGTATCCCCTGGAAATGACGAAGTTCAGGATTGGTGAGAGTGACCACCCAACGATACCAAATGCGCAAGGAAAACAACCCGCACCCCGGGGGCTTTGAATCGAGCCCCTAAGGTTACGATTGGGGTGCCGACTGGTGACCAAATGGAACGAGGTGGGCCGGTCTTCGCTCCGTTGCTGATTCCATCGACCGTACTCGGTTAAAGCACGGCGAGTGCGTCGCGTGTTCGCTGCAATAGTGGTGAATCGGGTTCATTCGCACCGCGCAAGTAAAAGACACTGGCCGCCAGCAGCTGTGGCCTGACGGCGGCACTCGCGTGTTTGACGTCCTCGAATGCCGACGCAGCGAATTTGAAATCGTGAGCGTCGGTTCCCTTGGTAAAGATCAAGTGCCGGGCGGCATTGAAGAAGGTCTCGCTATTGCCACCCGCTCGTGCAAAGGCCAAGGTCTGCGCTGCCGCTTGGTTTCGGTCTTGCCGCAGCCCCTCGAACACGGCTTCCAGATTCGCGGGAGCGGCATCGGTCGGCTGGAATTCGTCAATATTTGGCTTGTCGGGGAAACCTCCGCGGGCACGCGTTCCATCGCGGAAGAGTGCAATCCAGGAGGCTGCCTGTAGCAGCGCCAGCAAGCGAGTCGAATCTCGTCCGCTCTGTCGGTAGATGTAAAACAGCGAGTTGGTCGCGGTGGTCGCGTGCAGGGGCACAATCGCTTGTTGTCGCATCAGCAGTTCGCTAGCGGCAAGCAGGATCGCATCCCATAGAGAACTGGCTGCCACACCTCGGTTGAGTTGAGCAACAATCGCCGAGGCGGCCTCTTTTGGAGTGGCCTGACGCAAGACTTGCAGGACCGACGTGGTCACCGTCGGATCGGGTTGACCGGCGGACCAATCCTCTCGAATCTGGGTGACCAATTCACGATTTTGATCGTACGGCGCGGCGGAATCGCTGGGGCCACCGTTCAGCAGCCCGAAGACCAATGAACGTAAAACCGGTTCCGCGTGCTCCCAGCCGATCAACTCCAGCGTCCGCCAGGCTTGGGCGGCAAAAATCGCCTTGTGACCGATGTTCTGCCAGTCGCGAATCGCGAAGGGCCAGACAAGTTCCATGGTCTCGGTGGCGCCGGCTGATCGGCACAACCCCGCGACGGCGGCGTCGGCGCCTTCCTCGTCCCAGCGATTCATGGCCTCGATGAATCGATCACGCGATTTTGAGGCGGTGGGAACGCCGGATTCGTTCACCGCGGCCAGCGTCCAATCACCTTCTTTCACATCCTGAGCTTGTGACGACTTGAAGTTGTCGAGTGCCCAGAAGAACGGCAGCAATCGGTCGGCTTGCACGGCGTCCAGCGACAGTTGATGGGCCGAGCTGATCACCATCACCGCGTGGAATTTGAAGCCGACGGGGCGGGGTTTGATATTCCGGATCCCGGCCAGGAACAATCCTCCGACGAAATGCCGGTAGCTCATTCCCGCCTTCAAGCGTTCCACCGCTTGCTGCAGAATTTGTTCTCGGGGCGTCTTTTCAATCCATTGGACGACATCTTCCATGTCCGGCTGAAATTGTACGATTTTCGGGGTGACTTGCAGATCTTCGGCCCGAGCGGGAACGAGCGATTGCAAGGCCTGCCAGGCCAGCCCTCCGGTAACAACACTTCCACCCAACTCCCTGAGAAATTCGCGACGAACGATTGGAAACATGAGAGAGCCTCCTTTGCGGGGATGCGGTTTGCGCGACGAATCCACAACAGTCAAACATTCTACCAAAGCAGAAGTTGTGGCGCTCCATGTCAATGTGGGGCACATCGGGGATTCAGGAGGAACGGAATCCCGGTCACGCCAGAATCGCTTGTTCCGCCTGGTTTCCTGACGGCGGATGTGGAACCGGCATTTTTTGCTGCAATGCGATCGGGAAAACGACCATTCCTTGCCCTTACCTGAATTTTTATCAGGTCTGGCTCAAGTGGTGAGAAGTCGACCTCGACAGAACCGCCCGCCGGATTTATATCCTCGCCCGACCAATCTTGATCATTCTCCCAGCAATTTCCCGAATCCCAATTTCCTGCAAAGCCGAGCGATGTTTCGCGCACTGGCCTCGTCATGAGACCCGGACGCCAAGCACTGCCCGGGTGTGAATCCACACACGCCATCGATGTTTGATCAGCGACGTGTGTGGAAAGGATGCTTCCAGATGTTGATAAAATTCCGAGTTCGGCCGCTTTCACCCCGGAAGCTGACTTACTGGGGAGTCGGTATTTTGGCCGTACTTCTGATCGGGATCGGTTCGGTCTTTTTGAAGGCGTCCCAGGACGACGACACACCCGTTTCTCCCGCCCCGCCGCCGGTGGGGCCGCCAGAACGCGTGGCCGAAGAACTGGATATCTTCAAAGAACGCTCCCGAGAAATCGCCCGCCGTGAACGCCAGGAATCCAAACACAAGAAAAAGAAAACCAAAACGCCGCCGACCATCAGCAACATGTTCAAAATGACGCCCACCGCGCCGACAGACGTCACGGATGGTCTAGGAATGATCTCGCGAGGCGGCTATCTGGCAGGAAAGACTTTCGGTCGAGATAGTTCGATCGCTCCGCTGGAGGTGATGCCCTACTTGTTGACCGACGAACATTTCATGTTCGCCGACGTGCGTGGATTTCTCAATAACTATTCATTGCCTGGCGGAAACGTCGGTATCGGCTACCGACACTTGCGGGAAGACTACAACGCGTGGGGCGGTGCCAGCGTCTGGTATGACGCAGATCAGACTTCGACCAAGCTGTTCCAGCAGGTGGGGCTGAGTTTCGAAGCATTGATCCAACGTTTCGAATTGCGATCGAACGTCTATTTGCCCGTTTCGTCCAGCCAGACAATCTCGAATTCCATCAGCAACGCCGCGATCGTCGGTAATCAGTTGCTGTACGGCCGCAATATCGATCTGGGAACGGCGCTTCGCGGCGTCGACGGCGAAGTCGGTTACAGCCTGCCGATCCAAGAGCGTCATGTGATCCGCGGATTTGTCGGTGGTTATCACTTCGAAGGTGGCTCGACGGGCGGAGTCAACGGTTTCAAAGCTCGTGTCGAAGCCGTCTACAACAACGGTCCCATGGCCCAGGTAATGTACACGCACGACAAACTGTACGGTGACAACCTGATGGTGGGGGTCACGTTCCAATTCCCCTTTGGCAACAACCATCCGACCAGCGGCTGGAAACAATCCACTCCGTCGCCCTTCCGGTATGTTGAACGTAACTACAACGTGATCGTCGCTCAGCAGATCACGAATTTGGGCAATCAGGTCGCGACCGATCCGCTAACGGGAAAAGCGTACGTTGTGGAACAGGTCTATGCACCACCCTCCGGCAGTCCTCCGCCCAGTGGGACACCTGACGGAACCAGTGCGGCGCCGTTCAGCACCGTGGCGGCGGCCCAGGCGGCTGGCGGTAATATCATCATCGTCGACAGTGGGTCGGTGTTGAATCAAGCGGTGACCCTGACATCCGGTCAGCACCTGATCGGCGAAGGAACTTACTCCGAGGCATTGCCGGTCACGGGCGGTGGCTCGATCCAGATTCCGAACCTCGTGCAGGCGGCACAACCAGGTGGTTCGACCGCGACCCCGATCTTTACGAATGTGACTGGTTCGGCCATCACCCTCGCGTCGAATACGGAAGTCTCGGGCTTCGCCGTCTCTGGCACGACGGGTAACGGCATTTCGGGCTCCAACGTGTCGAACGTATCGATCCATGATATGACGTTCCTGTCGACCGGTGGTGATGCGATCCACCTGTCGAATTCGTCCGGAAATGTGAAGATCAATCACGTCCAGATTACGGGAGCATCCGGTAACGGCATCGTGCTGGATGGTGGAACGGCGAACATCAGCTTCGACGGCACAGGGGAAACGATTACCGCCCAGGGAACCGGATTCACCTTGTCGAACTTGACCGGTGGTTCGGTCAACATCAACAACCTCGCGGTGAAAAATACGGGCGGAATTGGTTTGAATTTGAATACCGTGGGAACCAACGTCACTATCGGTAACTACAGTGCCACACAAACGACGGGCGCGGCTGTCGCCATTACGGGGACGACCGGATATGTCAGCACCGTTAATGGCGTCTCGACGAACGTTTACAACACGTACGATTTCACCGGATATACGACCATCACATCGCCCAAGGCGGCTGGATTTACCGTCAACAACACCGATGCCATTATCAACGTGACCAATCTGACCGTGAATTCGACGGCCTCGGCGCCCGCCGTTTCGCTGCTGAACGACACGACAAGTGCGATCACTTTCGCGAGCCTGACGGTAAATACCAACAACGCCAAGGGCCTCTATGCGGTGGGGCTCGACACCTTGGTGATTGATCACGGTACGTTTACGACCGTCAACGCCCCGGCCATCGACATTCAAAGTTCGGTAGTCAACGCAACGCTGAGTTCGGTCTCGGTGGACGGTGGGGCATTCGGAATCAGTCTGGCGCAAAGCACAGGGGTCTTCACCATCCAGGGAAATGGTCATGCCGGCTCGGGCGGTACGATTTTAAATACGACCAACGGCGTGGTGATCAATTCGTTCGGAACGACGAATCTCAATTGGGTCAATTTCACGGATAACGGCACCGCGATCCAGTCGAAGGCTTCCAGCCAGTTGAATCTGGTCGGTCTGCAAATCACCGGTTCGAACAATTACGCCATTGATTCGCTCGACGATGCCAGCCTGAATTTGAGCAATTCGACATTGACTGGAAATGGAGCCATCAACGGTGGCACGATCCGAGTGCGAGCCGATGTGGTCGGCACATTCCAGTCGGTGATCACCGGTAATAACATCTCTGATACGAACGGCACGGCGATCCAGTATTTGACCGAGGCCAACGGCGCCGGTGCGTCTCTGGCCACCACGATTTCATCGAACACCATTATTGGCACGCGAGGAAATTCGCCGATCATCGGGGCCAATTGGAATGGCCCTGCACAGATGATCATCTCGAACAACACGATCGACGCCTATGGCTCGTTTATGACCGCGATGCTCGTCCACGAAACGTCATCAACGGACTCGGTCGTACTGCAAGCCAGCGGAAACACGATCACGTTTGAGGCGGGGGCGACCAGTGGAACGGGCTTGTCGGTGATTGCCGCCGGAACGTCGCAACTCGAAGTGTTGCAGAACACGATCGACTTTAAGGCGACGAGCGGGATTGGAACGCGATTCGCGCTCACCGGCACCAGTTCCGACTATCTCGGATATAACATCATTACCGATCAAGCAGGTGGTGCGACCGGTATTCTGTTCGACACAATCGGCACGAACTCTCAGGTGCAAATCGATGGGAACACGATCAATCTGTTGTCGACAGACCTGACGACCCATCAGGGCATCATCTTCACCAGCGTGACGCCGACGATTCAATTCTCGGGCAGCATAAACAACCTGATTTACAACACCACGTCCGTCAACACGCTGTTCTCCATCCCGGTGAACGCCGCTACGGGTGGATTCTACATCAACGGTGCCCTGGTTGACTGAACCGTTGATCATGCGGTCTGATGGCCCTGGGGCGTCGACATCCGGCTATTTGTGGTAGCCGAGTTCGGTCATCACGTCGAATAATTCATCGAACGTGATGAATCGCCGGCGATGGCGTGCCTTGTAGGCATCCACGGCCGCAGCGAATTCCGCGACATCGGGTCGCGTGGTGTCTGGGGTCGCTTTGAATTGGCGACGTTCTGGAGCGCCTTCACGAGCTTCACCCGTTCCACGGCGATCAATAAATGGAGGGTTCTGTTCGACGAGAGTTTGCATTACGATGAGTCCTACTGGAGGAAGAAGCAAAGTAAACCTAGGTCAGGTTCCACTGCGACACGGACATTTTTCCCCCCCAAATTCACGAGCAACCGCTCTTGATAGTGGGTTTGTAACGAATTAATGGACTCCGTCTGAACCAGAGTTATGGATATCGGCAAATGACGATCACGAAAATCACAGTACTGGGCAGCGGCGCGATGGCAACGGCTTGTGCGATTTTACTCGCCGAGCACGACGATCAGCAGGTGTCGATGTGGGCACGCAATGCCGGCCATGCCGAGCAAATGCAGCAGACCCGCGAAAATAAGCGATTGCTACCCGGCGTCGCGCTGCCGGAACGGATTTCCGTGACGAGCGATATTGAACTGGCGTTGCGAAACTCCGAATACATCGTCGCCGCCATTCCCAGCCAGTTCCTCCGCAGCACCCTGCTCGAAATGCGATCGTACTTCACCCGCAATCGTCCGGTGGTCAGCGTGATCAAGGGCATTGAAAACGAAACCTTTATGCGTCCCAGCGAGATCATCTCGGAAGTGCTGGGCAGTCATGCGGTCGTGGCCGTGGGCGGCCCCAGCCACGCCGAAGAAATCTCGCGTCGCATGCCGGCCACCGTGGTTGCTGCCAGTGGAGATCTGGGACTTGCCCGACAAGTCCAGCGGATGTTCAATACCGAACGTTTTCGCGTGTACACAAATCTGGATCTGATCGGTGTCGAATTGGCCGCCGCACTCAAAAATGTGATCGCGATCGCCGCGGGAATTTCCGACGGGCTGGGTTTCGGTGACAACGCCAAATCATCGCTGATGACGCGCGGTCTGGTGGAAATGACCCGCTTTGGCCAACGTTTCGGGGCCGAAGCCACGACATTCACGGGTCTGGCCGGAATGGGCGACCTGATCACCACCTGTGTCAGTCCTTACGGTCGCAACCGAGGTGTCGGAGTGCGTCTGGGCAAAGGAGAAACGCTCGATCAGATCCTGGCGAGCATGGACGCCGTCGCCGAAGGCGTTGCGACCGCCAAAAGCGTCTTCGATGTTGCCGAGCAAGAGGGAATCGAAATGCCGATTACCTCCGAAGTCTTCCGTGTACTTTATGAAAATCGCCCGGTCGTCGAGGCCACGCGATCCTTGATGCTGCGACCGTTACGAGCGGAATAACGCCAATGCGTGCCGGCAGCGTGCGACGGAACCGCTTCAAGCACCCCCGGCGGTGGCTCCCAGAAATCGACCGCCGTCCACTCGAAACACTTCTCCCGTCACGAAGTCGGTCCCTTCGAGCAGGTACAACACCGCTCGATTGACGTCGTCGGCGGACCCGATGCGATTGAGGGCCGACGACGCTTTGATCTCTTCCAACTGGACAGGGGTGACGTTGGGGGGCGGTTCGACGGTCCCAGGGGCGATGGCATTCACCGTGATGGTCGGAGCCAGCTCGACGGCCAGAGCCTTTGTCAGTGTGACCAGTCCGCCCTTGGCCACCAGATAAGGCAGATAGCCGCGATACGGGCGATCGACGGCCCAATCCGTGAAATGGATGATCTTGCCCTGCAGGCCGTTCTCGCTGGGTTGTCGACGCATGGCCCGCGCCGCCGCGACCGCGGTGAAATAAGGTGCGGTCAGGTTGGCGGCCAGCATTTTGTGATAGTCATCCGGTTGCAAAGATTCCCAGGGAGTCTGCGTGTAAACGCTCGTCAGGTTAATCAAGACATCCAGCGATCCGAAATTGTGGACCGTCTCGTCAATCAAAGACGTTGCATCTTCCGGGTGAAGCAAATCTGCCGGAAACGCTTCGGCGTGAACTCCGGCGTTTTTGCATTCTTCAACCGCACGCTCGATGATTTCACGGCTGCTGTGATAACTGAACGCCAGATTCGCGCCACGACCCGCCAGCAAAAGCGCCAGCTTGACCCCCAGGCGGCGTCCGCCTGTGATCAAGACCGTCTTACCTTCCAGATTCATGAGAGGGCCTTTCGGATTGGAAACCGGCCCGTCATTCGTTTGTCACTTGGTCGCTTGCAGAAACTCGTCGTAGGTCGCGGCCAATTTGTTGTCCGCGGCCGAACCATCGTGAATGTAAAGCCCGTACCGAATTCGTAGCGACGGCGTGGCGTCATCGAGAATCACGGGCTTGGCTTTTTCCTTATCGTTCTGATAGGCCCCTTCACCGAACGGGCTGACCGAGAACAAACCGTAATCACGAACATGGTATCGCGACGGGCGGAAGTTGCCCGGATGATCCATGAGGGTCACGCCATAGGTCTTTCCGTTGACCGGTCCCGAATAGTCGACCCACTTCGCCGGTTGCCCCCAGCAGACCTGCGTCGTCTTTTGACCTTCGGAATTGATCACGCTGCCGCCTTCTTTTTCACGCATCGATTGGGCAATGCGAATGCCCAGCAATCCTTCCTTCGTGTCATCGAATCGGACCAGCTGGTTCTTCGGCGTCGACAGCGTCGTATCGTAGGTGATCAGGCGATCGGGATAGATCGAAATCGTCGTCTGTTCAATCAAGACGGGCGTGGTTTCATCTTTCAGCCACTCGTTACGCAATTGAATTTTGGCGGGGTTTCCCGATGTCGACGTAATTTCACGCGTGGCGATCTTACCGCGTTCGACCCAGAACTTGATGTCGTTCACTTCATCCACCGACAACCAGATCCCTTTGTGATGGGGATGGTCTTTTTCGTTGGGGTCGATCGGGCGAGTCAGCAGGGCACCGTCCGCCGCGACAACCGGCCAGAAATAGGGCTTTCTCAACGCCCCCCCCTGATGAAAGACCGTGAATGCTTTCCCCTGAATCTTGACGACCAGACCGTCAGGCTGAGACTCGATCGTGACCGGTTGATCCGCAACAACGGGTGCGGGAGCTGCCTGAGGCGATTGCAATCCGACAATGGTCGTCATCATCGAGGCCTGCGCACTGGATTGGCACGCCACAAATTGTCGGCGACACCGGGGTTTCACCGTCCGGCAACCGCGAGCATCGCAAGACTGATCACTGGCGATGATCACGAGCAAACAAATGACGACGCAACGAACCCCGAATCGAATCATGGTGGGCAGCTCCGTAGTTAGGCAGGCGTTTTCGGCGGGCAAGTCCAGGGTGACACGCGACTGTTTTGACTTAACCAAAAATGGGCCGTGCCACGACTTGATCGCCTAGGATCAGGCAGTGCTCTTCTCTTCTCTCTTCGATTACGAGCGAGAACAGCGCTGCTGTCTTCGTAGACGACAATGCAGTCGCACAATCCCAAATTCAGCGGTGACAAAGCACGAGGCCGGTATGATAGCCACGAAAGTTTCCGTTCGTCGACCCACCGGCCTTCATGACTTGATCGCGACGGCCCAAGGGCCTGATCAACTGACTGAACTGGCCGACCGCTATTCCACCATCAAAATCGGTTCGACATCGCCATTGGAATCGAACGTGGCAATCACCGTTTCGTTGCGGGTGTGGTGGCCCAGACAGGCTCGGGCGTTCCCCGTTTTCTTCAGGCCGCGCGAGATCAACAGCTGATAAGCCCCCAGTTTCAGGCGATATCCCACGGCCACGTCGGGGCCGACGACCTTGCCCTCTTCGGTGACCGTCAGCATACGCCAGGTGGCCTCAACCCGCGTTCGCTCGGGATGCCAGACAAATACCAGCGGAGCAAACAACCCTTCGCCTTCAGCGACCTGCTTCAGGACGATGTCCTGGCCTTCCATCGACAGCTGATGTGGCGTGCTGTTCACGCGATCCTGAGTAATGCCCAGCGGGAACATGCGCGACTTCAGGCGTTTTCCGGTAATGCGGCCTTCTCGCGTGGTGCCGTCACAAGTGCCGACCAGTCCTTCGCACAGAGTCAGACGCGATTCATATTCGATCCGCTGTTTCGTCGGGGCAGACGACTTTTTCGCACCAGGGTTCGCCCGGCCGGCGTCTGCTTTCGAAACGTTCGACGATTCGGCGGGCGAAACTCCGCTGATCGAGTCGGCGACGATCAGAAAACGTTCTTTGCGAGACAGCATCACCAGTCGCTCGACCCGCAATTTGCCCGGGCCGGCCATTTGCAGTTCGATATAGTCGGCATCGGGATCAGACTGCCAGCACACGCATGACCATTCGTCGGCCAGTTCGACGACGGCATCACCCAGCTTCAACTTTAGACCCCAGTCGCCGTGAATCAGCGACCGTCCCAAGGCGGTCACATCCAGCTGCGGCAGCGGTTGATGATGAGTGATCGCCACGCTGTCGGCCTCGACGCTCCAGTCGCTGCGTAGCAGAGCGAATTTGGCCCAGTCGGATTGATTGGATGGCATGGTCGAAATCATCGGGCGGCTGCGACGCGGCGGCTTGCCAGCCACTGCCCGCTGAACCGCTTGCAAATAATCGCTCGTGGAGCCCACCAGACCCAGATCCAGGATTTCCACGGCCGCCAACAGCACAGGCAACGAGTCCAGCCGCAAGCCGTTCGTCAAAGCGGCACGTCCGTCGGGACGGCACAGCAGGACTGCACGATCGATGACGTTGGTGAACAATTGACGTTGTTCGGCGTTCCACATTCCGCTTTGATAGCGATCCATCATCAGGGTTGAACGGACAAACGGAGCCAGCCACAGCGGTAGCCGGGGCAAAATGTCGGCATGCGGCGTTCCGTCGGTGTCGGTATTGTCGACCAGTTCTTTCGCCAGCACTTTGCGACCGGATTTGACCAGATTCGAGGCGTTCGCAATGTCATGGAACACCAGTCCCCCGACGAACGGGATCTCGCCGTGTTCCACCAATACGACATCTTTGGGCACCGTGGGATCTTCATGGATCACGGTCGGCCACATCAGCAGTTCGGTCAAGGTCGGCCGCCAGAGCTTGAAGAACTGATCCACCGACAGCCGGTGTCCCGAATGCGCCAGCAACTCGAGCGACGCCAGCAGTGCAAACGCACGCGGTTCGGCCGAGCCGACGGCTGCCGTCAGTTCAGTGACCAGTTGACCGACGCGCTGCGACCAGTTGACGGCCGGTTTGTTGACGGGACGGTGTGCCGCCGAGCCGTTCTTCTTGGAGTTTGACTCGCGGGTTTGCTGGATGACGCGCACCAGTCCCGCTTCTTCGGAATAGGCCTGTTGCGACCAAAGAACCCGTTCGGCGCAGGCGGCGCCGGTCGTCGAACCGGTGTCACGCGCCCGGCGATGGGCCTGCCAGGCTTTCGTAAACGCCGCGACGTTTCCACTCGTTGCGGCCGCCCGCACGGCTGCATCGGCAGAACGATCCCAGGTCAACGCCTGCAGGAATTCCGAGTTGCTCAGCCCGGGGAAATCGGTGATCTGCGCGGCAAACGAAAGAGAATGCATCGACATAGTGAACCGTTTTTTGGTAGAGGCGAAAGGCGACTGGTCGATCGCGTGGAATCGGCTGCGCGAGTCGACAATGTCGTCTCACGCAGCGCTGAAGAAGAGTAACCGAACCATGTCCAATTGCAACGCGACCGGAAGTCCCGTGGCGAAAAAGTCCGTCGAAATCACGACGTCACGCGAGCGACTGCGGAAGAGAGCTACGGAAGGTGAATTGCTGATCAACGGCGCCGGGAAACCGCCGCGGGACAGACTCCATTGGTGATGGCGCTCGTCTGCTGCAGAAGTGAGGGAAACCACGAGCGGGTTCGATGAGTCGGTCGCCGCGGACAAACCCGCTTCGCTGGCGAGTTCGCCGTCGGAAAGTGATCCATCGCAGCAACAGGGCAAAATGCCCGGGCGAGAATCCCGCTCGGAGCGGTTAACGTTGAATTATTCCAAAATTCAGGAATTGGACCGCTTTTCCCGTCCCGCTGCGGACATCATCGATCCCTCTTCCAATCCGACTCCCGTCCGCAGCGGTCAAATCCCCTTGTTTCGTGGAAGTTCGGTCAACTTGCGGAATCTAATCCATGTCTGACGCGTTTAACTTCTTTTCTTCATTGCGCTTATCGGTCCACTCAACTTCTTTCAAAAATGAAATACTCGATTAACGTGCTTGAATCATCTTTGTGGCACCGTATGATGGAACCCGATGTTGAGGCCGCTTGGGCCGTTGGCATTGCGTTAAAGTTGGTTGTCAGATGACTTAATAAAAAGTGGTTCGAACAGATCGAAGCACTGGTTAGTAGGTATGCTGGCGTAATCGAACTTTCCCACGTTCGATCACGCCAGTTTTTTTGTGTCGCTCAAGCGGACATGATTGACGTTAGTTCTTTCGAGTACGGATTGCTCCGAGACACTTACACGAAAGCGAATCGGCTGACTGCCGATCCCGAGATAGGCCCTCAAAGATGACGATATTGATCACAGGTTTGGGAACGGCAGTTCCAGCGGGCAGCCTTACGCAGGATTTGGCCTATCAGGCCACCCAGCAGTTGTGCTGTGACTCCGACGAACACCGCCGTGTGATGGAATTGATCTATCAAGGGGCTGGCGTCAATCAGCGGGGCACCGTGCTGCTCGAAGAACCGAATGGATTGCCAAAACTCTCGGACGGCTTTTTCTGGCCCAGAACCGACGAGGATGATCGTGGTCCCACGACCCAAGCCCGAATGGAAAAGTACGAAGAACATTCGCTGACGCTGGCCATGGAGTCCTGCCAGGCGGCGTTGGCTCATGCTGACCAGGATGTGTCCGAAATCACGCACCTGGTCACGGTGTCTTGCAGTGGCTTTTATGCCCCCGGTTTCGATATCGGTTTGATTCAGGAACTGGGCCTCTCACCCGAAACCACACGCACGCACGTCGGATTTATGGGCTGTCACGGCTCGTTTAACGCCCTGCGGGTTGCGAAATCGTATGTCGAAGCGGATCCCAAGGCGGTCGTGCTGGTCTGTTCCGTGGAACTTTGCAGCCTGCATCATCATTACGGCTGGCAGACCGACAAGGTGATCGCGAATGCCTTGTTTGCGGATGGTTCGGCGGCTGTCGTCTGCCGTGCGGCGCCGGAAGGTCAGGCTCCGCTGCAGTCGAAATACAAGTTGATCCGCAACGGCACCTATTTGATGCCGGACACCAAGGGCGCCATGAGCTGGCGAATTGGCGATCACGGATTTGAAATGACGTTGTCGCAGAAGGTGCCCTCGCTGATCGAAAAGAACCTGGGGCCCTGGATGACCGGCTTCCTCGCCAAAGAGGGGCTGACCATCGAGGATATTCAGGGCTGGGCCATCCATCCCGGCGGTCCGCGAATTCTGGACTCGTGCCTCACGTCCCTGTCACTCTCGAGCGACGACGTGGCTCCGGCTCGTGAAATCCTGGCGAAATATGGCAACATGTCGTCGGCCACGGTGCTGTTCCTGCTGAACCGCATTCAAGAAGAACCACGACGCGGTCCTGTGGTGGCCCTGGGCTTCGGTCCTGGACTGACCATCGAAGCGATGTTGCTGAATTCGGACGTCTGAAAGACGGCCGCAATCGGATGTCGCGGGGAATCAGTCATTCCGTCCGCGGAGAACACATCCCCAGAGAAGGCCAGGCAGCGCTGAAATCGGGCCACCGACCCTTGGACGGGTCGATTGGCCTCGGCGAGCGCCAGCCAATGTCGACGCAAAGCGGTACCCATGCGGTGCGTCTGGACGTCTGAGTTCTCGCGTGACGATTCGGTCACGGATTTGTCGCCCTGCCAAAAAGTGCCGCCGAGTTCCGTCGGTTTCCTCCGGCCAATCAATCTCGATTTGGTCGTGGAATCGGGGTGGGCGTTGTCATTTGCCGTGCAAAAATCTATTGTCGCGGAAGACCCCGCTATCATGCCGGGTATTCTGGTATTCAGTCAGGGTGGTGCCGGTGATGTTTTGAGAACCTGGCCCCGCCCGCCTGGCCGGCCTCCGGCACGGGCCCTGTGAAAGGTCAATCCATGAAGATGACAATGCCTGCCTGCAAGACAGTTCTGTGGACGCGACGAGCATTCAGTTGGTGTTCGATGACAGGCTTGTTGATCATCACGACAGCCATCTTAGGGGAAGGACAGCGAGTCATGGCCGATCCAGCAAAGGGTTCGACAAAAGAAACAAAAGACGCTGACAAAGCATCCACGACTGATGCCGGAACGATGGCCGAGGCCACGTTCGGTTCAGGCTGCTTTTGGTGTACCGAAGCCGTCTTTCAACAATTGAAAGGCGTCAAATCGGTGGTCTCTGGGTACTGCGGCGGCCACACGAAAAATCCGACCTATAAAGACGTCTGCTCCGGACGAACCGGCCACGCGGAAGTGATTCGTGTGACCTACGATCCCAAAGTGGTCACCTACCCGGAACTGCTTGAGGTCTTTTGGAAAACTCACGATCCCACGACGCTCAATCAACAAGGGGCCGACCACGGCACCCAGTATCGATCCGTGATCTTCTATCACAACGAAGAACAGCATCAGCTGGCCAAAGAATACCTGAAGAAGCTGGACGAATCAGGTGCTTTCAAACGCAAGATCGTGACGGAAATCTCGCCACTGAAAGAGTTCTATCCGGGCGAGGACTACCATCAGAACTATTACCGCGAACATCCCGAAAACGCCTATTGCACGACCGTCATCAAACATAAAGTCGACAAGTTCCGGTCGGTCTTCAAAGACAAACTGAACGACGCCCCCTGAACGCCTGTGGGGAACGGCCGGGGATCGAATTCGCGTGCTGTCGCCCGCATCGTCGGCCGGGTATACTCGACCCGGCTGATGAGGAGACGCGTGAATGTGGCCGGCGGCGCGAGGTTGTGATTCAGAGATGGTTTTTTCGACACCCCGCCGCATCCCGTTCATCACCCTGTTCTGCCTGATCGGTTTCTCTGCGGGGCTATCCTCTGCCGATCTATTTGCCGCCGAAGTGGATCAAACACGGAAGCTGCTGCTCAAAGGCGATTATGCCGAGTGCATCAAAGTTGCCGGCGAGGCGATTCAGCAGCGGGTCTTCGGGGAAGAATGGTATCTCTTCAAATCCGAAGCCGAAATGCAGACGGGCCAATACGCTGCCGCCTTCGACACGATTTCGGGCGGACTGACCCGGTATGCCTGGAGTATCCGCTTGCGGCAGGCGGGGATTGAACCGGCCTGCCTGTCGGACCATGTCAGTCAGGGAAAAGTCTGGCAGGCCGAGATCAATGACATTGTCAGTCGTGCGGCCTGGCGCTACGATGGCGATGCGGAAAGTCTGGTCGCCTTGGGAAAGGTGGCGGTGGCCCTGGGAGCCGACGCCAGACAGGTTCTGGAAACGTTCTATGACCGGGCACTGAAAGTCAGTCCGTCCAATCGAGGCGCGATCCTGGCCAGCGGCGAATTGGCCTTGGCGAAAAAAGATTTCGCCGTCGCGGCCGAGACGTTCGAAGAGGGGCTGAAGACCCACCCCAACGATGCCGAAATGCATTTTGGCTTGGCGCGTGGCCTGGAAGCAGTGCAGCCGCCGATTGCCGCCCATCATCTGGCGGAAGCCCTGCGGTTCAATCCTCACTTGACGTCTGCCCTGCTCTACAAAGCGGAACAGGCCATCGATTCCGAACAATACGCCGACGCGTCGAAGTTGCTCGATCAGGTCTTGGAAATCAACGAATCGCATCCGCTCGCCTGGTCGCTGCACGCGGTCATGGCGCACCTCGACAATCAGCCGGACAGCGAACGCGAGTTCTATCAATCCGCCCTCAAGCCGTGGTCCGAAAATCCCGCTGTCGATCATCTGATCGGTCGCAAGCTGTCGCAAAAATATCGGTTTGCGGAAGGTGCCGATCATCAACGCACGGCCCTGAAATTCGCCGCCGATTATCAGCCGGCACGCGTGCAACTGGCCCAGGACCTGTTGCGTCTGGGACAGGAAGACGAAGGCTGGAAACTGAGCGAAGCGGCCTGGAAAACCGATGGCTACGATGTCCAGGTGTTTAACCTGATGCAGCTACGCGACCAGTTGTCCAAATACACCACGTTCGAAGCGGATGGATTCCGAGTCCGCATGGAATCCACCGAGGCCAGGATCTACGGCGCGGATGTTTTGAAGCTGCTGCAGCGGGCCAAACGCACGCTGTGCGCCAAATACAACCTTGTGCTGAACGATCCGATTACGGTCGAGATCTTTGCCGATCCGAACGATTTCGCGGTCAGGGTCTTTGGCTTGCCCGGCGCGGACGGATATCTGGGCGTTTGTTTTGGGAAAGTCATCGCCGCCAACAGCCCCGCCTCGCAAAAGAACAATCCCGCCAACTGGCAGGCCGTGTTGTGGCACGAGTTCTGTCACGTCGTGACGTTGGAGAAAACACGAAATCGTATGCCCCGCTGGCTGAGTGAAGGGATCTCGGTCTACGAAGAGCGGCAGGCGGGAGCAACCTGGGGGCAACGCATGAACCCCAAAAATCGCCAACGGATTCTCGCCGGCCAAATGGCCTCGATTCGTGAACTCAGCGGTTCATTCTTGCACCCGGCCAAACCGGGCGATCTGGAATTCGCCTATTACCAGTCGTCGCTACTCGTCGAATGCCTGATGGAGAAATATGGTCTCGATGCGATGAAACAGATTTTGGATGACCTGGCCGCCGGCCTGCATGTCGAAGATGCCATCGTCAGGCATACCACCTCGCTCGATCAGATCGATATGGAGTTTCGAGATTATGCCCTCGAGATGGCGCGGCGACTGGCTCCCGACCTCGATTGGGAACAATACGATCTCTCGGCGATCAAAGATGACGACGATCCAGACCGCCTGGAACATTGGCTGGAAGATCATCCGAGCAGCATTCAGGGGCTGACGATGCTGGCGGATCAATTCGTTGGCCGGCGCGAATTCGGGAAGGCGAAGAAACTGCTGGCGAAGATGATCGAACTCTATCCCGAGCAAACCGGTCTGGACAGTTCCTACGTGCTGCTGGCCGCCATCCATCGTGAATTGAATGAAACGGCGGATGAACGGCGTGTGCTGGAAGGTTATGTCGAGCGAACCGATGATGCGAAGACGGCCCTGTTGCGGTTGATTGAGCTCCAGACGGCCGCTGATGACTGGCGCGCCGCCGCCGGGAGCGTGCGACGATTGCTGGAAGTCAATCCGCTGCTGCCCCAGGCACAGAAGGCTCGCGCTTTGACCAGCGAGCAGCTGGGTGACAACGACGATGCCATCCTGGCTTTGGAAGCCTGGCTCTTGATGAATCCCGACGATCCGGCCGAAGGGCATTTCCGACTGGCGCGGCTGTTGCACGCGAAACAGAATCCGCAGGCGAAAGAGCATGTGCTGAAGGCACTCGAATCCGCGCCCCGATTTCGGGATGCTCAGAAACTGTTGCTGAAGATCGTGCGAGAATCGCCCGTCGATTCCGGGCGGACCAAGAAATGAAGATGAAACGAATCGTCCGCTGGATCAGTCTGCTGACGGTCGTCGTGACCGTGATCAGCGTGATTGGCATCACGTATGGTCAATTTCGGAATTCACAACGACGACGCGATGGCGGGCAGATTCAGACCTTGCTTCCCGAGGACCGTAACGGTGTGCCTACCTGGGAAAACGATCCGGCCTTTAAGACCGACGTCTTCACCTTTGTGCGGATTGAATACGATTCGCCCCGACGGCCCCGAGCCTGGATGACCGACTTTCCCGATTCGGATCTGAATCTGTCATTCCGCCTGCAGCAGCTGACCTCGCTCAAGGCCGATCCCAACGGCCGCATCTTGCGGCTGACTGATCCCGAACTGTTTCAATATCCATTCATCTATCTGATCGAGCCGGGAGGCATCTCGCTGGCTCCCGATGAAGCGGTGGCGCTGCGACGCTATCTGCTGAACGGTGGATTCCTGATGGTGGATGATTTCTGGGGTGAGCACGAATGGGCCACGTTCTACCAGGCAATCAAGCAGGTCTTTCCCGAACGGGAACCGATCGAGCTTCCGCTGGAGCACCCGATTTTTCACTGCGTTTACGATTTGAAAGAGAAGCCCCAGATTCCCTCGTTCGGGGTCGCCATGTACGGTCGATCGGCGGGCATTACCTGGGAACGCGAAGATGCAAAGACCCCGCATTACCGCGGCCTCTTCGATGACAAAGATCGCTTGATGGCGATCATTTGCCATAACACCGACCTGGGCGACGGCTGGGAACGCGAAGGCGAAGATCCCTGGTATTTCACGGAATTCTCGGAAAAGAAGGCGTATCCGATGGGGATCAATATCATCTTTTACGCCATGACACATTGATCCCGCTAAGTGAACGGTTCTGGCCCGGGCAGACACAAAATCGAACGGGTCACAGACGAACAAATTGGCAACCTGATAACCTGATGCACACGCGTCGCGAAGTCGTGACGCGAACCAAAACAGACGGAGTCCCTTGTGAACGTTGAACGTTTGGCCGCTGCCGATGATGAAGAACTGCGAATTCTGGAATTGGTGCGAAGCGGCCGGCAGCGAATTCGCGCCGAACTGGCGAAGACCATCGTGGGGCAGGCCGAAGCGGTCGAACAGCTGTTGATCTCGCTCTTCGCGGGCGGCCACTGTCTGATCACCGGGGCTCCCGGGTTGGCCAAAACGCTGCTCGTGAAATCGATCGCCCAGGTCTTTCACCTGAAGTTCCAGCGAATTCAGTTCACGCCCGACCTGATGCCGGCGGACATCACCGGGACCGAAATTCTGGAACAGGATGAAGCGGGACGCCGGCAGATGGCGTTTGTCAAAGGGCCGATTTTTGCCAATGTGCTGTTGGCCGACGAAATCAATCGCACCCCGCCGAAGACACAAGCCGCGTTGCTCGAGGCGATGCAGGAACACCAGGTCACCGCCGCTGGAACACGTTATGCGCTCGAAGAACCGTTCTTCGTGCTGGCCACACAGAATCCGATCGAGATGGAAGGCACCTATCCCCTGCCGGAAGCGCAGCTCGATCGGTTCATGTTTAACGTGGTGATCGACTATCTGTCCGAAGACGATGAAGTGGCCGTGGTGGCCCGCACCACGTCGTCCGCTCCGGCACCGATCGAGGCACTCTACACGGGCGTCGACGTCGAACAGATTCATGCGCTCGTGCGGAAGGTGCCCGTCGCGGAAGATGTCGTCCGCTACGCCGTCAGGCTGGCGGCCGCCTCGCGTCCGAAGCAGCCGGGGACGCCCGACTTCATCAACGAATGGGTTTCCTGGGGGGCCGGCCTGCGAGCGGCCCAATACCTGATTCTGGGCGGCAAAGCCCGCGCCCTGTTATCGGGCCGGGCCAGCGTTACCTGGGACGATGTTCGCGCTTTGGCTGCACCGGTCTTAAGGCACCGCATCCTGATCAACTATCGCGCGGAAGCGGCCGGCCAGTCGGTCGAGAACATCATTCAGCGACTGCTCGAGACCGTGAAGGACGCCTGACGCATCAGGCATCCTTCCACTGTGTGGGGGCGGATCAACCGCCGCCCGATGCGATTTCGTCAGCCACGTAGTATTCGTAGAAGAAGCGGCCGATTTCTTCGCTCAGCCGGGTCAGGTATTCACCCTTGAACGTGCTGTACGTTTTGTCGCCCGAGCTGACCGGCTGATGCATGGGGTACTTCGAAGTCTTTTCGGCGCTGAAGATCTTTTCGGCGTGGTTGTCGTCATCCATTTTCCAGACGCTGACGATCCCCTCTGCCCGTCCTCGATACAGTTCGACGCTGCCTTCTTCGTACAGGGTGAATTCGTTCAGGTCGATGTAGATGACATACGTCGTCTGGAAATGAGCTCCGATTTCTTCGGGTTTGTCCCAATCCTTGTTTTCTTCCAGCCAGGCTTTGACCAGATCCGGGTTCACGACTTCGATCTTGTGGGAAAACAGCTGGTACGACACGTACTGGGACAGTTCGTGGTCGATGCTTTCAAAATTGTATTTGATGTCGTTGGGAGCAAAGCAGACGACGACGACACGCACCCCTTTGTCGGTCATCGATTCTTTGGTCTCTTTGTCGAACAGCGGTTCCACCGAGGGCGGACCGCCGATCAGGTAGCCGAATACCATGATGTAATTACAGCCGCTGAGCGCCGCACACATCAGGGCGACGGCGAACATCGTCGACAGGACGGTACGTCGTTTCGATTTCGCAGGTACGCGCATTACATCACCTTCCGATAAACGGCGGTCATGATTAAGTTTGAAAGGGACGTCATTCAGGTTCATCGACGATTCCGATTTCACGAATGAGGCGGCGAAAAATCTCGTGGAGCGCGGTGATTCACCGCCAGGGCATCAAAAGGTCGTTCCCGGTCGGTGGTCATAGAACCGTTCGGCGAGCAGATCGCACAGGTGTTTCACATAGTCTTTGTGGAATACATCAACGCCGCGTCCTTGAATCGAAATCGGCTGGTGCTGAGGATAGGTCAATGCGAATTCGGTTTGATAGACCTTCAGCGCCATCCGCTGGTCGTTGTGCTCTTCGACCTTGAAGACGCGGATGTAGCCCGTGGTCTGGCCTCGCAGCAGTTTGGGGCTGTTGGGTTCGTGCAGGCTGAAGCCTTGCACGTCGATCCACGCGACATAGTCTGTGTCAAAGTCGCGAGCCAATTCCTGGGGATCGGACGACAGGCTGTCATGTTCGTCGATCCAATCGGCGATGCGGTCGGGATTGATGATCTTCACGCCGTGCAGACGCAGTCGGCGCGTCACGCCATCGATCAAATCCAGCTTCAGTGTCGAGATATCGTCTTCGACCGATTCGGGCGTCGAACAGATGACGAGCACTGTCTTCAGGCCTTTGGTCAGATCTTCTTTGGTCAACGTCGTGAATTCGGACGGCAGCTTGGGATCGCCGAACAACAACTTGCCGGTTCCCACCAGCATCTTCGAGCAGCCGACCGTCGATACCAGCGAAAGACCGCCGATCAAGCCACTCAGCGTTCTGAGAGCGTCGCGTCGACCAGGTTGAAACGACTGTTCATTCATGGGGCGATCCTTCGCCGAACGGCTTCACACTCGAAGCACGATTCGTTAGCCGTCAATCCTTGACGGCAAAAAGTTTCCTCACGGCGATTCCATCACATTGTTTCTGACGCACACTACGTCCGGGCACTGATCATCCGGGCCAGCCACAGCGCCAGGGCCAGCCCACTTAAACTGATCGTCAGGCCACCCCCGACAACCACCGGATCCGACACCAACCACAATCGGCCAATCCAGGCACTCCACAGGCACCAGGGAATGATCAAGGCACAAACCGCTGCCAGCACCACACCTGCCAGATTGGCTCGTGTGGCCTCGGCAAATTCACCTCGGACAAAATGAGCAAAACAGGTGGTCATACCGCAGCCGGGACAGGGATATCCGAACACCGTACGAACGCTACAAGGCGGCAATCCAAACTGTTGGTGCGTTCCAAATCCCCGCGGATCGGGAGACACCATGCGCGCAACCAGAAAACCACCGAACAAAAACAGCGCGGTACTGAGCAACGCGGCTCGACCGAGTGTTTTGACCGGTATTTCGCTGGTCGTTCGACTGATTGACATAAATTGAAATTGGGGAGGAACGGTTGATAGTGGCTGTGAAAAACGGCGACAAGAGGGATTTCAGGCGATCCGCTGCGTTTCTGGCCAAATGAAAGCCTCTTTCGGCTCAAACCGGCAGAATTTGCATCGGGATTTCGCGGTCGGCGATCCCCAATCTTACGCTTTCACGACGCTGGAACCCCAGCCTTCGTACTCGCCGGCATGCTCCTGCGCCAGTTCGAACAGCTCGAAAGTGACGCGATCGACGGTTTCCGGATCGACGGCGTCGGTCCGCAGCAACCCCACCGCAAACGGATATTCCTGATCCGCTGCCCGTTCCGGGCGACTGGCCGCTTCAAAACCGAGCGCCCCGGCGGCCGTGACGAACGCTTCGCGGTCCTCGGCCGTTTTGAAATTGGCGTAATGATCGACCGGTCGGGGTGTGGTCAGCACATCGCCGGCCTGTTGCAGTTGAGTGATCACATGCTGGTTGTGGATTTGCTGAAAATCTTCGGGCGAGGGATACAGCACGTCTTTATAGTGCTGCCATTCTTCGTCCTCCGCGTCGTCGATTTCGAATTCGTATTCGGGCGCGGATTGCATCGCCGCCGTGACCCGTTCCCGAAACTGGTCCGGGTCCCGGGTGTAGAAGTAGAACTCGCGGCGACCGTTGGAGGTAATGCGCCCGGCATAACGCAGCGGCAACGATTCGACCGCTTCCGTGACGACATCTTCGATTTCGTTCAGCCGCATGTCTTCGTCTTCGGAAGGAAAACCTTCCTCGTCCGGAGTCTGGACGTTGACCCACAACCAGGCCAGTTTCGACAGTCCGACGATCGGGACTTTTTTCTCGACTCCAATATCCACCAGAATCACAGCGGGGTTGTCGTCGACATAGGTGACGTAAATCTCCCAGTGATCGTCATCGGCAGGGGGAGTTGGCTTATTCGCGTCGGACATGCGGCTGCTTTCGTGCCTAAAAAGTGTCGAACTGTCGGCCGTTCAGGTCAAACCCGGCCGCCCAGCGTTGATGGTGGGATTCAAAACGTTGTTCCGGCGGCGACAACGCACGCCGATCGAGACCAACCCATGGCGGTCCGATTATATCACTGCTCCGTCCAGAAGGCCTCTTTGGAAAGGGGCTTCTCCGCCAAAGTCGCCAGCTCGCTCTGCGAGCTGAAAGCGGAATCACCTTCCGCCCTCTTTGTGTCACCTCCCGTTGATCTGTTTTCTTAAAATGTTGTCATAAACGTGAAAAGTCATCTACACATATTTTGTCGATTAAATATTATAACATCTAGTAGCGTATGTTTAGCGTTTCGAAGGGAGGGGCAGATGAACCATCAGGACAGAAAATCGCCGCGTGAAGTCGCTCGGTTAGGGGCCGTTTGGTCCGTATCGATTAAGGGCTCGTCCGGGCCGCCGCGCAGCGAACGAATGGTCGATTCTGTTTCCCCGACAGTGACGGCGAGCAGCGACAGGGGTCTTTCTCGTGTCGGTCCGCGGCACCAGCACGGAGCTGTCGGGCCACCAGCTTTTCTGACGGCGTGCGGCTGGTATTTGTTCAGCCAATTGCAAGATCTGTGGTTGTTCCTCAAAGTCCATCGGCAAGTCACAGCCGACCTTGCATTCCGAGCCCCAAAAAGCTTCGCAGCCCTCATCGGCCAGGGCGAGCCGTCGTCCAGTGCCGCGGCGAGCAGAGGCTCGGTCTGTGTCCTGGGCGGACCTGGTGTTGGCGCAGCGAGTCATGGCCAGACTCTACGAAACAGGGAACTTGGCCAACTTTGCCAAACGCAAAAGTGGCTCAAACGCTACAAAACAGGGATGTTTGCCAACTTGGCCAACTTGGCCAACGTTTTTTTACAAAACCGGCCGCTGGCGACGGGGCCGAGGCCGAGTCCCGTGTGATCCCCAGTCCCCGAACGTCCTCCGGTATTTTTCTGTAAGATTTCCGTTTGAGCGTTGTGTTACTCTCAGGCGTTGTTTAATCAACCACTCACCTCGTCCCATCAGGCCGTGATTTGCCGCCGATCCGCTCGATTCCTGCGGCGAACCTCGGCATGAAACTCAGCGAACTGTGGTCATCGGCGGCGTGAACAGAACCAGGCAACCAGCCAGTCCAGGACGAGGTCAGGATGAATTCCGTTCCCGAGACACGACCCAGCCTGCTGTTGCGACTGCGAGACGCGCGGGATCAGCAGGCCTGGATGACGTTTCTGGAAATCTATCAACCATTGATTTATCGCCTGGTGCGACAAAAGCGGGTGCAGGATGCCGATGCTCGTGAGGTGACACAAGAAGTGCTGCTGGCGGTGGCTGGCGCCATCGATCAGTGGGACGCCAATCCCCAGCGCGGCACATTTCGTGGTTGGTTGGCGACGATTACCCGAAACTTCGTCGTAAATTTTCTGATCCGCCAGTCACGTCATCCTCGTGGAAGCGGTGACACCGACGTCCGTCGTGGTTTAGAGGAACTTCCGGCAGGTGACTGCGACGAATCGGTCCTGTTTGATCTGGAAGAGAAGCGACAAATCTTTCGCTGGGCGGCCGATCGCATCCGTCACGAATTTCGCGAGACACACTGGCAAGCGTTCTGGCGGACGGCCGTCGAAGGCCACAATGCGACGGTCGTCGCGGGCGAATTGGGAATCTCGACCGGATTGGTCTACGTCTCGCGAAATCGCATCATGAAGCGGCTGCGAGATCAAGTGGAACGGTTCCGGAACCACGAAGCGGGTTGATCGACGGGAAGAAATCATGTTGGCTCGAACTTCAAATTGCGATCAGGAACGACTGCGAAAGTCGCTCGACGGCGGATTGCCGGAAGCAACCGAACGCGAGATGGCCCAGCACCTGGAAACGTGTGCCACCTGCCGGCAGCAGATGGAGCGCTTGGCGGCGGACGAGAACTGGTGGATGGAAACTCGCGAGGCGTTGTCCGCGATCGCCGCGGATCACGACGACGTGTGGGACGGATTCGGTTCGCAAGCGGGCCAAGGCGGTGTCCCTTCGGTCCCGTTGGACTTTCTCGCGCCTTCCGCCAATCCGGCGATGCTCGGGCGGCTGGGAGAATTCGAAATCCTCGAAGAAATCGGCTGCGGCGGCATGGGGATCGTGCTCAAGGGATACGATCAGGAACTGAATCGATACGTCGCGGTCAAGGTTTTGCATCCGTTCTGTGCGACCAGTGCGGCCGGACGGCGTCGATTTGTCCGCGAGGCTCAAGCCGCGGCGGCGATCGTACATCAACATGTGGTCGCCATTCACTCGGTCGATGCGAATCACCATCCTCCCTATCTAGTCATGGCCTTTGTCCCGGGTGAATCACTGCAGCAGCGACTTCATCGACACGGCCCACTGGAACTGGTCGACGCTCTGCGGATCGGCCAGCAGGTGGCCGAGGGGCTCGCGGCCGCGCATGCGCAAGGGCTGGTCCACCGCGATATCAAGCCGGGGAATATCCTGCTGGAACGGAATGTCGAACGGGTCTTGTTGACGGATTTTGGTCTCGCTCGTGCGGCCGACGACGCCAGCCTGACCCGCAGCGGCGTCATTGCGGGGACACCGCAGTACATGTCACCGGAACAGGCGCGCGGCGACCAGGTTGATCACCGGACCGATCTGTTCAGTCTGGGGACGGTGCTGTACACGATGCTCGCCGGGCATTCGCCGTTTCGCGCCGAATCGGCGATGGGCGTACTGCGCCGGGTCTGCGAAGATACACCGCGTCCGCTGCGCGAAGTCAATCCGCACGTCCCGCAGTGGCTGGAAGCCTTCATCGCCCAACTGCAGGCCAAGTCGGCCGCCGATCGCTTCGAGAACGCGGCACAGGTGGCGACGTTGTTGAAACAGGCATTGGCACACGTTCAGCAACCGACGCTTGTCCCGTTGCCCGAGGAACTGGTCGCGCTGAACAAACGACCCGAACCACCACGACGAAAGTGGTGGTTCCGCTTTGCCGGGGTGCTGCTGTTTGTGGGAGCTGTCCTGCTCGTCAGTCACTTCCTAACTCCAAACGCGGATCGTCACGAGACCACGGACGACAATTCATCCCGCGAATCACTGCCGCAGGGCCTGATCACGGCGGAATCTTGGGATGACGGTGTTCAACCAGAAGTAGAACAGATTCGCGAAGCACTCCGACAATGGGAAGCGGATGCGGAGTTTTAAGGATCGATGATGGGGACGAATGTCCCCGGGAAGATCAGGCGACGGCCGAACGGCCAACCTGGTTTACGCAGCAAACATCAGACTCGGCAGAAGCCTTGTCCTTCCGCAGTCGTGCTATGGCACGGATCAGGACGAAGCAATTCCGCGAGTAAAAAAGGGAATGTGATGAGCCATCAATCGAGAATACGTCGCTGGGCGATCAATCGTTTTCGGACTCATGCCGGAATGATTACCCTCAGCCTCGCGCTGATCTGTTGGGCTTCTTCCGCCGCCGCACAGGTCGGGGAGCAACAGCCATCGCCAGCGCCGGTCTTCGATTCTCCGGTCGCTGGCGAAAACTCCTTTGAGACCTTTCCATCGCAAGATCGCAACGTCGTCGAGCAGGCGGAAATCGCCAAGCAGCGGGCGGAAATCGCTAAGCAGCGGGCGGACATCGCCAAGCAACGTGCGGACGGGCTGCTGTCGGATCAATTTGAACTTCAAATTGAACTTCAAAAACTGCAAGAATCGGTGGGGCCGGAACATCCCCGGATTCGACAGATCCAAGCTCGCATCAAACGGGAGCAGAAAGCGCTGCTTGAGCTTCAGAAGATTCGGAAGAATTTGCTGCTGATCAAGGTGCCCGACCGCGACCCCAAGGAACTCGCCCAATTGCTGCTCGATCTGTACGGCCAAAACGTGCATGTCGCAGTGTATGAACCCCGCAGCAGTATTGTGCTCACCGTCACCCAGAGCCTCACAACCAGTGAAGCACAAGCACTGTTGGCCGAGGTCGCCGGCACCGCGAAGCGGCTGGAACCCGCTTCGATCGTGATGGATCAGGCCCCGTCCGTCGACGGCTTTCCCACGGACGAACAAGACTCGGCCTTGGATCGCGAAGCGAAACGACTGGCCTCACTGCTTCGCAGCGCCCAGCCTCAGGATCAGGCCGGGCTGAGAAAAGAACTGCAGGCGGTCACGGAAAAGCAGTTTGATTATCGACAGCAACGTCGCCAACAAGAATTCGACCTTCTGACAGAACGAGTCGAACGACTGAAATCCGTGCATGCCCGCCGCCAGAAAAACAAGACCGAAGTCATCCAGCGCCGCATCAACGAGTTGCTCGATCCCGATCTTCGCTGGGACGGTTCTTCGGTAGGTGAAAATGAGTCGCTGACCAAGTCCGAACCACCGAACGACAGCCAAGACGCGACGGTTGAGAAAAGCGTACCGGATGCCGTTCTTCAGCCGCTCGTGCCAAAAAAAGCCGGAGGAGCCCAGCCAACCTATGACGGGATGACGCTGGCCGACTCGCTCCGCGCGATGGACACCGAACGAAATAAAGAGAAGTTGGCGACCGCAGTGATGGCCGCCAATCACTTGATCGATCAAGGTGATCCGCTGGAGATCGTCCAGACAACGCTGCGCATGATGCGGGTACAAGGAACCCAAACTTTCGGATCTCCGGCCGACATCAGAATTTCGGGTGGCGCGGTTGTCTTATTGGAGGATCTTCCGAGCGACATCGTGGTTGCCGCACTGATCGGAGAAATGTCCTCGGCGAATTTGCGACAGCCGATGCGAGAATTCTTCTCTTATTTCATTTCGTCCATTGCGAGGACGGACGGAACTCCCGCGAACCCTCAACCTTCGTTTGAAACTCGAAGCTGGCTCCGTTCCAGGATCGCGACGGAATCAACGCAGCGATTGAGGCAAGAAATTCGTCGCCAATCTCGACGATTGATCAGCCTGTTGGTGAATAATGCGCGCCAAAATGTCAGCCAGACCGATCGTGTCCTGAGCGACGCTCGCCAGGTCCTTCAAATCAGTAATCAGCGCATCACAGCCTATCCAGATCTGCTGATCTTAGCGGAACGAGAATTCGCGAACTCTGAAACCGGGCCTTCCTATGAACTCCCGGTAAATGTCCAGCTTGCTGCCCTGCTATTGGGTGAATCTGGATTGCTAATTCCGGACCTATTCGCCTTCGCCCAGAAGCAGCTTCAGGAAGATAAGTCCTATTCTGCTGGCATTGATCTCTTCGCGGCCATCGCGCCCTGGTCTCCTGAAGCGGTTAACTTTCTGCACCAATCGCTGCGAGACGATTGGGCGGCCTTCTTGACGACGAATAATGAAAACGCATCGGTACAAGACGACTTGGACCGCCTCTTGAGACAGAAACCCCAGAATCAAGAGGTCGATAGTTCAATTGCGTCCGAAGTGGGGCAACTCAAAGAACTTCGACGAAAGACGAACGACCGAACGAATCTGCTGAAGCGCCACTTTTTTTTACTGGTCAGAACGCTCGGCAATATTGGCGCTCCCGCTAAAACGTCAATTCCACTGTTGCGAAAGCTTGTCGAATCGGACGATGCGGTTTTTAACAACAGTGAGCGTGAAACGTGGTACGGGATGGGTGTGGCGATTGATCATAGGACACTGCAGCAATGGGCCAGCGACGCCATCAAACAGATCGACGAGTCAAAACCCAAGCCGGAACCGAAACCATTGCCCGAAGACAATGGAACTGAATCGCCGAGAGTGAAATGAGCGACGCACAAACGAATGGTGAATGTGCGATCACCACGGTGTGGCGGCCATCACGTGCCCAATCAAAATGGGGATCGTCACGATACGATACCAGGCACCTGATCTCGCGAATCACTGCCCGCTGCTCTCACAACAAAGGAACGGTGGAGTGACAGTGTGCAACAGGAAGTCGAACCGATTCGCGAAATACGCCGCAATGGGAATCGGATGCGGAGTTCTGAGGATCAATGACAGGGCCAATACCCACGAAAGGGCCGACGACCACCGGGTCGTGAACCTGGTCAATGCAGCAAACAATCAGACTCGGCAAAAGCCTTGTCCTGCCGCAGTCGCACGGTGACTCGGATCAGGATGAAGCGATTCCGCGAAGGAAAAAAGGACATACGATGAGCCATCAATCGAGAACGCAACGCCGGATAACCATTCGTCTGCGGTCACTCACCGCCATGATTTACGTCAGCCTCGCGCTGATCTGTCTGGCCTGTTCCACCACAGGACTGCTCGCGCAAAGTCAGCCTCAGAAAACGCCGGTCCCCGATCCTCCCGTGGACGGAGAAAAGCCCCGCGCGGTGACGGCCGCGAAAGTGCGCGCCGTCGTCGATCAGGCTGATGCCGTTACGAAGCGCGCGGACTCGTTGCTGTCGGATCAAATTGAACTGCAGCAACTGCAAAAATCGTTAGGGCCGGAACATCCCCGGATTCACCAGATCCAGGCTCGTATCAAACTGACGCAAGAATGGCTGGCCGAGCATCATAAGAATCAGAAGAAAGTGCTGCTAATCAAGGTGCCGGGGCGCGACCCGAAAGAGATCGCTCAATTGTTGACCGATCTATACGGCGAAAAAGTGAAGGTCGTGGTGGATGCGCCAACCAGCACGGTGTTGCTCGCTGTCACCCAATCGAAAACGGCAGGTGAAACACAAGCGCTACTGACCGAGATCGAAGCCACCGCCAAGCGGCTGGAACCGGTGTCGATCGTGACCAGTCAGACGTCGATCATTCCGCAGCCGCCGGTCGACACGTTCCCCACGGACGAACAAGACTCGGCCCTGGATCGCGAAGCCAGGCGACTGGCCGCGCAACTGCGCCGCGCCAAGCCCGACGATCAGGCCGGGCTGAGAAAAGAACTGGAAGCGGTCACGGAGAAGCAATTCGAATATCGGCAGCAACGTCGTCAACAAGAATTCGAAGTCTTGGCTGAACGCGTTGAACGATTGAAAGCGGTGCACGCCCGCCGCCAGAAGAATAAGACCGAAGTCATCCAGCGTCGGATCAAAGAGTTACTCGATCCCGATGCTGATCTCCGCTGGGAAGGTTCTTTCGCCGCAGAAAACGAATTGCTGACCAAGTCCGAACCAGCGAATTCGAACGCTGACTGGACGGTTTCGAAAAGATTGTCGGAAGCCGCTTCTGGGCCGCTGGAACCCAAAAAATTCGAAGAAGCTCAACAGACCTATGATGGGATGACATTGGCTGAGGCGCTCCGCGTGATGGCGACGGAACGAAATAAAGAGAAGCTGCCCGTTCCGATATTGGCCGTCACTCATTTGATCGATCAAGGTGATCCGCGGGAGATCGTACGAACGACGTTGCGCATGATGCGGTCACAAGGAACATCGGTTTTTCGAGATGCGTCCGATAGCAGTATCTTCAGTGGCGCTGCCGTCTTGCTGGAGGATCTGCCCAGCGACATCGTGGTTGCCGAATTGATTGACGAAATGTCGTCAGCCAATTTGCGACAGCCGATGCGAGAATTCTTCTCTTATTTCATTTCGTGGCTTCCGAGAACCGATCAACCTGTCCCGACCTACCACTTCTCGATCGAACAGCGGATCAATAACGCCGGAGGTGTCGCGACGGAATCGACTCATCGATTAACGCAGGAAATCCGTCGGCGATCGCGGCGATTGATCAGCCTGTTGGTGAATCTCGCTGCTCAAAACGTGGATCAAACTGATCGTATCCTGGGCGATGCTCGCCAGATCCTGCGGATCAGCAAGCAGCCCCTGACAACCTACCCTGACCTGATTCCGCTGGTCGAACGAGCGTTTGACAATGCGGAAACGGAAGTACCCAATCAGTCCAGTATGAAAGCAAGCGCTGCGGTTCTCTTGCTTGGTGAATCGGGGCTGCGGGTCCCGGATGTCTTGGCGTTTGCCAAAAAGCTCTATCAGAATGAGCAATCGTATCTGACCAGCCTCGACGTCTTTGTCGCCATCGCACCCTATTCTCCCGAAGCGGTAAACTTTCTGAATGAATCTTTGGGGGGCGATGGTGCCGCCTTGGTGACCGTCAGCGGCGAAAACGCAGCGCTGAGAGACGAATTGCAAAGATTCACGGACTCAGAAGGTGACCGGCCGGCCGATTCCAAACTGAAGCAACTCGATGAGCTTCTGCAAAAGAATTGGAAACAAGAGAATCTGCTAAAACGCCACTGCTTTTTATTGGTCAAAACGCTCGGCAGAATTGGTATTCCCGCGACAACATCAATTCCATTGTTGCGCAATCTTGTCAAATCAAGCGACGCTAAATTTACCGACAATGATCCAGCGATCTGGGCTGGTGTGACTGGGATGGGTGGTGGGATGGGTGGTGGGATGGGTGGTGGAATGGGTGGTGGAATGGGTGGTGGAATGGGTGGTGGAATGGGTGGTGGAATGGGTGGTGGGATGGGAAATCAGAAAACACTGCAACAGTGGGCCAGCGACGCCATCAAGCAGATTGAAGAAGCGAAACCCAAACCGGAGCCAGAACCATTGCCTGAAGACGATGGAGCTGAAGCGCCGAGTGTGAAATGACCGACTGGAACGATCGATACCCACAGAAAAAGTGGCATGGCCGGCGTCCTATTTTTTCGCGGGTTCCGCTCCCATTTCAAACCGCAGCGTGCCGCCCTCGGCCAGCTCGGCATGCTGCAGCCAGTGACGGTCCAGCGGCTTGTCGTTCAACCAGACTTTTTGCACATAAGGATGATTCGGAGCATTCTTCTCCACGATGATCGTCAAACGCTTGTCGAGCATCTGAACCTCGGCGCGGTCCCACAGTGGGCTGCCGATTTCATAACGGTCGGTCCCCGCCGTCGGAAAAATGCCAAGTGAACTCAGCACGTACCACGCCGAAAGCGTTCCCCCGTCATCGTTGCCATCGATGCCGTTTTCGCGATCGCCGTATTTATTGTCCAGAATCCACCGCACCCACTTCTGCGTCAGGTCGGGGCGGTCGGCAAAGTTAAACAGATAAGCGGCGTAGATATCGGGTTGATTGCCATGCCAGTAAAACGCATTCGGAGTCAGACTGACTCCGGCGGGCGAACGACTGAAGAATTCGGTCAGTTGTTCTACGAAGTATTCGCGACTTTTGAACAGCTTGACCACTTCCTCGGCGTCCGACGGAACACCCCATCGCCAGTGCCAGGCACTGCCTTCGACATAGGGGTGTGTAAATTTTCCCGAGATGTCGGTGTAGGTCAACATCTCGGGTTCGAAATCCGGGGTAAATTTCCCCTGGGAATCGCGGCCCTGGAAAAACTGCGTCTCGGGATTGAACAGGTTCCGATAGAAGCGGGCGTGCTTGTTGAACAGTTCCGCGTCTTCCGCATGACCCAAGGCCTGGGCCAACCGAGCGATCGAATGGTCCGAGTAACAGTATTCGATCGTACTGGCGACCGATTTCTTCATCAGGTCGGTCGGACAGTAGTCATATTTCAGATAGTGCTCGATACCGACCCGGCCCGAAAAGGGAGCTCCCTGCGGCACCGGGGCCAGCGCTGTTTTCTTCATGAACTGGAACGCCGCTTCGACGTCGAAGTCGCGAATGCCTTTCAGATACGATTCCGTAATCACCATGTCTGCCGGCGACCCGAACATCGATCCGGTGTAACCACCGCCCGACGGCCAGCGCGGCAGATATCCCCCCTGCTCGGCCATCTTCACCAGCGAGACCACCATGTCGCGTTGTTCGGGGCGGGCGATCAGGTTGTACAGCGGATGAGTGGTGCGAAATGTGTCCCACAGCGACAGATCGGTGTAGTAGGTGAACCCCTCGGCCCGATGTACCTGACGATCAAACCCCAGATAGTCTCCGTTGACATCGTTGAACGCGGTGGGCATTTGCAGCGAATGGTACAGGGCCGTCCGGAAGATCGTGCGCTGTCGATCCGATCCGCCCGACACCTTGATCAGCGACAACTTTTCTTCCCACTCGGCGACCGCTTTCGCCAGCACTTGATCGAAGTTCGCTGGCCCTGCTTCCTGTTCCAGATTCGCTCGAGCATTGGCCAGACTGACGTACGAGATCGCCAGCTTCAGTTCCAGCGCGGGTTGTTTGGGATCGGCCGCGAACCCCAGGCTGACAGCAACGTCATCGCCGGCCGCGGACTTCTCGCCCGCCGTTTCGGTGTCTCCGACCCAGGTTCCGAACTGTTGAATCGGACGACTGAACCGGGCCACAAAATAACCCTTCAGCCCTCCGTAGCGCTTGGAGAAGGTGCCAAAGGTGACCACCGATCCTTCGACCTCGCCCGCTTCGGGCAGAATCTTGACTTCGCCCGCTTTGCAGTTCCCTTTCCCCAGCACACTGGTCACATCCAACAGGAAGTGCGGGGCTTGCGATTCGGGAAAGGTGTAGCGGTGCACGCCAACATGCCGAGTGGCCGTCAATTCCGCCGTAATCCCCTGCTTGGGCAGCGCCAGGCCATAGTAACCGGGAAAGGCCGTTTCCAACTGATGCGAGTAGTTCACGTTCAAGCCGCGGCGGTGCGATTTGGCATTCGTCGCAGTGGTCGGAATCACCAGAAAGTTTCCTCCGTCGGTGGCGCCCGTTCCCGCCAGACGTGTATGGCTGAATCCGAGAATCTTCGGATCGGGATAGTAGTAGCCGGAGGTATTCGTCGCTTTTTTACCTTGGGCCGAAACCGTATCGGGGCTCAGTCGGACCAGGCCAAAGGGCACCGTCGCACCCGGAAAATCAAAGGCACACAGGTAGGAAACACCGCCCGTGCCGATGAACGGATTGACGTCGCGGCCCAACTGTCCCGGTGCCACGGACGGCTGCGGCTTGGGCAGATCGGCAAATACCGATGCCGTGCCGGAAGCCGCCAGGAACATCAGCGGGCAGACGGCCGACAACAGCAACGCAGAATTTCCGATCTTCATGACACAGATCCTTTAAGAGACAGCAGGTATGTAAATCCTGTTTCCACTCAGTCGAGGCGTTGCCAATGGTCGGCAGGGGTTGCCGACGGTATCACGCTGCGGACTGGAAACCAACCAGGGGGGCCAAACCAGCGGGTCGGGCGAGTGATTTCGAATTGTCGCTGCGGCGGGCCCAACCGTCCGCTTTCGACGCTTCTTCTTAACTACCCAACGACATACAATCTGGTGTCAATGATGTCGTCGATCCACCTTGATTTAAGAGTGATCATGTTGCGTGTGCTTGTCGGTGTGCTAAGCCTTTCTCTGATCGTGGCGACCATCGTGCTGCCGGCACGGGGTGATGCCGTTCCGGAAATGAAGGCGCGGTTGCTGGATGACATCAAATTTCTGGCCTCGGATGATCTGGAAGGCCGCGGCATCGGGACCAAGGGGCTGAACGTCGCGGCGGAATTCGTCAAAACCGAATTCGCCAAGGCCGGTTTGGCCGTCGATCGCGTGGGCGGTGATGCGTTTCAGAAATTCGATCTGGTCTCGGGATCGAAACTGATCGAGCCTTATTCCTTGCAACTCGTTGGACCGGACGGCAAGACGATCGACTTGAAGATCGGGACGGATGTCGAAGCCTGTTCCTTCGGCGGCAGTGGTTCGTTCCAGGGCGAGGTGGTGTTTTGTGGTTATGCCATCGACACGGACATGGACAGTCACGGGGCCGATCCGACGGAAAAGAAAGACGTCGGGTTTCAGTACAACGACTTCGATGGCATCGATGTCGAAGGCAAAGTGGTGATCGTGATGCGCCGGAATCCACGCCAGGGTGATCCGAAAAGCCCGTTGGGATCCGAGCATGGGGTGTCGAAATATGGAGAACTGCGCACGAAGATGAATCTGCTGGCGGCGCGCAAAGCGGCGGCGGTGTTGATCGTCAATGACCCGTACGGAGGCAAGAAGGCCGCTCAAAGTCGGCGCGAGGGGATCGCCAAGGCGAATGAAAAAGTGGTGACCGTGGCGGGCGAATTTCTGGCCACCGATGCCGCGAACCAGGAACTGATCACCGCCGCTCGCAGCCAGTTGACCGACGCCGTCAAACAGGCGCAGGGCCTCAGCGAAGCGGCGGAAAAGGCCAACGACGATGTCCTGATGAAATACGGTTACGCGGGCAACGGCGACAGCCATTTGCCGCCGACCTTTCATATCCCGATCAAAACCTGTAACGAGATGCTGGCTTCGATCAAGACCGATCTGGCCAAGCTGGAAACCGAGATTGATGCGGACCTGAAGCCCAAGTCGGTGGTCGTTGCCGGGTGGAAGGCGACCGGCGCATTGACGATCGAAAAGAATCGGACCGATGTCTTCAACGTGATCGGCGTGATTGACGGCGAGGGCCCACTGGCCGACGAGACTGTGATTGTGGGGGCTCACTACGATCATATCGGCCGGGGCGGACAAAATTCCGCCGCGCCGGGTTCCAGCGAAATCCACAATGGGGCCGACGACAATGCCTCGGGCACTGTCACTCTGCTGGAACTCGCTCGTCGATTTGGAAATCGCGCCAGGACGAAGAAGCCGGCTCGGCGTCTGGTCTTCATTGCCTTCACCGGCGAGGAATTGGGCCTGTTGGGTTCGGCGCGTT
The DNA here is from genome assembly GCA_903871875.1 of uncultured Schlesneria sp. Taxonomy (GTDB): domain Bacteria; phylum Planctomycetota; class Planctomycetia; order Planctomycetales; family Planctomycetaceae; genus Schlesneria. The sequence goes on from CAIQIR010000079.1 coordinate 47,113, forward strand.
ACTGCAAGCAGCCGTTGTTTCCCTTGGATCAGACGGTCGCCATGTTGAATATGGACATGGTGGGCCGCTTGAAGGAAGACAAGCTGATCGTGTACGGCACTGGGACCAGTTCCCGCTGGGAACCGGAATTGAAGCAGTTTAATACCGAGATCGGTTTCAAGCTGATTTTCAAACCGGAAGGATTCGGCCCCAGCGATCACTCGTCGTTTTACGCCAAGAAGATTCCCGTGCTGCACTTCTTCACGGGTGAGCATGCGGACTACCACAAGCCGACCGACGATTGGGAAAAGATCAATATCGAAGGCATGACGCGTGTCGCGGACCTCATGGAGAAAGTCATCGAGGACACGCTCGAGAAGCCTGAGCGGCCGGAATATGTGGCTGTGAAGGGCGTGGGCGGCCCGTCGCGTAGCGGCAGCCGACCATATGTCGGCACGATCCCTGAATTTGGCAACGAAGAACCGGGGTATGCCATCAGCGGAGTTTCTCCGGGCAGTCCTGGTGACAAGGGTGGGCTGAAAGGGGGCGACCGGATCGTGAAACTGGGGACTCATAAAGTCACGAATCTCGACGACTATGACGCGGCGCTGCGTAAGTTCGCCGCCGGGGACGATGTCGATTTTGTCGTGGTTCGCGACAGTAAAGAGGTGACGATCAAAGTGAAGCTTGATCCTCCCCGGTAATTCTTCGATATCGTGCGACGACATGGCGGCCAATGCGAAGACAACAAGCATGACATGTGAGGCGATGGGATGATGCGAAGGCTTGTTTTGCCAATCGGGACGTGGTTGATGATCCTGCTGGGACTGGCGGGATGTATGAAGGCCAAACCGGCATCGGCACCGACAGCGCCGCCTCGGCCGGCGATGGCCGTCCCCGCTGCGACGGAAAATTCGGCGGCGTCCAATGACCTGCTCAAGCCCAAATCGAATGCCGGTGCTGGTAAGTCCGCCGTGCCGGCGAATGCCGATCCCAAGACGGTTTTTACAGTCAGTGTCGTCGGCGAACCGATGGAAGTGGCGTCGATTCAAGGCCTCGATTCATCAGACAATTTTCAATTGGCGACGGCCGATGCGGCGGCGAATGCCACGCAGTTTGTCGTCGAATCGGCGATCCCATCGGCCCAGTCGCAAGCGGTGTTTGGAACGGACAAGCCCAAGGCGAATTTCACTCTGCCGAAAGGGTTCGCCGCCGCGAAAGGCTGGGGGTATAGCCCTGACGGTCACCCGCTACGCATTGTCTGCGAGAAGTCCGATTCGATGCTGGCATTGGTTCCGGCCGGGATTGCGGTGATCGGCTTCGATTCCGGGCCGGCGGATTCGAAGCCGTCGTTCAAGGTGCAGTTGGATACGTTTTATCTGGAAGTGGTCGAAGTCACGCTGGAAGACTACGAACGATTTCGGTTGGAGCAACGCGAAAAGAAGAAGTCGGTCCCGCCCGCCCCTGCGAACGCGACGTCGGATCCTAAGTTCCCGGCGCTGGGGATCACGTTCGCGAATGCCCAGGCCTACGCTCGCTGGGCCGGAATGGAATTGCCGACGGAAGCCGAATTTGAAAAGGCCGCTCGCGGACCTACCGGCCTGATCACTCCGTGGGGAGATAGCAAGCCGCTCTGGTCGAACCGTCAGTTGGCGAAAACGGGAGCGTATGCCGCCGACTGCAGCCCCTATGGCATCTTCGATCTGGCCGGAAACGCCAAAGAATGGTGTACCGATCTTTATTCCACCACCGCTCATCGCGACGCGGCAAATAGTTCCGCCAAAGAAATGCTGAAAGGCTGGCCGGGCCCCAAGAATGTCCGCGACATGAATTTGCGAGTCGTGAAAGGCAACGCTCAAGATTGGGCTTCGTGGCATCGTGAAGGAAAGGACGCGGGACGAAGTCATCCCGATGTCGGCTTCCGATGTCTCCTCAGAATTTCCACGGATTCCTGAGAGCCATAGCTGGCACGGGCCGGTGTTTGTGAACGCGGCGAAACGTCGCGCTCAGGTCAGCTTCAAGTCGGTATAGATCGCTTCGTTCAATTGCCGCACGCGTCGACCATGCTGAGGTTCGCCCGGGCGTCCGTTGAAGTAATACGCGACGACCAATCCTTGTTCGGGATCACACCACCCTTGCGACGACTGTGCTCCGCCGTGGCCGAACGTGCGCGGAGAACAATACCGGCCAAATCCATACGGGACGGTTTCGGAGCCATATTGGTTCGAATCGATAATCACGCCCAAGCCAAAGTCGACAACATGTGCCAACGTGAGATCGAACGCTCCGACACGATGCCTTGCAGTCATGGCATCGACCGTTTGCGGCGACAACAGACGTCCCTTTGCTGTGCTCCCCTGGTTGAACAGCATCTCATAGAAACGTCCCAGGTCGCGGATCGGGCCACGTGTGTTGGAACCGGGCGACGGTCGCTGGCAGCGCAGCTCGCTGTGCCAGTCGAGCAGCTGCAGTTCACCTCGCTCACGCGCGAAGATCCGGCCCACGCGATCGCCATACCGGGTCAGCTGCGATGGCGTGATCGAGGCCCAGGTATCGACCAGTCCCAGGGGCTCGAACAAATCTCGTTGCATCGTGTCCGCATAAGATTGGTTCGTCAGACGAACCAGGATCTCGCCCAGGATGAACCAGCTGGACGAGGTGTGATAGCCCGCGGTTCTGCCGATGATCCAGTCGGGGTCGAGCACCGCGGCACAGATCCGGCGAATCGATTCGTCCCATTCAACATCGGGCCATCCTCCTTCCGCCATGCGAAAGCCACCCGTATGCGTCAGCAGGTGCCGAATGGTCACCCGGTCCTTACCGCCCGCGGCAAAGTCCGGCAGGAACCTGGCGACTCGATCATCCAGGCTCAATCGACCGCGTTCCCATTGCTGCAGAATCGCCGCTGCCGTCAGTGGCTTCCCCGCTGACAACCACAGGTTAATCGTCTGGGCGGTCATCGGCTGGCCGGGGAATGATTGGCCCGTACCACAATCGACGACGGCCGATCCGCCCCGCGAAATATAGAGCTGACAACCGGTGTGCAGTTGCCGTCCCATCCCTTCCTGGATCACGGCGAACGTGTGCGGAAATCCGCTCGCAAGATCGCTCTCAGTCACTACGGTCATGGTCCCAGCACCTTGATCGCTCGCTCGCTGATCGCGCGATTCTTGGACTCACGCAACGCCATTTTTTGAGCGTCCGTCAAGAACGACGTGGGCACGCGACCATCGGCGAGTGCGTCGAGCAAGGCCTCGATACGGGCGTCAAATCGCACCAGGGCACCCATCGCATATCCACGATTCTCTTCGTTGAAGTGCCCGACGTTTTCAATCAGCAGCCGCGCAACGTCTGGAAAATCGATGTCGCTCAGTCCGCTGATCGCGCCCATCTGCAGTTCGTCATGGGTGCCTTTCGGCAGGTATTTGATCAACTGTTCACGCCGCGAAAGTCGCTCGTCCAAGGCGATAATCCGCATGGCGTCATAACGGGTTCCGGTATTGATGCGTTCATCTTCGGTCATGATGGCTGACAGGTCGAGTGTGCGCTGCCAGCGCTGTTGCAGATCGGGCTGATCCTTCAGGATGTCATCCATGCGTGTCCGAGGCCAGCCCCCTGTCAGGCCGATGCCGTTGATGATGCCGCCGCCGACCACTACCGCTTGCCAGTCTTTCAGCGGCTGATCCGCTGTGGGCAGAGACACATTTAACAGCGATTGAATCGGTGCGATTTGATCGCGCTTGCCGCAGGCCACGGCGACGCGCCAGATCCAGGGGATGCGACGGTATTCTTCGGTCGTGTCGTTGGGCATGTCATGGGTCATCGCCACGACGAGTTCGGTGGCTTGGGATGGATACTGGGCGACGATCGCCTCGCGTTGTTCTTCCGTCAGCTTGTCGTCCAGAATGCGACTGGCGATTGTGGCGACGTCAACACCCATGGGCGGCTCGAGTGAAAACTTGTCACCCGTCGGAACGAAATACAAACCACGCAGGTCGACCAGTGCTCCGTGCATCGCCGCACCGTCGGGACGAAGGACGATCCGCTGGGGGCCGGCCGCCAGCGAAACGGAACCCAGTTTGGCCACAGCATACTTGTCCCATCCGCCCGTGGATTGGACATGTCCCGATAGCGAGCTGGCTGCTGCTTCCAGAAGATAGCCGTTCCCGGCCGCTTCGGAATCGCAGGCGTATTCCATGTAGACGTCATACACCGCCGGCTCGGGCAGGTCCGCCGTCCAGAAGACATGGTCTTGCAAGGCTCGCCAGAAGCCGATGTTGTCGAATGATTTCTCGAAGGTGATCTGGTCTCCGATGATCGACGCCGTCGAAGCCAACAGGCTCAGGCGTCCTGCGACCGGCTTGACCGTCATTGGCGTGTTGCCTTCGAAGTGCTTCGACATCGCGGGAACCGAACGCAGGAACGCAATCAAATCGGCGGCCGCTTGCGGAGTCAGGTCTCGTTCGAGTCCTTCTGGCATCAGCGATTTGCCACTTGCTCGCAGCTCTTCCAGTTCCTGACGCGACAGCGTGAACTTCTTGGCTTCCGCATTCAGCAGGGTCAGGTTGGACGAGGATTCATTCGACAGAATTCCGGTGCGAGTGAGGCCGCTTTTGGTGATCGCCACGTACGAGATATAGCGCGCATCGACATTGCGGTTGGGATCCAGAATTTCTTGCAGGATGAACGAAGGCGTCTTGGTGGCGACCATCGCCAGGTTCGGTCCGACGGAATAGCCGAGATCGCCCAGGCGGTGGCATTGCGAACAAGTCTTGCCGAACACCGCCCGCCCTTTTTCGGGATCGCCGGTCAGTTCGAGCGCCGCGTGGTACTGGTGAATCACCTGGCTGCGATCCGAGTTGAACGATGTCGCCAGCAGTGCGTTGGCTCGATCACGGACGGCCGCATCGGGATGGCCGACCAGTTCCTGGCGTTGTGCGGCGGTCATGGCCGCCGGCGGAATTGTCCCTTGCGAGAGAGCTGCGAATAGTTGAGGAAACCATTTGTCGCGACTCATCAAGGCGTCGATCACGCGGGGTTGGACCGAGGGAGAGAGCTCTCGGAAATGCTCCGAGAACAGTGTGGGAGTCGTGTCGCTGGCGATTCGTTCCAGGGCCTCGACCGCGGCAACTTGCAGTTCGGGCGGGTGCGCCGACGAAAGCAGTTGCGCCAGGCTGGCCGTATCGGACTCCTTTTGTGAGGGGTCACGGCCCAGCAGATTGATGGCTGCCGAGAGCGATTCCACTTCCCGATTTTCGGTGACGAGCATCTTCCGGGCTTCGTTCTCCATCCGATGGATTACGCCTGCGACGGTCTCGTCAGTGGCTTGTACTTTGGAACGTTTGGACAACGATTCGAGCAGGTTCGTGATGGCGTTCAGCTGCCACGGTTTGGGCCGTTCGTCGCCTTTGACCGCAACGGCCGTTAACGCCAGTTTGACCGCGGCATCGTCGGAGTAACCAACCGCTGTTGCGAGGAACGGAGTCATCAGTGAAGACGGGGGCTCGCGACCCTGCAGCTCTTGCAGCAACGTGGTAGTAAACGTGGTCAAGTTCTTCGGTGTCACACTGCTGAAGACGGCTGCCACCAGATAAGGATCCTCGGCGTCTTTCAGGGCCAGCTTCGCCAGCAGCGGACCGACTTCCGGCGCGTCCCACTGACCCAGTGAAAAGGCTGCTTGCAAGCGAACGTGCGTACTCTCGTCATGAGCCGTTTCGGCGACTGCGGCAGGCAACTCGGCGAGCGGCAGATGCTTCTCGGCTAACAACAGACCGAAGGCCCGGATGCCGGGATACGGATCTTTCAGAGCATCCGTCACATCGTCGGCGACCAACCATCCACCGGCATCGGCTTTGCGATAGGCGTTCATCCTCGTCGCGGGATCGGGTGATTTCCGTTCGGCCTGGCGCGATGTCCGTTCTTCTCGACTGGTGTGAGCTCCGACCATCTCGGCCTGCTCTTCCAAGCTTTCAATCTCCAGCTCGCGATAGACGGACGAATTGCGGAGGCGGTTCAGCGCGGCATTGTCATTCTGGATAGCAACAGACGACCTTGCCGCCGGGGGCGTCTGATCGGTCGCATTTCTGACGCGGTAGATTCGTCCCAGCGAACTTCCTGCTCGCACGTCGAGCGGCGCGAGTTCGGCCTCGGGAATCCAGCGCGGGTCTTCGATGATGAAGCGATACATGTCCACGACCCACAGGGCTCCGTCCGGCCCGGTCACCGCTTGAACCGGGCGAAACCAGCTGTCGCTGGAACGCAGGAATTCGGTCTGCGCTTCGTTGGGAGCACGCTCGGCCGTGAACGAACTGCCGCGAGGTTTGAGTAGCAGACGATGAACTAGCAAATTCACCGGCTCGCAGATAAACAGATTGCCGAAGTAGTCGGGCCCCAGTTGCGAATCGCGATAAACGCCCAGCCCGCACGCGGCCGTAATGGTCCCTGGTGCGCCGCTAAGCTGAAATCGTTGGGCATCGGCGCGCGAGGGGAACAGGCGGCGCGATTCCTCTGATTGAGTGATATTCACGCGGCTGGGGGGCGAGGCGATGTAGGGATTTCGTTTCAGGTAATGTTCGACCATCGGATAGTGAAATGCCAGGTTCAGATTGTCGCAGCCGAACCAGTTGCCGAAGTCATCGCGAGCCAGCCCTTGCTGGGTCCTGCCGGTGGCGGCTTCGATCTCGCCCGTATCGGGCTTGATCCGAAAGTCGCGATAGCCGAGTTCGTACTTCTGATGCTTGAAGTTCGTGATGGTGCCACCGGCCAGTCCACAGGAACCGTGGATCCAGCCATCCAGGCCATGGGACAGACTGTTCAGACGCGCCTGAATGTTCGAGGCATCGAATCCCGAAAATAGCTTCTTGACGATATCGGCCTTGTCGTCGCCGTCGGTATCTTCGGCATAGAGAATGTCTGGAGCCGCACAGACCAGCACGCCGCCGCGCCAGACAGTGACTCCTGTAGGAAACGGAATGTTGTCGAGAAAGATGGTCGAGCTATCGAACTGTCCGTCGCCATCGCGATCGCGGACCAGACGAACTCGACCGCCCGGACCCAGTTCGGCGGGACGATGCGAGGTGGCTTGACCATTTCTGCCTTTGGTCGAACCCGCTGTCGCGCGAGGCAGCCCCATGGGATAATCGCACATCTCGGCCACCCACAAGCTACCGTCCGCTGCGAAGTCGATGGCGACCGGATCGGAAACTAATGGCTCGGCAACGACCAGATCGACTCGCAGATTCGATGTCGTCTGCAGCGTGGCCAGTGATTGCTGCGGCGATTTCGGCAATGAGCCATTGGTCTTATTCGGATCGAACGGTGGAGAGAATCGGGTTTGCAGCTGCCGGTGCACGACCTCGACAATCTTCGCTTCCGATCCGGCCTTCAGGCCTGCGGGGCGATCGAAATAGATGGAACTGTCACCCGCTTCGTAACCGCCTTCCGACAAAACGCGATCCGAAGGGATGTAGCATGGCACATCATTGGAATAGCCGTTGATCCACAGGCGGCGCCCATCCAGCTCTTTTTTCAATCGCAGCGAGTAATCGACCACGACTTCGCCCGGTAAGAAGACCATCGCCAGCGAATCGCCGAACATCCACGAAGCGATTGGATAATCGAGTTGGGTCGGCAGCTTTTCACCGCGAGCCAATCGCTCTAACTGGACGCGGGCATGGTAGCCGACGGCATCCGTTTTCTTGGCACGTTCTTGCCATTGCTCGTGGGAGAGTGGCGCGGCGAACTCGAGCGTGAGGGGCGTCCATTGGGTCGTGATGGCTCCGTGGATCGGTGCCAGATATCCGCTCAGCAGCCGCTTGGCCTCCGCGGCGATCTCACTACCCTGCCCGATTGCGAAGTCGGTCTTGTCGCCTGAAACTCCCGAAGAAGGATTCTGATCCGCGCCGCAGCCGATCGAGACCAGCGCGACGGCAGTAGGGAACTCACGCTGAATCAGATCCTGTGCATAGCCGATCCAATCGCCGCTGATTTTATTATTCGAAAGTGTCACGCCATGACAGGCGTAGTTGACGTATATCGCGCGCAGCACGCCATCGAGGCCTTTGACGGCCAGCAGAGGTAAGTCATGGTCGACAACCCCGCCCTTTGTGCGACGATTGGCGGCAAATTTCACACTGCCGATGCCCCAGGTCAATCGCGAGGGCTGGCGATCGTTCAGCGCCGCTAGCGCGACCTGTTCCAGATGATCCGTCAGTTCCGCCGTATAACGATCGATCTGCTTCCACTGGTCGTCGGGAATCGGGCTGCCGAAAATCGTCGGCGTCACGCCACGAATCATCGGACCGGTATGAGTGTGCGATGACGTCACTGACAGCCGAGAACGCTTTAGACCGGTTTTGGCCTCGAGTCGCTTGGCCACTTCGTCACAGATCGCTGCGGGCACACCAAGGTTTTCGACGGTGACCAACACCACGGGTTCGGTTGTCGGGCGATCAGATATTGCCAGGGCCTTGGCCCAGATTGGTGTGGTGATACCTTCCGATTCGGTTTTGCGAAATCCGAATCCGTTCAACCGCACGGGGTAAGCCGGCGTGATATCGGTTTGAGCGACACCGACCGAATAAGTCGACGGCTGCTCGACCGCGTCGTCCGGCGCGAGCAGGTCGAATTTGGCGGGTAATCTTCCCAACACAAAAAAGGCGGCAACGAGCAAACATCCCAGGACAGAAAGGACCGACCAACCCGCTGAACTTCGACGCATACAAGCCTCCGCCACATCCCGCTCACTTCACAAACCCATCATATCCGGCAAGAAGAGGAATTGAACAAACCGCTCCTCTTTATTGCCGGCATTTCGGGGGTCACGAATCGCCATTCCCTCGTGATCGTGCGATCCGTCAATTAAAACATCGGAGCTCGGCCGCACTGACGGCGGACGACGGCCCATTGACCGGCGTGCATCAACCAGTGACTGCCTTGAAGTTCAAACATCGCGCCCGCATTGGGTGCGTACTCGACACCGGTGGGCTTATCCAAATCGGCTTCACTCATTTTCGACAAGGCGGTCAACGTTCCGGCCCGGACACTTTCGAACAAGGCCAGCAGCTCGGCTTTCGAATGGAAGTCCGCTGGCTGGTCACTTTTGGCTGTTTCCGTGGTGTACTTTTCGGCGAAGCCAGCGGGCAGGCTGGGCATTGATCCGGGGCAGACCCCTTCGATCATGCTGCGTTCAGAGGCGATCAAATGCCCGATCTGCCAGATGATGTGATTGCAGCCGGGGCAAGGTCGTTTCATCATCTCGGCATCGGTCAGATCGGATAGGTAGCCCATCGAAATCATTTTGCCGGTGTTGATCGATAACTGAAGAGCATCTTGTGCTTTCACGGGATTTCCTTTCAAGAAACGGGAACTTGCCGAGGGAAGCCAGAGGCACTGGGCGGCTGGCCGGGAATACCATCTTAAGGTTTCAGATCGCGATATTCACGGGATGATCAGCCCAGCAGCCAGATCGCCGCGCTGAAATAGATCACGACGCCCATAAAGTCGCTCAGCGAAGCGATCAGCGGGTTCGACATGATGGCCGGATCCATGCCCAGACGATCGAAAAGAATGGGCAACATCGAACCGACAACGCTGCCCATGGTCACGACCATGGCAATTGTCAACGCGACCACGCCGGACTGAATCGGATCACGCCCGAATAGTCCCTGGAGCGCCAGCCACGAGAACACTCCCAAGGTGAGCCCGAGGATCAGGCCGGTCAAGAATTCTCGAATGGCCAGACGAACTTTGTCTCGTGAATTCATCGTGGCGATGGCCATCGCGCGAATGACCAGCGTGGCGGATTGCGAACCGGTGTTACCACCGCTGGCCAGCACCAGAGGCAAGAACCATTCCAGCCAAGGTTGCGACGCGGCTTCATCGCCGAACGAGCGTAAGGCGCGAGCGGTAACCAAAGCCATAATCGACAGGAACAACAGCCACACGCCGCGTTTGGAGGCGATAGTCAGCAGTGGGGTCGAGAAGTACGAATGTTCCAGCGGATCAATGGCGGCCTGCAAATAGGCGTCCTTGTTCGCTTCTTCCTGGATCACGTCCAGCACATCGTCGTGGGTGATGATCCCGACTAAACGGTTGTCTTCATCCAAAACAGGCAGCGCGATCAAGTCAAAGCGTGCGATCAGTTTCGCCGCCTCGTCCTGGTCATCCTTCACGTTGACCGACACCACGTCTTTGGTCATGACATCCGCCAGCAATGCGGCGGGCCGGGCCATAATCAATTCACGTAGCGAAATCACGCCTTGCAGATGACGGCCCGCATCGACCACGAACACGTAATAAATCGTTTCACGGTTCGGCGCCTGTTGACGTAGCAGATTCAATGCTTCGCTGACCGGAATGTCCTCGGGTAGCGAAGCGTATTCGGTGGTCATCATCGCACCAGCCGAATTTTCGGGGTACGAGAGCATTTTTCGGATCTCGTCGCGTTCGGCTTGCGCGATCAACGGGAGCAGTGCTTCGATCTGCTCTTCGTCCATGTGTTCCAGCAAACCGAGGCGATCGTCGGGTGACATCGCTTCAATCAGCTTCGACAAATGCTCGCGATCGACGGAGTCGACCAGTTCGATCTGCTGTTTCGGTTCGACGAATTCGAAGATCTCGGCCTGATGCTCGATGTTGGTCGACGACAGGACTCGCCAGGTCGATTGAGAATCCAGTCCGCTCAAGACTTCGGCGACGATCGCGGGATTCAGAACTTCACAGAACTGCTGTAGCCCGATCAGATCGTTCTCAATCAGCATCAGCTTGAGATCTGGCTGCAGGAGCGGCTTGTAAGTCCGCTGCGACGCCGATGTCTGGCCGAAGCTCATGGAAACATTCCCAACACATCCGCGATTTGTTTCTCGCTCGACCAAGCCGAATTCAAGTCGATCAGTCAACGGGCTTCGGTCTAAGGCCTTCGATCCGCGGAATTCTTAGGCTGCAGCGCTGGCCAGGTCATTTGCACAATTATCACGGCGAGTCCACCTGGCAACTACCCTGTCGAATCGATGTCGACGGTCCACCGTCCAGATTCACGACCGGCCACCTGAAAAGGCAACGTCAATTCAGGGGAAACATCGCGGACAAGTCGCTCGTTCGAGCTCAGGTGCTTTAAGAAAAACACCCCGCACGGAGTCGATTCCGGCGGGGTGATTGTCAGCACAAAACCAAATGTCTGGCAGGGTTGTCGCTTGCCAGCAATTTGCCTTATCGCTTCGAGAACTGCGGGCTGCGACGAGCTTTCTTGAAGCCGTATTTCTTACGTTCGACCATGCGGCTGTCGCGGGTCAAGAACCCGTTTTCGCTCAGCAAGGCGTGCAAGCTGGGGTTCATCGCTTCCAATGCACGGGCGATTCCCATCACGATGGCGCCGGTTTGACCGGTCGTCCCACCGCCGTTGACTCGAACCCAAAGGTCGACTTGACCCAGTTTTTCGGTCGCACGCAAGGGGGCTTCGATCATCTGCAGATCGCGAATGTTCTTGAAGTATTCGTCCAGTGCACGTCCGTTGACCGACGTCGCACCGTTACCCGCTTTCAATCGAACGCGAGCAACCGACGTCTTGCGGCGTCCGGTACCGATTGCCACGCCATTGCGGTCGAGCTTGCCGTGAATCTTCACGACTTGTGGCTCGGGCACCGCGACCACTGCCTCGGGTGTCGAGGAGAAATTCAATTCAGTCGAATCAGCAACAACAGTCGTGTCGTCCATCGGATCCATGCTCAACGGAAATAGAAAAGGGGAAACCAAGCCTCATTCACAGAATATCAATTATTTCGGCATCAAATAGGAGGGCAGCGGCAATGGCTGTTGCGCCTGATGCGTGTGGGTAGGACCCGCGAACAACTTCAGTTTGGCCAGCATGTGTGTTGCCAAGGCGTTCTTGGGCAACATTCGCTTGACGGCCAGCATCAGAATCTCGGTGGGCTTCTTTTCCCACAGATTGATGGCGGTAATGTTTCGTTGACCGCTGGGCCAACCGGTGAACCACTGATAGCTTTTCTTCGCCATCTTCGTGGTGAAGTTGGGATGTTCATCGTGGGCCATTCGGCCGCCCGTGAACTGGACCTTATCCGCGTTCACCACGATGACGTAGTCACCGGTGTCGACGTGTGGGGTATAGTCGGGTCGGTGTTTGCCCATCAGGACGGTGGCCAATCGAGTAGCCAAACGACCAACCGTCATTCCTTCCGCGTCCACCACATACCACTTGGCTTGATGATTTCCTGCGGGGCCACGATCCGAGGCCTTCAAAAACGTAGTAGTGTTAGGAATCACAACTTCAACCTTAAACCGAAATGCACAAACACAAACCGACAACCACCCCCAGATTCGGGGGGAAGGAGAAGTTAACGTGTCATAGCGTTCCATTCAACCGTTGATTGGAAGTTTTGACGGCATTTTAGCATCATTCTCGATCTCGAAAGCGATCTGACCCGTCGAGACGCAACGTCTCGATCGAAGATTCAAGCACAATTCGATGCGTCATCCGGTAGAAACTCGCCTCGAATCTGTGGCACGGGAGTTCCGTAGAATTCCACCGAGATTGCCGATGGAAACGGGGAAAATCTTGTCAATACTGATTTTCCTACAGCGTTTTCAGATATTCCAAAACCGATCTCTTTTCCGCCTCGTTGAGCGTTTCGGGATAAAGATGTCCGGCGGAACTTTTTCCTGGTAACCGCGTATCGAAATATCTGCGGTGGTGTGCGGCCGCTTTGACGGAAGCTGGAATTTTCTCAAAAGATTCGATTTCGAGCCCCACGCGATCAGGGGCATAGCCGTTTTCCGTGCGTTTCCAAACCACCGGCCGCGAATCGGCGTGCAGCAGGTGCCACAGCGTGGGAACCGAACCGTTGTGAAGATAGGGCCCGCTGGCCCAAATTCCGTCGAGTGGCGGGGCCACATAGCCCTCGGGATTGGTTTCGACCGGATCCTGGCCAAAACGACTGAGCCATCCCTGTTTCATCCAGTTGCGATGTTCGGGAGAAAGCGATTTCAATCGGACGGGATCGGTGCCGATTTCGTCGATCGCAATCACTTTTTGTTCGTAATGTCCTTGTAGACCATAGGTTCCGTGGCAGCTTGCGCAATTCTTGTTGAAGACGACTTCCCCGCGCGACGCTAATTCCTGATCAATCTCAAATGGATATCGAGGCGCCTCGAGTGACTCGATCCAGCTGAGAATGTCCTCGAAATCCGGCTCCCAAGCCGTCAGTTGCGCCGGAGTGACGCGTGGCAGCATGATGAACTGCATCAGCGGACGAGCCGTTTTGGGAGCGAACCCGTCGGCATACAGCGAGCGTTTTTTCTTGACGTTCCAGAATGGCGGTGCGTCGACGTCGTGATGTAGCAGCGGCGGAAGCTTTCGCTGCAGATCGACGGTCATGTCGGGATTGCGATACGCTCCCAGGACGATCCCGAAGACGACGGCGTTGGTGGTGCCATTGGTCGTGCTGAGGGGCATTTGCAGCGAGCCCAGGTCGAGATGCGACAGTGCTTTGCCCTGGTTGATTTTCACCGCTCGCACATCCTCGGCCAGAGTTTGTAAGGCCGTGTGGGAATTGGGCAGGCCAGGAATCACTTTTCCGGCGACCTTACCCCCGTGACAGGCGAGGCAGTTCATCGACCAATTGCCGTTGTCATCGGTCGCGTAACCGAGCGCCGGCTGAGAGCCGTTCAGATCGTCGGGCGCCTGCATCAGGCCGTAATACGAAAACGTCAGTTGCCGACGCATATTCGCGTCGGCGGATTCGGCTGTCGCGTGGTCGGGTTCGGGCCACACGGTCCACAGATTGACGAAGACCTCATTATCAAAATCGGGGGGCAGGAATTGATGCGTCCGGAGAACCTCAAGCCCCCGCGTCGCAGCCTCGCCAGCATTCAAATCGGGCGGACCGATCAGTAGAGCCAGCAGCAGCACCGCGATCTGGATCAAGGAGAAACGCTTTCTGTTGCCGGTGGTGGTGAGATAATGTTCGAATTCATGGATTATTAACAATGATCTTGGGCGAATTGGCCTTATTCTCATTGCGAAACGGGCTGGGTTTGACAGAACCCGCCACCCCACGTATATCGCACGATTCTCGGGTCTCATCCGTGGTCTTTCGGTCATCTGGTTCGTGCAACAGGTTCGCAGGGTGACATGAAGATCACGTTTTCTTAATTCCCGCGAAAACTTGCTGAGCGAGATATCCCTAATGGAGAGGGCAGTCGAGTTCTTGGCCTTTTTGAGCAAGGATATCACTGCCGGGATTGTAGGCAACGGCGGCGAGTGGTGATTGCAGTCAGATTTGATGCTGGTCACGACAGGTGCCACAATCCCGGTGAAATGCCTGCTCTGGTGAATCATCCGTGTTAGGAGTTGATGTGGCAGCCTTTTTGCATCGACCGTTTTTAACGCCAGAGAAAACGAATCCAACTGGTCGATAGTGAAATGGAATGACGATGGCCGAACGAGGACATCGATAAACCGCAAAAGAGACTGTTACGGTGTTTTTCGACGAACCTTCATCGAGACCGTGGCCTCTGCCAGATGCATTGACCGAGAATGAGAATTCAGCGAATTCCCGAAGTTTTGAAAGTGAGCGAAACGTGTCGTCCGCGGAGGCCTTGAATCGATTTACCAATCCCGCCAATACAGCGAAGCCCAGTCGGGTTTCGGCACCCAGCGAGATCCTGAAACGTGATCTTCGGTTAAGCGTAGGTGATGGTTCAGCCTATGGGGTGATGATTGGTGTTGGTGAGACCTACCTTCAGGCCTTCGTGCTTGCGATTGGGATGGGCGAAGTCTTCGCGGCCCTTATCGCCACGGTTCCGCAATTGACGGGAAGTCTGCTGCAACTTGTCTCGCCGTTTGCGATTCGCCGGTTGGGTTCACACCGCTTGTGGGTGGTGACGTGTTCGGGGTTACAGGCGCTCTGTTTTGTGCCGCTGATTCTCGCCGCGTTGGCGGGTACCATCTCGCAGCCGGCCGTACTGATGGTCGCGTCGTTGTACTGGGCGACCAGTCTCGGAACAGGCCCCGCCTGGAATACCTGGCAGGGGACGATTATTCCTCGACATATTCGCGCGAAGTTCTTCGCACGTCGGGCCAAACTCTGCCAAATCACGACGTTGATCGGCTTTCTGATTGGCGGTTTCGCGCTGAAGGTGGGACAAGCAACTGGAAACGACGTTCCTGTTTTTGCCGCTTTGTTCGCCACGGCGTTGGTTTGCCGTGTCATTTCGACCACGTGCCTGGCGCTACAGAGCGAACCGTATCCGATCCCGCCGGAAATGAAGTTTTTGTCGCTGGGTGAGCAATGGCACCGCTTTTCCCGAGGCTCTTCTGGACGCTTGTTGGTCTTTGCCGTGGTCATGCAGGTCGGGGTGTTCATCGCAGGGCCGTTTTTCGTGCCTTACATGCTGAAAGAGCTGAAATTTCAATACCATCACTATGCCGTGCTGATCGGGATGTCGTACTTCGCTAAGTTCGTGACGCTGCCCTGGTGGGGACGTTTGGCCCACATTACGGGTGCCCATCGGCTGTTGTGGATCGGGGCTGTCGGACTTGTGCCGCTGGCCGCCGGCTGGACGATCAGCGACAACTACTACTGGCTGCTGGTGCTGCAACTGATTGCCGGGGCGGCCTGGGCGGCCTATGAACTGGCTCTGGTGTTGCTGTTTTTCGAGACCATTCCGGAATCGGAACGGACCAGTCTGTTGACGTTGTACAACGTTGCCAACAGTCTGGCGCTGGCGGTCGGCTCGTTGATCGGTGCCGCGATTCTGAATGGTCTGGGCGTGTCGGCGAACTCCTATCTGTGGGTCTTCGGTGCTTCGACGGCGGGGCGTTTTGTGACGTTGTTGTTGCTACGCCGAATCCCGACAACGTCCGTCGAATCGGCCGATGTGCCAATTCGACCACAGAGTGTCCGGTCCTCCGGGGAATCATTTGATGCGCCGGTGTTGACGGGAATTATCGATCTGAATCCCGAAGCCAAGAACGCGAAGTAGTCGCTTTCCTGGTTCGCTTTGGTGTGCCGGTCGTTTTTGGTTGCCCACACTTTGCGCCGAAGGCTGTGAAGCGTGTCGACATTCCCATGCGAGGCGGACGATTGCGCACTTTGTCGCTACTGATCAGGGGTCACCTTGTGGCGGCTGGTCTTCGCGTAGAGTTCGCTATTTTCAGGCCCGATTCGGCTGATCCTGCCGCTTTCCATTAATTATTCCGCTCCGCCGATCGGACAGTTTTCCTGGTTTACCCAGATCCTGTCCGACCGATTCCGGCCGTTCAAGTTGCCTATCGAGTTCCGTCGATAGCGACGAAAGATGTCTCTGTCCGATGGAGGCGGTGTGGTTTATTGCCGCCGATGAGGTTCTCAAATCGGGAAGGCATTGCTCGTCATGGACGAACGGAGTTCCGTCATGGACGGCCGATTCAAGGGTTGCAGGGTGATCGCCCAAATTCTGGCGGTGATCGCCGGGGTGGCGCTGGCGCAGACCCCGGTTGATGCGGCGATGTTGCCGAAGCCCACGCATACCAACAAAACCCGGTTTCGGATTCCTTTCAAATTTGATTCGACCGCCTTGCAGCGAATGAACGCTCGCGAGATTCAATTGCATGTGTCGCGGGACCATGGGGCGACATGGGAATTGGCTCAAACCCTGACCCCGGATGGCGGGAAATTCGAATTTCAGGCCGCTGGTGATGGTGAATACTGGTTCTCGGTCAAGACGTTGGACGGACGGGATCAGCTGCATCCCCCCCGTGGTTCGTACGAGACTGGGCTGATTGTCGTCGTTGACACCACCGAACCGGTGCTGAATATTCTGCTGGAACAAAGCGTGGCTGGACAGCTGCAGCTGAACTGGCGGGCTTCCGACACGAACCTCGATATCGACACGCTGCGGATCGAGTGTCAAACCTCGGGGTCCAAGGATTGGGATTCGATTCCGCTGGTCCCCCGGAAGACTGGCGAACATTCCTGGACCGTTAACCAATCGGGCGTCGTAAGCATTCGTGGGACCGTCGCGGACACCGCCGGCAATGTCGGTCACTCCCAGACACAGCTCAGCGTCAATGCGGCCGCCGGTGCACCCAACGACAAGACGCGACCGACCCGCCGCGGTCCGATCGCCGAGGATGACCTCAATTCGACCAGGCAAGAATTGCAGTCGGCCTCTTTGCCGCAAGAACACGCCACGGTGGAACCCGACGATCACGGGCCGATCATCACTCCACGCGGAAGGCCGCCCCAATACCAGCGGCCCGTGCAGCGAATGGCATCGACCAGCCGGTCCGAGATCCCTGAGGAACGCCCGGTAACGACAGCTCCCGAGCCGTTTCAGTTTTCGAACGCATCCCTGGAATCCCGACGAGAGATTCCGAATCCGCCGAATCCCGTTTTGACACAAAATCAATCTCAGCCGTTTGTCCAGGCGCCGCCTTACGAGCCGCAACCACAACCTCAGCCCCAACCGCGCCGCCTCAGTTCACGACAGCGCGTCGTGGCCACTCGTCACTTCCAGATCGGTTACAAGCTGGATGACATTGGCCCTTCGGGCGTCGGCGGAGTGGAGTTGTTCATTACCGAAGACAATGGCCGCAAGTGGTGGAAATACGGCGACGATCCTGATCAGAAAAGTCCGTTCGATGTGGAAGTGCCTCGTGACGGCGTTTATGGCTTTGCCATTCGCGTTCGAAGCGGCGCGGGATTGTCGAACGATCCACCGGTTCCTGGCGAGTCGCCCGCGATCGTGATCGCCGTCGACCAGACGGCTCCGCTGGTCGAAATGTTGCCGATCCAACAGGGTCAGGGCAATGCCATCAATCGCCTGTTGATCCGCTGGAAAGTCGTGGAAGAACATCCTGCGGAAAAGCCGGTTTCGCTGTATTACGCCGCCAATCCGAACGGTCCTTGGGAGCCGATCAGCGGCTGGAAAGACGATCTGAATGGATCGTTCGAATGGACTGTCGGCGCTGGTGTTCCTTCCGAGTTCTACGTCCGAGTGATGGTTCGCGACGTGGCGGGGAATGTCGGTAAGGCCGAGACGCAGCTACCGATCGTGGTCGACCTGCAGCGGCCTACCGCTCGCATTGTCGACGTCGAAGTCGTCCCGGGATCCGTTCCGCAGTAGCGTTGACCGGCACTGGCGGAATCTCGTGCGGGATCGGCGCCGACTTGCACCGACGTCTTTCGCTCCGTTCAGCAACATCCGACGGGTTTAATCGTCTTCCGTTCGAATCATCAATCATCGCACAATTGATGATATCAACGCGCGGAAAAAATGGCATCACGTCCAGCGTGATGCCATTTTTGATTCATCGCACACGATTAATGTATCGATGCCAGTAATTAACGGAATGTAACCTGTTAATTATCACTGTTATATAATTCAATACGATTGACGAACACCATTGATGAGATTCGAGGGATATAAATACTCATCGGGTTCATCGGTAGAAGATGGTGGCGTAGTAGCCGTTGGCGCCACGAGCGACACCAATTTCGATGGGCGTCAATTGGCCCCAGTAACAGGAATTGCGGATTGCCTGATCGGCTGTTGCACCGAACCCGTTGCCTTCGTAGCTGCCGCCACCGAAGCCGCCACCGATATGCTGGACACTGCACATTCGTGCGCTTTGTTCGGCCTTCCATTGAGCACTGCCTACGGCAGCAACCTTGGGGGTTGTCGTCGCGGGCGCAGCGGTGGTGGTAGCGGCGGGCGCTGCTGCAGGAGCGTTTGCTGGGGCTGCGGCGGTTGCCGGAGTCGCGGTCGTGGGGGCAGTGGTGGTCTCGGTGGCGCTCGCTTGAACAACGCCGGTCGTTGGTGCGACTGAGTTCGTCTGAATGATGGTGTTGGTCGGAGCGGTTGTTGTCATGGGGACGGCAGTGTTGTAGTACTGCGTGTAAGCCGGCTGGTACATGGCACGTCGGCCACGAGCTTCGGCCGTTGAACCACACACAACGACCACCAATGCGACGATCACCATTTGCATTCTAACCATTGTCAATCCTTTTCAAACAACATGGGTCGGCTCTTCGAGCGAGAGCCCTGACTACTCTAGTCAACTCTTCCTGTTAGTCAATCATTTGAAGAGTCCACTAGACACACAACATTATTGAATCGTAATAATCCGTCGTTCTGTTATCACAGTAGTGGTAACAACATCGATCGTTTTAACGTGTTTGCAAAATCCTCCGCAGCCGGGCAACGCCGACCTTCAGGCGACAACGCCCCAGCGACCGACCGACGTATTGCCAGCCGACCGTGAAGTCGTGTTCCAAAAAACTGCGATGTCGGATTGAATCAGATCAGACGCGTCACCCGCGCTCATCTCTCTGGGCCGAACACAGCCGGAGATGACGGTTGGCGAACGAGCAAAAATTACTCGATCACGCTACCGAAGGACCGATTCAAATTGGCCGAACATCTCACAGAATCCATTTTCAATCCGCAGTCAAGAAATTGGTTTGGAGACCAAGATCAAAAGGCTCGATGCCTCAAGGACAGCCGGCTCGCATCCTGCGTTAAGCCCACTGCACCATGGCTACCCCTGTTGGGCAACCAAAACCAGTGGTTAGTCTTAGCGGCGGCCGCCATGAAGTTCAAGTCTACGGGTGAAACTGGGCGGGCCTGGAAAAATGTTTCGACTGGTGCCCGTGGAAGGTCTCCGGTGGTCACCGGCGAAAAATGGGCGACAGAACCGTCAAAATGACAGCGGGCGAGTGGTCATGAAGACCATTCGCCCGCTGTATCGAGATTCCGCAACATATTTCTATTAAATCATTTGCGTGGCTGTTTGGCCCGCTGAGCGATGTCCGTTAAAAGACGTCGAGGACGAAATGATGGCCGCTATGGTAAGGCTTCTTTTCGGGATAAAAGTTGTACCAGCCCTTGTTGTAAACCGGGATTTGTCGGCTTTGGGGATACCGGTTGTACAAGCTGTTGTGCTGCTGAGGGGCTTGAAAGTTGTGGGGGTAGTAGACGTACGGGTAATGGTTGAAGCGGCCCCAATCGGAGGGCTGGCCTTCACCGGCTGCACGGGCAACACCTCCAACAGCCGCGAACGCCGCCAGCATCAACAGAACCAGAATCGCTCGTCGCATGACTTCTCCTCCTTGAACTGACGGTGTCGGATTCGGGGCAGAACCCGTTTTTCTCGAATGGGACATCGTCACGCAGAACACCGCAGTTCGCGCACGAAGATTCGCTCAGGTTCATCATCGGCAGAAAGATTGCCGTTACGACAGAAAAAATCCGCAGAATCTTCCTATTCGCTACCATCGGTAGGAAGACGCAGGTCGGGGAGAGCTTCGGTAACAATTGGTGGGTTTCAAGGTGCTGTATAGTAATATGTTACGGCAATTGTCATGCGGTGACGAGCGGTCGGGTTGGGCGCGCAGAGACAGCGACAGAGGAGCATTGCGGTGTCCAGAGGCACCAGAATTGGGAACCAGATCCCCTGCTTTGGTCAGGATCGACCGGCCGGTCCACGGACGTCGCGGCGAAGCAATTCCAGCAAATACTGTCCGTATCCGTTTTTCGCGAGCGGAGCCGCCAATCGCTCGATTTGTGCGTCGTCGATGTACCCCAAGCCATAGGCGATTTCTTCGGGGCAAGAGATCTTTAGCCCCTGTCGTTCCTGAACCACCTGCACGAAGTTGGCCGCCGCCAGCAACGAATCGTGGCTGCCTGTATCGAGCCAGGCATAGCCTCGCCCCATCAACTCGACGGTCAATTGCCCCCGCTCGAGGTAAGCGCGATTCACGTCAGTAATCTCTAACTCGCCGCGAGCCGAAGGACGAACTTGCTTTGCGATGGAGACCACGTCGTTATCGTAGAAATACAGTCCCGTGACTGCATAGTTCGATTTCGGCTGTTTGGGCTTTTCTTCCAGGTCGACTGCTCGTCCGTCGGAATCAAAGCTGACCACGCCATACTGCTGGGGGTCGCGAACGTAGTAGCCGAACACGGTGGCCCCCGCAGTGCGCTTCACGGCGTTTTCCAATAATTGTGCTAAACCGTGTCCAAAATAGATGTTATCGCCAAGCACCAGGCTTGCAGGTGAGTTGCCGATGAATGATTCGCCAATCAAAAACGCCTGGGCCAGGCCTTCCGGTTTGGGCTGCGCGGCATAACTGATGGACAGGCCCCATTGGGATCCATCACCCAGCAGTTGATGGAACGCCGCCTGATCGCGAGGCGTGGTGATCACCAGGATGTCACGGATTCCGGCGAGCATCAACGTCGACAGCGGATAGTAAACCATTGGCTTGTCATAGATCGGCATCAGTTGTTTGCTGACGACGGTCGTTAGGGGATGCAGCCGTGTTCCGGATCCGCCGGCGAGAATAATTCCTTTGTGATTCATTGCTCGAGACTTTGGCTAGAGTGAATTTCAGGTTGCGTTAAATGACATATTTATCAATGGCTTGCGCCTGTTAGTCAAATCCGTACTGACGAATGTATCTTGGCGGTGCCAAGACGCCAATCGCACTTTTTCTGGCCCCCACCAACTGTCCAAACGCCGCCGGGAGGGAAATTATCGGGAATTCGCCGTGCTTGATGGTTGTGAGTAGAAAAGTCCTTCCGACGGAGGGAAAAGGCCTGAGAGCAGCGCTGTTTTCTTGCTGTGCGCCGATTTGTGTCGCTTACTGCGACGAACTTCAGGGGCATACGTCGTTTGAGACGCGGCCGTTGAACGACCCGGGGCTGGCCTGAAAAAAAGGGAGCCGAATAATATGGTACGATAGCTGTTCGATTTCTCGACGCAGGATTAACGATTTCTCGGCGCAGGATTCAGTGGAGCGATTGTTGTCGGCACGACATCCAGTTACGCTTCCCGACTCAGAAATTTCCCCTGGACAGGGGTACGGGTGAATCACAGACGTCTGTCCTGCCGTGATCGCCGGACCCTCAAAATTGAATGATGGCCGCTGAATGAACCTCCAACTGAATGAACTCGCCTCGCAATTAATCGAAGACATCAACGAAAGTCCCGAAGATTACCGCATTGCGCGTCACGACGTCGAAAACAACGGGCTATTGCTTGATTTCGGCGTGGTGACCGAAGGCGGGATCGAGGCGGGAATCGCGCTCGCTGCGATCTGCATGGCAGGCCTGGCCGACGTTTCGTTGACGCCGGGTATGATCGGTGACATTGGCTGGCCGCAGATTGCCGTGGAAACGGATGCTCCCGTGGCTGCCTGCCTGTTCAGCCAGTACGCCGGTTGGCGGATCAATGTCGGCAAATTTTTTGCGATGGGTTCGGGGCCGATGCGAGCCGTGGCTGCCAAGGAGCCGCTCTTCGACAAATTATGGTATCGGGAAGACGCCGAGCAGGTCGTTGGTGTACTAGAGACCAGTAAGCTTCCTGACGCCGATGTCTTCGAACATATCGCTCAGGCGACCGACGTCGAGCCGGAAGATGTGGTGTTGTGCGTCGCCCCGACTTCGAGCATGGCGGGAAATCTGCAGGTCGTGGCACGATCGGTCGAAACCGCGATGCACAAGTTGCATGAATTGGGCTTTGACGTCAATCGCGTTCGCAGCGCTTATGGAACTGCTCCCCTGCCGCCCGTGGCGAAAAACGATCTGGAAGGAATTGGTCGAACGAACGATGCCATTCTGTACGGTGCGCGCGTGACGTTGTGGGTCATGGGTGACGATGAATCGATTGCCGAAATCGCCCAACGTGTCCCGTCGATGTCGTCGGCTTCATACGGTCGTCCGTTTCTCGAGATTTTCGAAGCGGCGGGCAAAGACTTCTATAAGATCGACCCTCTGCTGTTCAGTCCCGCCCAGGTGGTCTTTCAGAACATTGACACCGGCCGGGTTCATATCGCCGGCAAGGTCAATGAAGCGGTCTTGAAAACGTCGTTTGGAATCAACTGATCAGGTCCGTCGACTCGAAGCAGGTCCCCAAGAGACGGCGAATCGCCCGTGGAATAATGCCGTTAAGAAACTCACGGGCCGCTCATGCAGTTCGTCCAGATGCCATCACGGAGTTCTCGGTTCTTCGTTGACATGATTTGGGAGCTGTGGCGTTGAACATCGGAATCCTGGCCAGCGAAGGAAGTTGGTATTTCCGCGATCTCGAACGGGCGGCGATTTCGCGTGGATACGCGTGCACTCGGCTCGATTTTGAGCGGTTGGTGGCGAACGTCACGACGACGACGGCAACAATTCGATCGACTTCCGATGTCGAAACGACGTCCTCTTCGCGATTTGATTTGATTCTGGTCCGTACGATGCCGCCGGGCTCGCTGGAACAAGTTGTCTATCGCATGGATCTGCTGTCGCGCTGGGAGACCAGCGGCGTGCGTGTCGTGAATTCGCCGAAGTCATTGGAATGCGCCGTCGACAAATATCTGACGACGGCCCGGTTGCAGGCGGCCGGGTTACCGGTACCGGAAACGATTGTTTGTGAACACGAAGGTGATGCACTGACAGCGTTCGCACAATTGGGCGGCGATGTCGTCGTGAAGCCGCTATTTGGTTCTGAGGGGCGCGGCATTGTTCGCGTTACCGATCTGGATCTCGCTCATCGTACGTTTCGAACGTTAATGAGACTGCATGCGGTGCTTTACTTGCAGCGGTTCGTCGATCATGGTGGCTTTGATGTCCGCATTCTTGTGCTGGATGGTCGGGTGCTGGGTGGAATGCGTCGTTGTTCGCCAGACGATTTTCGGACGAACGTCTCTCGCGCCGCGATCGCAGAACCGCATCAGCCAACAGGGGCAGAAATCGATCTCGCCTTGCGGGCTGCCGCGACAACCAACGCATTTATTGCGGGAGTCGATTTGCTATACGATCGCGCAGGCCATTGTTACGTGATCGAAGTCAACGCGGTTCCGGGGTGGCAGGCGTTCGGCCGCGTGAACGGAATCGATGTGGCGGCAAGCCTGCTCGATCGCCTCGCCGTCCGCTGAAATCTGGCGATGACGACCGACGATGGGGATTTTCGGGCGTGATTGGGCCATTGATCGCGGCCATTTCTCGACGGGAGATCCGGCGAACTCCACCGCAAAATGACGATTCTCAGATCGTGATTCTTCTGCAATCGCCATCCGTGACGTACCATAGACGTTGTTGCCAAGCCGCGAGTTCGGCCGTGTCCGTTCAACTCAACAGGAATCGTGATGAATCCGCAACGAATTCGCATGATCACGGTGGGCTTGCTGACGGCCGGTTTAATGTTTGGACTGTCCGGGTTGGCGTCGGGTCTATTGATCTCGACCGAAACGACCGTCACCGAATTGGCGCCCGGCGTCTTCTTTCGCAAAACCCAGTGGGAGCCGCAGTTCATCGGGTGCAATCAGGGTTGGGTTGTGTTCGACGATTTTGTACTGGTCATTGAGGCCAGCTTTCCCAATCAGGCCGAAGAATTGATTAAGGAAATTCGCAAGACGACGGACAAGCCGATTAAGTATGTCTTCGATACGCACTGGCACGGCGATCAC
The DNA here is from genome assembly GCA_903871875.1 of uncultured Schlesneria sp. GTDB lineage: Bacteria > Planctomycetota > Planctomycetia > Planctomycetales > Planctomycetaceae > Schlesneria. The sequence continues at coordinate 71,544 of CAIQIR010000079.1, forward strand.
GCCGACGGCAATCCCATCTTCATCGCCGATGGGGCCAGCGCGATCGCTTCGGAGTCGAGTCGCGACCAATTTCTTAACAAGGGAGTGGCTTCATTTGAGAAGATGAAGCAGGAAAAGCCACACGAGTATGGTCAACTCAAGTATGGAATTCCGTCGGTTTACTTCCCCAAGAAGATGGTCCTCGAAGATGCGAAGCAACGGGTTGAGTTGATTCATCTTGGGCATGGACACACGGCGGGCGATGCGATTGCGTGGTTGCCCAAGCACGGTATTTTGTTCACGGGCGACAGCTGCGTGAATGGAGCGTTCAATTACACTGGTGAAAGCAAGACCGCCAGTTGGCTCGCTGTGTTGACCGAGATGGCAAACATGCCGATCAAAATCGTGTGCCCCGGGCATGGTGATCGGGGGGATGCGAAGTTGATCGAAACCCAACGGCGGTATTTTGTGGAACTGCGTCAGACTGTTCAAGACGCGATCAACGTGGGTCAATCGCTGGAAGAGATCAAACGGACCATTGATCTTCCCTGGTTTCAGCAATGGACGGGCGTGTCCGTTCGTGAGCGTGCCGAGAACATCGAGCACGTGTATAAAGAATTAACCGAAAAAACGTGATGAGGTCGCTTGGGGGGCATGCTCTCACAAGCAATCGCAGCCCCAGCGACGTCATGGCCATTAGCTGTCAGGAATGGGGACAGGAGATCGACATGGCTCATGAAGTCGTGGAACCAGCGGATTCGCCTCATGAGATGACCTGCATGGAAATTTGGGGTGGTAATCGAGCGACGCGGCGTACCGTCCGGCTGCCGGGGTTGGACGCATGGGTTTATAGCAGTCCCTATCAGCAGGCCGACAGCGGAGGCGACGTGTATTACGTGTCGAACTGCGCGACCGGTCGGATCACTCGACTGTTACTCGCGGACGTCAGTGGTCACGGTTCGACGGTGTCGGAGACAGCCAATCATTTGCGGCTGTTGATGCGCCGATATGTGAACCACATTCAGCAACTGAAGTTTGTTTCGTCGATGAACGACGCGTTTTCGAATCTCAATCATACCGGCGGTTTTGCGACCGCGGTGGTGGCCACTTTTCTGGCACCGAATCGGCAATTAACGTTCAGCAATGCGGGGCATCCCTGCCCCTTGGTTTATACGGTTCGCGATCAACGTTGGCGGTTGCTGGAGACTCATTCGAACGACGAAAGCCGACCACGCGGACCGAGGGACTTGCCGCTGGGCATCTTCGAAAATGGATCATACGCCGAACTGGAACTGACGCTCGACGTGGGCGATCTGGTTCTGTTCTACACCGACGCGTTCATTGAATCGCGCGGACAGGACGGCGAGATGCTGGGGTCCGGTCCGTTCCTGAAGCTCGTCGCCGACTTGGAACTCGAGCAACCCGAGACACTGCTGGACCGGATCGTCACCAAGGTGTCCTCGCTTTCACCGGACAATCTTACGGAAGACGACGTGACGATGTTGTTGTTTCGGGTGACGGGCGAGGCGGCCCAAGTGCCGCTCAAGAATCGAATTCTGGCGCCGTTCCGTTTGTTGAAGGGAATGGCCCTGTCGCTGCTGAACGGTGGCCGCGGGATGCCCCTGCCGGAATTCAGTCGCGAAAACCTGGGGCTATCAGTGTTTGCATCGCACCGCCCCCCTGCGGACGACGAACATGGGGCCGGTCATCACTCGTTGCCCAAGAAGGGCTAATGCGTTTTCCGATTCAACGGCGAAGGGCCACTGATTGATCGCTTTGGATCAAGTCGTGAACTTGATTTCGAGACCTAAAAGGAGCAGCACTGCATCAGAGACGCAGTGGCACCTAGAGGCAGGGGCGCGATCAAGAACAGAAATTGAAGTGGTGAAAACTCGCTAGTTCTTCAGGCCGGCCAATGCGGCCTCGGCCGCTTGAAGCGTGGCCTGGATCTCTTCACTGGTGTGTGCGGCGGATACGAAATTGGCTTCAAACTGGCTGCAGGCAAGATACACACCGCGCTCCAACATCGCATGAAAATACCGAGCGAACGCTTTGGTGTCGCTCTTCATGGCCACGGCCAGATTGGTGACTTTTTCGGGGTTGAAGAAGAACGTGAACATGCTGCCCACTTGAGGCACGGTGTGCGAGATTCCGGCCTTTGTCGCCAAATCGGACAGTCCACGAACCAAAGTCTGTGTCAGCGACTCAAGTCGTGGATAGGGGTTGGATTCTTTCAAGGTGGTCAAGGTGGCGATGCCGCTGGCCATGGCCACGGGATTGCCGGAAAGAGTCCCGGCCTGATAAACCGGACCGACGGGCGAGACGACGTTCATCACGTCCGCTCGACCGCCATAAGCTCCGACCGGTAGGCCGCCGCCAATGATCTTTCCCAGCGTGGTCAGATCTGGCCGGATGCCGAACAGAGACTGGGCGCCCCCGTAGGCCACACGGAATCCGGTCATCACTTCGTCGAAGATCAGCAGTGCGGAGTATCGTTGACACTGTGTTTGCAACGCCTGCAGGAATTCTGCCGTAGGCACCACGACGCCCATGTTGCCGACGACCGGTTCCAGAATCACGGCGGCGATTTCCGAGCCGCGTTTGGCGAAGGCCTGTTCGAGTTGTTGAGGATCGTTGTAATCCAATACCAGTGTGTCGGCCGTGCATCCGGGGGGAACACCGGGACTTGACGGTGTTCCCAGCGTTAATGCGCCGCTGCCTGCTTTGACCAGCAGACTGTCGACATGTCCGTGATAACAGCCGGCGAACTTGATCAGGACATTACGTCCGGTGAATCCTCGCGCCACACGAATGGCGCTCATCGTCGCCTCGGTCCCGGAACTGACCATGCGCACTCGTTCGATCGACGGCACCGCGTCAATGACCAATTCGGCGAGTTGCGTTTCCAATTCGCAGGGGGCGCCAAAACTAGTACCTTTGGCGAGTGCCCCCAGGATTGCATCAATGACCGCGGGATGCCGATGTCCCAGAATGTGGGGGCCCCACGAACCGATGTAGTCGATGTAGCGATTGCCATCGATGTCGAACAGGTACGCACCGTTGGCACGATCCATCACAACGGGCGAGCCACCGACGGCGCCGAAAGCGCGCGCGGGGCTGTTGACACCGCCGGGAATCGACTTTTGTGCTCGCGTGAAATGATTCTGGCTCTGCTGTTGCGTGAAGGTCATGGGTGCACTGCCATATCCAGGTGATGACATCCAGAGATGCCACGATCTCGCCGACAAAATCGGCACGGGCGGGGTGACGAACCGTCACTCCGTATGTCGCCAAGCGAGAGGACGCTGACGATTACTTTTTTGCACCTTGCATGCGGATCATGTCGAGCTTCGATAGCGGCTTTCCATCCGGCCCTGTGGTCGGGAGCGGCTTGGGAGCAGCTGCTGGAACTGCAGCCGCTTGTTCGACCGGGGCCGCAGGTTCTGCGACCGGCGCCGGAGCGGGGGCTGCTGCAGCCACTTCCGTTGTACCTGCAGCGGCGGCCTTGGCGGCCTGTTGCTTTCGAATCATGTCCAGCGGCGAAGGCTTAGCGCCGGCAGGCGAGGCAGCAGCGGGGGCACCCCCTGCTTTGGCCGCTTGTTGGGCGCGAATCGCATCCAGAGGGCTTTTTCCCGCGGGAGCGGCCGGCTTTGCGGCCGGCTTGGATTCGGCGGGGGCAGCCTTGGCAGCGGGGGCGGCAACTTTCTTTACCGGCGCATCGACCACTTTCAGATAATCGGGGTCGATGTCATACCAACCGATATCAACCGGCCCATCGAATTCGACCAAAGCGCGACAATTCATGTTGACGGTTCGCACCTTACCGGTCCAATTTGAAAACCGGCGAAGTTCGGGAACATCGGCGTCCACCACCACAAATTTGTCGGTCAGTAATTCTTTGAGTTTTTCCGCGCGTTCAATCGACATCTGAGTATCGCTCCGCAGTCGGTCTCGATTCTGTCTCGGCGCGATCCAATGACACCGAGACTCTGCTGGATTCTGTGAGAATGGCTCGTCGAAATCAAGCGGGAACGGTTAACGATGCGAAGTGGGCGGTTGCAGGTACTCGATTGAGACGACTTTGGACGTGGAACTTGTCCATGAAATCAACGCGATCCAGGTTTGATTTGGGGGGGGACACAAGCCGCCGAACTGTTTGTCGGGGCACGTTCAACCGAATGACACCGCCCCGGGACTGGCACAACCAGATCGATCAGGTGTGAAGCAAAAAGTTCAATTGGTGGCAGCAGATTCTCCAGCGTGTAGTATGCTTGTTAAGGATTCGAAAGGTGATTGCCGGGTGATTTTCTGGCACCAGATAAACGGTCCAAGACGACCGGTTTGTGGAATTGGCACGATCGTCGTAATTGAACCGTCTTGTTTGATTGTCATGAACTGCCAATTCCCAGACGTCGTCGCCCGCACCGTGCGTATTTACCGAGACGAGACGCAAGTCAAGGATCGGTCGAGCCGAAACGACAATGACGCTTTCCATCGGCTGTGCTCGTGATTTGTCGCTATCAGACTTAATTCAGGCGATTGTGAGAAACTCCACAATCGTCAAAGGCCGCATTCTTGGCCCAAGCGAAGAATCGCATACGTCGTCTCGGAGTCTGGGCTGAGGGAAGAATGTCGTCGAGGAATGTGCTGCATGATGACCTCAATCGCGACTTCGAAGAACCGCCAGCGCAGCTCCGTGCGATCCAGAAGCCTTTTGGTGATGGAGCCGCCTCGGCATTCTCATCTTCCGCTGGTGTTTCTCGACTTCGGCAAGCATTTGATTGGCACGAGCGACACTTGCACGATCCGCATTGCCGCCGAGGGCGTGCAGCCGCGTCATGCCATGATTCTGGTCGGCGAACAAAAGGTGTTGCTGAAGGCACTGGATTCCAAGACTTGGGTCAACGACGGCGTTGTCTTGGAAACGACCTTGAGACCCGGTGATCGGATCAGCATTGGTCCCATCACTTTTGCTGTCCGTTTCGCCACCGCCGACGAGTTGAGCGACCATTACTCGGAACAAGCCGAGAATGATTTGGCGGCTGCAGTTGTGGTCGCGCCGACGCCCGAACCGCAGCCGACTGAAAGGCGTGCACCCGAACGGCATGTTCCTGCGCCTCGCGAGGTCGCATTGCCAGCCGCGGCGTTGGTCCCCGAATTGAAGGATCCGGATGAGACTGCCCTGCAGGATGTTCAACGTCAGATCCAGGCATTGACCGCGGAAACGGCGATCCGCCAGGAAGTTCCACCGTCTGCCGTCAGCTGGCAAGAGAAACAACAATTCGCTGCCCGCGAAGGCCAACAAAAGATTCTCGCCGGTGAATTGACTCGTCATTCGCAACGACAGCGCGAGCGGGAGGTTCATCTCGCCAAACGCGAAGCCGAATTGGAACAGAAGCAATCGCAACTGGCGATCGAGAATGAGCGGCTGGTGACGACGGCCCAGGCCACTCGCCGCGAATTGGTGGAAGAACACGCCCGGCAAAAGGCGCTCTGGCAAGAATGGGACGCCGCCTATCGTCGCACGGCAGACGATCTGAAGGCTCAGCTGGAGACAATCGAACAACGCCGGGCCAGCATACAAATTGAAAATGATCGCCTGGTTGCCGATCGAGCCGAAGTGCAACGATTGCAGTCCGAGTACGAAGGCGAACGCCGCGTTGCTGCGGCCGAACGCGTTCAAGCTGCAGCCGAACTTGGCGAACTTCATGCGCAACGAGCGGCGTTCGAGACCGAACGCCGGCAGCTTCTCGCGGACATTCAGGAGCGCGAAGCCCAAGTTGCCAATGAACGTCGCGCCCTGGCGGTGGCTCAGGATGAACTTCTGGCGGCCCGCCAGGAGATCACACACGATCAAACGCGGTTCGCCACCGAACGATCAGAAGAGTCGATGCGTCTCGAACAGCAAGTTCGCGAACAGACAGTGGCTCAAATGCGCCTGAACGAAGAAGCGTCCGAACTGCAAACGCTGCGGCTTGAGTTGGAATCCACTCGACGTTCGCTCGAAGAACAACACGCTGAATTCGAACGACATGTCGAATTCGATCACGACAATGAGCAGTCCGATATTTCTGACGCCGAGATCGATGAGCTTCGCTGCCAGTTAACTGACGCTCAAAACGAACTGCTGCTTGGCCGGCGTGTTCAGCACGAACTGCAGTCGCAGATTGAGAATTTCGAACGCGAGACTCGTCGCAAGACCGAGGAATTCGAAACCTGGCAGCGGACTCTGGAAACACAACAAGCACAGCTTGAAGTGGTGCGTGAGAAGCTGCAATTGGATCGAGAAGCGATCTCTGCCGCGAAGGCACAGGTGACGCCCGTCGTCGTTTCTCCTCAGAACGATTTGCCGTCTGAAGGTGGTTCGAAAACAAGTTATTCTCCCCCGATCACGGTGGAAGAATTGCTGGGGATTTCGACGGCCGAGCAACCTACTGACGATTTTGCGAGGCTGACCGAATCGGGTTTATTTGATGGTCTGAGGCCCGAAACCGATTCGTTGTCGTCCGCGTTTTTCGCTTCGTCCACGACCGAGTTGCCACCCACGGGGACGGGGAATTACGAGTTTGGAGCGTCCACGGCTGCCGATGAGCTGGATTCTGGTTTTTCGAACCATCATCGCGATCCCGGTGGATTCGTGCCGGCGCCGGTGATCGGCCTGGATCGCGGCCCCCACTCGTCGCCGGTTTCGACTGTCGTGGCTGCGTCACGCGGTGGCGCGTTATCCAACGAGGCCGAGACCGATGTTGTTTTCGAGCAAGAAACGGCAGCGGTAACGGTACCGATGCCGGAAGAAGTCGTGACAAAATCGTCATTGCCTTCAGTGGATGCGACGCTGGTGGATATCAATCGACGTTTTGGCTTCTTGACGACGCCGTCGACCGCTTCGCCGGATGGCATACTGCCTGAGACGGAAACGCCCAATGAAGTGGGAACGTCCGCACACGAATCTTCAGGTCTCTCAGAGGCCACCCCTGCAAATGGGCCGCTTCCAGGGAAACCAGTGGGAGGCTTGTCGCTGCCGGACTTGCGTGCTCAACTCGCTCAGATGTTCGACTTGCCTGAAGAGACGCAATTCGAATGTGGATCGACATTCGACAGTGCTGTGACCGAGGAGTTGCAACAGTCAGAATTGCCGCCGGAAGCGGTGTCGACTGAAGAAAGCGATCAAGGTCTGGCCCAGCAATCGTCATCCGAAGTCTCGTCAAATGTGATGTCGTCATTCGATTCGTCTGAGGCCGGCGGATCGGATGTCGGTGATGAGTTTTCGCTGTCGGCGGCGGACTCGCCTTTAGCGGTCGAGACCTCGGAAGTTGTATGCGATCGAGGAACCGGTTGAAGAAGAAACGGCGTGGACCCGTCGATTGCGCGAGCTGTCCCAATTGGTTGCGGTGGATCCTGTCCCCCTGTCCGTGCCGCCGATCAAATCCGAGAACGAAGTAGCGGAAGAGGAGGCGACGGAATCCGAATCGCTGTCGGAACTAGAACCGGTCGAATCGAATTCGATGGAAGCGGAGAGCGAGGACGATGAATTCTCGGTCGAAGCGCAACTCGCTCGTTTGTTAGGGCGACTGCGACGAGTTTCGTCGGATCGGGCCAATGCCGCGGCAGAGGCAAGTCATGATCGGAATTCGGTCACGAGCGAGGATTCATCGCCTGAGCTGACCATTCCCGAGAGCCATTCTTCGGATCGGTCTCACTTGAAAGCAGAGCCGACGCACAAGCAAAACAAGAATGCCGTTCGCGACGAAGTGCAGTCGTTCCGTGAGGTGGCACAGATGTCGGCTCGCACGGCATTGGCCAAACATTCCTGGAAGAATTTGAGAAGCAAATTCTACTTTACGCTGGGCCTGACGATGGTTTCTGGCGCGGCGGCGTCATGGTATATGGGTGCCTATATCAATGGCACGGAAACCGATATTTGGAAGGGTGCAACGTGTGCCTTGACCACGGCTTTCTGTACTCAACAATTGATTTGGTCATCGAGTAAATTGAATCAGGTCCGCCGCAAAAATGGAACGCGACCTGCCGCCAACAGCCGACCGGCGGCATCGTCAGACGAACCGACTCCCTAGCCGAGTTGCGAGAAAGTCCGCGGAGACTGGCGACAGGAAATCATCGCGAAAACGGCAGGCAAAACGAAAACACCCGGCAGAAAATCATGCCGGGTGTTTTCGTTATCAGCGTTGTCGACGATCGCGGTTAATACCGGGCCAGATCCCCCGCGGATTTCAGCTTCAATCCTTCGACCATACTCTGGGCTTCGGTGACCATGAATCTTAGTTCGCTGCCCAAGGCCAGGAATTGCCATCCTTCGGCGATTCGTTTCTCGACCGCCTCGATCGTTTGCAGGTGAATGCCGACTGGCGTGCCGCATTTCTTTCCAATGGCGAGAATCTTCTGCAGCATCGCTTCGAACTCTTCGGGCGAGGGGTCTTTCCCGTCCGGCCCACGCATCTGGAACGTCAGATCGTGTGGTCCGACAAAAATCGCGTCGACGCCGGGTAAGCTGTAGATCGCTTCGGCGTTGCGCACACCTTCGGGTGATTCAGTCTGCAAGACGACCAGGACTTCGTCATTGGCGTACTTGTAATAGTCGCCTGCGGTCGCGTTGAAATTCATCGCGTGCATACCACCTCCGACCGAACGATTGCCGGTCGGGGGATACTTGGCCGCGGCGATCGCGATCTTCGCTTCTTCGACGGTATTAACCATCGGAACGACGATCCCGTGTGCTCCAGCGTCCAGCACACGCTTGATGTAGTCGTGGTCGCCGCGTGGAACTCGAGCAAGACAAATACATCCCGCGTCCGCCACCGCGCCAAACAATTGTCCGGCACTATCCCAGCCAATCGGCGAATGCTCCAGATCCACCGTCAGCCAGGGGAAACCAACGCGTGCCATCAGACGCGCTGCAAAAACATTCCCCAGAGACAACCAGGTTCCGACTTGAGGTAACCCTGCTTTCAACGCCGCTTTGACCGGATTCTTCCGCATGACAATTCCCGCTAGTGATTCTGACCAGTTTCGACAACCGCCTACCGAGTGTCCCCGCGAAGAGCGCAGGACGCAAGCGATGCCACTCCTGCCCGGTCGAGTTTAGGCCGCTCGCTGCGAGAAGGCTTTGGGCAATGGAATTGAACGAACGCCCGTCGTCTTGACGTCTTCTTCGTTCGCAAAGTCCCCGTTGATGTATTCGGCCACGACGGATTGGATTGCGTCGCGGGCTTCCTGCAGGCTGCCGTGTGACGCACGTTCCAGCATCAGGATGTGGTGTTTGACGGTACGCGGTTGAATCGGTTCTGGTTCGGCGCAGAAGATTTTGTCGTGAACTTTCTTGGCCGTCTTCTCGTTGCCGTAGAACAGTTCCTCGTACATTTTTTCGCCCGGTCGTAAGCCTGAGAACACGATGTCGATATCTTCGGGAAATCGAAGGCCCGACAGCGCGATCATATCCTTGGCCAGATCCATGATTTTCACCGGTTCGCCCATGTCGAGGATCAGCACCTGACCCGATTCTCCCACTGCCCCGGCCTGCAGCACGAGTTGAACAGCCTCGGGGATGGTCATAAAGAACCGCGTCATCTCGGGGTGAGTGACCGTGATAGGGCCGCCCTCCAAAATTTGACGTCGGAATGTCGGGACCACGCTGCCGGCCGAGTTCAACACATTGCCAAATCGCACGGTGATGAATTGGGTTTTTGATTTTGTGGCGATCGCTTGCAGATATTTCTCACCGATCAGTTTTGACGACCCCATGATGCTGGTCGGGCGAACGGCTTTGTCGGTGGAAATCATCACGAACCGATCGACGCCGAAACGATCTGCCAGATCGACGACTGATTTCGTTCCCAGCACGTTGTTGCGAATCGCGACCTGGACGTTATGTTCCATCAGCGGTACATGTTTGTACGCCGCCGCGTGGAAGACCAGATCAGGCAGGTACTCGCCGAACACGCGTCCCAGTGTTACCTGATCATTGATGTCAGAAACAATGTAAACCAGTTCGACGTCCGTAATATCGCGAGCAACCAGTTCTTGCTCGATCTGAAACATGCCGAATTCGGACTGGTCGACGAAAATCAGGACTTTGGGTTTGAGGTTGACGATTTGGCGGCAACATTCGGATCCAATACTTCCGGCCGCACCGGTGACCAGCACGGTCTTTTCCGTGATGTATTCCGAAATGCTCGCCATATCGAGACTGGTGGGTTCGCGGTGCAGCAAGTCCGAAATGGTGACGTCACGAATGGTCAGTTTGACGCGGCCGGCCACGATTTCATTCACGTCGGGAATGACACGGGGAGTCAGCCCATGGCCTTGGCAATCCTCGCACAATTCGCGAACCTTCTTGCCAGGAATGCCGCTGGGAATCAACAAATGACTCGCCTTAAATCGGCGAGCAATCTGTGAGATTCCTCGAGTTGACGTGACGGCCGGGACCCCACCAATCAACGATTTGGCCGAATGACCCGACAAATCCATCAGGGCGACCACTTTGTATTCCGATTTGACCGATTGCAATGCGCGCAGGATGGCAATCGATTTGGGATCGGCGCCGTAGACAATCGCTCGCAGTTTTCGTGGTTGCGAACGACGATACTGTGAACTCTCCACGCCACAGCGAATGGCGGCGCGCAAGAGACAGGTCGCAAGAATGGTCAGCATCCAGTCGATGGCGATCACGGAACGCGGCAGGCTATGTTCCAACATGCCTGACAAGTGTGCGGCAGCCATGATCAGTGAGCTGAGCGTCGCGGTCGCGGCGATTGCCCCGATGTCGTTCAGCGTCGTGTAGCGATGACGACGCTGCCAATCCCGAAACGTTGTAAAGACCGTGATCTTTATCAGTAACAGCAAAGGAAGCGACTCGACCAATCGGTTGCTGACATCGGCGTCGATTTCCAGATCGTAGCGAAGCAGGAAGGCGACCGTCAGCGATATCGAATACAGGACGAGATATACAAGCGACGAGAGGACGAATCGATACTTCATCTAACGTTCTCTTGGAATCGAGATGGGGACGCTGCACCAATGACACGACTGGCCCAGGGAAAAACGGAAACCAGACGCGGTCTTGGAACCACGCCGATGCGATTAAATTGACGGGAGTTGGGAGATGAGGGACCGTCTTTATGCGATCTGGGAAATCGTGTCCAGACAGGTTTTCGAATCGCGGCTGACAAGTTGGAGAGATTTCAAGCGAAGTTCCACAGACGATTCGTCATCTTTGGTTTTGACAACGTGCGTGATGGTGACGTCGCGACGTCTCGCCCAACGTAAGTCTTTGGGTTGTGGGTAAACTGGCCTGACACTCGGGTCAGCGGCGCAGTGCGACTCGCTGCCGTTCGGAAGAGCTACCGCACAAATCGACGGGTTGGTGACGCATTTTGCGGGGGACCGACGATCCCTGGTTGGCTGCCCCGGTTGCCGTCGCGCGACACGATGTATTTCAGGCGGTCTGCCAGTCGATATCCGGCCAAGGTGATCCGCCGAACGGCCAGAGCATGGGCTTGATCCAACGCTTGTTGGGATAGCACCGGAACATCCGACGCTGCCAGTTCATGCGATTCGACGCGCGATGAGAGCGCGAAATGAAGATGGCCATTCTGATAGACGATCTCTTTGGCGGCCTGGTAACTTTCTTCGGCGAATTCCCAAGCTTGCCTGTGGCTGGCGAACTCGGGCAGACGTGCCGAGGCCAATCGCGGGTCGCGGGAAAACATCTCCGCCAGTTCTACCACTTTATTAAAGTGGGCATGGGTACCCAACAGGTCGTCCCAAAAAGCGTGCAGATTTCGCGGTGCCGACGTGTGGTTGATGCGAATGGCCAGCTTGTTTCCGCCTTCGTCCCCATGCTGCAACAGCGGGATTCGATCGTCGACCAGTGTCGCGACATGTAGTGGCTGGTGGATGTCGCCAATCAGATGAATTAGCCAACAGATTCGCACGGCACGAATTTCCGCCGGGCTCAGTTCGACTTCCGGTTCCGATTGTTCTTGTTCGGTCCCGCGCACGATCAGATAAGAATGATCCAACTGGTCGATGATGTCAGTACGATCGGCAGGATGGGATGGCAACGGGTGATGGGGTAGCGGATGGTCAGGAAGGCGCGTCTCTTGCTGACCTGCTCGATATTCGAAATTCGCATAGTGCCAGGTGGCATGGTGAAAACGGTAGATCGAATGCGAATTGACTGGTTCTCGTGTGGCTCCGCGCGGCGGACGGACATGATCGGGCCAGGTGGCCGCTCGGACAAAAATCCACTCTGCTTCGGAAGCATTCGCAGGGCGATCCTTAAGCAGGATTTCGCTCAGGTGCGGATGATGTCCCAGGATCGCGACAACGGCAGCACGCTCACCATCAGTCAGCCGTTCGTAAGCGATCCGGGCCACGGTCATGTGCCCCAGGTCGTTCCAAGCCCAAAGTGGACGGCTGGTCAGGGCGAAGACGCATAGCGACACCAAGACCAGAACTCGTCGCATGGCCGAATCCTTTCGCCGCGTGAGTTTTGTCAAAATCATCCCGTTGAATTGGAAATGGGAACGCGAGTGAATTGCCGAGCTGGAAGCGGACACAAAGTCTCGACGACCACACACTGCCCAGACGAACGCCCGTGCGAAGGAATGTTGAGATGTGCCGTCGTACGCGCGAAGCAGATCAATTTGTTGCAATTTCGGCAAGAGGAGATTTGGTGACGATTTTGCGACTCACACGGACTCGACTTCCAACCAATTTTCTCCCACTGCCGTGTCGACGACCAGCGGAACATCCAGCGACATCGCATGTTCCATTTCGTAGCGGACCAGATCGACCAGCGAAGCGACATTGTCCGCTGGGACTTCGAATACCAACTCGTCATGGATTTGCAGCAGCATTCGAGCCGGATGATTTTCTCGCTTCAATCGATTTTGGACCTGAATCATCGCCCGCTTCATCAAATCGGCGGCCGAGCCCTGAATCACCGCGTTGACGGCGGTTCGTTCGGGCATGTTAAGATTGGGACCACGTTGAGCGCGAATTCCTTCAATCCCACGACGACGACCCAAAATCGTGGTCGCGAATCCCGTCGCCAGGCAGGTCGCCAAGGTGTCGTCAATGAATCGGCTGACTTGGGCATACTTCGTGAAATAGTCCTCAATGAACTTGGCGGCTGTCTCTTTCTCGATGCCCAGCGCGGCGGCCAATCCATACGGGCTTTGGCCGTAGATCACACCGAAATTCACTGCTTTGGCCACACGGCGTTGATCGGAACTGACATCGGTCAGCTCGATTCCAAACACTTCTGCCGCGACGGCCGTGTGAATATCGACGCCTTGTGCGAAGGCCTGTTTGAGTGCAACGTCTCCGCTGAAATGGGCCAGAACCCGTAGTTCAATTTGCGAATAATCGGCACAGACCAGCTTCCAACCGACCTCGCCCGGAACAAAGGCTTTTCGGATCTGGCGACCTTCGGGGGTGCGAATCGGAATGTTCTGCAGGTTCGGATCGCTGCAACTCAGTCGCCCGGTGGCGGCGACCACCTGATTGAACGAACAATGAATCCGCCCGGTGTCGGGATGAATCAGTTTGGGGAGCGAGTCGAGGTAGGTTCCCTTCAGTTTGGACAAATGTCGATGCTCGGTGATCTTGGCCGGCAACGGGTGGATCAACGCCAATTCTTCCAGAACCTCTTGGTCCGTGCTGGGGCCTGTCTGGGTACGACGGCGGACCGGAAGCATTTGCTCTTCAAACAAGACTTTGCGAAGTTGAATCGGCGAATCGATGTTGAACTCGTGACCAGCCAGTTGATAGATCTCGCGAATCGTTTCGTCTAGCCGCGCAGTGAGCGCGGTGCTCTGTTGCTTGAGTTCCTCGCCATCGACACGAATTCCGGTTTGTTCCATTTCGGCCAGGATCGGAATCAACGGCCGCTCAAGCTGCCAGTAGAGATCGAACAGATTTTCTTTGCGAAGCTGTTCTTCGATCAGATCGGCGATCCGCAGGGATAGATCGGCATCTTCGCTCGCATATTCTGCGACCTTGTCAACCGGGATATCGATCATGCATTTCTGATTTTTTCCGGTGCCGATCAGGTCCGAAATCGGGATCGACTTCACGCCCAGATATTTGGTGATCAAGACATCCAGACTGTGTGATCGGGCTCCCGCGTCGAGCAGGTAGTCGCCGACCATCGGGTCAAGCCCCAATCGATCCGGAGCAATTCGCAGGTTCGCCCGGCTGAGGACCGTCAGGTCGTACTTGATGTTCTGATTGATGATTTCGACGGTGGGACTTTCGAAGATCGGACGCAGTGCTTCAACGACCTCGTGGGGATCCAGAAGTTGGCTGCCGGCCGGTCCGCGTACGGGGATGTAATATCCCAGGCCGGCCGACCAGCTGAAGGCCCAGCCGACAATTTCCGCTCGCATCGAATCGACATTGGTTGTCTCCAGATCGACACAAAAACGCCGTTGTGATTGCAGCGCCAGCACAAAATCTTGCAGCTTTTCCGGCGTATCGATCGTTTCCCACGAACGAATCACTGAAGGCAGTGCGTCGCCGATCGAGGAATCGTCGGGGACTGCTTGGCTGTCCGTGGATGCTTCCACGAGTGGATCGTTCAGTTCGTTGGGTGAATCGACAGGTGATGGTTCGTCATCAAACAGCGAGCGTTGGCCCTTGGTCGCGGGCTTGGCCTTCTTGACGGGGGCTTTTTTCTCGGGGACGAGGGCCGGCGCTGATGGCGAGAACTGTTGCACATCTTCGACCAGACGGCGGAAGCCGAACTTACGAAACAATTCTTGCAAGACCGGCACGTTTGGCTGGCGGCGTCTGCAGGTTTCCCAATCGAATTCGATTGGAAGTTGCTGGTTCAACCGCACGAGATCGCGACTCATGTAAGCTTGATCGACATACGTTTTCAGGTTTTGACGCAGCTTTTCTCCGGGGGCTTTGTCGGAGTTCGCCAGGACGTTTTCCAGCGTTTCATACACCTGCAACATGGCCGCCGCTTTCTTGGGGCCGATCAGTGGGACTCCCGGCACATTGTCGACGGAATCTCCGACCAGGGACTGAAAGTCGACGACTTGATCGGGGCGAATGCCCCAATCCAACAGCAGACCGGCCTCGTCCAGATAAGTGTTCTTTCTCAAGTTATAGATCTGGACTTGGGGGCCTAATAGTTGTCTGGCATCTTTATCGCTGGTCACGATCCGCACTGTGTGTCCGCGTTCGACCGCCTGCCGGGTCAAAGTGGCAATGACGTCGTCAGCCTCCCACCCGGCATGCTCGATCAAGGGGATGTCGAATGTCTGAATCACTTCCTTCAGCAACGCGATCTGAGGGCGCAGGTCTTCGGGCATTTCGGCGCGATTGGCTTTATAGGCGGAGTAAATCGCGTCGCGAATGCCAGGACCAGGTGATTCCATTGCGCAGATCAGCCATGTCGGTCTATGATCTTTCAATAAGGCGATCAGATCACGGCTGAAACCGAACACGGCATTGGTCGGCAAACCCGCCGGGCTTGTCATGGGCGGAATACCATGAAACACCTGAAACATCAGCGAAAAAGTATCAATCAGATAGACCGTGTCAGCCATAACCGTCCATTTCCCCGGGGCGCGTCGAACTTCGTTTGTGGATCAGCGCGAAGTTTATCGAATCGAGATCAACCATGCGCCGTCATGGCGAGATTGTCTCGGTCGAAGTCTGATAGAGAGCAGGCCCGAGCCGCCGGTCGGCGACGCGGAAGATCTCGGAAAGAGCGGATGATAGCTCCCGAGACTTTCATTCTACTAGTTGCCACTGCACGTACCGAAGACGGTGTTGTGGCGGCCTCCAGTAAGTCCCGTTCCGATCGTCGGCTGGGCTTCTGGCTGTCCAAAATGGCTGATTCGTTTACCCTGTGGGATTTGCGACAGTGCATGCTGATTGAGCCACTGACGATTGGTATTGTCACCCGAGTGCGAATCATAGTCACAATGTTTCAACGATTCTTTGACGGTCACCGTGACCATGAGTTCAGAGAATCGCCAGTCATCTCTTCAGCGGGCTCTATCAAGCACGCCAACTCGGTGAGCGTGCCAGGGCTGACGACGAGATGGACGAACAGTACTATCTAGTGGAGTCTCGATTTTGAATCTTCGGAGAATTTGACGATGACGAAGCGCCTCTTCATGGCGATGCTGTGCCTCAGCTCATTTCTGAGTCAAGCAGTCTGCCCAACGGTAGCCGCCGAGCCGAATGGCAATGAGCTGTTCGCAAAAAAGAATCTCGTTGCGTGGTGTATCGTTCCCTTCGATTCCAAAAAACGGGGACCGGAAGAACGCGCGGCGATGCTCGAGAAATTGGGGTTTTCGAAATTTGCCTATGACTATCGCAGCGAACATATTCCCACGTTCGATGCGGAAATTGAGGCGCTGAAACGGCACCATATCGAACTGACGGCCTGGTGGTTTCCGACGTCACTGAATGATGAAGCCAAATCGACACTGGCAGTGTTCGCACGTCACAAAGTCACGCCACAGTTGTGGGTCACGGGTGGAGGTGAAGCGACGAAGTCGCCGCAAGAACAACAACAGCGGGTCCGTGATGAAGCGGCTCGAATTCGCCCGATCGCTGAAGAAGCCGCGAAGATCGGCTGCCGAGTCGCTCTCTACAACCACGGGGGCTGGTTCGGTGAGCCTGAAAATCAAATTGCCATCATTCAAGAACTTAATCTGCCGAATGTCGGAATCGTCTATAACCTGCACCACGGACATGATCATCTCGACCGATTACCGGCTTTGCTGCAACAGATGAAGCCGTACCTGTATACGCTCAATCTGAATGGCATGGTCAAAGGTGGGGACCGCCTAGGTCAGAAGATTTTGCAATTGGGTGAGGGTGACCTCGATCTCGAATTGCTGAAAGTGGTGCGAAACAGCGGGTACTCGGGCCCAATTGGCATTTTGGGGCATACCGCTGACGATGCCGAAGAACGGCTACATGACAACCTGGATGGACTCAATTGGCTGTTGCCGCAACTGGAGGGAAAACCAGCGGGGCCTAAACCGAAAATGCGGACACCTGTCCCGGTCGCTCAAATCAAAGCCGCTGCTGCAGTACCAGATGCGAACATTCCGCGATTGACCGAAGGAAAATTTGGTAAGGCGCTGGAGGGGCGAGCGGGCGGAGTCTACGTCGCCGGGCGGGACGAATTCCGTCAGTTCCCGTTAACGGTGGAATGCTGGACTAAGCTCACTGACAAATCGCCTTACAACATTCTGGTCGCACATGAATTGAAGTCGTCGGGAACTCATTGGGAGCTGTTCACGATGGCCGGTTCGGGGAATTTTACGGTTTACGTGCCCGGCTTCACACCTGATCACTGTCACTCGAATTCGATGATCTGCGACGGAAAATGGCACCATGTGGCGATGGTCCTGGAGATCGATCGAATCCGCTTGTTTGTCGATGGGCAACAGGTGGCGAATCAAGCTCATCATCGCACCGAAATGAAGCCGGTGTCTGGAGGTCTGGCGCTGGCCAGTCTGGTCGATCAGCCGTTCGGTTGTACCGGTCTCTTGGATGAAGTTCGTATTTCACGTGGCGTTCGTTCGTTCGCCGCGTTTTCGGAACGTGCGTTTGTGGTCGACGAATCGACGCTGAGTCTTTGGCGTCTGGACGAGTTGTTTGGGCAGAAGCAATTCGACGATGCTACGAGAAACAGCCCGGCGGTTGTGGGAAGTGCGTCGGCGGCGACGACCAACAATTCCGTGCGTGCCAAGTTGGAAGGGCATTGGGGAGAAGACGCCTTGGGTTTCCGCTGGACGGAAGAGGATTCCCGCGATGACCGATTTGGTCAGATGGACACCGGCCCTTTCTTCAGCGGCTCCATCACAGGAGCTGGCGGTACTGTCTACAAAGGGATTGTCGTACGGCTGGGTGCCAACCGGACCGCCTCGATCTGTTATGACAGCGAGCTGATGCGAGCCTCGGCCGGGTGGACCGGGTTTGTCAGATTTGATGCGGCTCGCTTCGGCATCATTGTGCCCCCCCGCATCGAAGGAGACGTGACGTTTTCGACACCATTATTAGGAGGATGGACTCGCACCGATCAATTCTCGAATTTCCGCGAAAGCAGCCGGTATGGCAGATTGCCCAAGACGGAGGCTCATTACGAAGGCCTCTATCGAAACGGAAAACGGGTGGTGATGAAATTCACTGTGGGGGGACAAGCAGTAGACACGAAGGCGAATAACGTCGTCGCAGCCCGCACAGAAATCCTGGAATCGCCCTGGCTGGAAGAAGCAGATGGTGTGGCTGCTCTAAGCCGCACGCTGTTGATTGGGGCGTCAACGACTCCACTTTCAATGCTGATTGCCGAGGAAGCCTCGCGCGTGCGCTTGATCGCGCCCGCAGGATCGGCCTCGTTAAGTTCTGGGCCGGAGAAAAGCCATGTGCTTTTGGTGTCTCCTCATTCCGAGCCTGTCGCCGTCAAGCTGTTGATTGCCGCGCCTGCAATTGATGCCGCGAGCTTTGAGAAACTGGTTGCAGCGTCTCCGCCGGTTGAAGATCTGGTGGCGCTGTCGAAGCCAGGGCCGACCCTTTGGGGTGAGCCGTTGGTCACGACGGGTGAAGTTTCGAACATTCGCGCACCGTTCGTGATCGATACGGTCACTCTGCCGTTCGAAAATCCGTTTCGAGCATTAATGTTTTGCGGAGGACATGACTTCCTTCCAGACGGACGAGCCTTTGTCTGCACGCTGCACGGAGATGTGTGGCTGGTGGACGGAATTGACCAGACGCTGAAACGAATCACCTGGCGTAGATTTGCGACGGGCTTATTCCAGCCGTTGGGTGTGAAGTTAATGCCCCGAAAAAACGGTGGCGAATCGCCTGCTGAAGCGATGGACCTATACGTGGTCGGCCGCGATCAGATCACGCGATTGCACGATTCCAACGGCGATGGCGAGGCCGACTTCTACGAGAATTTTAACAACGATGCTTACGTCTCGCTGGCAGGCCACGAGTACGTGACCAGCCTGGAATCCGACCGCGCGGGGAATTTGTACTACATCAAGGGAAATTGCGATTCAGCGATTCCACACGATGGAAGTTTGCTGCGTGTCTCGGCCGATGGGACGACGCTCGACGTCTTCGCAACCGGCTTTCGAAACTCAAACGGCATTGGTATTGGCCCCAACGACGAGATCACGGTCGCCCCGCAAGAGGGAGAATGGACACCCGCTTCGGGTGTCTTTGCGGTTCGTCAGGGTGGCTTCTATGGAGCGATGATGTCGCATCACCGCTCGCCCGTGCCCACCGATTTTGAACGACCTTTCTGCTGGTTTCCGCGGTTGGCGGATAATAGTTGCGGCGGTCAGGTGTGGGTTCCGCCCGGCCAGTGGGGTCCGCTGGCGAATCAGCTGTTGCACCTGTCCTATGGACAATGTGAACTGCGTGTGATGCTGCGAGAACCTTTGGCCGGCGGTAGTTGGTCTGCGGCCGCGGTGAATCCATCGGACGATTCGATTGCTTTGCGCCGGTCACCTTTGGTGACGATGAATGGTGGATCGACCGAATTGCCGATGACCTTCGCATCGGGCATTCATCGCGGTCGATTCAACAAGAAAGATGGACACCTTTATCTGACCGGACTCAAAGGATGGGTGACCAGTGCGGTCAACGATGGTTGTTTTCAGCGTGTCCGTTACACGGGCCTGCCCGTGGATCTGCTCGTCGGCATGAAAACCTATCGCAACGGCATCGCTCTGACATTCTCGCGGCCGTTGAAGCGTGACGAGGCGACGGAGATTGATAATTACCAGCTGGAGGAATGGAACTATCATTGGTCCGCCACTTACGGCTCGCCTGATCTGAGGCCGTCGGCTCCAGGGCAAGTCGGCCGCGATCCGATCGATCCCAAGTCGGTGACGTTGCTGGACGACAACCGAACCGTCTTCATCGAAATCCCTGACCTGAAGCCTGTCGACCAGGTTGGAGTCAGCTATTCATTGCACGCGGCTGACGGAGCGGCCATCGAAAACACGGCCTATCTCACGTTGAATGGTATTCCGAACGAGGTGATCCCCGAAGAGAAAATCCATCGATCCGCGGCCGATCGAGAACGGGCCGAGTTGCTGGCCCGATTGTTACCGGGTGTACGACTGACCTCTCCGCTGCTGCCGGCGCCGCTTTACCGGCGAATGATGGCCTGGACCGACTTGGAATCACGTGGCTCGAATCCCTCGGGGCAAGCGGTCGTGGCAGAAGGCTATCTGAAGGTGCCGACCTCTGGCGAGTATCATTTCAGTGCGGTGTCGGACAGCCCGGCACAACTCGAGATCGACGGATCGATTCACCCGTTGACCGAGCGCGATGTCGTCCTGCGATTGCGGAAAGGGATGACAAAGATTCGCATCAGTCAGACGGCGACTTCACCACAATCGCGGTTTCGATTGATGTGGGAATCTGACCGCTTCCCCTGCGAGGCGGTTCCCGCGACCTCGTTATTTCACGAAACGATCGTTGACAGACAGTATATCAGTCACGAAACGTTCGTCGCAGGACGGTCTCTGTTTGCCAAGCACAAGTGTTCGCAATGCCATCAGTCCGATGACAACTCGCCCAACATCGGCCAATCCTTGGCAACAGTCGAGCAACTGCGACAGGCACCGCGGTTGGACGAAATTGGTTCGCGTGTGAATCTCGATTGGCTGGCGAAATGGTTGCGCAATCCTACTCATGTTCGATCCGATGCCACGATGCCTCGTCTGGTTGACACGTTGAACGACGCGGCATTGAGCGATCTCGTCGCGTATCTGGGTTCTTTGCGAGATGCCGCAGAAAAACCTCACGAATCGTTGGCTGTGCAAGCTGATGTGGCCGACGGTCGTCTTGAAAAGGGGGAGGTCCTCTTTGAGCGATTGGGTTGCATTGCCTGCCACACGCTCGCCACGATCGATCCCAATCCCGAATGGAATCGCGTGTCGCTGCAGTTTGTCAAAAGCAAATTTCGATCTGGTCAATTGGAACGATTTCTGTTGGCGCCCCAGCAACATCATGTGGGCAGCTACATGCCGGATTTTCATTTGACCGAGGATGAATCGCGAGCACTTGTGGCCTACATCGAACGAGATTCCAAGGGCACGCCCGAAGCTTTGGCGACGGTGCCGGCTGGCGATCCCACGCGAGGGAAACAGTTGTTTTCGCAGCAACGTTGTGATCGTTGTCATCAGGTGTCGTCGACCGACAAGTTGGCCTCGGCCGATGTGCGTTCCGCGTTCGCCGGGAAAGTCACACAGGGGTGTCTGGCGGATCGTGAAACCACCGCGAGGAATGTTCCTGGCTTCTCCTTGAGCGACAGCGAACGCGATTCACTCAGACAGTTTTTGACGACGGTTGCCAAACAGCCGGCATCGCAGCATGGATCGAATCACGTCGCGCTGCCCCGTGTGTTATCGACTCTGCGCTGCACAGCGTGCCACGCACGTGATGCCTCGTCATCGGCTTGGCCGGAAATTGTGGCCGAAGAGGGTTCTGGAAAAATGTCTGAAACGGTGCCTCAGCTGACATGGGTTGGTGAGAAATTGCAGGGACCCTGGATTGCGAAACTGCTGAAAGGGGAATTGACGAAGAAGTCCAGGCCATGGCTAACCGCTCGAATGCCGAGTTTTCCAGCCTATGCCGAACTGGTTTCGCATGCGCTGGCGGCCGAGCATGGTGTCGCCTTTGATCAGTCATTGCCAGAAAAACTTGATCCCCATCAGATCGAGTTGGGTCAACGACTGACGCAGCGCGACGGTGGTCTCGATTGTCGGCAGTGTCACGGTGTCGGCAAGGAACTTCCACGAGGTGATGCGGCAACGCAAATCGCACTCGGGATCAATTTCGCGCTGACGCGAAATCGATTGCGGCCTGAGTTCGCGCAGCGGCAATTGCTCGATCCTCCGCGATACGATGCGGCGTCGAGAATGCCTCGTTTTGCACCTGACTTGCGAACGACAGCAGTGAAACAGATCGAAGGGGGAGACGCTCGTAAACAGTTCGAAGCGATCAAGCAATATCTTTGGTCGATCAAGAGTGATGACTGAATCGAACAAGATACAAATCCGAATCACGGCTGTCGCGGTTTCATTCATTCAGATGCGGCAGTGGGAATGCGGATCAATTCATGCAGTTCACGTTGAGGATTCCGCCAGGATTCGCCCACGAATGACCACCATTTGCCATTGGCCGAGAACAGTGGGCCAAGCTGGAACTGCTCGCGGCCTTTGACCTCGACCATCGATTGATCGAGTTCCCGTCCCGATTGTGCGTCGAGCCAAATCAAAAGGGGTTTGGATTTATTGTCCGTCGATTCCGCTCGTTTCGCGAGCAGCACGGTTTGTTCGTCAGTTTGAAATACTTCCAACCGTGATGGAAGCGGATAACGCCAGAGCAGTTTGCCAGTCGTCGCATCGACAGCCTCGAGACCGCGCGTGGTGTCTGCGATGACGTTGGAACCGGTTATGCCGGCCAGACCGCGGAGATGAGTGATGGGGCGTTCCCAGATTGTGCGTCCCGTTTCAAGATTGAGGCATTGAAGTTCCCGAACTCCTGGCATCGTGACGATGACACGGTCATCCTTGATCGCCGGTCGTGAAACGCGAAAATCTTCGGCGAGTTCGTCGACCGGTGATCTCAGCAGGATGTGGCGTCTCAACCATCGAATCTGGCCTTGCCAATCAAAACAGGCCGTTGTACCGCCGACCGTGCAGACCGCGAAGCGATCGTTGACGACCAGTTGTCCCGAGTACTGATGGTCAGGGAATTCGCGTAAGCGAAACAAGGGATGCGTGGCGGTGACCGTTCCGTTTTTGGGGTCGAACCAGGCGGCCTCGACTTGTACCTGGTCGTCGTCTCGCTTGCTGACTAACAGTGCGAACAGTTGTCCGTTCCAGAACGTAGGATCCGTCAATACGCTGTCAGGTGACTGACGGCGCCAAACCAGATGGCCGTGATTGGTGTTCAAGGCGGCCAGTTCGACGCCGGCTTTCGTCAGGCGCCGGACGAACAGTCGATCACCGGAAAGCAGTGGTCGCATGGGAGTGAATGGCAACGCGTAGGCGTTGCCCTGTTCGTTGCCCAGGCCGTGTGTCCAGAGCTGCTGTCCCGTGATAGTTGAATACGCCGTCACCTGAAAACGGTTGCTGGCATAGGCCTGGCGGCCATCGGTGGCGACTGTCAATTGCCGACCGAAGGGATCTCCGAACCGGTATTCCCATCGGCCTGGATTGTTGCCGAGGTCACCGCTGAAAGCCGCTCGATGTTCCAGTGTGAAGGCACCTTGGGGCACTGACGAGACGCTTGGGTGGCCGGTTTCTTTTCCTGCATCGACAGTCGTAATGCGGGTGTTCAGAGTGCTAATCAGCGATCGAAAATCCGTCGCGGAAATTGACTGGCCGTTGAATTCGACTGGTCGTGCGGACGAGAAAAATGGACTGTCGATCGATGAGGTGTATGGCAAACGGCCGCCGAGAGCGCGGGCCAGCATTAACCGCGGTTCGAGTGCTTCCCGCTGTTGATCGCTGGCTTCGACGAGCGCGTCGCAAAAATGTTGCTCGGCGGTTCCGAATTGTCCCACGGATAGATTCAGATCACCCAGCCACGCATGAGCTTCGCGTGCTGCATCGGTTCCCATGAATTGCAAAGTTGCCGCTTGCAAAGCCGGGATGTTGCGGCGATTGATGGCGGCGCGGACCCGGATAAGGCCGTAAGGGGCAAACTTCTGCGCCATCGTGGCTGCGAATCCGGCAGAGGATTTGCGGGCGATCGCGAGGGCCGTGGGCAGCGAGACAAACAAATCACGGTCGTCGATTTCGGGAAGCAATCCCTGTACATCACCGGGATCAATCGACATCGCGATGCGACAGGCGTCCTCGTCGTTGCCGTCTGCTAAAGCGGCTTGCAACTCGGCTCGCAAGTTGTAAGCGGCCTTATTGAAGATCGGGATGAATGGATGTCGCAAGCGGGCCGGCATGACTGCGGCCGTTCCATCATCGAGCTGAGGAACGGTTTCCGCGACCAACGATTGAGCCCAGCGCGCGTGACGATCGAGTTGCTCGGCGGATTCTGAAAGCGGGGCATCGGGATTTGCGGGCTGAATCCAATACGAAACCGATTGCGCTAACGACCAGACAGTAGGCCAGTCATGGCGATAAATGGCTTGAATGATCGCGTGTGAATGCAATCGCTCACACACTGAGGGCATTCGATGTTTGGTTTCGATCGGCGTGCGAAGCCAGGCAGAGCGGAGCTTTGGCAATCCGATTGGATCATCCGATTCCGCAAGTTGCCAGCCCAATTCTTCGTACCATCCTTCCGTCAGTTTGGCCGTCGTTTCGTCCAAGGGTGCACACAATAAGCCGGCCTGCTGGAGCAATTCGCACTTCTGTTCGAATGATCGGGTGGACTTGATTCCGATCGTCACCAGGCGATGAAGAAGTGTTGCTGCGAATTCCTTGGGAGGATCTTGTGAGAGAGCGACCACGACGTTGGCGGCGAGCCAGCGGGATTCGTCAACTGCTGCCGGTCGCACTTCGTTGATGCGGCGAATCCAGGTTGTCGGATCTTGCAGTTGATCGGCCGTGAATGGTGTGACGGATTGACGT
Organism: uncultured Schlesneria sp.; assembly: GCA_903871875.1. Classification (GTDB taxonomy): domain Bacteria; phylum Planctomycetota; class Planctomycetia; order Planctomycetales; family Planctomycetaceae; genus Schlesneria. The sequence continues at coordinate 96,140 of CAIQIR010000079.1, forward strand.
AGTGCAGGATCCACGAGATCTGTGATTGCCCTCAGTTCCCGCACTTGAATGTGACGGATACGGATCGTTCTGGCGTGAGGGCCGGGCAGGCTGAAGAGGCCGAGGGAACCCACCGTACCCTGAACGTCGCGATTGGCGGCCTCGCGTGCAACGTCTTCCGTGAGATCGCCCCAATGGCGTCCATCACCACTCGCCAGCACATGGACCACCCCAAGGCCGGATACCAGTTTCAGCCAAACCGAAGTCGCCAACACGAGCGGTACTGATTCATTCGAAGCGGGTAGTGAATCGGTGCGAAGTTCGTCAGGATGCAGCAGTCCAAACGTGATTTCTTGTGTCGAGACATCGCGAAAAAATCCGAGTCGTTGCAACGGACGACCGGCATGATCGCCGAGAAAAAAACCGGTTCCAGGATCGGCGGATTCGACGCAGATGATTGTCTCGAACATGCCGGAAGTGGGCAACGCTGATTCCCGTTCCTGCGACCCTGTCCAAGGCAGGCTGATGGTTTCCATCGTTTCAGATGATTCGGCGGCCATAGAGATTGAGCCATCGGCGTTGGAAGTCAAACGGGCATGGCCTGCGGTCGGGATCATCCACGGCAATGTGGCAGCGGGGCCAGAAATTAGCGACGGCTGTGAATTGTCGGCCCGATGATGAAGCGGGGCACCGCGATACATGGAGATACCGCGCAGTCGAAATTGTCCCTCGATCACGACTTCCGTGGGCGAACCCGATTGGGGGACCGACATCAGGATCACGTCCCCGCGAGCCAATATGAGTTCATTGTCCTGTTGTCGAATATCCAGTGTGCCGGGTGTCGACCTGACGTAGGCGCCGTTGTCTGTGGTGAGCAATCCTCCGCGAACGGGTTTTGCGGTCGAATCGGGTCGAGTCATCTCGAACGCCGTCCAACGGGGTGTCTGGCGAGCGGTGTCATAGTGGAACGCCGTTCCGGTCAGGCCATTCCAAAAATACAACGTCAGATCAGTCACATCGAATGGCGTCAGGCGAAGCACGGCGTCGGTCGGCCAGGGCGCACGCAGTCTGGCGAGGCCATGAAACCTCGCCACGCGACGAGTCGGTTTGCCGATTAACTCTGTTGACCATTCACACGGCTGCCCTGCCACTGGTTCCAACCATCGCCGAGCTTCGACATCGGTCAATTCGTCGTGGCCTGCCGATTTGAAATCGGCCGTTAGTCTGGGACTATCTCTCGTCCAGGGAGCGACGCCAGCTGCCAAGGACTTCGTCCACGGCTCGTCCGTGGGCGTTGTGATCAGCGCCGGATTGGAGGGCAACTCGGTTGTCGTCACCGGCGAAGGCTGTGGCTTCTCGTTCGCCGGCGTATCACTGGCGGTTGAGTCTGCAAGAGGCATCGTCGGCTCGTGAATCTCAACGGCCGCCGTGGCGCTTTCCAGTGACTCGACGGCGCGTTGTTGAGATGGCCGTTCGTGCTTGAGATCCTGCGATGGCCGTCCACATCCGCTGAGGGATCCGATTACTACGCCGATCAACAGGACGATGTTGAGGCCTGCGACGCGCGACCGACGATGTGGGGAGCAAGGCTCTCCACATCGTCGGTCTGAGCAGTCGGATTGATCGACAGGCCTTTTGGCGTCACTTCTTCGAGCCATTCTCGGCCGCTTTCTTCGCGGCCGCCCAGTCACCCGCGACGACAGTGAGGATCTTTTTGGGATCGATATACTTCCGGAACGTGTCACGAATTTTTTCCGTTGTCAGATCAGTGATCCGTCGTTCCATCTTCGTATAGAAATCCATCGTGCGATCGGCGACCAGTGTCGATTCAAGAATTTGGGCGAGTTTCGAATCTTCGGTGCGTGCGACTTCCTGGCCCTGAAGAAATCCTTGACGGGCATCGTCTAGTTCTTTCTGAGTGACGCCACTGGCCAGGAACCGTTCGAGTTCTTCGCTGATTCCCTCTACGATCCGTTGGAGATTGGTCGGATTGTAGATGGCATACATCGTTAAGGTCGCACGGGTATCCAGTGAGCTGGCCGACAACGACGAACCGACGCCATACGAAAGTCCTTCTTTCTGACGGATTCGATCGCCAAGACGCGACGAGAGTGCGCCGGCCCCGAAGATATAGTTGCCGATGACCAAGGCGGGATAGTCAGGATCATCATCTCGCATTGGCATGACACCGCCGGCAAAGTAGAACGCATTTGCTTTGTCGGGCGTGGAAATCTGAACCAGATCCGCCTTCACATCGACAATTTCGCTACGAGGAATTCGTTCGTAGGGCTGCTTGGCTTTCCAGCCTTTCAGCATGCTGGTCAAGGCTTCTATCGTCGGTTCTTCATCAAAGTCGCCGACGACCACCAGTTGACCGGCCTGAGCCCCGATAAAATCGGTATACAGTCTTTTGACGGCCGCGACGTCGACTTCGTCAGTCAGACGAATCTCTTCTTCGGTCGTGGGGTAATAGCGAACGTCGCCGATCGGATAGGGGTTGAGGACACGACGTACGGCTTTGAGGGCCAACTGCTGCGGGTCATTCAGGCCCTGCTCGAGGCCCGCACGATGGCCTTGCTTGAGGATGTCGAGTTCGGTTCCGGGGAAAATCGGCTCGCGTACGATTTGCCGCAGAATGTCGATCACGGCGACCAGCTTGTCGCGCTTCGTCTGGATCTCGAACGTCGCTTCGCCGGCAGAACTGGCAGTACCGATCGAGGCGTGATTCTTATCGAGCAAATCCTGCAATTGCTGCCGCGTCAATTGCTTCGTGCCCTTCATCATCATGGATGGCAGGAACGAAGCGACTTTTGACTGTCCAAACAACGATTTCTCGTCGCCGTAGCACAGGTTCAGCCGCAGCACGACCGTGTTTCCTCGTGTTTTCTTCGACAACAACGCGACCTTGATCCCCTCGATCATCTGCCGCGTGGTGCGTGTTTCGATCTTGGTCGGATTCACATCGAATGCTTCGCCGACCGAGGTGTCGCTTCGACCCTGATATTCGCCGATGGACTCTGTCAGATCGGGAGTCGCGGGAATTGGGGTGCGTTGCGCTTCTTTGGTGGGATAGTAAATGCCGACGGTGCGGTTATTCGGTTGCAAGTAGGTCCGTGCGACGCGATTCACTTCTTTGGCCGTGACCTGCTCCAACCGATCGCGGTAAATGAAATAGAGCCTCCAGTCGCCCTGTGCGGCCCACTCGCTGAGGTCGATGGCCGATTGCTGTGAATCCGAGGCCTGCTGCTCGCGCTGCTTCAGCAAACGCTGTTTGGCTCGATCGACTTCTTCGTCTTTGACTCCCTGGTCAATCACGGACTGCAACGTGTCGAGCAGACCGTCGAGGACCGCTTCGGGCGAGTTACCAGTGGCCACTTCGGCCATGAATCGCAACACGCCGGGGTCGTGCAGCGCGTAAGCGGCACCGGAAACGCTGGCCGCTTTTTTCTGTTCGACCAAGGCCTTGTAGAGCCGGCCCGACGGAGTCATGGTCAGAACCGATTCCAGCACGTCGATGGCGGGAAAATCGGGATGTCCCCCCGAAGGAATGTGGTACAGCGCCCCGACGACGCTGACTTCGCCGACGCGGCGTAGCGTCACCGTTCGTTCGCCATCCTGAGCCGGTTCTTCGGTATACGTTTGGGGCAAGGCTCGTTCAGGTTTAGGGATGGTTCCAAAATAGGTGCCGACGAATTTCAAGGCCGTCGCCTCTTCGAATCGTCCCGCGATCACCAGCATCGCATTATCGGGCTGGTAGTATTTTTTGTAGAACGCGCGCAGACTTTCGACGGGTACTCGTTCGATGTCGGCGCGATTGCCGATGGTCGATTGACCGTAATTGTGCCAGTTGAACGCGGCACTCATGATGCGTTGGCCGAGAATCGAATGCGGGTTGTTTTCGCCACGTTCGAATTCATTGCGAACAACGGTCATCTCTGATGCCAGGTCTTCGCCTTTGACATAACTGTTGAGCATGCGATCGGCTTCGAGCCGAATCGCGAATTCCAGATTGTCGTCATTGGCGGGCAATGTCTCGTAATAGTTTGTGCGGTCAAGCCAGGTTGTGCCATTGAATTGAGCACCGCGGGCCTGCAAGGCTTTGGGCACGGAAGGATGGTCGGGTGTGCCCTTAAACAGCATATGCTCCAGCAGATGGGCCATCCCCGCTTCACCGTAGCCTTCGTGCCGCGATCCGACGAACACGGTCATGTTGACGGTGACCGTCGGTTTCGACGGATCGGGAAAGAGCAACACTTTTAATCCGTTTTCCAGCCGATACTCACTGATGCCTTCGATAGTGGTGATCTTCATAACTTTGGGCGCTTCTGCTCCGTGAAGTGTGAAACAACAGAATGCTGACGATAGGGTCAATATTCCTGCGACAAGACACTTTAAGATCAAGACGTTCTCCTCCTGGAACTGTTTCACAAATGCGAGATCATCAATGGAGCTCCGAGCCCGTTGTGTCGGGATTTCTCTCCGTGGACTCCACCATACGAATTTTGACCATACGAATTCTGTTCAAGGCGTGGCACGAAAAGCTGCGATGAAGCCCACTTTTCCGCCGATCAACCCGTTGCGACCGCCCTGCCAGTCCATCCCTTTTGGAAAACAAGGCCGGATCCACAGACCACTCCCGATCGATTGATCACAGGCGGCCAGCACTGGCGAATGGTAGCAACCTGTCGAACCTAAGGGAACCTGTTTCAACCGATCCGTTTCTATCTCAGTGTCTAGTCATTCGCCAATTCTATTGACTCACTGCGGACCCACATGCGCGTTACAGAGATTTCAGGTAATCAATCAGTGCCGAAAGCTCGTTGTCATCGAGTGATTCGCCGGCGGTCTCCTGGGGGCGATGATATTTGGTCAGAACCTGTTCGAGACTTTTGGCTTTGCCCGTGTGGAGAAAGCGTCGACGAGTGGAAACGCCCTTCAGCGTGGGGGGATTGTATTGTTTGTTGCGATCTTTGGGATCTTCAACCGCTCCATCGAAGATTTCGGGTGTGGTGAATTCGGAGCCGGAATGACATTTGGCGCACCCTGCCTTTCGTTCAAACAAGAGGCGTCCTTGAGTCAGGGCGGGTGACACCGTGTTTGATCGAGGATTCTCGGGATGCTGCAGAGTGGTCAGATAAGCGGTCAGCGATTCCACGTCGTCCTGCGAAATGGGCTGTTCGGTATTCATGCTTTCTTGCAACGATCGTCGCATGGCGTCTTTCAGGTCGGTCTGCCATCCATGCCACGTCCAAGGGCCCGTATCTGCGACTCCGCGTAACGAGGGAATCAATTTCGGAGTTCCGTAGCTTTGATCATTGCGAGTGTCAAATACTTGTCCCGACGTATGTCCTTCGGTGTGGCAGGTGTGACAACTGAACCAGGAATGCAGCGAGCGATCTGCGTCGTAAAATACGATTTCTCCGCGGCGAACATCGCTGGGTTCCGCCGGAGATCCCAACGCGATTGTGTTGGCTACGCGATTGGCTTCAATGTCGACGATCTGCAATGTGTCGGATAGATAGTTCGCCACGAGCACGCGGCTGCGATCGATGAATTGCACGTCGACGGGTCGCCCACCGAGCTTGATCCGTCGAAAGCGAGAGGGATCTTTTCGCAACGCCTCGGGCAGGAAATCGCCTGGATCGCCCGACGGCCAGGGAATCGTCGCATAGTCGATGACCAGCAGCTCGTGAGTTCCCCCGCAGGTGACGACCAGCGTTTTTCCGTCAGGACTGAAGGCCACCGAGTTCGCGTCACCCACGGCTTTACCACGAATATCCAGTCCCAGTTGTTTTTGATCGCCGGGTTCGCCGTCAGGAAGTGGCAGCTTCGATAGCCGATTGTCAATTACCCAACCGATGTCGATCATGCCTGCGGTCACCGAAAAGGCCCGATTTACCGCACTGGGCAAGATGACCAATTGCGAGTCGCCGGTGATGGCAGGACGGCCGGGATTAAAGCCACCGTCAAAAATCTTACGAGCGCTGACAGGTTTTAATGATTCGGCGTCGTGTACGAAAACCTCGCAGGGCACGGCGCAGCAAGTCACCAGCCAGCGACCGTCGGAAGAAACCGCGAGCGTCCGCGGAATTCCTCCCACCGGCAACCGATCCACGATCGCGGTCTTCGCCGCATCGTCACTTGATAGCAGTTTTGCGAGGTCCAATACGGCGACCACATCGTCCCCACCCAGCGCAATGAACGCCCGACGACGGTCGTTCGAAATGGCAATTCCTCCCGGTTCGTCGCCCACATTCGTCTTTCGAATCAGTGTCAGCTGATCTCCCTCGCGCTTGACGACGGCGACCGAGTCCTCCTGCGACAGACAGACTAAAGCGGTCGTTTCGTCCAGCCAGATCAGTTCCCTGGGGCCGCGTCCGATGGCGAGTTCACAAAGCACTTTCATCGTCGACAGATCAACCAGACTGACCGATCCGGCGGTGGCATTGGCGGTCAGGCAAACCGATTGATCTGCGGAAACAGCCACTGCGAACGGACTTCGATGTGGTTCATCGGCGGGCAGACGAGCACAGATTCCCAGCGTATACGCTAAAACGAGGAGCCCGAGACACTTTCGTTTCACACCGAATCTCCCTTGGATTTCGGAACCTGACTTCCCAACGTGATAGGACAGGTGCCGACGTTTTGCAACTCAAATGTCGTTGCTAACGAATCGTCGCTGCTTTGGCGCGGTCCGATCAACCAACCCATTCTGCGATCAACGCCACTCAGGAAAATTGTTGGCCAACATGGCCAAGTTGGCAAACATCCCTGTTTCGTAGGACTTGAGCTGCATTTGATGTTGGCCAGATTGGCCAACATCCTTGTTTTGTAGAGTCTGTTGAGAACATTCCATTTTTCCAGATCGCAATTGGGTCGTGTTGCAAGGCATTTTTTCTCTGTCTGAATTGTTTTTTAAAAAACGATCAATCTCTTGCCGAGGGCATTCTTTGTTCCCCTCGTTTCATTGCAGCTCATAATATAATATGTCGTTAACACAAATGTGTCAATATTATTCTGTCGCAAAAATATTGATGGGGGGGAAATAGGTCGCAGGTCGTTGAAAGGTGTGGATTGGCGGCCCCGTCGATTGACGTAAAGTCATGCTGGACGATTCGTTGGCCATCATGCGAATGGAGTTCGCTGATGGGGTATTTGGCAGAGCGTTTCTTTTCGCCGGTGATGTCGTTTCAGGAGATTTCGTTCCGTGAACGCAATCAGGGACGACGTGCGAAATCGTGGCGGACTTCGGCGTCATCGCGGCTGAAGTGATCTGGCGAGAACGACTTCGGTCAGGACGGATCGAGAAAGCCGGGGGCATTTGTCAACCCAAATAGGCAGGCAGTGTCGACGGCAGTGTGCGGCGTGGAAATGGAGTTGGTCAGTCGGCCTACGTTCGCGACAGATTTGCCGACCACTTTGTCGCGCCCCCTGTCGTTCGACTACACTATGACCACGAGTGGTGGGATGCCAATACGTTAAGAAAGTACTCTCTGTGGGGCCATTTCAGATCGTTAGCGCCGCATTGGTCGGCTTCTTCGGGTTTGCCGCGATCTATCATTTGATCTTGTGGTGGTCGTCTCGACGAGAAATTCTGTTGGCTGTTTTTGCTGGCGACTGTGCCGTGCGAGCAGTTATCACCGGTGCGCTCTTGGCAATTGCCACGGTCACGACCACGGCCGAGGCGGAACAGGCGCTGCGAATCCGCGTATTGTTTGCCATTCTGGTGTTAGTAACGTGGGTCTGGAGCCTCTCCCTGATCTCGGGAAATCTGGGCCGTCCGTTCGCCTGGACGATTACGTTCCTGTCCCTGATCTTGTTTTTTCTGCATGTGTTCGTGATTCCGTTCCAGCCCATTGTGACGTCCGTCATCCCTTATGTCTTGCCCTGGGGCGAGACGATCTCGAATTTGCGATTAGGGCGTGTGAGCTTGTGGATCCGTCCGGTTTACGTCTTTGCGATTGCGATCGAACTATTTGGTTTGTATTGCGGCTGCCGCTGTTGGATGCGAGATCGCTTGACCGGTTCGTTGGTCCTGGTGGCGACAGCGGCGATGTTGGCGCTGCATGGCATGCAGATCTTAAGAATCATTGGCATCCTGGAACTACCGTTCTTGGGGATGATTGGTCACATGATTTGGGCCTGTATGATCGGTGTCGTCATTGGCCGTCAGCATTTTCAGACGCAGCAGCAGTTAGCGATCAGCGAACAGCGTTTTCGCGGCATCTTTGACCAGACCTTCCAATTGATCTGGTTAATTGGAACGGACGGAACGGTGATTCAGGCGAATCAGACCGCTCTCGAAGTGCTGGCCGGGCGTGGGAAAACGGTGATCGGTCAACCGTTCTGGACCACCTCCTGGTGGTCGCACTCGCCGGATGTTCGAGATCGGTTGAGGCAGGCAATCAAAGATGCCGCCGAGGGGCGGATCGTGCGGCTGGAAGTGACTTATCTCCGGTCCGATGGCAAGTTGGCTCATCTGGATTTCTCACTCAAACCGGTCAGGAACGAACATGGTGAAATTACGCTATTAATCCCTGAAGGGCGTGACATCACCGATCGCATGCAGGCTGAAGAGTTGCTTTGGGACAGCCGACAGCGCTTGGAAGTACTTTCGCGGCAATTGATCTCGACCCAGGAAACCGAACGTCGCCATCTTGCCCGTGAATTGCACGACGAAATTGGTCAGGTCTTGACCGCCATCAAAATGAATCTGCGTCGTGCCCAGCGCGAGGTCGATAGTGGCACGCGACCTGACTGGGAAGACAACGTCGAAATGGTCGAACGGGCGATCATCCAGGTACGAAACCTGTCGCTCAGCCTGCGGCCTCCGCAACTCGATGAACTGGGACTTGTGGCGGCGCTGCACTGGCTGGTCAAACATCAAGCTCGCTTAGGTGGATTTGAAGATCATCTGGACGTCGACTTGGGCGACGTTCGTATCCCTGTCGAACTGGAAACTGTCTGTTTCCGCATCGCGCAGGAAGCCTTGACCAATGCCATTCGCCACGGCATGCCCCGCAGCGTCCGCGTGAAATTGCAGGCGAGCAGTCACGAGTTGTCTCTGTCGATTCAAGACGACGGGATTGGCTTTGATGTCAGCGACAGCCGTCGTCGCGCCATGGATGGTGATAATTTTGGGTTGATCAGTATGCAGGAGCGAAGCAGCCTGGTCGGCGGCCAAGTCCAGATCGAGTCGACGCCCGGTCGAGGTACTCGAGTGCATGTTAGTTTTCCGCTGTAAATCGCCTGGCTGGCAATGGTGGCGGATTTCCAATGGAGATTCTGCTGGACGGGTGATCGACGCCCGTGTGTAAGAGATCTGGTGAGATCGTTCGCGGCTCAATATCATGTCGTTATGTCTTTAGTGCGAGCGGCATTTCGTACCGACGCGCCCGCAGAGATGATTGCGAAAGAGCTGAACGATGCGTGCCGTATTTTCCTTGAGCCTATTGGTCGTCGTTGTCACGGCGATTTCAGTGTGCGCGGAAGACGACCCTGCCGAAGCCAAAGCGATGGCGAAGATTGAACTACTGGGCGGTCGAGTGACAAGAGACGCGACCCGACCCGAAGGGCCGGTGATTGACGTTGATTTTCAGGGTAGCAATCGGTTTCGCGATAGTTTCCTGCCGCTGCTGAAGGTGTTTCCCCGTTTGACGTCGCTCAATTTGGAAAAAACTCGGATTACCGATGCAGGCCTCAAAGAACTGGCCAACCTCACCGCGCTGACGACACTCAATCTCAGCGAGACGAAGGTAACGGACATCGGATTGAAGGAACTGAAGGATCTTCACCAGCTAAAGACGCTCAGCCTGAGTTGGAACAAGATCACGGACGCCGGAGTGCAGGAATTGGGCGAATTGAAAAACCTGGTCGTACTGGATCTCGAAAGTACCCGGATCACTGATCTCGGATTGGAACAGGTCGGAAAACTCAGCCAGCTTAATAGCTTGAGTCTCCGTTTTACCAATGTGTCTGATGTCGGCCTGCGGCAAATCAAGGAGCTGAAACACCTGACCACGCTACGGCTGACCCGAACCGCAATGACTGATGCCGGCCTGAAAGATGTGGGAGAACTGAGGACTCTGAGATCGCTGGAACTCGATGAAACGAAGGTGACGAATCAAGGATTAAAAGAGCTGAGGGATCTTCAAAACCTGACCGAGATCAATCTCAATTCCACCTCGATTAGTGATCTGGGCCTGATGGAGATCGGGCGTTTTCCGAATCTGACAATTCTGGCACTCAATCGAACGCAAATCACAGACACTTCGTTACGACAAATCGGTCAACTTGAACGGCTGACTTCGCTACGGCTCTACCGCACTCAGATCACCGACATCGGTTTAAGGAAGATCAAGGGCCTCAAGAATCTGACGTCACTGATCCTTGGCGAGTCCAATATCACGGATGACGGATTGAAAGAAATCGGGCAGCTGACGAATCTGACCGAACTGATACTGAATCGCGTTCCCATCACGGACGCGGGATTGAAAGAAATCGGCAAACTCAAGAATTTGCGGTTGCTTTCACTGATGATGACGAAAATCTCGAAGGATGGTTTAAAGGAATTGGGTGAACTTCAAAATTTGACGTCGCTGAATGTGGGGTCAACACCGCTCACGGATGACGACTTGCCGGTGTTAGCCGAACTGACCAACCTGCAATCGCTGAGTCTGGCCGGCACAAAAATCACGGACGTCGGCTTAAGAGAATTGGCGGGGCTTGAACACCTGACCTCGCTGAATCTTTCGAGTACTCAGGTTGTCGATCCAGGTTTGGTGCAACTGCGAAACCTTAAGCAGCTGAAGTCACTGTATGCACGAAATACGAAGATCACGGATTCGGGTTTAAAGATAATCTCGGAACTCCAAAACCTGAAATCACTCGATTTAAGTGATACGGGGATGACGGATGTTGGGCTAAAAGATTTGGGTGAACTGAGACAGCTGACCACGCTGTATCTGGCCGGGAATCAGATCACCGATCACGGTCTATCAGAACTGCACAAACTAAAAAACCTGACCATGGTCAATCTGAACAATTGCCGGGTCACCGACGCGGGTGCGAAGGATCTTCAAGAATCAATGCCGAATCTCGAGATCTATCACTGACCGTAGTCCTCCGCCTAGCCAGAATGACCTTGTTGAGCGACCTGGTGATGGTGGGGATAAATTGGATTCTAAAAGGTTGACGAGTGCTTTGTCATGGATTCATTGGGGGCGCCGTTTCATCGAAGTCTTCGAAGACACAGTGCTTTGCGTTTGGGATATTGGAGAGGAAGAGTACTGCTTGATCGCCTTGAATCGAGTCGTGGCACGGCCGCTGTTGAGTTTGACAATGCAACAACGCTTCGTGTCGAGTGATCTGTGTCAGGACGTAATTGGTAGGTCATTCGGAAATTTCCGGACTCGTCTGCGGGAACGAAGCGAGTTTTGATCGCTTGAGGTTGACTGGACGAGACCGGCGGTGGCATGCTTTTGTCGTGCTCTCTGAAGTTCGATGAAGGGCTTGATCCCGGCCGTGAGAATAAGATGTCGGACACGCAGTACTTCAAGCGTTACCGTATGGAACTTTTACTGGAGGTGATTCCAGATCCCGGTATCGTTTTGCCCGCCGGATATTTCTGGACGGAATGGAATGAGGCCGACGTGGAACGTCATGCCTTAACGAAGTTTCGCAGCTTCCGCGATGAACTGGATGCGGAAGTGTTTCCGTGCCTGGGCGATTACTACGGCTGCCTGAGGCTGATGAATGAGATCAGTCAGCAAGAGACGTTTCTTGGTCCGGCGACCTGGTTGATCAGTTGGTCTGATGGCAGCGGCCCGGCTCAGGATTGCGGCACGATTCAAGGCATGGCGGTGACCGACCAATTAGGTTCGATTCAAAATATTGGGATCGTGCCCGAGCATCGTGGGTTGGGTCTGGGGCGAGCTTTGATCCTGAAATCGCTCGAAGGCTTTCGACTCGCCCGCTTAAAACGAGTGGTGCTGGAAGTGACGGCGCACAACGTCGCCGCGGTCGAACTGTATCGCAGTCTGGGTTTCCGCATCATGCGGACGATGTATCGCGTGGCACCGGTCGAAGAATCGCTGAGTTGAGGTCTGCTGCCCGCGATGGCGGGAATTGGTTTTCAGGCCCACAGCCTGAGGCGCGATCTGGCTTACCAAGTCACCAGACGGCCGTCGATTTTCTTCAGCATCACATTCGTACCCCATTCCAATTTGGGCACGAATTTTCCGAATTCCGATGTCAGCTTGAGCCGCCCCGATTGTTTGCGGTCGAGAGTGATATTTCCAAGTGCTTCGTCGCTGACGTAGACGACCAGGACTGTTCCCGGTTTGAGCGGGACATTCTTGACCTCGATCGTCAATTCTTCGTGATCTTTGGTGTTGGATTCGTCTCGAATTTCCTCGTAGCGGGCGGATCCTGAAGCGGCAAAATGGCCGCGACAACCCAGCAGGGGCAGTCGAGTTGTTCTCTTATAAGCCAAGGCCGGGGACGAGAGTGTTTGGACGAAGATCAGAAATCCGAGCAAACGAATTAACCAACTATGCCGCATCAAAAGTCCCTTTGGAGATATTCGCGGTGGATCAAAGACCTTGTCGCCATCACACGGATTTGCAACGAACTTGATTCTGACAGGTCGGGCCGGCGACTTGCTTGATCCTTCGCTTCATCGGATCAGAAGTGATTTCGCCGGCGACCAGCCAAACGTCATTCAGGAAGAGCCGGTGCTGGGGGTGTCGATTCGACGGTTTCTGTCGTCGGGGGGGCAATGGCCGGTGCCGCTGCTGCCGTGGCGGGTGGCGAGGTTGCGGGAACCGCGGAAGCAGAGGCCGCGGCCGCCTCGAATCCGGTATCACCCGTGATGGGGATGATCGCCGATTGCAGGACTAATTTGCCTTGTTGGCTCTTGTTATCTGGCGTGCCATTCTGCACCCAGGCAACCAAGGACAACGGGCCACGAATCGGTGGTTTCATATCCGGCAGGAATTCGAGCCGGCGACCTGCCTCGTAACTATGGATGTAGTCAGTCAGGTGTTGTTGCAGATCGGACACGGGCATGGTCATCGAATACTTCAGCTCACCCTTTTTCGGCAGAATCCCCTTAGCGCCACCCGGCATTTCACGCACGACGAATTCGTGATCGCGAATGCCGTTCGAGGCCAAAGGCAGATAGGTGTGAACCTGGTTTTCGACAATGGCCATTCGCAACCGGCACGACGGCAGCACCTCTTCCGGAATGCCCGTGACTTCGGCATTGATCGACAATTGTCGGTCGGTCACGACCGCCGAAAGTTGGATCGCGATATCGGTTTTTTCCGGCAGACGTGCATCGATCACCTTGCGTAGGACTCCATATCCGGTGGTGGCGACTGGGATGGCACCGGCATAGAATCGATTGAGGATTAATTGGCCGTCCAGGGCGACGGTGGGCGCCCCGGTGATTTCGTAAAATGCCGCTCGTTCTTCCGAATCACGATTGGTGAGACCGTCTGGTCCCGGAATATGCTGGTGATAGCTGAGGACGATGACTTTGTTTTGCGGATAGGACTTACTGATCGCGTCCAGGGCGAGATTTGCTGCTACACAAGGTGGGCACTGCATCCCGGTGAAGAACTCTAGCAGTACGGTCTTGTTTCCCAAATCGGTCGTCGGAACCTCCGGCGCAGTTTGTTGCATCTCGGCTAGCAAGGCAGCGATTTTTTGGTGATAGACTTCGGTCAAATGCGGTTCGTAGCCCTCCTCGTTCCCGTGCTTCTGGATCCACAACTTTTTGAGCAATTCGGAGGGTTTTGGCGTATCAGGTGGCTGGCCAGCACGCATTTGCAGGACGTTGATTTCGAGCATGGGTAACGCGACGATATCGGACAGATAATCGATCGCTTGATCGACTTGTCCCGTGCGCTCGGCCTGTGCGGCGAGCGACGACAGGATTTCGGCATCATAAGGGTGTTTTTTCAGCAACTCCGCCATTTCCAATGCGGCATTGGCCCGGACCTCGTCGGTCGATGTCGGGCTGTTGATCTCTTGTACACGGATGGCGGTGTTGGCCGCCTCACGCAAGCCGGTGAGCATCTCCTTTTGCGTGGTCTGATCAAAGCCGCCGAGCTTTTCGGCAGCGTCCAAATGGGCTAGTGCTAATTGGGGAAACTGCCGGCCGTTGATCAAGCTGACGGCAATCACGAGTTCAATATGGGCTTCCCAGCGGGGGCCCCAGATTTTGGCCGATGACTCAAAATCACCAATGATTTCCTGGACCTTGGCCTCGTCGAATTTCGCCTGAGCATGCGCTGACATCAGCATGCCGTACATGTCTTGCGCCAAAGGACTGGTACGATACTCACGAATTGTGCTCAAGAAATCGTCGGGATTGAAATCCTTGGATTTCATTTTCGCATCGAAGACATCGGCGCCGGGTGGCATACCGGTCGGAGTGAATTTTTCGAGGGTTTGTTCGTCGGTCGGCAGCAATCGCGCCAGCAACGAATCCGAAGGGCTCGCGCCGATCGTGCCGCGAATGAATCCCTGCTGCAGCGTGCCGACAAAGTCAAACTTCATCTGGCTGTTCTTAATGGTGAATTGAACGGCGTCACCATTCACTTCGGTTTCGACAATTTCGGGCTTCTCGTCCTTGTCATGGCGGGTATCCACAAAGGTGGCCACGATTTTGTCGTCTGCCCCGCGGGAGAAGTTGATCAACCAGCGGTAGGTGTCGGATCGCTGATTCGTCATGACAATTACCCAGTTACCGATCACGTCTTTGACGTCCAGTTTGACGGGCAATCCGCTTTTGGCTCTCTTGGCCCCGGTCACCGCGACATCACCATCTTCGCTGGAAGAAGACGTTGAGGCTGCCGGCTTCGAGTTACAGCCGATCGCCAACAGGCAAACGAGACACAGCAAGCGAGCCCAGGAGTTCACTGAGTACATTTCCGACAAATCCTGAATGAAAATGACGCGAAGGAAGAATTTCCGGCAGCAGAGCGCAGAAAGCCCGCCTGTGCCGGAACCCTCAAGATACCCAGCCTGACGAGGAAAACCCAGCGCGAAAGGGTTTTATCGAACTTGCGACGTCACTTCTTCGCCGCGGGCTTTTCGATGACACCCCACATATGGCCACCCACTTCGCCGTGTTGCCAGGTGCCGGCGTAACGATCACCGTGGAACATGACCCGCGCTGTAAAGGTTCCCAAGCCGGGAATTGTCAAATCGGTCAGCGACATCACCGGTGTGTCGTCGGCCCAATAGACCTTCAATGCTACGGGGATGTCGACTTCATTGTCTCCGACTTTCATTTTGGAGGTGATCACCCAGTCGTCACCCTGAACCTTCTTAGCCGAGACGAGTTGGTATCGATCGGGTTTATTGAGATCTGCCTTTTGCCCGTCGATGCTGAAGGAACCGGTCATCGTGGCTCCGGTCAATTTCGCGGCGAACGCCTGCTCGAGCGACTCGCGGTTCCCTTTTTTATCACCATCGATTGCCCACAGCGAAGTCGCCACGATCGTTACAGCGATCAATCCAGCGAATGCGGTTCTCATTTTGGCATCCTTTCAAAAGACAAAGACCGGTCTTTTTCCGTCTCAAACATGTTCCAGCACGTACAGCGCGTTGTCGGCGCGAACGTTGGCCGCCCAGGCACCTCGCGCGGCGCGACCGCGGACGATCGGAATTTCGCAGACGATCTTGAACTGCATGCGTTCGCAAAGTTCGCGGAAATCGACCATCGAAAGGAAATGCAGGTTCGGCGTATTGTACCAGTCGTAAGGTAACGATCCGGTGATGGGGGCCCGGCCGTGCAGCAGGATCTGCAAGCGAATCCACCAGTGTCCGTAGTTGGGCACCAGGATCACCGCGCGGTGGGCAATTCGCAGCATTTCACCGAGCAGCTCTTGAGGATGCCGCACCTGCTGCAACGTCTGGCTGAGGACGGCGAAGTCGAACGATCGCTCGGGAATTTCCTTCAAACCCCGATCCAGGTCTGACTGAATCACCGGCATCCCTTTCGAGATCGCCTCGATCACTTCGCGATGATCCAGTTCGACCCCCTGCACCGAACATTCGAGTTCATCCCGCAATCGGCACAGCAGTCGACCGTCGCCACAACCCAGATCGATGACGCGACTACGGCGGCCGATCTGGTCCATGATCAGGCGATCGGTCAAGGCGGCGGTGGGATCCAGAACACTGTATCGACGCATGGAAAAACGGCCTTCTACGATTGACGGCAACGTCGGTAAGTCTCGCGCAGCAGCGGTGTCACGAGTTCTTCCAACTGTTTGATCTCGAGCAGGAACGAGTCATGGCCGAAAACGCTGTCCAATTCCAGATAAGTCACATGCCGGTGGGTTTGCAGGAGAGCGCTGACGAGTTCGCGGCTTTGGCTGCAGGGAAACAACCAGTCGGTGTGATACGAGGTAATCAGGAACCGCGCGTCGGTGCGGCCCAAGGCCTCCTGCAGTGAACCATATCGCTGGGCCAGATCGAAATAGTCCATGGCTCGCGTCAGATACAGGTAGCTGTTGGCATCAAATCGCTCGATAAACCGCTTTCCCTGATAATGCAGATAGCTCTCGATCTTGAATTCGGTCTCGCTTTGCAGGTCGTAGGCCAGGTGATCGCCATGTTGCAGATCGCGACCAAACTTCCGTTCGATCGAGGCTTCCGAAAGGTAGGTGATGTGGGCTACCATGCGGGCCAGTGCCAGTCCTGCACGGGGGCCGACATCGCCATATTTGGAGGGATCGGAACCGTAATAGTCCCCATTTTGAAATTGAGGATCGGTCGTGATCGCCCGGCGGCCGACGGCATTGAAGGCGATTCCCTGTGCCGACAGCTTGGCGGCCGAAGCCAGACAGATTGCCGCCCCGGTGATATCGGGATAACGAGCTACCCAGTCCAGCACCTGCATGCCACCCAGGCTGCCGCCGATGACGGCCAGCAACTTGTCGATTCCCAGGCTGCGCACCAGCGCCGTATGAACTTCGACGATGTCACCGACGGTGATGAAGGGGAATCGCAGGCCGTGCGGTTGTCCCGTGGCGGGATCGGGGCAACTCGGTCCCGTCGTTCCCTGACAGCCGCCCAAAACATTCGCACAAATCACAAAATATTTCGTGGTGTCGAGAGCCTTGCCAGGTCCCACCAGACCATCCCACCAGCCGGATTTGCGGCTGTCGATCGAATGTTTGCCCGCGACGTGGGCGTCGCCGGTCAGGGCGTGGCAGACAAAAATGGCGTTGTCTTTTTCGGGATTCAGTTCGCCATACGCTTCATAGGCGACATTAATTGGCCCCAGTCGGCCGCCGCTTTCCAGGACCAGCACGGACGGCGGTTCGAACAGCTGGGCGAGTTTGGTCTGCACGATTCCGACAGACTTGTCGTCTACTGACCGATCAGTCGGAGCAATCTGGGAAGCCATATCGGCGGCGCAATCCTGAAAACAACGAGCCACGCATTGCCGACCGCGACAACGGCCAACATGCAAGTCCGCGATTATAGAGATGAACGACAAGGGATTCGAGTACACAGGGCGAATGCGGCTGACCGGGTGGACGATTATTGGAGCATGGCCGATGCACCGGTTCCGGAATCCGACCGGTAAAATGTGATTTAATGCCCGGAAAACAGCTAGCCCGATGCGGCAGCGAGAATGCCAGTGTCGGTGTGATTCCAGGGCCGGTGTTTCCGGCTTATTCGGATCTTTCGTTAAATCTGGCGGGGGATACGGCTCAAATTCATTAAAGACCGTACGACCGTCATTCAACTTTTCCGTCCGGCGGGACCATTCTCGACTTGTCGAACTAGGGTGCCCGATACAGCGTACAACCCGCTGATCGACGCTGAGTCGAGTTTTCAAATCAGATGACCGCTGTCGAAATGGATTCTTCTGACGCTCGTTTGAACCACGGCCATTGACACAGGTGTCAGGCCGAAATCATTGAGATGGGAACCACGGATGATGAAATATTTCCTCATGACACTGTTACTGGGCTTGGGGATTGTCCTTCCTTGCCAGGCGGGGCTGTTTGCTCGTCCCTGTGCCCACTGTGGATGCTGTCAGCTGAAAAAAGTCTGTCGGATGGTTCCCGATGTGAAAAAAGTGACGGTGGTCGAATACGTCGTGGAAGAAAACGATTTTTGTTTGTTCGGCAAGAGCAGTGTCGAAGAAGTGATGGTCTCCGACGAATGTTCGCCCACCGGCCAGCGATGTGAAACCGTCCAAGTTCCCCGTTGCGGTCGCGTCGTCTTTCAAAAGAAATTGAAAAAGAAGACGAAGACCGTCGACAAGGCGGGGTTCAAATGTCTGGTCGAAACCGTCTGCACCCAATGCGGTGGGGTTTGCGACAGCGGGAATTGTGTACAATAGCCCAACGATTCCTCTCGTGAAGGACACGGTGTCATTCGTCGGATTCGGGACGTGAGGCTTTTGCATGACCAATTCTCTTCGTGGCGTCTTGCCCATCGCACATACGCCGTTTCTCGATGATGACACGATTGATTTTGAGAGCTTGCGCCAGCAGATCGATTGGGCGTTCGCAATGGGCGCCGACGGGTATGCCACGGGCATGGTTTCCGAGTTATTGCGGCTGACGTTCGAGGAACGTGTGGCATTAACGGAAACGCTGGCGTCGCTGGTCCAGGATCGCGGTGTGTTCATCGCGGGTGTCGGGGCCGAATCGACGAAGCAGGCGATTCAATATGCTCAGATTGCTGAACGGGCGGGCGCTGATGCTGTGATGGCCATTCCGCCCATGTCATCGCGACCTCCTGCTGGAGCGGTGCGAGACTATTTTGCAGCATTGGCCGACAGCATCGCTTTGCCCGTGATTGTGCAGGATGCCTCGGGCTATGTCGGCCAATCGATTCCGCTGAATGTCTCGGTGGATCTGCTTGATCGCTATGGTCGCGAGAAGATTTTGTTCAAACCCGAAGCGACACCGATTGGACCGAATCTGTCGGCGCTGCGCGACGCGACCGGCGGTGAGGCGCAGATCTTCGATGGTTCGGGCGGTGTCTGTCTGGTTGATTGCTACCGTCGGGGCATCGTGGGCACGATGCCGGGGATGGAATTCCTTCCCGGCGTGATCGAATTGTGGAAGGCGCTGCAGCGCAACGATAACGATGCCATCTATCGCCTGTATTTTCCGCTGTGTGCCCTGGTCAGTCTGCAACTGCAAGCGGGGCTGGACGGCTTTCTGGCCATCGAAAAATACATTCTGTGGGAACGCGGCCTATTTATGACCGATCGACGGCGTCAGCCGAACTCCTGGAGCCTTGACGGAGAAACGCGGGTCGAACTCGATCGACTGATGGAACGACTTGACGCGGCGGTCGATTCTGTTAATTAGCGGTTTGGTGATGGGAGTTGGATCGCCATCCGTCATGGCCGTGCGTTTGTGTGACGACGTGCCCTGCTCCTCCGCTGGCCGCGTCAAACGGAGGGGATTCCATGACGAAAAATCTCGCCTTCGACTATGATTCCATCGTCGAAGGAATGCCGACGAGCTGGATGACAGGGCGAATGCCTGTCACTGGTCTTGATCGGAGAATGGGACGTGATCTTGTCAGGGATTGATGCGATGTCGGTGACCGTTTCGCGAGTGAATGCGGCGTATCAAGAAAAATTTCCGGAATCGTGCCGGCTGTTTGAAAGAGGGCGTGCCGTTTTTCCCAGCGGCGTGACGCACGACAGCCGTTATCTCGAACCGTTTCCGATTTACGTCAAAGAGGCCCTGGGGTCGCGCAAGACGACGGTCGAAGGTCACTCGATCATCGACTATTGGGTCGGGCATGGTGCGTTGCTGCTCGGGCATGGACATCCGGCGGTGGTCGATGCCGTGCAAAAGCAAATGGCCCGTGGAACTCATTATTCCGCCTGCCATGAACTGGAAATTGCCTGGGCCGAGTTGGTCCGCAAATTGATTCCGTCGGCGGAGCGGATCCGGTTCACGAATAGTGGTACCGAAGCGACTTTGATGGCACTACGAATCGCCCGGCTGGTCACCGGTCGGACCAAAGTGGCCAAATTCGTGGGTCATTTTCATGGTTGGCATGATCTGCTGGTACCCGCGGCCTACCTGCCCTACACCACTGATGACTGGTCGATGCCCGGCATCACATCGGGAGTGTTGGACGATCTTGTGGTGATTCCTCCGAATGATCTGGGGGCGGTGGAACAGGTCTTCCAGCAGCAACAACCTGCCTGCTGTATTTTGGAACCGACCGGGGGACATTGGGGCCTGGTTCCAATCCAGGGAGAATTCTTGCGAGGCCTGCGAGACCTGTGTTCGAAATATGGCGTCCTGCTTGTCTTTGACGAGGTCATTACCGGATTTCGCGTGAATCCGGGAGGGGCTCAGGCTCATTATGCCGTGACGCCTGATTTGACCACGCTGGCCAAGATTCTGGCGGGAGGATTGCCTGGGGGAGCACTTTGCGGCCGCGTGGATTTGCTCGATGCTTTGGCGTTTGGCAATCGTTACGGGCAGAAAATGAAACATCCAGGAACCTTTAACGGGAACCCATTGTCCGCGGCTGCCGGATGTGCGGCGCTCAATGTTCTGGCCGATGGCGAGGCCTCACATCGCGTGAACGCTTCGGCCCGACAACTCCGTCAGCAATTGAACGAGCTGTTCGTCAAGAAGGCCGTGCCGTGGGTCGCCTACGGCGAGTTTTCAATGATTCATCTTCATCCGAATTATCACGGCCCTATGCTGCTGGGCGACGACGTCATTCCACTCGACGGAGACTATCGGCAATTGGACGTCGAGCATCCCGGATCGCTCAAGCATGCCTTCCGCGCAGCACTGCTGACGCAAGGGGTCGACTGGTTCGGCTGGAGCGGAATGACATCGATCATGCATACCGATCAAGATCTGGCCCAGACGGTGCAAGCCTTCGATCGAGCGATCGATGTCCTGCGCGCCGACGGATCCTGCTGACGTCAAATGCCGTAGAACTTCGCGGCATTATCGTGGAAAAGTTTTTTCTGAAACACGATGGGCCGATCTTTGACGATCTGTTTCAACGCATTCACCCACTGGGTGAACGATGCGCGTAAGGTGCATACGGGCCAGTCTCCGGCGAACATGACCCGATCTTCGCCAAACGTATCCAGCGTGAAATTGATGTTTGGCGCCAGATCGTCGGGCTTCCAGTCTTTATTGGCGGTGACCACGATTCCCGAGACTTTGCACATGACATTTGGTTTATCGGCCAGTTCACGCATCCCCTGTTTCCACTTGGCTCGCAAGGCGTCATCAGTCGACGTGACGCTCATGTTGCCGCAGTGGTCCAGGATGAATCGTGTTTTGGGGCATTGAGCGACTAGTTTCGCTGCGTCGACCACTTCGCCGGGGCGCACACACAGATCGAAGCTCTTACCCAACTCGCCGAGCAACTGAATGCTCTTCACAAAAGCGGGTTCCAGGCAATATCCGGCGGGATTCGATTCTCCGTGCAGAACTTGACGCACGCCCTTGATGTATTTGTTATCGGCCAGCTTGCGGATATAGGGTTCAAATCCAGGCGTTCCCGGTCGCCCTGAAATCACCGCCGCCCGCATCGGATTTTCATTTCGTTGACAGAGATCTGTCACATAGGCCGCTTCTTCGACTTGCTGTTCAGGTACGACATCCACTTCCATGTAGACCGTTTTGACGACATTCAGCCCCTTCGTCGCTTCGAGATAATCGGACATGACGAAACTCCGTTGCAGGGGCTTCGTCTCTTCGTCTTTGTGCCAGGCAAGTTTGAACTTGGTCAGATCCCAAAGATGTTGATGGGTGTCGATGATTGCCAGTTGTTCGGTCACGGTTTGATCCTGAGCAGATGCCATCGAGTCGAGTGCGAAGGAGCCGGCGGTTACCCCCGCGGCCACCGTTGTCAAAAAGTCGCGGCGGGAAACAGTGTCGGTCATGAAAGACTTCCAGAGAAAAAATGGAGATCGGGCGTCGCCCCAGTGCGATCAGTGATAGAAGCACACCAGGTCTGATTTTTCTCGCTGACAGGTTTCCAGCCATTCGCGGATTTGTTCCAGCGCGGTCCGAATCTTAGCGGCGTCATCGTGGTTGACCGCGGCGAAAAGTTCATCGGTCATCAATGCCAGAATTTCGGGAATCTCGGATCGTTTCACATAACCGATATAGGGATAGTCGTCGAATTCCGGGATTTCGACAGGCGAACCGCGTTCGAACAGGTGGCCGAAAATCGAAAAGACTTCGGGGGAAATACCCGCGTCCGACAGCGCGTCGTCGACCGTTTCGGCCCAGGTTAATTGAATCCCTGTCCAGTGATCGTTGGGCAGGAAGTCACCGTAAAACGAGCAGATCATTTCGACGGCATAGCCGTATTTTGACCCTTCATAATCCCACAGCTCTTCGACCATGATCAGATGGCGTAAGGCATCGTCGAGCGGTAGTTCGGGGTCGAATTCGTCGTCGAGGTTGGCCTCTTCGACCGCTTCGCGGTCTTCCAGCAGTTCGTCTTCGAACTCTTCCCGCAGTTCGAGCAAGCGCGATTTACTCCGCGATCCGACGACCTTCAGAATCTGAGGCAAGCTCACCGCGTAGGGCGTGATGCCGTAACTCATGTCGGTCCTTTCATCGCAAGGGCAGGTCGATCGGCAAACCACTGGCCGCGCTACGAGCGACAGCTTCCGTGAATTCCATGTAACGAACTCCGCTGGGGAAGTCCGTGTAGACAACGGGTTCTTCGCCACGGATGGCGCCGATGAATTCGGCTTCGACTCGCCAGCCACCGACTTTGTCCGGGGGAATTACCAGCTCGCGAATTTGGGCATCACCAACGCGGCCGATGTAAACACGCTCTTGTGTTCCAAATGTGACCTTGACCGTGCCCGAGCTGCCATACAAATGGATTTGTTTGCCTGGTCCATGCAGATCGATACCACTGAAGTGGTAAATGCCGCGAGCGCCATCGGCCATTTTGGTCAGGACCTGGACGCTGTCGGGAACGGTGACCGGACGATTGCCGTGGCCGTGCGGATTGGCTCGGACGGGTTCGAAGGTCTGGGTCTGAGCGAAAACGCGTGTGGGCTGGGGAACCCACCGCAGTGCCGTTTCGTGAAGGATTCCTAAAGTCAGCACGTTCAGGCCGCTGATGTCGGCATCCTGCCGCCAATGCAGCAGCTTGGAATAGTCGTGAAACTGATCATCGGCCCCTAATACGACCAGTTCTCGCAATTCACCGATGAACCGGTCGTGTTGCAGTTGTTTCAATTCCGCATCGGCCACCAAGCCAAACGGGCTGGGGACCAGCATCGCGATTTGTTTGGGGTGGGCCTCGGCTGCGGCGAGCATCAATCTGGCTTCGGCGAGATCGCGCGCCATGCGGGCCTCGCACAGTACGTGTTTGCCCGCGGCCAAGGCGGTGCAGGTCACTTCGCAATGCAGATTCGGCCAGGTTCCAATGACCACCGCATCGATCGACGGATCGGTCACCAGGGCTTGCCAGTTGGGAAACTGCTTCGGAATGCCCAATTCCGCAGCCACTCGTGCCGTCGACTCGGGGGTCCGATTGACCAAGCCGACCAACTGAACGCCCGGAATGGCTCGCAATCCGGGAATGTGTCGACGTCGCGTGTTATCACCCGCACCGACAATTCCGACACGAATGGAAGAAGAGCTGCTGGCCGCCATGCGCTATATTGCCTCAAGAAATGCGAGTCTTAATCTCAACCGCACCACAAATCGATCTACAAATTCTCTTTACGCGAACAGCCGTGCAAGCGACCCCGGCTTCCGCAAAAGCTGGTACGCCGCCATCTACACCCGGAACGAGTATAGTTGCGCATGGTGATTTAGCGAAAGAAGGGTGAGCATTCTAGCGGCGAACGTTTCCCGACGCCACGCGTCGGGAAAAGGCCGAAACTTTCGGAATGACTGGGCACACTTCCCGAAAACGGTTGTTCATGATAAACTGCTTGGCTCGATCAATCCGGCGGCCGCCGGAGTAATCTTATTGACTTCCCACGAAGGGCACACGATGAAACGACCAAAGTTGACCACCAAGCAGAAGCGAGATCGTCGCCTGAAGATCAAGCGACGACGAATTCGCAAGCAGAAAAATGGCATGTGATCGCGGTGGCGATTACTTGGTGCATACCGTTCAATCAGCCTGTCGTGGCCTCGTCCGACGGGCTGTTTGTTTTTGGGGCTGCCGGCGAGTCTCAGCGGACGCGAACCTTAAACGTCACCACGCCGCCGGTCTTGCCTTTGAGTGGTTCGTCGATTTCCCAGATCAGGATCTGACTTCCCTCACCGTTGTCTTGCAGGACGAGTCGTCCCGCCCGATCAGAGGTCGCGCTGTCGTCGATGTACTCCAGTCGAGGAGTTAAGTTGTCGACGACGCGGATGTGATGGACTTCGCGTCCACCCAGGTTGTCGTAACGAATCGTGAATTCGATTTCGTCACCCGAAACGGCTGTCTTCTTGTTCGCCAGTTTGACGATCCGCAGATTTTCCGCTTCTTCTCGTTCTTCGATGCAGGTGATGGCGGCAATTGACTGTTCGAAATGGCCTTCGAGGGCCATGTCGGTTTTCGAGGACACGACCGGATACTGTTGCCGCGTCCAGGCAGAGGCGGCCTGAATACCGAGATTCAATCGAGCCGTGTCGGTGTCTTCCAGCCGTCCCGATCGAACGAACGTCATCGCTTGATAAATATTCAGCAGCTTGTCGTGGGCCGACGGGCTGCGCAGTTGTGTGACAGTGTCTTGGCCGGCATCCGTTTGCAGGCCGCTGGCTCGGGAGCGGACAGCGATGCCTCCGGTCATCTCGCGTTTCACTTCGTTCGACGCCTTCAAACGCGTATGCACACCTTTCGTCGACGCCAGATGTCCGATCCCGGCAACTTCGTTCATGCTGAATTCTTCGTGCGGTCGAGTGACCGTCCGAACCGACGAGAACCGTGGTGCATAAATGCAAACCTGGTTCGAGGGTTTCATTTTTTCGTGGCCGGCGCGATCCGTGTATTCGAGCACGGTATCTTCCGTGTCGAGGCTGCGTCGTGAGAATGCGTCGTAATGCACGGGCAGATCTCGGTCGCCGCCGTCGCACAGATATTCATCCGCATATTTCTCGGTCGAAGGCATGTTGCAGACGTCGCAGGCCATCATTCCGGGTGCCAACGGATTCGGTCCTGCTGCGGGAAACCGTGGCTCGGGCGGACAGCTTTCGATGCTGTTTTGAATGGCCGACACGGGTTGAGTTGTGGGCGAACCGATCGCCGGATAGGCACTGCCATAGGTGGCCGATTCGTCCGAATAGGCGATCTGCTGAATGGCTGAATCACGACGAACGGGTGCAGCGGCGGAGGGTTGCACGGCGTTCAGTTGTTGGATGTCGGATGCGCGATTTTTGCGGTCAGTCTTCGAAGGAGAATTCTCGCTGACGGCTTCTTTGTAAATCGCCTGGATCGGGCCTTGTTCGGCCGAATTGGAACGAGCGGTTTGAGGTACGGTGGCACAGGCGGAGCAGGCCAATGCCAGACCGACAGAGCCGCAGCCGAGCAGCTTTCGTCCGAATTGGTGAGATAACGTCATCATGTCGCCGCCTTCATCGATCGCTGATTTCAGAAATCGGGAGCCCTGCGGCACCCGATGGATCTGGGTTAATTTCGACAACCGTTCATCCGTGTGATCCGTAATTCCAATTTATCTTTGCGCGACTCGTCGCATGGTTTTCGGGCCCAGGCTGACAACTCCGGCTTGATTCGATTCGATATTGTCAGTGCTGGCTCGACGCGTGTGAGCGGCCGTGCCAACGGATTTCTGAGTAATTCGGATTGGTCCGCCTGGTCCGAAAAACGCGGGTTCGGGGCGAACCGGATCGGGTGTGCGTCCGCCCATTCGTACGATGGCGACAGGGCGACCCAGCTGGTCGGCTTCTGCGATCACATTGTGCGAAGGCTCGATCGTCTTGATTCGTTCTTTCGCATCCAGAATTGTCACTGGCACTCGGTTTGGCTGTTCCAGATAGACGACTTTGGTGACTAGTCGTCCATTGGCCGCCCATTCCAGTTCTTCCAGAGTCAGTTCAAACTCGATGGGGTAATCGTCCGCTTTCCCGGCGGGCGGGTGCAGGCGATCGATCAACTCGATCGAAGGGAAGAAATCGACTCCCGGAAATTCGGGCAGATTGCTGACTCGCAAGCGATACATGCGTCCCACGAGCAGGCTGGCTTGTGCCGGTGCCGGAAGATCGTAGGCTCGATCGGGTGATCCCTCGAAGAACGTCACCACACCCGTAGCCGGCAACGAGACTCGCACGGGCTGGAAGTAGTCGGGGGTGGTTCGACCGAGTTTTGTGGCCCATTCGGCGGCCGTGCCGGGTGGAGTCATCTGATTCAAAGGGAACTGACGTCCGTCCACTGACGGGTATTGTTGAGCCGCGACATAACGCGACGGCAGCGTGAGAGCCGTGATCAGAGAAAGCCAAAGGATCAACGAGACCCGGGTCACGATGGAATGCCTTTTGGAAGAGGTCCAGAAAAGTCGTTGTCGAGAGAAATCGAAGAAATGTGCGGCGGCTAGACAGAGGGAAGGAACTCAGCCCGTATGCAACGAAGCATCCGGGCTGAGTGATAAGCAGGTTTGACCGACCTTATTGTCCCTGCCCAGGTGGACAATATTGTCCTTGGCCTTGCGGCGTATTCCAGGCGGGGTTCGACAGTTCGCCCGGTTGATAAACCGGATGCTTTTCGGAGTACTGGATGTATCGCACTGGTTCCGGCAGGCTCAGGCCAGGCTGATGATCAACATCGATCAGCATATGGTCGACCGGTTTTGGCAAGTCCATTCTCGTGCGATTACGGACCGTGTGAGACTTGAGTCCTGCGGGGCCACCGAGCGGCAGGTGCGGAGGACCGGCCAGCCCGATTGGCGTGCCGGTGATCGGCATTCCCCAGGCTTCCATGTTTCCACCAGCGATGGGCACTCCGGGAGCTCCACTGCCTGCCATCATCATGGCGTTCGGAATACCGGGGCCACCACCGTTACCGGCGGGACCGATGGGCATCGGTGGGACGAGATCACCGCGGTCTCCGTCAACTTGATACGCGACCTGATCGACGTCACCACCCTGGCCCCAGGCGAGCGGTTTTCCGCCGGGTTGGCCGGGCATTTCACGGTCCATGTTGCCGACACGCATGACGGCCATAATTGTTCCGCGTTTGTCGGCTTCCTGAATCGGATCAACACCGGGGTCGAGTCGCGTTGAAACAAGCGTCTCGACGTTGGCGATGGCCAATTCCTGGAAGGCCGCATCCGGCAGGTAGATCACCTTCGTGACGAAGTTGTTGCTTTCGATCTGATCCAGATCTTCTTGCGACATTTCCATCGGCACGGCGTTGTGCGACAGATAGGCATCGGTGTTGGGGTGGCTGGGGTACACTTGCAAGGTTGGGTAGAGCACCACACCTTCGCGTCCCGGAATGCCGCTCAGCTTCAGCCGGTACGTGGCTCCTTGCATGAAGTTGTACCGAGCAGGAGCCACCAGTTGGTTTTCTGCATAACCGTTGGGGATTTCCCAACCGATGTGCATTCCATCCGGTCCCTTGAACGTAATTTGCGTGTTCGTCGGTGCAAAGGTACGTGGCATACCGCCAGCGCCCGGCCCACCGCCGTTCATCATTGCCAACACACCAGGTCCTGGTCCGTCGACCATCGGACCGGGCCGCATCATCATGGCGGGAGGAGGAGCATGATACTCTCCCTTGTTTCCGCCATAGTGGCTTAGCCCACCCAGATTCGGACCACCGAGACCTGAACTTTGTTGGGGTGTTTGATGACCATCCATGGCGCAGCCGACGCACACTACGACGACCGTGCCCAATGCGAGAAAGTACAGCTTCATTGCGACCCCTCTCGGAACAGGTTGCGATACAGAATCGACATCGCCCGAATCAGCATTTGACTGCTGGTTCATTTGCCACATCGTCTACTCGTCCGTCCTGTCGAATCCCTTCTGACTTGCCTTGTGACACGTTTTCCCGTCGACCTGTGCATCCGTTTCCAGTTACAATCTTCCGCGGTACAATTGGGGTTCTCGCGAACTCCCCCCCGCGACAGTTCTGTAACTGAAGTCATCGTGGCACCTTGGTCTGCTCTTCTCTTTTCGGAAGGAACTGCGTTGCATCTTTGGCAAATCCGGCATATTCCGAATCTTCGACAAACTTTGCTTAAATTCACGTTTGTTACGGCTGCCTGCGTGGCGGCGGCCATAACGCTATTGCCAACAACACGTTTCGTTGCGGGGCAAACTGCAGAGGCCACAAAAGAGCCGGCAATTGGCGGCACAAAGGCCGCGCAGGCGTCGGAATTCTTTGAGAAGGTTCGGCAGGAACTACCGAAGCATCAATCCATTAAGGCGGAATTGACCCAGTTGGTGTCGATTGGTGACCAGCAGTTCAAAATCGGCGGAGAGTATCTCTCGTCTGGGGCAAAATTGCTGCTCAACTATTCGATGACCCCAGATCAAGGGGCCAAATGCGAGATGGTGGAAGTCTGCGACGGTAAAGAGCTGTGGACACTGTTATCGCTGCCTGATTCGAAACGGGTCACGCATCGTAACGTTCAACAGATTCTGGCCGCGGCAGTCGTCGCGAACAAAAACAAAGTTCCGGAAGCCACCGTGAATCTGGAACTGGGAATGGGAGGCCTCGTCGCCCTGCTCGCTTCGCTCGAACGCACGATGGTTTTTGAGGGGATGAAAGAAGAAGGGTCTGGCGGGCATTCTCGAATGATCATTCAAGGCCGCTGGAAGCCTGAGTTTGCCCAGAGGTTTCCCAAAGATAAGGGCGATGCGTTGCCCGCGTATATTCCCGATCTGGTACGAATCTTTGTTAATACACAGACACTTTTTCCGGAGAAGATTCTGTACGTCAAGAAACAGCCGCAGAAAAAGCAGTTTCGAGCGCTCGTGAGTCTTGAATTTCGCAATGTCGAATTCGATCTTCCCGTCGACGAAAAAGCATTTGTGTTTGTGATTCCTGAAGGAACCGTTCCTGAGGATGTGACAAAGTTCTATCTCGATCGATTGGCTGTTCCCGAATCGCAGCCGCCAGCGGCGAACTAGTTTCTTCTGATGTGTTACCGGCCGGTCCGTCGTTTGATCTCAGGAATTCTTTGTGCCTGTCGCTGACAATCTCCGCTATGATGCCGTGTTGATCGTTTCATTCGGAGGGCCTGAAAAGCGAGAGGACGTGATTCCGTTTCTGGAAAATGTCTTGCGTGGCAAGCCGGTTCCCCGATCACGCCTGCTCGAGGTGGCCGAACACTATTACCATTTTGATGGTATCAGCCCGATCAATGATCAAGTTCGCGAGTTGATCGCGGCACTGCGAGGTGAACTCGATCGATCGCAGATTTCGCTGCCGATCTATTGGGGCAATCGCAACTGGAATCCCATGTTGGCAGACACGCTGCGCCAAATGGAACGCGATGGAATTCGCCGTGCATTGGCTTTCATGACGTCGGCCTTCAGTTCTTATTCCGGCTGCCGACAATATCGCGAGAATGTCGATCAGGCCCGGCAGGAAGTGGGCGCGGGTGCTCCGCAAATCGATAAGCTAAGGATGTTTTACAACCATCCCGGTTTTATCGCGGCGAATGTGGACCGAATTCGCGCGGCTTTCGAACAGCTTTCGCCGGAGGCCCGGCCGGCCGCGCGGATCGCCTTTACGGCTCATAGCATTCCGCTGTCGATGTCGACAAATTGCCGCTATGTTCAGCAACTGGAGGAATGTTGTCGACTGGTCGCAGAGACGCTGCAAATCTCCGCCGATCGCTGGCAATTGGTTTATCAGAGTCGAAGTGGTCGTCCAGGCGATCCCTGGTTGGAACCCGACATTAGCGACCACCTGCGAGAAATTCACGCGGCGGGAACTAAGTCGGTGGTAATCGCGCCGATCGGCTTTATTTCGGATCATATGGAAGTCAAATTCGATCTGGATGAAGAGGCTCGGGAAATTTGTGACGAGCTGGGGATGGCAATGTCGCGTGCCGCCACCGTGGGCTCCCATCCCGTCTTCGTCGAGTGCATTCGCGAACTGATCGAAGAACGGCAGGGTCTGCGTGACGAACGTCGTGCCATCGGGCGATTCGGTCCCAATCATGATGTCTGCCCGGCTGATTGTTGCCTGTACTCTATCCCACAACGCCCCACTGCTCCGTAGGCCGATCGGGACGAATGGGTGGAAAGGAGACCGGTTTGACAATCGTCAGTGCGATTTTTTCCCAGTCGACTGCTGTTGAACTCGCTGCTTCTTGTTGCCTTGGGGAGCTGTATTAATGGGTTCAGGTGTGCCAATTCGCCTGGTCTTTTGTATCACCGAACTGGATCCCGGTGGTGCGGAACGAGCGTTGACACAACTGGTGTTGAATTTGAATCGCGCCGAGTGGGAACCGCATGTCATTTGCCTGGGGCCGCGCGGTCACTTTGCGGAAGTCTTGGAAGTCGCTCAAGTACCCGTCGTCTGTATGAACGCCCAGGGAATCCTCAGCCTGCCGCGAGTGTTCTATCAGTTAACTCGCGAGCTTCGTCGATTGCGACCAGCACTGATCCAGACGTTTCTGTTCCACGCCAATCTTCTTGGCCGATTTGCGGCTCGATTGGCCGGTGTGACTCCGGTGGTGTCAGGATTGCGCGTGGCCGAGCATCGCAGTCGCTGGTACGGACGGATCGATCGTTGGACGAATTTTCTGGTGGACATGAACGTCTGTGTCAGTCAGGGCGTGGCCGATTTTTCAGAGCGGATTGTTGGGCTCGAACATGACAAATTGGTAGTGATTCCCAACTCGGTGGATGTCGAACGATTTGCTCAAGCGCATCCTGCCGATTTGACATCGTTCGGGATTCCATCAGGTAGCCGCGTCTTGATCTCTATTGGTCGCCTGGAACGGCAAAAGGGATTCGACGTGCTGATCGACGCGGCGGCACGACTCAATCCGTTTCCTGATGACGTTCATTTCTTGATCGTCGGAGATGGCCCCGATAGAGACCTGTTGCGGGCTCGGGCCGAAGAGAAGATGCTGAACAAACGGATCCATTTTGTGGGCCGCCGTGATGATGTTCCAGAGCTTCTGGCGGCCTCGACAATGTTAGTTCTGTCCTCGCGCTGGGAGGGGATGCCCAACGTGGTTTTGGAAGCGATGGCGGCGGGGCTGCCGGTCGTGGCAACACAGGTTGAGGGGATCGCCGAGCTGGTTCGTAATCGGATCACTGGGCTGACCGTATCACCTGAGCAACCAGCGGAACTGGCGACAGCAATACAGTCGCTATTGAGTGATCCTGATTTCTCTCGTTCCGCTAGTTACGAGTCGCAATCTATTGTGGGTAAGTGCTTTGCGTCGAGTGTAATGGCCGATTCCTATGCCCATCTCTATCGCCGATTGCTGCGTCTGGCGTGAATCTCAAGACGGATTTCGTTGAACGGCGCGCTCGCGATTTCGTTCCCACCAGCCAATTCATTTGGGCTTCATTTTTTTCACAAAATCGTAAGTCCATTAGCAGCTAGGGAGCTAGGACGGAGTCTTGGCTTGGAATGCGCTTCTCGACATCTTTCACGCTTGAACAACCGGCCAGCCTTGATACATTTGGGCCGCCGTGGGGGGAAGTGGGGGAGAGTGGTGGTAAATGGCACTGACGGGGACATACCTCAGAACGTTGGACGACAAGCGTCGTTTGGCGGTGCCGAAGCGAGTCAAGGATGATTTCGCGGAAGACCATCTCGAAAGCCTCATGATCGCCCCAGGGACCGAGAAATCGTTGGTGGTGTATTCGCCGAAGGGTTTCGATCAATTCGCAGCCCGGTTATCGAGTGCGCCAGAACACCAGCGTTATTTGAGGTTGTTTTACGCGTCGGCCGAACGAGTGGAATTCGACAGTCAAAGCCGAGTTCGCATTCCCGACCGACTGGCCGACTATGCAGGTTTGAAACGCGACGTCTACCTTTTAGGGGTCCAGGATCACGCCGAACTTTGGGACAAGGAAGCGTGGGACGCATTTACTGCGACCCACACCCCGGAGTTCGACCAGCTGGCTCTTAAAGCGATGTCATGAGTTGAGGAGTCAAGAGCGATTCCGCTGGCAACCGGGCTACGCGGAACGGTCGGAAACGATGCCGACTATGGAAGGATGTGATGGAACTCGCGGCAGCGTATCATCACAGGTCATTCGCCCACCCCTGGCGCAGCCGCCGGGCGGAAAGGACGCCGCCCGCGGCGAATGGCTACTGTTCTTAAACATTCCCACTCTCGACAGCGGATCTGCTGTATCGCGGAATGTTACTCTGGGAGGTGATGATGTCTTCGAAATGACGTCGTCTTGCCCCGTACCTAATTCGCTCTTCACCAGCTACCCAATTTTCGCGGCAATCTGAGTGTTACCTTCGGCGCA
Source organism: uncultured Schlesneria sp. (assembly GCA_903871875.1). Taxonomy (GTDB): domain Bacteria; phylum Planctomycetota; class Planctomycetia; order Planctomycetales; family Planctomycetaceae; genus Schlesneria. The sequence continues at coordinate 128,545 of CAIQIR010000079.1, forward strand.
TTTGCGATCACGAATCCGGAGTTCACGCCAACCACATATCGTCAATCCTGTGTTTGCGTCGCAGTTTGCGAGGATTGGAGTCTGACGTTGACCGGGGCAATGCGTTGAACTCACGCAGAGCGACTTGCCGAAATGGCGATTTTTTGGGGACCATTTTGTCGGTTGCGTGGAATTTCCCTGGCAGCGGAATTTCCACCCGTCGTGTCAGTTGCTTTGATAGACTGACGGCCGGTGAATTGGGGCCAGGAATTGTCGATGGGAGTCGTCGACAGCGTCGAGGTTCAATAGAGCGAGATCGCGATGTTCGGGAAGCATTTGATCAGACGACGCGATGTCTTGCGTGCCGGGGCAGTCAGTCTGTTGGGGCTGGATCTGCCGCAATGGTTTCAAATGAATCAGTTGGCTCGTGCCCAGGCGGCGGGCGAGGCGCTCGGACGTCCGCGGGCCAAAGCCTGCATCTTTCTGTTCATGTGGGGTGGACCGGCTCATCAAGATACCTGGGACATGAAACCGACGGCGCCAGTGGAGTACCGCGGCGAGTTTCAGCCAATCGATACCAAGGTTCCCGGTCTGCAAATCTGCGAACACCTGCCGCTGCTCGCGCAACGGGCGGACCGATTGGCTGTGATCCGTTCGATGACTCACGACGATGTTGACCACACTTCGGCGACGCACTATCCGCTAACCGGTCGGGCGACACCACGGCGGGGTGGAACACTGGCGGAAGATTGGCCCAGCATTGGCTCGGTGATCTCAAAGTTGGGGCGAGGTCGGGGGCCCTTGCCTCCGTTCATTTCGATGATGCCGGTCGTTCCGGATGGTGGGCCGCGGTTTGTGGAATCATCGCATGGTCAGGGCGCTGGTTGGCTGGGGCCGACTCACGACCCGATGCGCATTGATGCTGACGGAAGCCAGCCGAATTACAGCGTTGGTGACTTCGCACTCCATGCCGATGTTCCAGAGTCACGGTCGAATGGACGTCGCGATTTGCTGGGTTCGATTGATCAGCAGTTGTGGCATCTGGAAGATGATCTTCGTGTCGTCGCTCGACGCAGCCATTACGAGCGAGCCTTTTCGCTGTTGTCGTCGCGGGGAGCCGTCGAAGCGTTTGATCTGAATCGCGAACCGCGAGCCGTGCGCGAGCGGTATGGGATGAACATCCACGGTCAATCAGTCCTGCAGGCGCGTCGGCTGGTTGAAGCGGGGGTGCCCTTTGTCACAGTCTTTTGGCCGAATGACGGAATTACAAATGTCAGCGTGTACTGGGATACCCACAATCGAAATTTCATCGATTTGAAGACACGGTTGTGTCCGGTCACGGATCAGGCTTTCAGCGCGTTGCTCGATGATCTGGCCGAGCGAGGGATGTTAGACGAGACCCTCATTGTGTGGACCGGTGAGATGGGGCGTACGCCACGCGTGGGGCAAGGGGTCGTCGGTGGAGCGGGCGCTGGCCGCGATGGTCGCGATCATTGGGCCAGTTGTTTCACGTCGGTGCTGGCCGGCGGAGGAATTCAAGGAGGAGTCGTACACGGTTCCAGTGACCGATTCGCTGCCTATCCTGCGTCGTCGCCGACGTCCCCTCAGGATCTTGCTGCAACGATCTATCACTGTCTGGGGGTCAGCCCTGACTTGCAATTGCGGGACAATCTTGGCCGACCGTTGACGATTTGCGACGGCACACCCATCCAGCCGATTCTGGCTTAATCGGCCATTACCGAGACATCATTTTCTGAGACGACGGTAATAGTCGCAGGCATTGGGCCATTTTGGCTTGCAGATCCCCCAACATTTCCTCGACACTCACAAGCGGGTCGGTGCGGCAAAGGTTCTCGATGTCATCTGCCGCTCGGCGAATCGATTCCGCGCCCAACTCGCCTATCCGGCTTTTCATCACCTGAGCAATATTTGCCGTTTCTGAACGACCGCCAGGTGTCGTTGGTTCAGAAGCGTCGTCACCAGCGTGCTGAAACGTGCCTTCCAGATCGGTGAGCAATGAGTCCATGAACATCAAATCACCGCGACAGCGCTCAAGCAAATTGGTCAATTCGGTGGGGGGCGTCGAATGTGTTCCGTTTTGTCTCACTGACAATGCAAAATCGCTTCCTTTGAGCGGCTGTAGCGAGATCGAAGCGGTCTCAGAGTCCATAGATCGGCCTTCAACTCAATACTGACGAAATTTCTTTCGAGATCATGTCACAGGGAACATCGGAATTCCTGAGGCTCGCTCAAGATCAGGAAAAACCCTAGACAGTCGATCGTTAGCCCTTATTTGGCTATGCTTTTGATGCACTGAATCGACAGGGTTGTCGCCAAGACAGGCTGACTATTTTTCGCCGCCGTCGCGATGCATTTGCATTCATGCCAAACCGGTTTGATCGCATTAGTAAGACGGCCCAAATGAACTTGCTCGGCCAGAATTTTGAATTGCGGGAGAGATCAGAATGACTGACCCAACGCCTTGGTATCACGAAGGGTTACGCTTCAACTGTACCCAGTGTGGAAACTGTTGTACGGGAGGACCTGGCGTCGTCTGGGTCACCGAAGAGGAAATCAAGGCCATCGCCGAATTTCGGGGGCTGTCCTTGGGTGAAATGAGGATCAATCACACCAGGCTGGTCGCGGGGCGGGTGTCGTTACGTGAATTCGCTAACGGAGACTGCACGTTTTTGGACGGACGTACCCGCAGATGTACTATTTACCCCGTTCGGCCGGTTCAATGCCGCACGTGGCCATTTTGGAATTCCAACTTGGAAACCCCGACGACCTGGCAACGAGCTCGGGCGATTTGCCCTGGGATGGATCAAGGTGATTTGGTTCAGTTGGAGGTGATCCAGCAGCAAGCGGCCATTATCGACATTTGAACAAGCCAACCTGCCTCGTCAGCGAGCCGCGAGATTTGCGGGCGATATTCGGCGAGCGTCCCACAAAAGAATTAACCCCGGTGGCGAGTCGAATTTCCGACGACGACTTCCAGTTCATTCATGATTCGTCGGACGCCGCTGATGTTTCGCAGTGACTCTTGGGCCATCTGCTTTTGATAATACGTTCTTACCGAGCCCTTCAAGACGACGTCCTGGTCCACAATCTCACAGCGAACGTCTCGTTTTCCCAGATACGGATTACGAGAAAGGACGAAGTGGACGCGATGTTCCAGGTCATGAGCTTCGTGGAATTGGTATTTGACTGACATGATGCGGAATCATTTCTGTCCTGAAAAAACGTCCGCGCGTCCAACCTGAAATTCGGTGGCGACCGCACAGGTTGGTTCATCGTCGTCAAGCGGAGAGTGGCTGTAACCGGAAGCGTAAATGGGGACAGATCGGCGAAAACTGCGACCAGTCTTCTCGGTTTCTCCGAAAATGCGGAGAAGTCGCTACTGGACATTCAGATCATTGATGTTGGGCAATTCATCAGACGGATCTGCTGTCGGAGTGTCCACGTCTTGGACCGGAATCGTGGATAACGCCGGTTCAGCCTGTGGTGAATACGGTCCGCGGTCGGATGTCGGTGGAGCGACCGCAGTCTGCTTTAATGGGCTTGAGAGTTGTCCGAGCCAATCCGCGGGAGGCGGCGAATAAGGTCGGAATTTCTCGAGTGTGCCCGTGTCACCGCGATAAAGAAGAGCCCGGTTTTCACCGAGTCGCCCTGCCAAGGGACTATCCACCAGACTGGACGAGTCGTTGACGTTCATGGCGAACAAGATGCGCTGTTCGAAACGGTTCATCTGATCGCGAGCCAGCCAGCGTTGAGCCGATTGATAACTTTCGACCCAGACAAAAGTGAAGATTCCGACCCCAGGCCCGTCCCGCAGAATCTCGCTGAACGACTGTGCCGGGTTCACCGATTTCTCGCCACCGCCGAATCCACTGCTGTAACTGAAGTCATCTTCGGCTTTTCGCAGATCACGGAAGCGAGCTAAATCGAACACGAATAAAAACATCGGCGGTCCCGGTTCGTCCGCGCGACGATGCAACTCAGCCAGAACTTCGCTGATCACGTTGGCGGTTTCGCGAGGTGAATCCGCCTTCAGAATGGAGGCCTGATTTTGCTCGCCTTCCACCGACGTGGATCGGGATCGGGTCCAGACAGACTGCAGTTGTCGCCATGTTTGGGCCGAAGGGCTGTTGGGCAGGCTTCCATCCAGGACATGAACGGTCACCGAATCTTTTCCGCAGGCTGTCGCCTGGGCGCAGAATGATAGCGAGCAGGCCGCCATGATTCCCAAGGCCGCTTGGTCGTCGCGGCCAACGATCAATAAGTTGCCCCCTTCGCGCAGGCCGAAGTTCAGTTCGATCGGTCCACCCAGTGAGACCGAATCACCCAGCCAACATGTCCAGGGTGAATCGAATACGACTGGTGGCGAGCTCGTTGCACCGGACATGGCTGCTTGGCTATTGGCCAGGACGCCTCGCAATCGATGACTTGTGGTCGGATCGGCGGGAATATTTCCTTCGAATACCAGCGGCGGAATCTGCGCCAGTGACCGAATGGCGTTGGTCGTTTTGCCATGACTGCCCGACCCCTCGGCTTCTTCGCGAACCAGTGTCAGGTAGCCTTCGCGATCGGCTTCCTCTAGCCAGACGATCTGAAACGGGTGGTTCCCCTCGACCAGTCCATTCGCATCGTTGTAGATCGCCTCTCCCGGCCGTGTCAGCAGTCGTGCGGCGGTGTTCTCTTCGCTTAAAATCAAATGGGCATCGGTGTCGCTACATTGCAGCGCGATTCGCACGGCGATTTGACCCAGCGTGCTGCGCGCGAGCGAATACGCACCGGCCAGGGTCTGCGAGCCCAACAGGATGTGGACTCCGAACGCGCGTCCCTGTCGAATCAATCGATCGAGCAGCAGTGCCGCCTGTTGCGAGATGGCGTCATCTTCGATGAAGAATTCTTGAAATTCATCCACCAGCAAGAGCGTACGGGGCATCACCGCATCGGGCCGCGCGTTGCGAAAGCCCGCGATGTCTTGTACGCCTGTCTCACGAAACAGCTCCCCACGATCGCGCAATAACGAATCCAGACGCTCGAGAACGCTGACGCCAAATTCGCGATCGCTCTCGATGGCGATGACCCGCGCATGCGGCAGACGCTGTTCAGCGTAAACCTTGAATTCAACCCCCTTCTTGAAGTCGATCAGATAGAATTCGACTTCGGTCGGACTGTAATACAGTGCCAGGTTTGTGATCAGGGCATGCAGCAATGTCGACTTGCCCGAACCGGTCTTGCCCGCCACCAGCACGTGTTGTGACGTTCCTTTACCAAGTCGCAGATGCTGTAGCTTCGTGGCCCCGGCGCGCCCGATCGGCACGTCAATTCCCGTCCGACTATCGCTGGTCCAAAATCGGTCCTCTGCTGGAGCGACCCGTTCGAACGGGACTTCGACGCGGCGAACGTCACGTGAATGTTGACCCGCCAGACGCACGATCTGCCCGAACTCTTCCGGGGGCGGTGGTTGATCGAGTCGTAGCGGCCAGGCGGCCAGTTCTCGGTCTGACGATCGAAATCCTCCGTCGGTCCACTGCAGCACCGTCGCATGTTTTTCGAGATCGGCGGCATGAAAGCCCCGCGGAAGCTCCTGCGATTTATCGAAACTCAGCAGCAGATATACGCCGCAGCGGCTACCGCCTTCCGCAATGCTGACCAGCCTGCGTAAAGCGACCTCCGTGAAATTGACGGGAAAATTGGCGACGACCAGCACTCGATAAGGCTCGGCGACTTCTCCCGCGAACTCGTTGTATTCGTCGATCGTCGAGAATTCGTTCCGCAGGTAGGTTTGCAGAACCGTTTCCATGTGTTCGGTGAGATCGGCCAACCGTTTTTCAATGTGAGATGGTTCGGTCCAGATCCGGCTCGTGACCAGCAGTTCGTCGAAATCGGCGAGATGCATGAAGGCCGAGAAATTGGCTCCCAGTCCCACCGGGTCGAAGATGGTAAAACGCACTTTACCCGGTGGCAGCGACGTCAAAAAACGCAGCATGGTCGATTGCAGGGTTTTGACGGCGGCATCCCGTCCAGCGCCGGTGGCTTGGAGAATTAGCGATGGCTGTTCGTGCAGCGGCAGCAGGACCGGCAAGTCGAAGTGATTCCGGTCTGTCTTCAGGCGTGGATTGGGCGAGATTCCACTTTCGATCTGACTCAGATCCACGTCAACCCGTCCGAGATTCAGGATCGGTGGCGAGATCTTCGGAAACTCTGTGTCTTCATGAGCGACCGTTTTCCAGGCGGGGCAGATCTCATTGGCTGCGGCGCACAGTGCGTCGCTAAGTCCACCCAGGCGTGCGATGTCGGCTTGCCAAGTGTGGATGAGCTCGATCCACGACTGCTGGTAGCGACGACGGCTATCACTGATTCGTGTATCGAATTCCGATTGCAACATGCGAAAATCAGTCTCGCGTCGAAAAATCAAATCCTGTGAATCGGTTTGAAATGTCTGTTCGATCTGATCGCGTTCGTCGGCACGCCGGGTCTCGAGGTAATTCAATTGAGCGGGGTAGGTCGTATTGGCGTACTGCAAATTGGTCGAATGGATCTGCTCATTTTCGCTGAGTCGATTGGCAAGTTTCGTTTCCGCGCCGCCAATTGCCGATTCTCGTCGCTTCACACGCAGGGCCTGCAAGTGCGAACATTCGGCTTCCAGCATATTCAGTTCGGTCTTAGAAGTTCGTTCCCAGATCGAATAGGCGAAGCGGGCATCAATTCGCTGTTGCAGTAGTTCTTCGTAGTCTGGCCAGACTCGACGGCCGGCGATCAGGTGGAGAAAAAAAGCCGGCAAGAGCCCCAGCGCCGCCGAGATCCCCGCAGCGATAAAGACCCAATCGCGATCTTTGGCGGTTAGCTTCAGTTGCAGTACCGCGGGGTCGAAAAGTCCCCAGATCAGCCCAAATAAAACGGCGGCAATTGCCAGAAACAATACCAACGGAGTGAACCCGGCGAATAAAACTGGCAGCAGGCGGTTGAGGATTCGTTGCCGCAAGGGTTCACTGGAGTTGATCGCCGCGAGGCAAACCGATTTCAACGTTTCGACGTCGGACAGGACAATCGTCGGTTCTGGATCGACAGGTTCGCTCCAGAGGTGGCTGCGCTGGAGAAAAGCAACAACCTGATCGTATCCGGCATCGAGGCTGTCCATGCCGGTTTTCAGTTCAATCTGTGCGGCTTCCAGCGACAACTGAGTTTGCTGCAAGCGTTGTAACGGACTACCTTCGGTATCATCATCGAGCAATGACGAAACCAGCCACACCGCTTCGTCATGTTCCTTCGTGGCTGCTTCATACTCTTGGTTGAAGCGGTCTTCCGTCTGACTCAGGACTCCTTGGTATTCGGCCTGGACTGCTGCGGATTCGATCCGACAGCGATTGTCGCTTTCCGCAAGTTGCGCCTGGCGGGTTTGTTCGAGATGTAGGCTATCGGCCTCGTACTTTTCCGTCAGCAGTTGGAACACCGTCTGGTACTGTTGTTGTTCGGCCGATACCTCGGCGGCGTGCCGCGATTCAATCTCTTGTTCCGTGGCGGCTCGATGGCCGACCCGTTCGAGCAGCGTGCGCAGCAATTGCCGTTCGTTCGCCAGAGTCAATTCGTCAGACAAAATGTTAGACCCGAATATCGATCTGCAGGTGAGACCCGGTAAATGACCACGCTGATCACTCCACCGTATCCCAATCAGTATCGCTTTTCTTCGATCAAATTGTCAGCTTAACGAAAAGACGGGGGAATGTGTTTCGTCAGCCGCCGCTCAAGGAGATAAAATTGGCTAAGGTGTCTGGCTGGATGTTGCCAGGAGATCATTTTCTCCACCCAATTCGCTGCGGCGAATCACGATATTGTTGGGCGCCTCGATCCCCAGACGGACACGACCGCTCTTCACTTCCAGAATCGTGACGGTCACTTTCCGAGTGCCGATTTCAATCTTCTGCCTCACCCCACGGGTTAGCACCAGCATCATTCCCTCCCTGAGTTGTCCAGAATTTTGAGAATCCCCGGATTGCGATCAGTTCGTCCTCCTGAACGGAATTGGCCAGGGGGCGTCGAATGGGTTATTCGGGTGGACGCTGCGGATGTTCATTTTCAGCCGGTGGGTTCCCCCGATCGCCTCCGGTGCCACCCTGCCCTCCTCCTCTGCCTTGATTTCCGTCACCACCAGGTGGCGCGCCGAATCGGTCGCCGCCTGGGCCACGCCCTCCCTCAGGCCCACCCGGGCCGTGGTCTCGTAATTCTTTCAATTGTTGTTTTTGTTCTTCGGTCAGGATTTGATCGAGCCGAGTATCGACCATTTTTTGCAGGGCATCAATTTTCTTGCGCTGGGCATTCGATAGTTGGAGCATGCCTTTAACATGAGGTGGCAATACTTCGCCGATGGGTGGGGGGCCTCCCGGACCTGGGCCGCCTCGACCACCCGGCCCGCCAATTCCACGGCGACCTGGTCCTCCCGGCCCGCCGGACCCTCCGTCAAAGCCACGTCCGAGACTGGCCGACTCTTTCCCAAATAGAGTTGTCAGTTCCTCTTTCGTGACGATGCCGTCGTTGTTGGCGTCAGCTCGATTGAAGAGAGCTAGAATACGCGTATCCGTGATTTCGTCTTTCGCCAATTGTCCATCGTGGTTAGCGTCGAAAGTCAGCATGCGGGCGATGAACGACGTGGCATCCGTTCCGGATCGATTCTCTTTTGATCCGTCCGCTGGACGCTCAGGCGGTTGGCCGCCCGCCAGCGAACCCATGGCGACGAAGACGCCCACCACGATCGTTCCGGTCGATATTCGCATTGCACTTTCCTTATTCGAGAGATCTCAGAAGTTGATCTGGTGGTGCCTGTTTGGGAAGTTGATTTCAGCGACGGGGTTCACGGCCGGGACGGAACGAATTCTCGTCGGGGGTGCGTCCAATGACGATGTCGAAATTCGCCGCGAATTCACCGATTTTGGAATCCTTGATCGGATTGAAATCGGCTTGAAGTAATTCCCGATCGATCAGGTCTCGGGTCGAATTGAAGATGCCATCTCGCAGATTGCCTTCGTGCCCCCGAACGAACAACTGGGTGGTCAGCAATTCCCGGTCACCTTGTTTGACTTTCACATGAATGTGCGGAGCCGGACGACCCGGATAGGGAACCGGCTTGATCGTTCGAAAACGGTACTCGCCCGTAGATCCCGTGGTGAACCGGCCAAACCCTTGAAAGTTGGTGTCTTGCCGCTTCTTTTTCGGATTGCTGTCCGCCGAGTGGAGATAGACGGCATTGGCGTCACACTGCCAGATTTCAATAGTCAAATCTTGTAAGGGCGAACCATCCGCTGCCAGAATTCGGCCTATCACGTTGGTGACTTCGCCGACGGCGGGTGTAATACTGTCGTTGATGATCAACAGATCGTTATCGATATCGAGTGGTAGTTTGTCCGGGTAGAACGGGCCTTCTGTCATCGCTGGCGTTTTGAACAATTGCTCGGCAAACAGGCCGGGGGTTGTCAGCAGCGCCGAACCGAAAGCGATCTGTTGCAAGAATTGTCGTCTGGGCAGCTCAGATGACGGAACTTTCATGGCAAACCCTTAAAGAGCGGGATGAGGTGGCATAGTGGAAATACCGCAGTTGCCGCGTGAGAATCCACTTGCGTTTTGGACAATTCTTAAAAATTCAGAAGAAACGACGATGTTCTCTGCAGGTGTCCCGCGATGAACCACGAGATCCAGCGCCTGAACAGTGGCGGCGAAAATGCCCTCGCCGGGCTCTTTTCAGACTATCGGGATCGACTTGAGCGGCTGGTCGAATTTCGGCTGGATCCCCGCTTGAGAAGCCGCGTGGACTCGGCCGATGTGCTGCAGGAGGCGTACATTGAAATGGCACGGCGCCATCATCAATACTTAATTTCTCCTGAAGTTTCATTTTATGTCTGGGCGAGGCAAATTACGCTGCAAACATTGATTGATGTGCAGCGTCGTCGCTTTGGTCAAAAACGTAGCCCCCAACATGAAATCCGCTTTGTACGGACTCCCACCGAAGGAACCAGCGACTCGATTGCTCAATTTCTTTGTGCCCAACTCGCGTCGCCCAGCAGTGCGGCGATCCGTGCCGAGGAGACCCAACAGTTGCAGCAAGCCCTGGCTTCGATGGATGAGATTGATCGCGAAGTGCTCGCCTTGCGTCATTTTGAACACATGGGAAATGCAGAGGTCGCCGAGGCGCTCGGCTTAAGTACGACCGCGGCGAGTAATCGCTACATTCGGGCGATGACGCGTTTGGGAGAAATCATGCAACCGTTCACTAAGGAACTCGAATGAAGCTGTTATTTCCTGTTCTGCCGTCGTTTTTCGGTGGAATTCGCCGGGACGATTACGGTGCCATCGTGAGACAATCGGTGACGGGGCGAACGGGCCGCCGAAAGAATCGATCAAATGACTGAAACGATACCGGCAACTGAAATGCCAAACTCGCCCGTCGATCCTTCAGACGGTTCCTCAGGTCAAATTGCGGTCAGCCAGATTGCCATCGGGCCGTTGGTACCGAGCGTCGCGACTTTCGAGCAAATCTTCGAAGAACCGTCCGACAATCGGCATCCGGTGGAAGTACTGGCCGATGAGTTTTCCGCCAGATGGCGTGCGGGAGAAACGCCATCGATTGATGAATATCTCTTGCGCTTGCCCGAGCATCGCGAGATGATTCGATCGTTGTTTACGACGATCTCGCTGATCGAACGGATGAGTCGTCGCGAGTATTCGGACCGTCAGCGACATCACCGCCCGATCGCCGATCAGAAGGTGCTGGGTGATTTCCAGATTATTCGCGAAATCGGCCGTGGCGGTATGGGGGTTGTTTACGAGGCTATTCAATGCTCGTTGGCGCGACGCGTGGCACTCAAAGTACTGAGTTCAGGGATTTCCAACTCGCCGCAGCAGCTTCAGCGTTTCCGCCGTGAAGCCGAATCGGCGGCGCGATTGCACCACACGAATATCGTGCCTGTCTTTGGTATCGGCGAAGAAGACGGCACCCATTTTTATGCCATGCAGTTCATTGACGGGGTTCCCTTGGCCGATGCGATAAAAACAGTACGCCATCGATCATCGGTGACCCGCGAGTCGATTTACGGTAAAGGATTGCAGCCCAGTGGCCCGACTGGCGTTTTGCCAGATTCCAATCGTGGCCCTGTTTCAGGTGGTTCGGATCATTCCGCCAACTCGGCGATCGATGATCCGACAATTCTGATGGCAGTTACTCCCGATCCGGAATCGGCGGCTCAGGTGGGCGATGCGTCAGCCGTTCATCCAAACTCCGACTCCGTATGCCCCTCGGCGGGCCACACAAACGCTCCATCGCTCGACCGGTCTCACAGTCAATCCTCTGATTCCATACAGTCCGAGTCGCTCAGTTCGACAGAAGAATCTGTCGATGCCTGCTTTGGAGTCTTTGCCGACAATGGTTCCATGGAGTATTGCTTGCGGATCGCTAATCTTGTTGCGCAAGTTGCCGATGGCCTGGACTACGCCCACCAGCACGGTGTATTGCACCGCGATATCAAACCCTCAAATCTGATGCTGGACCGTCGCGGCGACGTTTGGATTATGGATTTCGGGCTGGTCAAAATTATCGAACAGAAGGATCTGACGATTGCCGGTGAGATCGTGGGAACCCTGCGATACATGGCTCCGGAACAACTCGAAGGTCGGGCTGACGTTACCACGGACATTTATGCCTTGGGTCTGACCTTATATGAGCTACTCACGCTGAAGCCGGCGTTTGATGGTGACGAGGCTGTCACATTGGCGCAGCGGTTGCGACAAAGCAGTTTTCCGCGGCCGCGCTCGATCAATCCGACGATCCCGAAAGATCTCGAAACGATCATTCTCAAAGCGACGGCGAACGAACCGTTTTCTCGCTACCCCACAGCAGCGATGCTGGCTGAAGATCTGCGTCGATTCAGTGAGGACAGACCAATCCTGGCGCGACGAACGACCTATCCCGAGCGTCTTTGGCGATGGAGTCGTCGTAATCCTGCCCTCGCCGCGGCGACAGGCTCGACCATTTTGCTGCTGGGCTTGATCGCCATTGTGGCGACGGCGGGTTGGTTAACGGTGAAATCGGCGCTGCTCGATGCACAAATTGCCCAAAAACATGACGAGATGAATCTCGATGCGGCGATGACCGCATTTGATAGCATTCTCGAGAATGTTAGTTCGCGGGGGCTGCCCCGTTCCTTCGCTTACGACATTCCTGAATCAGAAATCGGCATTGCCCCATCGGCTCTATCCGACGCCGACGTTCAGTTGCTTGACCGGTTACTGCATTTCTACGGGACATTCGCCAGTCAAAACGCCAACAATACTCGCTTGCGGGCGAGAACCGCCGAGGCCCATCGTCGGGCCGGCGCAATTCTCCTCAGGTTGGGCCGATTGACCGAAGCGGAAGGAGATTTTCGATCGGCCATTGATCTGTTAACCCGAATCCCCGCTTCGGATCCCCATCACGCCGAAATCGTCGTCAACACCGCTTCGCTCTACAACGATCTGGGTGAACTGCTGCTGCGGCGCGGTGAGTTCCATCCGACATTCAAAGCACACCTCGAAGCGATCGCATTGCTTCAAGAGCAGCCTGATTCGGTCAAATCGTTACCGGCCGTGCGCTTTGAACTTGCCCGTGCGACCGATTTGTTCGCATCGATTGATATCCGGAGCGGCACCGACTCCGGCCCTCGTTTGCCGCCGTCAAATCGCCCGAACGGCCCGCGACCACCGTTTGATCGCGGGCATCCGCCCTCGGCTCACGGTCCGAATTCTGATCAGGGGCGGCCCGGTCCTGATGGCGAACCGCCCGATTATCTGGATCAACGGTTGAAGAATGCGCGACCGACAGCGTTGTTTTCCGGGGGGCCGTCCGCCGACGGGCTGGCCCAGATCCTACTCGATGCCAGCAACCAGTTTCGTGCGCTCACGAGAGAATTCCCGAATAACACCGAGTATCAATTTCGGTTGGCCCAATGTCTGAGGCATCGATTGGTGCACGCCGCCAGTAACGGTAAGTCAAATATTGCGCAGGAAACCTTTCTCGAAGCCACGCAGATTTTGGGTGGGCTGCAAGCCAATTTTTCCGACGATCCCCAATACCAATTCGAATTGGCGGACACGTTGACACAGGCCTCACGCGCTCAATCGGATCTCGATGCGGAACAATCGCTCTACCGCTCGGTGTCGTTGGCGCGGCAGTTGACGAAACGTTTTCCCAGGTCGACTGAATACCAGTTACTGCTGGGGACGGCCCTGGCGCGACGGGCTGCGAATCAGGCTGCGGTGGGTGTACCCGCTGATGCGGAAGAGAGCCTGCAAGAATCGATGTCGACTCTTGAGCCGCTGGCCGATCGTTTTCCAGATCAAGGCACCATTCAGATCCCGCTGGCGAAAACGTGCCAACAGTTGGGTGACTTGTTGCGTATGACGGCCGGTAATGGCGATCTTGCCGAAACGAAAATGGAACGGTCGCGAAACGTGTTGCAGTCGGCCATCGAGCGGTTTGAGGGGTATTTGTCGGCATCACAAGGCAAGGGCGCGTTCAATCGTCAGACGATTTCGTCACTTTATTTCAGCCTGGCGGAGACGTTGACTCGACAAAATTGCGTCGAACAGGCGGAAGAAGCCCGTAAGAAAGCGGTCGCCGCGGGAGGGCCCGGGCCGCCGCCAAAACCACCGACCTATGAATAACTCCGCGTTCTTTTTCGAAGATTGATCGTCTAAAAATAACGGGCGAAGTGGATGCGTCGCGAACTGGTGATCAGGTGTCTATAATTGGCGTTCGACCAACAAATTAAGATATTTTAACATGGACACGCCGGGTGAGGAGTAGTTTGAGTGGCCGACGAACATCAGTTGATTGCGAGTCTTGAGCGGAACATCGCAACGGCCATTCTGGGCAAACCCGAACCGATTCATCTGTCGTTGGTCGCCCTGTTGGCAGGGGGGCATTTGCTGGTAGAAGACGCACCGGGAGTGGGAAAAACGTCACTCGCCAAAGCGATTGCGAAAAGTCTGTCGTGTGGTTTCAAGCGACTTCAGTTCACTCCCGACATGCTGCCCAGTGATATTCTGGGATCCAACGTCTTTCTGCCCAATCGAGGCGAGTTCGAATTCCGACCCGGACCGATTTTTACCAACGTATTGTTGGCGGATGAGATCAATCGCACGACGCCCCGAACTCAAAGCGCTCTGTTGGAAGCGATGAGTGAAGGGCAAGTGTCGATCGAAGGAACGACCCACACCCTGCCCGCCCCCTTCTTCGTGCTGGCGACACAAAATCCCTTTGAATTCGAAGGAACGTATCCTCTGCCCGAGAATCAGCTCGACCGATTCATGGTGTGTATCGAGATTGGGTATCCCGCTCCCGATATCGAAAAAAATGTGCTGATCAATCACCGTGAAGGTGAACCGGGTGACAAGTTGCAGTCGGTGATCAACACCGAACAATTGAAGCGGTTGCAAACGTCCGTTCGCGCCGTGAAGGTCGAAGATTCGCTGAACGATTACATTCTGGAGATCATTCAAGCGACCAGAACACACGAACAATTGCATCTGGGCGTCAGCACCCGTGGCGCCATCACGCTCTATCGTGCCGTGCAAGGGCTGGCGTTAATCGAAGGACGAAACTACGCGGTGACGGATGATGTTAAGCGTCTGGTCTTGCCCGTTCTGGCGCATCGGATCATTGTGAAAGGCATCCTGCACGAAGGCCGCCGCGACCGAGCCAAAGCGGTGCTCAAACAAATCCTGAGCAAGATTCCCGTGCCGGCCTGACCAAAGTGGCGGTCTGTCTTCTGATGCGCGTCCGATGGAATTGTCACGGACGCCAATCCGCCGCGACAGTGTACCGACGCTGACCGCGTTTGAATCGGAATCGGATCGTTGATTTCGCCTCGACGCGGTTCGTAGCTTTGATTTTATTCGCGTTCATTCGCATGATTCGTAACGCCTTCCCCGTTCCCTCAATAATATTCCTGATTTGCGGCGGATTTCCGCACGGAGACGTACCCTTGGACCATCAAACTGAGAACTCGACTGGGCTCCAGCCGAAAAAGGTCTGGATCAAATCTGAAGATTGGCTGGCGGTTCTGCTGGGAAGCATCGTGTTGCTGGTGGTGCTGGGTGCGTCGGCGATGAATCCTGCGCCGGACTTTTCTGACAAGTTGGGCGCGATTGATCAGGGACGCCAGCATTTGAAAGAACTCGAATCCGCTGCAGCGACGGCGGATGACGAAGAAACTCGAAAGCAGATCAAAACAGAAGAAAAGCAGTTGAAAGAACTGACCGCGGGTTTGTTTAAAAATCCCGTCAAATCCTGGGTGGCAAAAATGGGATCATGGAAATCAGATCCCTCGGACGCCTTCGTGGTGAAGAAGGTGAACATCGTTCCCGGCTTGTTCGGCGTTTTCATTGCTTCTCTGGTTTTGTTCACTTTTGGCGTGGCACTCAGAGGAGAACCGGTCATTCCATTTGCCGGGGCGTTTGTCGTGCTATTTCTGCTGGCAACCGCGTCTTATGTGCTCGCCGGGCAAGATGTCATTAAATATTACAATCTGGAATACGCGCTGTGGGCGCTGCTCATCGGAATGGTGATCAGTAATACGATCGGGACCCCGCGATTCCTGTTTCCGGCGATCCGCACTGAATTGTTTATCAAAACGGGCCTGGTGCTGTTGGGCGCGGAAATCCTCCTCAGTCGCCTGCTGGTGTTGGGATTGCCGGGGATCTTTGTGTCCTGGGTCGTGACACCGATTACTTTGATCAGTACGTACTTGTTCGGTCAGTATGTGCTGAAAATACCGTCCAAGTCGCTGAATATGGTGATCTCGGCCGATATGTCGGTTTGCGGTGTTTCGGCCGCCATCGCCACGGCCGCCGCCTGTCGGGCCAAGAAAGAAGAGTTATCGCTGGCGATCGGGATTTCGCTGGCCTTCACCGCCATCATGATGATTGTGATGCCGGCGGTGATACGTTACGTCCATATGGACCCAGTGCTGGCCGGGGCCTGGCTAGGCGGAACGATTGATTCCACCGGGGCGGTCGCTGCCGCAGGCGGCATGCTGGGAGATACCGCCCTGAATGTGGCTGTCACAATCAAAATGATCCAAAATATCTTGATCGGTGTCGTGGCGTTTGGTGTTGCCGTCTACTGGGTCACCTGTGTGGAAGGCGATCGCCAAGGCCCGCGTCCGAGTTTGATGGAAATCTGGTATCGATTTCCCAAGTTTGTTTTCGGATTCGTCGGCGCTTCCATCGTCTTTTCCGCAATTTATTCCAGCGGAACCGCCGGCAGTGGCCTGACTGAGGCTGTCACCGGCGTCACGGCTGACGTGCTGCGAGGATGGTTCTTTTGCCTGGCCTTCGTCGCGATCGGCCTCGAAACCAACTTCCGGGAATTGTCGAGTTATCTGAGGGATGGCAAAGCGATCACGCTGTATGTCTGCGGACAAACACTCAATCTGGCTCTGACGCTATTGATGGCCTGGATCATGTTCGAAAAAGTGTTTCCGCAAGCCGCGAACGCTTTGAAGTCGTCGTGACTTCCGGGCTGCGAAGCGGCGGATTCGCCATCGACGTGACGTTTACCGGGGACAGCATTTTGGTCGCGAAATCAACGGCGCAACGATGGATCCGTCTGGCGGTGGCGATGGCGGCAATCGCCATTGTCTGGCTGATTGTGCTGCCGCTCATCGGCAAGCAACCCATGGTGTCGGAACATATTGCGACCCAGCAACGTCTTCAGATCGATCCAAGTGCTTTGTTTTACAGTGAACTCGAAATCGCACCGGCCATTGCGCGTCATGTGGAACGCTTGCATGATTCATTCTCGGACTGTTTTTGGTCCGTCTCTCCGTCGAAAGACCGCACGGACGCACAACTCGGAACGCCGCATCTCCGTAACGCTCGGCAGCAGGATCGTTCGCAGCGGTAGACGTCGGGAGAAATCTCCAAACCCGTCTTCGCGGGCGGAGTGAGTCGACCGGAGAAGGAAACCACGCGCCAGCTGGCCGCCCCGCTAAATGTCGGTCAACGGCTGTGCCAGTACGGTACTGTCATTTCCGGGATTGCAAAGATCCAATGTTTTGCAGGCAGAGCATCAACATCAGCATGGCGCCCAATTCTTGATGCAGGTGGTAGTAAAAGTAATAGGCAGCCGCGCCCGAAATGGCGACGCTGATTTTTGTCGCCGTCCCGATCCCGTCGCGAAGACGAAGCACCTGACAAACCGAAGCACAGATCTGTCCACCGTCCAGTGGCAAAATCGGTAAGAGGTTTAGCAAGCCCCACCAAAGGTTCATGAATTTCAAAAAGGCGAACGCGTAAAATCGATAATCGTTGATCAGCAGCTGATTGATGTCCAACACCTGCTCGACAATCATGATCACCACCAGGAACAGAAAACCGGCGCCAGGTCCCATGATCGAAACGGCAATGCTGCGTCCCAGGGAGTTGTTGTGGTACCGAGCCGACATCGCCAGCCCACCGCCAAAGTAAAGTAGAATCTGGGTCGGCCAGCCAAACGTTTCCGCTGTCAGTGCGTGCCCCAATTCATGGATCAGGATCGAGAAAAATCCACACACGACCCAGATGAACATGATCTCGGGATGATCGGGATTCCAACCGAACAGCAGCATTCCCAGCCAGAATGTCGGATGCACGCGAATCGGAATGCGAAACGCCACCAAATGGATATCAAACGGCGTAGGGCCGAGTCCGAACATGCAGTCGATTCACTTCACGGCAAGAGGTTTTCTAAAATCGCGTTGGGCGGGAGTATATCGCCAGACGAGCCATTCGTCTTGATAAGCATTAAGATTTACAGTGGCAGGTCGTCTCATATTGGTGTTTTGTGCTTGGCTCCGGCATCTTCGCGGACATATCGAGGGACGGCGTATCCAGGCAACTGTTGTCGAAGTTCGGCGATCAAAGCCTTTCCTCGCTGGGCGTCGACTTCGAAATGAGCCGTGCCCTGCACCTGATCCAACTGGTGCAAATAGTAGGGAATAACCCCCACATCGATCAGTCGTTCGCTGAGTTGAATCAGTGTCGGCAGATCATCGTTGATGCCTCGCAGCAAGACCGCTTGATTCAACGTGGTAATTCCAGATCGGACGAGCGTTTTCAACGCCTGTTCGCAATCGTCGACCACTTCATGCGGATGATTCGCGTGAACAACCATGATCGGGGTCAGTCGACTGCGTGTGAGCAGACTGGTCAACGTCCCAGTCACGCGATTGGGCAGCACGATGGGCAAGCGAGAATGAATTCGTAATCGACGGAGGTGCGGGATCGATGCTAGTCGTTCGATCAAATTGCCCAATCGTCCGTCGGTGAGCATCAATGGATCGCCACCGCTCAGCAAAACTTCATGAATCGACGAATCGCTTTCGAGCACTGCTAAGGCCGGTTCCCAATCTTCCAGACGCCGCGGTTCGTCACCATAGGGGTAATGACGACGAAAGCAGTATCGACAGTGGACTGCGCAGGCGCCGGTTGAAACCAACAGAGCGCGACCCTGATATTTGTGCAATAACCCTGGAGCGCGTCGGCTGTTACTGTCGCCAACCGCATCCAGAGTAAAACCGGGGACCTGCCCGAGTTCTGCTCCAATGGGCAAAACCTGTTTCAGGAGTGGATCCTGCGGGTCACCGCAGCGCATCCTCGCGACAAAACTCAGCGGGACCAGCAATGGAAATTGGCTGGCCGCTTCGCGTGCTGCGTCGATTAAATCCGTCGACAATCCCAGCTTGTGGATCAGCAACTCGGGATCGCGGATCGCCTGCGACAGCGATTCGTGCCAGGTCGGCGGCAGAGTGGTGTCGGCAGGCAATGGGGGCTCGACAAGTGTTGGTGACAGACTCACGACATTCAATTCCAGGCAAAGCAAAGCGATTTTGCTTGATCAATTGGAGGCAGGGCCAAGGGATTAAATCAGAGTTGGTATGACTTGGCGATAGCCCAGAAAGAAATCGCCAAATCCAATTCGATCCCAACTCGCTTCAGCCAATGCCCCTGTTTTTCGGAGTGCGGCCGGCAGGCAAGACGCTGGAGCGGTCATTTCTTGGCTTAGATCGTCTCCGTGACTGCTGATGTCTTGCTGTTTTAAACCCGTTTTCCACCCCTTCAGATCAGGTTCTGGGGAAAGAAGCGATTCACAGAGTGGCTGGGTTTTGGTATGCTGCGTTGCTCGAAATCGACCCCGGTCGATGATTTTTCAATCGATGGCAACGGCAAAGAAAAAGATTAATGGCACAGCTCAGTACGAGCGACTTCCGCAAGGGTTCCAAGGTCATCTTGGACGGTGAACCTTACGACATGATCGAGGTTAACTTCGTCAAGCCGGGGAAGGGGCAAGCTCTGTACAAATGCCGGTTGAGGAACCTGATCAAGGGGACGTTGCTCGACCGGACCTATAAAAGTGGCGATGGTCTGGAAGCGGCCGAAATCCGTCAGGGGGACGGTCAATTCCTTTACAAAGATGCGACGGGACTGGTCTTTATGGATCAGGAGTCCTTCGAACAATATACGATTCCACTGGATGTGGCAGGCGATCAGGCGCGGTTTCTTCAAGATGGGGCGATCTGTGCCATTATGTATTGGGGCGAGCAGCCAATTGGCTTTACCGCACCCGACAAGGCAATCATGAAAGTCACCTATACGGAAGATGTCGCCCGCGGGAATACGACATCCAATTTGATGAAGCCGGCCACGGTGGAAAATGGGGAAATCGTCCAGGTTCCCGCCTTTGTTAATACGGGTGATCTGTTGAGGATCAACGCACAGACCGGGGAATATGTCGAGCGAGTAAAAGGTTAAATTTCAGCATGACTGTTCCGCACAACGGAAAACTGTTTATCGAGACCGTGGGCTGCCAGATGAATATGCTGGACAGCGAACTGGTCGTGGGTGCCTTGCGCAAGGAAGGCTATAGCCTGACGGATAATGTTCAGGAAGCCGATACGGTTCTGTTCAACACCTGCAGCGTTCGCGAGCATGCCGAACATAAGATTTATTCGGCCTTGGGGCGACTGAAATACAGCAAGCTGTCGCGGCCAAATCAGGTGATCGGTGTCCTGGGGTGTATGGCCCAGAAGGATCAGGAACTGGTCTTTCAGCGGGCTCCGCATGTGGACATGGTGGTGGGCACGGGACAGTTGGCCGAAGTGCCGAAATTGATTGACGCCGCTCGTGAACGTCGCGAACGATCGTTGGCCGTCAGCCTTGATCGTAAAGAGGGCTCGCGCGCGGAAGTCAGCGACAGTTTTCAAAGCTACGATCCCTTGCGCGAACCCGAAATGCGGCCGTCGCCCTATCAGGCGTTTGTCCGGATCATGATTGGTTGCGACAAGTTCTGTACCTACTGCGTCGTGCCGATGACACGCGGCCCCGAGCAAAGCCGTCCGCCGCGAGACATTCGCCGGGAAGTTCAGATTCTGGCCGATCAAGGCGTCAAAGAAGTGACGCTGCTGGGGCAGACCGTCAACAGCTACAAGGTCACTCAGGACGGTCGACTTTATCGTTTGTCGGACCTGCTGGAAACGATTCACGATGTTGAAGGGATTCTGCGGCTGAAGTTCGTAACGAACTTCCCCAAAGACATGACTGACGATCTGTTGCATGCGCTGCGAGATCTGCCAAAGTGTGCCCAATATCTACATGTACCGGCCCAATCGGGTTGCAACGACGTGCTGAAACGCATGAAGCGGGGATACACGATCGAGGACTATCGCGAAATGTTCGGCCGGATCCGCAGTACGCTGCCAACCGCGGCGGTGTCGAGCGACTTTATCGTTGGATTCTGCGGTGAGACGGAAGAAGCCCACCAGAAAAGTTTGGATCTGATCCGCGAATGCCGCTTCAAGAATAGCTTCATCTTCAAATACAGTCCTCGTCCGGGAACCAAGGCCAACGATCTTTTGATTGACGATATTCCTGAAGATGTGAAGAAGCGTCGAAATCACGAGATGTTGACGCTACAGAATCAGATTAGCGCGGAAGACAACGCGACATTCATCGGTCGTCAGGTGGAAGTCCTGGTTGAAGGGCCCAGTAAAACCGAAGTCAAACGCGGTGAAACGTCCTCGACCGGCGGGCCAGTCCAACTGACCGGTCGCACAACCTGCGATCGGATTGTTGTTTTTCAGGGTAACCCTCGATTGGCCGGTTCACTCACCTGGGTTGCGGTGGAGGATTGCACTCCCACTACGCTGATCGGCAACATCGTCACGCAACAGATTCAACATGGATCGTCCACGCTCCTGCCAATTTTGGTGTGATGGGCCAATCCGAGTCGCGTCCTGCTGATGCGGTTTGTTCGAGGATGGCGGCGATTCGGTATCATGAAGACCAAGGCGTTCTGCGAAAACGCCGCTGATTCCACTGCGAACCCGCGTGAAATCAGAATTGTCTGAAAGAGTAGGCCACCCTTTGGCCGAAATGTTGTTGTTTGCAGGGCTCGCCAGCTGAAATGGGGGATTCACGAGCCCAAATGGCCCTGATCATCGTTTCCTGGCAGAAAAGTGACCATTTTTGGTCACTGACCACGGCAATCCTGCAGCGTATTGATCAAGCCAATTGCCTATAATGACCAGGACAACCATGTGGCAGGGCGGTCTGCCGCGGAATTGAATCGCGAAGATTGTCGTCCTGGTTTGAATGACTGACAGGAAATCAAATGGAACTTCCCGTAATCAACACGTCCGCTCCGGTCGAGGTCTATGAAGATCCGTTGGAGGTTATGGAAGAAATCGACTACCTGAAGAAGGAACGGGACGCCACGATTCTGGCTCACTTTTATGTTGACGGTGATCTGCAGGACATTGCCGATTACACCGGTGACAGTCTGAAGTTGGCACGCGACGCAATGCAGGTGACAACGTCGACAATTGTTTTTTGCGGCGTCCATTTCATGGGCGAATCAGCCAAGATTCTTAATCCCGCCAAGCGAGTTCTCATGCCCGACTTGGAGGCAGGTTGTTCGTTGGCCGACAGTTGTCCGGCGGACCGATTGGCTGCGTTTCAAGCGGAACTGCGGGCTAAGGGGCACGATTTCCAGACGGTCGCCTACATCAACACGACTGCCGCTGTGAAGTCGCTATGCGATTGGATCGTGACCAGTGGTAACGCGCGTGAGATCATCGATCGAGTTCCGACTGACAAGGAAATCCTGTTCGTTCCCGATCAGCATCTGGGACGATATCTGAGCACGGTCACCGGGCGTCCGATGATTCTCTGGCCGGGATCCTGCATGGTCCACGAAGTCTTCAGTATTCAGGATCTGTTGCGAGCGAAACGGAACAATCCCGGTTCGCTGGTGATGGCCCACCCCGAATGTCCGGCCAATATTCTGGAAATCGCTGACGTCATCGGCGGAACGGAAAAGATGCGAAAATATGTCGCGTCCGTCACCGAACCGAAGACGTTTCTGGTTGCCACCGAAGCCAACATGATTCATCCATTGAAGAAGCTGGCGCCGCAGCACGAGTATATTCCTGTTCCCGGCATCATGGCCTCCACAGGTGAAACGTGCGCCTGTAATCGCTGCCCGCACATGGCTCGCAATACGCTGCAGAAAGTGCGAGATTGCTTGAAGTTCTCACGTCCCGAAATCGCCTGGCAACCGTACTTCGCCAAAGCCCAGGACGTGCTGAAACGAAGTCTGCTTGAGTAGTTGAACGGATGCCGCGGTCTTGCGCAGCGCCACTGATCAGTGTGGCGATTCGAGAAGCAGGAACAGGACGTTGTCGGTGAACCCAGGGTCGCTCGTCAGACCCAGGTGATCGGCGAACAGAAAGTTGACGCTGGACCACTTAATCGGTGTGTTCAATCGTGGTGTCCATTTCACGCCAGCGGAATGTCGTTCGTCCATCAGGGCGCTGGCGCGAGTGACGCGACCATCGCCGGGTTGCATGGTTGTCACGGTCAGCGTGCCGCGGTTGTCGATGCGAAATTGATTGATCGTCGGATGGGCATCCCCGGCGATCAGGTGAATCGTTGTACCCGACGGAGGGCTGGCTGGAGCGTCGATTGCCGCGTGAAACGATTTCGCGCGGGCCAGGCACTTCGTCAGATGTTCATACGCAATTTTCTGCCGCTCGTTCGGATCAGCGACTTCCGGAAGTAATTCGGCCAGGACACTGTATTGTCGGGGATCGAGCAAACCCCAGCGCAATTGCGCCCAGACGCGCGGGTCAAGCAAATCGATGGCTTGCCGATCCCCCTCCGCAATAACCGGGCTTTGCCGGCTGCGCGGCAGCAATTGATAGAGGGCGGGCATCGTGCCCAGCAGGGCCGCTTCGTAACGAGGCAAAAATCGCGACAGCGTTTCTCCCTGCACCAGATTCGCCACCGCGTCTAGCGATCCGGCATTGGGAGTGCCGATCATCACCAGTCGTTCGACATTTTCAGCTCCGGCCCAAGTGACGGGCGGAGCCGATCCGTCGGTCGGTAAATCAGCGTCACCATATTCGAGATAGTAACGTGCGACCAGACCGCCCATCGAATGGGCCACGATGTCGAAGCGGACCGGTTCAAAGTCGTTTCCGTAGCGTTTGCGACGCTCACTCTCGACGTACGCTTTCTTTTCGAGAATAAACTTATGCAACAGACGTGCGTTTTCGACGTTGTCGCGTCGCCAGTCGTAGGCGAACTGAAATGAACTGTAGCTCTGATTCCCATAATCGACATCATTCAGGTCGGTTTGAGCATCGCGATATCCGCCGACACCCAGGGCATTCAGCAAGTCGCGGTAAGCGTTGATTTGAAAAACTCTGCCTAGGAATTCGACGTCGAGTGCGTCAAGTGTCCCCACTGGCTTCACATCATCAGTGAGTGAACTAAGTGGTTGTCCTTGTTGCATGGGCAACGCGATCATGCGGGCACCCCACGGCGATAACGGATCGATGCCGTTCCCGCCGAACTGACCCCAGACAACCTGATTGGATCGCTGGTCGACCAGTCGTGATCCCAGCACTCCAGGAATCACAATGATTGGATTGCGGTCACGATCGTCCGACTGAGCCGTTCGACCGTAGATATGTCCCAAATCGGGGACACTGGGTGAACTACGGGCGGTATTCGAGATCGTCCGCGTTTCTCCGGCAAAGTTGGATCCAATGATGATCGTGCTGTCGGGAACTGTAGCGGGACTCGAGGAAACGATCACCGGGGGCGCGCTTGTCACGGCGGGTGAGGCCCAGCCAGGTGTCTCGTACTGGGCGGTCCGAGACGAATAGGTTGGCTCAGGAGGGAGGACCGCACTGGAACCGTAAGGTTGATAGGGGATGTAAGAAAGGCAGCCAGAAAGACTTGCCGCGCACAATCCCAGTGCGCAGACCAGTCCGATCCGTGTTGCCTTCCGTGGCATCTTTGACCTCATTTCCCCCATCCCTTCGCTCGACTTCTCGCATCCCACGAGAATCGGCAGATTTTGCCATGGCAGGATAGGCAAAGCTGACTCTTGTGCCCAGAGGAAAACCGTTCCAGCCCTGTCCCGCTTGAATTTCCGGTCGCCCGCGAACCTGAATTCGCGATGGCCGGAAATCGAGTAGTTGACGGCGGAGGAAATGGTCGAGAAAATCTTATTGCACTGTGTTGATCGCCGTCGACCTCTGTTTTCAACGGCGGGACCTGCCGGAAGGCATCGCATCATGCGACGAATCGCCCTGATGATCGCCGTATTGGCCCTTGGCATGGGGAATCCGAGTGTTTCCACGGCCCAGACAGGATTTGGACAAGGGAACGGGAATTCCGGCGGAGGATTCGGTGGCCAAGGCGGTGGCGGAACTGGTGGAGGCGGCGGAGCCTTTGGCGGAGGTGGCGGCTTCGGAGGCGGTGGAACCGGTGGCGGATCATTTGGCGGCGGTGGCTTGGGTGGCAGCGGAACCGGTATGACAGGCGGCAACGGAGGCTTCGGACAAAACGGCGCGGGCGGTGCCGCAGGCATGAACGGCCAGCAGCAGGGCCAACAGGGATTTCTCGGTCGAAACACGAACCAAAACCAATTTCTCGGCCGTAATGTTCAAGGCGGACAAGGTGGTCAGGGCGGCAATCAAAACCAGACGGGAAACAATCGTCGTGGTGCCGCGAATCGTAACGGCGGCAATCAGGCCAACAACATGGCCAATATGATGCAGCAACAAAACGGGCAAACGAACGCGCGGGGCGTCGCCAGTCAATATCCCCCAGTTCGGCCCCGACAAACGGTCGGATTTACCTATTCCAAGCCACAACTCGCGACGGTCTCAGTCAAATTGGAGACACGATTGACGAAACGGTCGGAGCTGAAAGCCGTCAGCGTCAGTGTCGATCCTTCCGGCGACCTCGTGCTTAAAGGACAAGTGGCTTCGGCAGACGATGCGATGCGTGCAGAAAACCTGATTCGACTCGAACCGGGTGTTCAGAACATTCGCAACGAATTGACCTATCCTGACGCAGCCACTGAGCCTTAATCGCCAGATGAGAGTTGCAGCGGAGAGGTTTCTCTCCGTTGCTGTCAGAGGTCAGGGCGTCGATGAGATATCAGAGCGGCCTGGTGGAAGTCGGGGGGCCGGAACGGGTTCAGGATTGCAGGGCTCGAAGGTTCTGTCGAACGTTCGTCTGGCCGGAAACCCTGTCTTCGTAATGACTTCTAGCTCCTGGCCGTCGGTCTTGGTGTGACTTCGAATTGGCGTCCGGCTCGGAAAACGTGGGTGGGCTCGAGTCGCTGGAAGCCCATCTCGACGCGTCCTTCAGAATCGTTCAGCGGGAATTGTCCCGTCTGAAGTTCCAGAATCGTGACATCGGCCGTCGTGCCGGGCAGAAGCGTTCCCAGGTCCGCTTCGTGCCCGAGAAACTGGGCCGGTATCTGAGTCACGCGGCGGATAACTTCCGGAAGTTCCATGCCCAGATGCAGGAACTTGTCCATCGTGGTCACCAAATCGAAGACAGGGCCGTGAACGTTATAGTGATGAATGTCGCTGCTGATGAAATTGGGCAGCACTCCGGCTTCGAGCAGGCATCGTGCTACGCGAAAATCAAAACTGGAAAAACCGTGTCCGACGTCCAGCAACAGACCCTCGTTCAGTTTGGTCTTCACGCCATCGGCGAGGCGCAACTCGTCATCGACCAGTCCGCAATCCTTTCCGTGAAAGCAATGCGTCAGCACATCACCTGGCTTTAGCCGGTCGAGAATATGATTGATGCTCAGCGATGAATTGGGGCTATGAACGACCAGGGGAAGGCCGACCAGATCAGCGGCGGCGCGAGCCAGATCCAAAGCCGCAGCTTCATTGCGGCCATTTTCGGCCAGATTGGCTGTGCAGCGAATCTTGATTCCCAGAATCACATCGCGATGTTCGTCAACGACGCGTTGAATCAGTTCAAGATCGAGGTGCCGGAGATCGTGCAACTCGCCAAGACGAGGGGGATCTCCGATGCTATCGATCAATCCCTGTCCGGCAATATTCAATAAGGCGAGTACGCGAGTTTGAGCCTGATCGATTACGTAGCTGCGAAATCCGGGGAAAATCAAACCGCCAGCGGTACCGAAATCCAGCACCGTCGTCACGCCCCGTGATAAACAGCTCGAATCGGGTTCGATTCCGAAATGGCAGACACCGGGAAAGACATGAACATGAAAGTCGATCAAACCCGGTACGACTAATTTCCCGTGCACGTCGATCACTCGTTTGGCATCGACTTGCGGTGTGGCCGGATCAAGAATCGCAGCGATCTTCTGACCCGTTATCGCGACGTCACGGGGTTCGTTCAGATTCTGAGCCGGGTCCACGATGCGACCACCACGAATCAGTAAATCGTACATCCGTAGCCTCGACGTTCTGACGAAGAGAAGGAAATAATGGGGCGGGAATCCCCGACACTGCGGGGTGGCATCGGCAGCGTGAAGGCGACATTTCGTCCGACGGTCATTCGTCGAGTCGGGGGCTCTCTGTCGGACGCGTGGGGAATCGCAATTGCAATCAGGTCATCGCAGGACTTCCCCTTTTGTGGCGTCTCCTTTGGCATCAAGCGCCTGAATCTGATTGATGGTCTTGAAGTGAGTATGATCGGCGCATTGCCAGACGATCTGCTTTTCATGAGTCACTTCAAATACCTGAGGCTGCTCGCCGATATGGCCATGTCCTAGGTAGTTGCAAACCAGGGTGTTGCCGTTCGGAAGGCGTTGACAACCCGCCACCAACCGAAGCGGGTTACCGGGAAGATCATTTTCATTGATTTCCCAGACGATCTTGTCTGCCAGGTCAACTTCGATCATTTTGTGCCCATCACCGCAGGTAATCAGCCAGCTCTTGTTCGGTAACAAGACAACTTCGTGCGGGTCGCCAGTAACGGGAACTTCTCGAAACGTTTGTCCGGTCTCGTCCAGTTCGACCACTTTCCCCTCGCCTTTGAAACAAACAAGATAATGTCCGGCAGACGTTTTTCTCGCCCCGCGAAACTGATTGTGGACTGCAATTTCTGGTTTCGTCGTCAGCTTGATTTCTTTGGCGATTTGGCCGTCACGGCCGACTTCCACCAATCGGCTGGTGCCGCATTCGACAACCAGGACTTTTCCATCAGACAGTGGTTGGCAAGCGTGCACTTCTACTTTTTCGGGCGCACGGTATTCCCAGGCAACCAGCTTGTCGACGGAGACCTCTTTGGCACCGCTTTCGTATGCGAACAAGATATTGCCGTTTGGTAACTGCCAGCAGTCTTGAGGGCGTTTGGCTTCGACTTGCCACTCGATCGAGCCATCGGCCGCCACGATCGATACCGTGCCACCGTTGTGATCGCAGCACAGAAAACGCCGCCCTTCTTGTGCGGTGAGCGGATTCGTGACGATGAAAAATAGTGACGTCAGCAGCAAGGCCAACGATAATTTCTGCATGAGGTCTCTCCTATCGCCATCGACCGCACCAGATCGATATTCGAACGTAAACATTGACGAACGAATCTCCGTTTGTGGCTGGAACAATACTTCAGAGCATTCTTCATTCGCACTGAAGACGAAAATAATCATCCGACAAACAACCTGTGACAAACTATCACCGGGCGCGAAAACGAACAACCATTGTGAAATTTTGATGCCAAATCGGCCTTCACGCCGAGAGAATCGGCTGTTTGTTGGAGAATGCGGATGACGGAACTCGTTTCCGCAAAAATCTCCGGCGATCAGCTGAGTATTGGTTTGAGCTTTGCCAAGCATGTTGCTGCCCAGTGTCGTCGTTCCTATAATCAAACCCTGATGTTGTTGAGTAAGCTGGGAGAGTTACGATTCGTGTCCACGACTCCTCGGATATTAGTGCTCGGTGCGCAGGAAGAGGCTGGCCGTTTGCTGTGGGAGTCTGTGCGGACACCTGAATCACTGGTGGCTCCCGCTGACGACACCGGTTGGTTGGTCAATCCGTCTCTGGATGGGTACGCCGCCGCTCTGCTACTAGGTGAGCCCCTCCAACGTTTGCCGTCACTATTGGCCTTTGAGAGCGTGGTGAAGCATATTCCGGAAGGCGTCGCCGTCCTGAATACCGAACTCAAAATTCAGTGGTGCAACGATCGATTTACCGAATTGACAGGCCGAACCGCCGTCGGACTTCCCGCACCCCAGGGACTGACGTTCGATGACGCGTTTGCTTCGCCCCAGATCGTCGGGCCCGATTTTGCTCCGTTCAACACGGCTTTGGGTTCTGGTTTGACGGCTCGGACGAAGTATCGGACAGGGGAGTCGACCTATATCGATGTCGTCGCCGCACCCGTCTTTGCCGCGGGAAGTGAATTTGCTTCGTTGGTGGTTGTGACCGTCCGCGATGTCACCGTCGAACATCAGCAGGGTGAGAAACTCACCGCGATCCACGAAGCGGGGCAAGATTTGGGTGATATTGCGCCGGAAGACTTGCTGACGATGTCCGTCGAGGCTCGAAAAATCCTGCTGCGTGAAAAGATCATTCTCTACACCAAGGACGTTCTGAAATTCGGAACGATTGAAGTTCGGCTGCTGAATGAACGCACAAATCGGCTGGAACCACTGTTGAATGTGGGCATGATGCCGGAAGCGGCTGAACGTGAATTGTACGCTGCTCCGACCGGAAACGGAGTCACTGGCTATGTGGCGGCAACTGGTAACAGCTACCTATGTCGTGATACCTCGAATGATCCGCTGTACCTGATGGGTGTTGCCGGTGCGAGCAGTTCATTGACTGTGCCCATCAAGCGGCACGAGCGGGTGTTGGGAACGTTTAACGTCGAAAGCACCTATGCGAATGCATTTTCCGAACAGGATCAACAGTTCCTCGAATTGTTCTGTCGCGATCTGGCGATTGCGCTGAATACGCTGGAACTGCTGGTCTTCGAACGAGCGACCGTCGCATCGGAAAGCTCGACGGTCCTGCTGCGTGAGGCCGCTCGCCCGGTCGATGAGATCTTGAACGATATCGCCTGGCTGCAAAACAAATTTGTGGGCTTCGATCCCCAAGCCACTGAGCGATTGCAGCGAATGTTGAAACAGACGCGGACGATTCGTCAATTGATTCACGGAATCGGCGAAAAAGTCGCACCGCAGGTCTCGACGCCGCTGCCCTCACTTTCACCATCAAAACCAAAGCTGCGTGGCAAGCGAGTTCTGATTGCGGATGGCGACGAAACCGTGCGAGCGACGGGTCACGAATTACTGGCCCGATTCGGTTGTGAAGTCGAAACGGCTCACAACGGCGAAGAAGCGATCTTGATGATTCGTAGCTTTCACTATGACGTCGTCCTGTACGATGCCGAAATGACGGACATTCATCTGATTGAGGCACTGGAAAAAATCCGGGCGATTCATGCCTATATCCCGGTCGTGCTGATGAAGGGATACGGTTATGACGGGGCTCATCGGATGGTGAAAGCCCGCCAGATGGGTTTCAAACTAGCCCTCTACAAACCCTTCCGTCTTGATCTGCTGCTGACCGAACTGGATAAGGCGATGACGCCGCCGGGCGAAGAATCGCCCAAGGGATGACGGCCTCGGCTTCCATGATGTCAAACTTCGAACTGCTGCTGAGTGGCGATTTTCTCGATGCCGACGGTCAATCGATCGGCGATCTGGCATTGGATCTGCTCGCAGCGAATCCGAGCGTCCATCACACGTTTATCGACAGCCAGCGTCCGCGACAGGATGATCCATCATATCAGGATCGACTTTACAATTTGCAGATTCAGCCAGCCGAAGTGGCGGCGGCGGATGCGCTGGTGATTTGTCGGCCCTGGGTGAAGGCGTCCGCGTTTGCGGAGGGGGCGCCGCGACTGGTGGGTATCGGTCGAGCGGGCATTGGCTACGACAAGATCGATCTGGCTGCCTGTACGGCCAATGATGTGGTTGTGTTCAATTCGCCTTTTGGGCTGACGCATTCCACCGCCTCGGCGGCGTTGATCTTGATGCTCAGCTTGGCCAGGCGACTGAACTTGCAGCAGCATTTGGTCCGAACGCATCGCTGGGACCGGCAGAAAGACGCCATCGGCTTGGATCTGATCGGTTGCACGCTGGGGATTGTCGGACTTGGTCGTACGGGAATGGAATTGGCGCGGCTGGTCGCGCCATTCCAGATGCGGTTGATCGCGTTTTCACCGCACGCCGATCCTGCGGAGGCCGCTCGTTTGGGGGTGACGCTCGTCGATCGTCTGGACGACGTACTGCGTGAGTCAGACTTTGTCAGTCTGCACGGTCGGCTGACTCCACAGACGCGTGAAATGATCGGACATCGTGAGTTGGCATTGATGAAACCGACCGCTTATTTCGTCAATGTGGCTCGCGGCGAAATGGTCGATGAACCGGCGCTGATTGCGGCACTGCGCGAATCCCGAATTGCGGGGGCCGGTTTGGACGTATTCGAGGAAGAGCCGTTGCCGCCGACAAGTCCCTTGCTGACGCTCGACAATGTGATTCTGACACCGCACTGGTTGTGCAGCACCCGTCAGGCCGGGCGGGCGACGATGGCTGACGTGCTGAAGGGTATTTTGAAGATTGCTCGCGGCGAGTTGCCCGACAACATTTTGAACACGGACGTCATTGAGCGGCCTGGCTTCCAGCAAAAGCTGAATCGGTACGCGTAGCGACGCTTCCCAAATTCTTGCGAAGATCGTCATCGACGCGACGATGTTCGAGTGCCGGACAACGAATTTCATCACTCGGTGATCGGAATCTGGCCAAGATCGATGTCGATCGGCACATCCACGATTAAGGTGGGGGCTTCGTAGACGAACAGATACTGATCCGACGGAGCGGGGATCTTTTTCCAGCGATAGTCAACCGCGACAGCACCATCAGATTGCTGGGTGGTGTCGAAATCAGTGAAGTTGATTCTAAGTTTGGATGCCGTCTCCAAATAGACCGCATTGTGGAACATCCAGGTCCGATGCGACTCAAACGCTGGTCCGCCATTGTCGTAGCTGACAGTGATCCCGATTTCCGCATTCAACATGTCTGATTCAGTGGCTTCAAAAGTCGCTTGCCGCAATCGGACGGACACGCCGCCACGTCGTCGAATCGTCGGGCGAGCGAGAGATTTTTGATCAAAGACGATTCGTTCCGTCGCGGCTGCGATTTGACAGTGCAGCGGACCACGAATCGCGACAGTGTTCGCTTTCAGTTCCTTGGGCAAACGAAAGTCCCATTGCAGGCGAACTTCACGACCACCGTCACTGACCGGAAATTCATACTTGGCATTCGGATTCCATGGCGTCAGCGAAACTTCTTGATTGACTGTCGCGCTGAGATCCATCGCCGCCATCGAAAGGAACAGCGGGCGTAACCGCGGCTCGACCGAAATCCGACCGGTGATTCGCAAAATCCGCTGTGCTTCATCGCCCACCAAGGCACGGATTTCTGTATTGTCTATGGTGATCCGAAAGGGGCCAGTTCGCTGGACCGCCAATTGCTTGAGTCGCGTCTCCTCCGTGCGGAAGAGCCGAATGGCTGCCTCATTTTCCGCAAACTGCCATTGAAGTCGGCTTTGCTGACAAAGATCCTCAAGACAGTCCCAAAAGGATGATTTATCCCACGTGACTCGAATTCGCTGTTCTGAACCATTGCGGATAGCGTCGGCGAGAAAAACTTGGTTTTTGGACTGCTGTTGAATCTGATTGAGAAGTTCACGCAGCGTTGATTCGCCGGTGAAAGAAACTCGCGACGCTCCAGACGACTCCCGTGCTGCGCGGCGTTCGAGTTGTGGCCGAATGCGACGAATCGCTTCCCTAATTGGGACGCTTTCCACCAGATCGGGTGGGGGTAGCAACGGCAGAATCTCGGGACCCAGGTCGAGAAGCTGCCGTTCGGCTGAGCGTCGTTCCATCAGCGTGTTGGAGTCCAGACGGTGAATCAGGTCTTCGACCTGTTCGCGTGTCGTCGATCTGTCCGCGGACAAAACTTCCAAGGAGGCCAGTACCAAGATCCCGCAAGACAACAGCCAAACGAAGCCACTTCGTCCGTTAACTCGGTCAGTCCGTCGTTGCAGGGTTTGTCTGAATGGGGGCCACATGTCACAACCTCTGGTACACCAGAGAATCCTGAACGTCATCTCGCGGAGACTAATGATCTTGTTTCGGCAGACCCTTCGCCGCCAACCCCAACATGATCAGTGACCAGCCGTTGAAGAGCATGTCCACGCCGATGAAGAGGCCAATAACCCACAGGCCTGACAGTGGCCAATCCTGGCAGATGCTGATCCCGAGCAGCAGATTGATGATACCGTGCAGAATGAGCCAACCCGAATTATGAAATCGAACGGCAATCGCCAGTACAATGCGGAAGATACCGCTGAAAATCAGCAGCACGGCAATCAACAGCGTCAATGCCAGCGCCGTGGCCGCCGGATGGGCGATAATGAGGAACCCGGCGACGGCATACAGAATTCCGGCGAGCAGATCGACGAAGAAACCGCCCCATTCTTTGCAGCCGAAGGCATGCGCGGTTTGCAGTAAGCCGCCGATGACCATTAGCCACCCGATAAACACCATCGAGGCGAGCGTGAACAACACGGAGTAACCGATCGCAGTCGCTCCGAGCACGACCATCACGATTCCCATTGCGACAAACCAACCCCAGCGCTTCTGGAGTTGTTCGATGCCGACCAGATGAATTCCCGTGAATGAAACCTCACGCGTGTCTGACATGATCTTCTCCATGGTGTCGAAAAGTGGCAAACCCTTAACGCTTCGATGCTTGATCTATCGGACGGGCTTTCGCCGGTATTTTTTCAAGGCCCACCAGCCGACGATACATAGCAAGGAACCGATGAAGGCGGCGATCAGGTCTTCGAACGAGATCTTCAAATCGCCCAGTCCGAAGTCGAGGTGGAAGAGATAGAACACAAGGTTGCCGATCATTGCCCCCGCAATGCCGACCAAGAGATTGATCCAGCGACCGAAACCTTCGCGGGACAACGTCGCGACCCGGCTAGCGAGTGACCCGGCATACGCCCCCACGATGATCAGTACGATGAATTTTCCCAATGTCAGCCCGAACAAATTTCACCGTTCCTTCCAAGGGATGTTCCAATCTATCGCTTATCAGCACCGAGCCGACTGGCGGAACCCACATGACCATTGTTTCGATCGGTTCCTTCCTGGAATACCATTGTCAAAATAACGCCACGCCGTGAAAGACTAAAGGCCCTTAAGAACTTTCTTTTTAAGGCAGTCGGATTAAAGCGAAGGGTTTCGACGAAAGGCGGCCGGTTCCGTGATCTTTGTTCGATTATCAAAACGGATGTTTTGAATTTGGAGCGAAGAGTGTTAACAATCCAGGGGATGGCGACGGCTGACGCGAAACACCGACGAGGAGAGATTTTTGTTTACTCGAATTGTTCAGAATTATGCCCAAAGCACGGCCATCGTCATCGGCGCGGGAGGAATTGGCGGCGCGATCATACAGCTCTTGGCTGAAAGCGGTGTCAAACTGGTTGTCGCGGACCGCGACGAATCGGTACTCAAATCACTTGCGATGACTTGGGGGGGTGAGAAGCTGTTCACGCGAAAACTGGATGTGCAAAACGCCAGTGCCGTCGCGGAATTCTTCGCCGAAATCCAGCGGGAAGTCGGGACACCTGACTATCTTTTTTATACGGCGGGGATTCTTAACATCGAGCCGTTTGCCGAGACCAGTAACGAGCTTTGGGAACGTGCCGTCAACGTGAATCTGAACGGTGCCTTCTACTGCGTCAAAGCCGCCGCAGATCTGATGCGAGTCCGAAAAAAAGGCAGCATTTTGTTACTTGGTTCGATTGCCGGAACAAAGGCGCGATCCGGCTCGCGAGTCAATCCGGTTTACAATACGACGAAGGCGGCGCTGGCCGCGCTGGTGAATGCGACGGCCATGCAACTGCGATCTGATGGCGTACGAATCAATTGCATTTCGCCGGGACCCACAGAGACCACGATGATGGGCCTGCAACCACCACAGGTGCACGCGGCAGTCCATGAAATTACGTTGGACAGACGGATGAATGACCCCGTCGAAGTGGCTGAAGTGGCGTTATTTGTGGCGGCGCATGGTCGCTTCACAGGAGAGGACATCTGCCTGGGTGGTGGGGCCGGCCTGGGAGGTTGACGCAGCGGGCCATTTCTGGGCATTCCGATATTTTTCAGGCATCGCAGTTTTTTCTGTCGATCTGGCCTGCCTATAATCAACGTTGGAAACGATTGCGGGTGCTGTTCGACTGTGAACTTGAACGTCGGGAGAAACACGATGCACGCCCTTTTGATCAGTCTGGCATTGTTGGGCCAAGCCGAAGTGGGGCTGCCCCCTGCTCCGGCCGCCGATCCGACTTCTCTCCCTGTTCCGGCGGTTGGACCGGCCACCGAACGCATCGAAGATTTGAAGACGTGGCTCCTGGCGCGACTGATTGTGGACATGTCGTTCGATGCCCAGAAGTCGGCCGAGGTCGGACGGCTGATCGACACGATGAATGAGCAACAACTTCGCGTTTTGATCGCCGCTTACAAAGAGCGAGCGGCCAAGCTGGAGCAAGCTTCGAAAATTCAACAAGGCTCGGTGCAGCAGCAGGCTCTCGAACAAGCCAAATTAAACCAGCAGCAAGCGGAAGCGTATCGTGATCATTTGAAAC
Organism: uncultured Schlesneria sp.; assembly: GCA_903871875.1. GTDB lineage: Bacteria > Planctomycetota > Planctomycetia > Planctomycetales > Planctomycetaceae > Schlesneria. The sequence goes on from CAIQIR010000079.1 coordinate 163,608, forward strand.
GGGAATATGACCGCCAGTTGCTGCAGGGATACATGACTCAAAATCTGGTTCAGCAAAATATTGTCAATCAGCAGATGATGTATTCCCAGTATGGCCCGTTCACCTACGGCGGGTATGGATATAGCCCGTTGGGATTTGGGGGGCTGGGAAATGGCGTCATCAATTATGGCGGGTACGGCTACGGTGTCGCGGGTAATGGCGGCCCAGCGATGTACGGCAATCCCTACTACGGCAGTGGGATGGGCTTCTATTGATCTGCCCTTTGATGGTCAAGAAGTTCGCACGCCGATTTTGCTGACAATGGAGGCCGATGGGAACTACCGGTGCCTGTTGCGCTGAGGCGGTTGGTTCTCTTTTTCGTGAGCTCCACCGGTTTCCGTGCCTCAACATGGCACTGCGACCAAAGCGGCATTCGAATTGCACCTCAGGCCGTTTGACAATTCTTTCATTCAGGTCTGTGAGTAAAATAGGGACGACAATGGCGAATCGGTTGCGCGTGTTAATGACGGATCGTGCCTGGCCGGACACGGAAATTGAGTGCGCGATTCTTCGAAAAGCGAACGCGGACCTGATCGAGGCCCCGGCGACCGACGAAGCGACATTGGTCGGTTTGGCGAGCGATGTTGATGCCATCGTGACCAACTGGGCTCGCGTGACCGACCGAGTGATTCGAGCTTGTCCCAGGTGCCGTATCGTGGCCCGCATGGGTATCGGGATCGACAACATCGCTGTCGGAACGGCCACGGAGCTTGGAATTCCCGTGACCAATTGCCCCGACTATTGCGTGTCGGAGGTGTCCGATCATGCGTTGGGACTGCTTTTGGCGTGTGCTCGCCGGATTGGATTCTTTCATTTGCGGACCAAACAAGGAGAATACAATCTGGGCGCGGCGACGACCATGCGCCGCTTGTCGGAACAAACTGCGGGTGTCGTTGGCTTGGGGCACACTGCGCGGGAACTGGTGCCAAAATTGCGAGCACTGGGACTGACCGTTCTCGCTCATACTCCGTCTGGCTCTGATCACGGCACGGGATGCCGTATGGTTTCGTTAAACGAACTTTTGCAGCAAAGCGACTTTGTTTCATTGCACGCGCCGTCCACGCCGGAAACGCGGCATTTGATTAATGCCGACCGACTGAAGCTGATGAAGCCCACGGCCTACTTGATCAATACGTCGCGCGGCGGACTGATTGATCCGGCCGCCTTGTGGACGGCCTTGCAGGAAGAACAACTGGCTGGTGCGGCTCTGGATGTGTTCGAGCCCGAACCGCCAGACCTACGCGATCCGCTATACCGAGACGAGAGAGTGATCGTGACGCCCCATGCGGCATTTGTTTCCGCTGAATCGCTGAACGAAATGCGATCTCAAGCCCTGAGTCAGGTTGTCCAGGCCTTGCGTGGCGAACGGCCCAATAATCTGATCAATCCACAATTCGCGTAGACGTTGGCCCGAAGTCGCAAACGGATCTCAGAACGTGTTTTGAAATGGTGTGAATCATAAAAAACGGCGACGGCTCCGTTGCAACGTCTTGGCAATCCAAGGAAGGAGCCGCGGCCGTGTGAGTGTCAGATGCTGTCACCCGACTCAAGGGACATTCTACCAACGGTAGAATGTCCCTTTTTCTTTCCAGATTCGCCAAATTGCCAAAGATCAAGCGTAATTCGTCACGGCAGGAAACGGTTGGACATCTTGAGCATGTTGAACATCTTCCTATTTCTCAGGCTCGAAATGCAGGTGTCCAAGATGCTCATCTTGAACACCTTGAGCATCTTGTTCTGGCGGAATCCAATCCCTATCAGGATCGGCCTCGAACAAACGGCTGCCAGCCGGGTATCGACGTGCAATGATCTCCACGGAACGTGGAAAACAGCACGCAAGACTCGCTGCTCGTCATCCGACTGAATGCTCACAGATGCCAAAATAGCGAATAGAAAAATTTTCGCAGCGCCAATTTGGCTGTAGTTTCCAAACGTTTGGAAGATCCAATTCGACGACCGATGCATGCCGAAATCGGGGTGTCATTCGCCGAGTGGGGCAGATCGCGAAACGGTGACATTTTATTCACGCCGATGCGGTGCGGGCGCTCTCCGTAAAACTGCGGTGTCAATCAGCCCATGGCCAGCCCCACGATCCCTTCGTCCATTGGCGTGAAGCGTGGATGTCGTCAGACCTTTGCCGGCCGGAACAACACTCCGCATGACAATCACCTACGGGCGAGACCTTCGGCATTTGGTTGACAATCCTCGCTATCACGTGCGACCATAGCCTTCATGAAAACACGTTTTCTCTCTGGCTTCGCTGTCTTTCTGGTCGTTCTCGTCGCGATTTGTCGTGCCGAGGAAACCTCGCCGACGGCCGAGCAAACTGCGTTTTTTGAACAGCATGTTCGACCTCTGCTGATTGAACGCTGCCACAAGTGCCATGCCGAGGCGAAGCAGGTCAAAGGAGGTCTTCGCCTCGATTCCCGTGCGGGATGGCAAAAGGGAGGCGAGACCGGACCGGCGGTGATTCCCGGAAAGCCCGATGACAGCCTGCTGATCAAGGCGGTGCGATACGACAATGTGGATCTGCAGATGCCACCGGAAGGCAAGCTTTCGGATGTCGAGATCGCGCGTTTGGAGGAATGGGTGCGGCTCGGCGCGCCCGACCCACGCCAGGAAGCGTCGCCACCGATGGCCGCTCGCGGCGAGCGGTTGGCGGCGACGACTCATTGGGCCTATCAACCGTCGCAGTTGCCATCGGTTCCATCCGTCCGCAATGGGGATTGGTCGCTGAACGATATCGACCGTTATGTTCTGGCGGTGTTGGAAGAAAAAGGATTGTCGCCCTCGCCCGATGCGGATCGATATCGCTGGCTACGTCGTGTTTCTCTGGATCTAACGGGCTTGCCTCCGACAGTCGAAGAGATCCAGTCATTCGTTGATGATCGATCTGGTCAAGCGTTTGAGTCTGTCGTGGATCGGTTGCTCGCGTCACCCGCCTTCGGTGAGCGATGGGCTCGACCCTGGCTTGATCTCGTGGGGTATGCCGATCAGATTGGATCGGCGAACAACGTTCCTGCCGAGCATGCCTGGCGCTACCGCGATTATGTGATCCAGTCGATGAATCTCGATAAGTCCTTCGAGGAATTCGTGCGTGAACAGCTCGCAGGCGATCTTCTCGAGGCCACGAGCATTGAACAGCGACAAGACCAATTGACCGCCACCGGATTTCTGGTGCTGGGCAACGTGAACATTGTCGAAAGCGATAAGCTCGTGATGGAAATGGATCTGGTGGATCAGCAGATCGAGAAAGTGGGCAAAACGTTTCTCGGTATGACACTCAATTGCGTGCGTTGTCATGATCACAAATTCGATCCGATTACGCTGAAGGACTACTACGGGCTCGCCGGTATTTTCGGCAGCACGGCATCGACTTACCGGGAAGAACGCGGCGTGTGGAGTTCCGTCTCGAAATCGCAGCTTCCCGAAACGCTGGAACAGTTCACACGTCGGCAGTCCGCCTTACGAGGACACGAACAAAAAGTGGCCGCCTTGCAACAGGAACGGACGGCCGCGGACGCGCGAATCAACGAGCTGGATCAACTGATCAAAGTGGCAAAAGAGATCCCGACGGAATCACCGTCCCCGCAAGTGGCCGATTGGGAAAAAGAGCGGGCTGAAGTGGTGGCCAAGCGACCTGCGTTTGAGCAAAAATTATGGCATCTCAACTATCTTCAACCATCGCCTCCGGTGGCCTTCGCTGTTAAAGACGCCGCGGTCACGGCCGATGCTCGGGTGCAGGTTCGCGGCAATCCGCATGTTCAGGGCGCCGAAATGCCGCGAGGATTTATTCAGGTCGCCACCCATGGATCGGTCCCCGTCATCGATAAGGACCGGAGCGGTCGGTTGGAACTGGCAGAATGGCTCACGCATGCGGCCAGTCCGCTGGTCAGTCGTGTGGCCGTCAACCGATTATGGGAACGAATGTTCGGAAAAGGGCTGGTCGGTTCGGTTGACTATTTTGGTGTCCGTGGTGAACTTCCCACGCATCCGGAATTGCTCGAATATCTGGCAAGTCGATTTGTCAGTCAGGGCTGGTCGCAGAAGCGGTTGATTCGTCAGCTGGCACTCAGCCGGACCTATCGACAACGGACCGAAGCGACCGAAACGTCACAGCGTGCCCTTTCGGTGGACCCGGACAATCACCTTTATTGGCGGATGAGTCCCCGACGACTCGATGCCGAGATGTTGCGAGATTCGGTCCTGGCGGTCAGTGGGGGATTGGAGCCCAGCTCGGGAGGCCCGGCATTGGCACCCGAATTCGCCGAAAATGTCGGCGGTCTGAATCCCAAGGATGTGAATCCGATCAGTTTTTCACTTAACCGTTTTCGCGACAATCAGCAGCGACTGCGGACGATCTATCTGCCGGTGGTCCGCTCGTCCGATCAGCGGGGGCCGGCGGAGGTGTTGAATTTCTTCGATTTTCCACAACCGGCTCGGCTCGCTGGAGACCGTCCCACGACGGCGGTGACATCGCAGACGTTGTTCCTTTTAAACGGTCCTTTGTTGAAGGAGGCCTCGCGAAGATTGGCCATCGAGCTTCTCTCGCAAGCCGCGTTGACGAATGACGTTGATCGGGTTACAGCATTGTATCTGCGGGTGATGAACCGGGCCGCGACATCTGAAGAGACTCAAGCAGCCCAGCTGTTTTTGGCGGCGTCCGATGATTCGACCGCGACGACGACGAATCAACCCACGGCCGGTGATGCCGCCCTGCCCTGGCAGCGGTTGATCCACGCCTTGATGGCCTCGAATGAATTCCTGTTCCGACTTTGAAATTTCTCGATTGAAGGCCTGCCATGCAGACTCATCCGCAGATTGGCAATCGCAACGAACTCAGCCGCCGACGGTTCCTGGAATGCTCGGCCTGTGGGTTTGGTGCCGTCGCGTTGCGTGCAATGCTGGCGGATGTGGCGTCGGCCATGGAAAGCCCGCTGGCAATTCGGGCTCCGCATTTTCCCGCCCGTGCGAAACGCGTCATTTTCGTTTTTCTGTCGGGGGGGCCATCGCAACACGATCTGTTCGTTCCCAAGCCACGACTGGAACGCGATCACGGCAAACGTGTCGGATTGAACAATCTTCCTCGCGGTATTCCTGTGGGGACCGAACGATTTCTCACGTTGGGGCCAGCGGCCAAATTCGCCCCGCGTGGCGAATCGGGCGCGATGATTTCGGATCTGCTGCCTCATCTCGCCGGAGTGGCTGATGACTTATGTTTTCTCCATGGCATGCAGGCTGACAATCCGGCGCACGACCTGGCAACTCTGCAATTCAACATGGGCGTCATCAACGAAGTTCGTCCATCGATGGGCGCGTGGGTCAGTTACGGACTGGGTTCCGAAAATGCGAATCTACCGAGTTACGTCAGTATCTTTGCCGGCAGTGATGTCCGAGCTCATGGTTCGGCATTTCTACCCGCCGCACATCAGGGCACGGTGATTGGAAATATTCCCAAGGATCCGAAGGAATCCGCGATCCGTTACTTAAATGACCCGCAGACCACTCCGACCGCGCAGCGTCGGCAGATTGATTTCGTTCAGTCGATGAATCGTCAATTGTTGAATCGCGTCGTCGAAGATCGAGTGATGGAAGGTGTGGTGGATTCATTTGAACTGGCATTTCGGATGCAGGCCGAAACGCCTCGACTGGTGGACCTTTCGGGTGAATCTGAAGACACCTTGAAGCGGTATGGCGTGGGCGAGAAAGTTACGGACAAGAACGGCCGCGCGTGTCTGCTCGCACGACGGCTGTGTGAGGCGGGAGTCCGGTTCGTGCAGGTCTCGATCGGCGGATGGGATCACCACGGTAATATTCGCGACGCCATTCCCAAGACCTGTGCCGAGTCGGATCAGCCGGTGGCCGCGCTGATCGCCGATCTCAAAACACGGGGTCTGCTCGATGAGACGCTTGTGGTTTGTTCCGGCGAGTTTGGTCGCACGCCGTGGAGTCAGGATCTTTCAGGCACCGCTCCGATTGAGACTCATGGCCGCGATCATCAGCCGGAGAGCTTTACCGCGTTTCTTGCAGGAGGTGGGATCCGGGCGGGATTCAGTCATGGCGAGACGGATGACTTTGGTTATCAGGTTGTCAAAGGACGAGTCCACATCCACGATCTGCACGCGACCATTCTGCATCAACTTGGCCTCGATCATGAACGGCTGACGTATCGTCACGCTGGCCGTGACTACCGGCTGACCGATGTCTATGGCGAAGTGGTCCGCGAAATCCTGGCGTGAATAAACTCGCGAGTTGTGCTGGTGTTCCGCTTTGTTCAGCCATGCGGAAACTCTGTCTCGATCGTTTCGGGAATTACCGCCGAGTGGCTTAGACGCATTCCATTTGCGAGACGAAGTGCGGGCTGCGGATGGTCTCCAACGGAACTTGGGGAACCATTCTGAGGCTGCGAAATCGCCTGGTCGGCTAAGATTTCGTGTGGCTTGACGATTGGCCCAAATGCACAAGACAATTCCGTCAAATCTTGAATGCGATTGCCGATCGAACGATCACTCCTCCGGAGACGCAACGTGAATGATGCTGTCAGGGATGATTTCTCGCTGGGAGTTACGGGATTTACCTTCGCCGATCTGTATGAGCCGCGGCGATTACACGCGCTGCACGACGCGTTTTGGAAATTTGCCTCCGAAATCAATTCCGAGATCGCGGCACAATTCGCGGCCTTGGATGAACCGTCGATCACGAATCCGCAGAAGTCGGAAGTGCTGATCGAAGTGGCCAGCCTGCTCGGCGAATTCCTGGGCCAGTTGTTTCACATTCGACCCGAAGTCGATCGCCTGTCGGACGAGACCTTGAATTTGGAGAAGATTTTTTTATTCAAGCAAAACTTCTTGCGAACGCGGGTTTTTAAGCATTTCGGCAAACCTCCTGTGGCTGACGCGGAATTTCGGGTACTCGATGAAGAAGTGCAGCGGCTGGTGCAAGGTGTGCCCCCGCAAGTCGATCCCGAAATTCGCCTGGCCGACACCGTACTGAAGCTGATGCTTTGTCAGCAATCACTCGCGGCGGATGGTGATGGTTCGCAAACGGCCCTGGCAGAGCTGATCAGCGGACATCGGAACGAAGTCACGTTACTGGAGAAAGTTCAGCAGTCTCTGGTTGTGATCGGAGACTGGTGTGTGCAGGTGAATGCCACGTCCGATCGCGGTCATCACGTGGAGGGCTGGGTCTCGTTCCTGCGTCCGGAAACTCTAGATTATGAACATCTGGTGCAGATCGAGCGTCCGAGACCGGATCTGCCCGAATCGATCGTGGGTCCATCAGAGCATCGCCGGCTGCGGGACGGTTTCAAATTGACCGATCTACGAATGAGTCGCAAGGAGTATCTGCGCGAGATCGATTATTGCATCATTTGCCATCCTCGCGAAAAGGATTCCTGTTCGCATGGATTCCGAGACAAGACGGGAGGCTGGCAACGTAATCCGCTGGGAATTGCCTTGGCCGGCTGTCCGCTGGAAGAACGTATTTCAGAAATGCATGCTTTGCGAAAACGTGGTGCGGCCATCGGCGCCCTGGCGATGATCATGCTCGACAATCCGATGTGTCCAGGCACGGGACATCGGATCTGCAACGACTGCATGAAAGGGTGTATCTTTCAGAAGCAAGATCCCGTCAACATTCCGCAGGCGGAAACGGGGGTAGTCAGCGACGTGCTGAACCTGCCTATGGGTTTCGAAGTTTACAGTCTGCTAACACGGTTCAATCCACTGAACCGCCTGCGTCCTTTCGCACTGCCGTATAACGGCGTCGATATTCTGGTCGTGGGATTGGGCCCCGCCGGTTACACGCTGGCTCACTTTCTGGCCAACGAGGGATTCGGTGTGGTCGGCATCGACGGTTTGAAGTTGGAACCGATTCCCGATTCACTGACGGGTCGCGGCCGGCCCGTGGCCACGCCGATCAAGGATTTCTCGATTCTCAAGCAGGAACTGGATGAACGGATCCTGGCCGGATTTGGTGGCGTGTCGGAATATGGAATTACCGTACGCTGGGACAAGACGTTCCTGGCCGTGATGTACCTGACGCTGCTGCGGCGGCGAAACGTCCGATTCTTCGGTGGTGTGCGGTTTGGTGGAACGCTGACAATTGACGACGCCTGGGAATTGGGATTCCGTCACGTTGCGTTAGCGACGGGTGCGGGTAAGCCGACCGTTGTTCCAATGAAAAATCATCTCCTGCGCGGGATCCGTACGGCCAGTGATTTTTTGATGGCGCTGCAACTGACGGGGGCGTTCAAGAAATCGACCCTGGCTAATTTGCAGGTCAGGTTGCCGGGCATCGTGATCGGCGGAGGTCTGACCGCGATCGACACGGCAACCGAAATGCTGGCCTACTACCCGGTCCAAGTCGAAAAGTCGCTGGACCAGTTCGAGCGATTGACGGCCGAATTCGGTGAAGAGAGCGTCTGGGGCATGTGCGATCCCGAAGAACAGGAAATCTTGCGAACCTTTCTGGAACATGGTCGCGCTGTGCGTCACGAACGACAGTCGGCCCAGCGTGAAAATCGACTGCCGGATTTCGCCGCATTGTGCGACGGGTGGGGCGGTGTCTCGCTTGCTTATCGCAAGCGAATGGTGGATTCGCCCGCTTATCGGTTGAATCATGAAGAGGTTGCCAAGGCGCTCGAAGAGGGGATTCGTTTTGTTGAAAATGTGGTGCCGACCGAAGCGGTCGCTGACAGCTTTGGTGCGGTCACGGCACTCAAGTTCAAGCGAGCGGATGGTCGAGAGGTCACGCTTCCGGCTCGTTCGGTCTGTTATGCCGCGGGAACCACTCCTAACACGGTCTGCGAACGTGAGTCTCCCGGGACTTTTCAGCTCGATGCCGACGGCCGGTTTTTTCAAAAACACAAATTGGTCGCAGCCGCAGGCGGTTGGAACCTGGAACCTGTCGAGCAGTCTTCTCGGGAAGCCTTTTTCCTGTCGTACGAACGAGACGGACGATTCGTTTCGTTTTACGGCGACAACCATCCCGACTTTGCCGGCAATGTCGTTAAGGCGATGGCCTCGGCCAAACACGGCGTGCGTCAAGTTGCTCGTCTGTTTGCCGAAGAGATCATCCAGGCGGAGACGGATGCGACGCCGCTGGAAAAGTTTGATCAACTGACGCAGCAACTGGATGAGGCATTGATTCCGCGCGTGGTCGAAGTCAAACGGCTGAATGCCAAGATTGTCGAAGTCATCGTCAAAGCGCCTTACGCCGCTCGACGATTTCAACCTGGCCAGTTCTACCGCCTTCAGAATTACGAATCACGAGCACCTCTGGTCGATGGCGTACGGCTGACCCTGGAAGGTATTGCCCTGACGGGCGCCTGGGTCGACGTGAAACGCCATCTGCTGAGTATGGTTGTCTTGGAAATGGGCGTCAGTTCGCGGCTTTGTACCGTCTTGCAGCCGGGCGAACCGGTCGTCGTGATGGGACCCACGGGGACACCCAGTGAAACGCCGGCGGGAGAAACAGTGCTGTTGGCGGGCGGAGGGCTGGGCAATGCCGTGCTATTTTCGATCGGCAAGGCGCTCCGCGAGCGTGGTTCGCGGGTCATCTATTTCGCCGGTTATCGTGATCACGAGCATCTGTTCTTCCAAGAAGCTCTCGAAGAAGCCACGGATCAAGTGGTCTGGTCGGTCGACAAGGGCGAACCGATTGTCCCGCGTCGTTCCCACGATTTAACATTTGTGGGGAACATCGTTCAGTCGATGCTGGCCTATGCCAAGGGTGAATTTGCCGGTCCCGCATTGATCTCATTGACGGAAGTCGATCGCGTCATCGCGATTGGGTCTGATCGTATGATGTCTGCCGTCGCTGAAGCCCGTCACACAGTGCTCAAACCTTACCTGAAGGCAGATCATGTGGGCATCGCTTCGATCAACTCGATGATGCAATGCATGATGAAAGAGGTTTGTGGTCAATGTATTCAGCAGCACGTCGATCCGGTGACCAAGACACCGACGGAAGTGGTCTTTTCCTGTTTCAATCAGGACCAGGAGATGGACTGTGTCGATTTCGCCAATCTGCGTCAGCGACTGAAAACGAACAGCCTCGCCGAGAAGTTGACGAATCGCTATCTCGATTTGCTGATCGCGAAGAAATGAGTCGGTCCGCCGTGCGCGAGGGCCTCGATTGAGCGATGTTCCTTGATTCGTACGGTCGATTTGGTATCGATGTCGACCGGGGTGTTGCTTTCGCAGAGAAAATGCCCGGTCGGGTTGCCGACGACATTGCCCGAGTGATCTGATTGTTTCCTCGATTGGCAACTCGCTGTCCGCTCTTCGGACGTGATTCCCTGGGCCAACGAATTTCGCTCACAAATTCGGTAAGCTCAACCGTCTCACCCTGTCGAAACACCAAGGATGTTCTTCATGATGGAATGGGTTCAGGTTTACGATCCGCTCGGTTCGCCGTTCTGGTCGACGCTGTTGGCGACGTTGCCGATCGTGGTCTTGTTAGGGCTGCTCGCGGCGGGACTGGACGCGGCGAAATCGGCTTTAGCGGGTTTGTTGACCGCTTTGGCCACAGCCATTCTTGGCTTCGGCATGCCCACCAGCGCCGCGCTGGCTTCGGCCGGATACGGGGCTTGCTTTGGCTTGTTGCCAATCGGCTGGATCGTGGTGGCTGCGGTCTTCTTGTTTCATCTGACGGTCAAAAGCGGCCAGTTCGAAGTCGTCAAACGCTCGGTCGCCGCCCTTTCGCCCGACCGGCGGGTGCAGGCGTTGTTGATCGCCTTTTGTTTTGGAACTTTCATTGAAGGGGCGGCCGGATTTGGGACGCCGGTGGCCATCTGTGCGGCTTTGATGATCGGATTGGGTTTTTCGCCGCTGTATGCTGCCGGGCTGTCACTGATTGCCAACACGTCGCCCGTTGCATTTGGCGCGTTGGGGACGCCGATTATCACTTTGGCAAAGGTGTCGGGGTTGGATGAGATGGCCCTGTGTCAGATGGCCGGACGGCAGTTGCCCTTCTTTTCGCTGATCGTACCCGCCTGGCTTGTCGCGGTGATGTCGGGTTGGCGGGGAGTCGTCGGGTGCTGGCCAGCGATTCTGGTCTGTGGTGGAACATTTGCCCTGCTTCAGTTCCTGACCGCCAACTATCATGGTCCGGCGCTGGTCGACGTCGTTGGAGGACTGGGTTCGTTGATCGTCCTGGCGACGATGTTGCGGTTCTGGCAACCGAAAGAGATCTGGCGATTTCCCGACGAACCGCCCGCGGCCGAGATGCCGACCGAGACGGCCTTGCCAACACGGCGGGTGGTCTACGCCTGGATGCCGTGGGTGTTTTTGTCGGTGCTGGTATTTGTGTGGGGCCAGCCTTCGGTCAAACTGATGTTGAACGGAGGTCCGGCCGATCACCCGAACGTCTTGGCGGGATCGACAAAATTTGCCTACCCGGTACCGGGACTGCACAACCGTGTTTATCGCACGGCGCCCGTTGCGCCGTTGGCGGAGGGTAGCGACCGGGCGGCCGAACCGGAAAAGGCTGTGCTTGAGATCCCCTGGCTCTCGACAACCGGTACCGGGATTTTCCTGGCAGCGATGATGACCGCCTGCTGGTTACGGATTCCTGTGCGGGAGTTTGTCGCTCAGTTTGGCCAAACGGTTTGGGAAATGCGCTGGGCGTTGTTTACGATTGCCTGCATGCTGGCATTGGCATTTACGACAAAATACGGCGGCAGCGACGCGACGATGGGGCTGGCCTTTACTCATACAGGGGCGCTGTATCCGTTTTTCGCGCCGCTTTTGGGTTGGCTGGGCGTCGCACTGACGGGCAGCGACACTTCGTCCAACGCCCTGTTCGGCAGCCTGCAACGAATTACGGCCGAGCAGTTGGGGCTGAATCCCATTCTGATTGTCGCGTCTAATAGTACGGGCGGCGTGATGGGCAAGATGATCGATGCTCAAAGCATCGTCGTCGCGGCGGTCGCCACAGGGCAAAAAGGAGGCGAAGGCCGGATTCTGAGATTTGTCTTTCTGCACAGTGTGGTGCTGGCGGCACTGGTCGGCGTTTTGACGATGATGCAGGCTTACGTCCTGACGTGGATGATTCCGAACTAATTCGGCAGTCAAATCAGCCGCGGTGAGTTTGATTCCATCGCGTGACTGGGCTACCGTGTCGGCACGATTTCTTTCGTTTCGCATCTCATTTCCGCGATCAAGGCGTTGCCATGCAAGTTGCCGTCACTGATTTTTCGTTTCCGTCGCTCGATATCGAAGAGTCATTGTTGAAACCACTTGGGTATCAAGTTCTGAGTGGCCAGTGCAAGACCTCAGAAACATTGATCCCGCTGGTGCAAGACGCCGACGCGATCATCACACAGTTTGCTCCGATCAAAGCGGACGTGATTGCCGCCATGAAGAAGGCACGAGTCATCGTCCGCTATGGAATTGGCGTGGATAATGTCGATCTGGCGGCTGCCCGCGAGCGCGGAATTCCTGTTTGTAACGTGCCTGACTATTGCATTGACGAAGTCGCCGATCACACGCTGGCCTTCATTCTTGGGGCGACGCGGCAAGTTGTCGCAAATACCGTGTACGTTCGTGGCGGTAAGTGGGGATTGCCGACACCACTGGAAGGGATGCGAACGCTGCGAGATTTGACCGTCGGGATCGTCGGATTTGGACGAATTGGTCGCGAAGTGGTCCAACGTCTGGCTCCATTCAAATGCCGTCGGCTGGTTCATGACCCTGTCGCAACTGCCGACGCCATTCGCGCGGCCGGTTGTGAACCGGTTGAGTTGAATGCATTGATCGAGCAAGCGGATATCCTGACACTGCATTGCCCGTCGACGGCGCAAACGCGGCGGATGCTGAATGCGACTTCGATTGCCCGTATGAAACCCGGTTCCATTTTGATTAACCTGGCTCGGGGCGATTTGATCGAAACATCGGCCCTGATCGACGCCTTGCAATCGGGGCACATTTCGACTGCCGCCATTGATGTTTGCGATCCCGAACCGATCCCGCTCGACAGCCCCTTGCGCCGCATGGAAAACGTCATCGTGGCCTCGCACGTGGCGTCCGCCAGCGTCAAAGCCGTGCGAACCTTGCGCGAAACCGCCGCAAGCATCGCGGCGACCGCGCTACGAGGTGACAAGCTGCCGAACATCGTCAATGGTGTCACGCAGTAGGTTCTTACACAGGCAATTAAACTGATTTCTGGACATGATCATTGCTGTAATCAAGAAGAAACTGGATTCCCATACCCGATCCTTCCCCACATATTCGCAGCGAGGGAATCCGACCAAAACCGACTGAATTTGAATTGGCCGTCGGTCAACCATCGTGCGACAAGTCGCGATGATTGTCCGTCTTCGCGATCCCTTTTGTTATCTTAACTGTTTCGCACGGAGTTCTTGCCTTGTCGACTCGAGTTTCTGCCAACGAATTGCACGCGTTTTGTATGACGGCGTTAAGAACCGCCGGAGTGAGCGAGGCGCACTCGCAAATTACTGCGGATGTCCTGGTGATGACAGACACCTGGGGCGTGTTTACTCATGGAACGAAGTTGCTGCGCGACTATGTTAAGCGAGTCAGAGGCGGCGGTCTGCGGACCGATGTCGAACCGCAGGTCGTGGCGAGCGGCCCGGCGTGGTCTCTGGTCGATGGAGGTTCATGCCTGGGGCATGTGACGTCGGTCTTCGCGATGCAGGACGCCATCGAACGAGCCAAGAAATCGGGAATCGCTTACGTCGGTGTGAAGAATTCGTGCCACTTTGGAGCGGCGGGCTACTATGCCTGGTTGGCTGCCAAGGCAGGGTTGATCGGGATCGCGATGGCGAACGACATCCCCAGTGTGGCCGCGGCAGGGTCTCGAAGGAGCGTCACCGGCAGTAACCCGATCGCTTATGCCGTGCCGAATGGAAATGGTGATCCCATCCTGCTCGATATGGCAATCAGCACGGTGGCTGGCGGGAAGGTGTACGCTGCTTATCAGCGTGGCGAACCAATTCCGGATCACTGGTTGCTCGATTCGGAAGGGCGCCCCACGACCGACAGCAGTCTGTACCCCGCCAACGGGGCATTGACTCCGATGGGGGATTACAAAGGGTATGGAATCGCGCTGTTAATAGAGTCTCTCAGCGGTCTGCTGACAGGGGCCTCGATCACATGGCAAGTCGGCAGCTGGATTGGCAGTGATCCGGCGAAGCCCACCGATCATGGGGCGGCTTTTTTGGCAATCGACGTCAACACGATCATGCCCAGTGATCAGTTCGCCCGCCGCGTGAATCATCTTGTCGACGAGATTCACCAGGCACCGACGGCCGACGGAGTCGAACGATTGCTGCTGCCCGGTGAACGCGAATGGAATCATCGGCGCAAAGCAATGGCCGGAGGAATTGATCTTCCTTCGGACGTGGTGGCCAAGCTGGTCGGGCTGGCGGACGATTTGAAATTGAAGGCGAAGTGGCTGGGCGTGTGAGTGCCGTTTGAAACCTGAACGATGAAGAGCCGGTAAAGCGCAAATGACCAATTCCTCTTCTCTCCCCGAAACGTGTCTCCCAAGCTGGAGTATCGCGGAATTACCCGAACCCAAGCCGCTGGGCCTTCGTAATTGGGCCAGCTTCATCGGTCCTGGGATCGTGATGATGGGCATCCAGATCGGAGGCGGCGAGTGGCTGCTCGGTCCGGAAGTGACCGCGCGCTACGGCGGCGGATTAATGTGGATAGCCACCGTCGCCATCGTCTTACAGGTTTTTTACAACGTCGAATGCGGTCGCTATGCGCTCTATTGCGGCGAGCCGGTCATGACGGGATTTTTGCGGAAGCGGCCGGGCCCGATGCTGTGGGTGACGGTCATCATGTTCCTGAGTCTGTCGGCGTTGATTCCGGGGCTTTCGACCAATGCCGCGGCGGTGATTGCGGCGATTTGGCTGGACCGACCGCCGGGAGTGGAAGATCGCTGGCTGGTCACGATGCTGGCCTATGCATGCTTGTTGGCCGTCGCCTTACCGGTGCTGATTGGCGGCAAGGTTTACAACATGTTGCAAGCCGTCATGACGGCGAAGGTCGTGATTGTTCTCGGTTTCTGCCTGACAATTGGCTTTCTTTTCGTCAGTCCGCTGCATTGGTGGAATGTGATGAGCGGATTTGCCAAGTTTGGAAACGTGCCGATTCGAGTTGATGGTCATGATGAGCTGAGGAATGTGTTTCTTCAGTTTTGGCAGGATGGTTCCTGGCCGTTGATTGAACTGGGGAACATCGCCGTTCTGGGAGCGTTTGCCGGGTATGCCGGCGGCGGCGGCTTGGCCAATTCGACTTATAGCAACTATGTTCGCGACAAAGGTTGGGGCATGGGCCGGCAGGTGGGGGCAATCGCCAGCGCTGTCGGCGGCCGCGACATTACGCTCAGCCATCTCGGCAAAGTGTTTTTGATGACGCCCGACAATCTGCGAAAATGGCGGGGTTGGTGGAGATACATTCTGACTGATCAGGTGATTGTGTGGGCTCCGGGTTGTTTCATGGGGATGGCGTTACCGGCACTGTTGTCGCTTGAGTTCGCGTCCTATTCAGAACTGTACGGCCAAACGAACAAGCTTGATTGGGCACAGGCCATGATCACGGCCGACGGTATTCGACATGCACCGAATTTTGGGCCGGCCGTAGGCCACCTGTTGTGGCTGGTGACGTTGGGCGTTGGCTTGACGGTCTTGCTGCCTAGTCAGATGTCGATTGTCGAGGATTTCAGTCGTCGCTGGACGGATATCATCTGGTCGGCCAGCCGACATGCGCGGGATCGGATGCGCGACGATCAGGTCAAATATATTTATTACACGCTGCTATTCTCGTACGTCGTCTGGACGATGATTGCGGCATACCTGTTCAGCACGTATGGCACTCCGAAGCTGATGACGCTGATCATTGCCAATCTGAATAATCTGGCGATTGGCGTGACGGCGTTTCAATTGTTATGGATCAACGTCACACTATTGCCGCCGGAAATTCGTCCGAAGTGGTACCATCGCGCGGGAATGATCGGCTGTGGAGTGTTTTACTTGGGACTGGCATTTCTGGTGTTTGTGACGAAACAATGGCCAATCTTGCGAGATTTGTTGTACGGTTTGTGAGCGGTAATCGCGCAATTCCAATGAAGGACTGAACGTGACTTCTCTTTTCGATCTTTCGGGGCGTGTGGCCCTTGTCTCGGGTGCCGCAAGTGGTATGGGCCGGGCGATGTGTTTGGCGCTCGCGGAGCATGGTGCGAATCTTGTCCTGGCGGATTTGAATCCCGCGGGTCTCGAACAGACTGCGGCCGATGTCCGTGCTTTGAAGCGTAAAGCGATTCCGGTCGTGTGCGATGTTTCCCAGCCCGAAGCGATTCGAGCGATGTTTGCCACGCTCGATCGTGAATTCGGACGGATCGATTTCCTGGCGAATGTCGCCGGCGAAGGGGTTCTGGGACGCCCGGAAGATATTCCGTTGGAAGACGTCGAAAAGACGTGGAGAAATCTCGTGTTTGGCCGTTTCTGCATGTGCCAGGAAGCGGGACGACGCATGATTCCCGCGGGACGGGGCAGCATCGTCAACATCGGATCGCTGGCAAGCATCACCGCTCTTGGACGCAACCATATCGCTTACAGCATGGCGATGGGTGCCGTGGTCCAGATGACGCGTGAACTCAGTACCGAATGGGCCGCGCACGGTGTACGAGTCAATGCGATTCTGCCCGCTCAGGTCCTCAATCCCAGTCTCGAAAAGCGCATCGAAGCCGATCCCAAGCTCAAGGATCAATTTCTCAAGGGCATTCCGGCCGGCCGACTTGGACATCCGAATGACATTCAGGGATTGGCCGTGCTGTTGGCTTCGGATGCATCCAGTTGGATCACCGGCGCGTTGATTCCCATGGATGGCGGTAACTTGGCGATGAACGGCGGTGGAACCCGCCGCTACGTGGACCCGGTATAAACTCTTCCAGAGGGGGAACCGCCTGCCGCGACACGAAACGGAGATAAGTTTCCTCGTGGTGGTTTGGTAGAACCCTCGCACTTCAACCAATAAAAGATCCTGATCAATAAATTGGCCTCCCAGAATTCGGAACACCGATGACTAGCGTTTCTGCCGCTTCAACATACTTGGGTATTTATCGAACGATGCAGCTCATCCGTCAGACGGAAGAGGAACTGGCTCGTTGTCATCAGCGGGGGCTCATTCACGGTGCGTGTCACACGTATGTCGGTGAAGAAGCGATCGCCAGCTCGGTCTGTGCCCATCTTCGCAAGGAGGATGTGGTCTTCAGTACGCATCGCGGGCATGGGCATGCCTTGGCGAAGGGGTTGCCCCCCAGCGAACTGATCGCGGAATTGTTCGGGCGGCAAACAGGGTGCTCGCGAGGCCGTGGCGGCAGCATGCATCTGTTCTCGCCAGAAGTCGGCATGATGGGGACCAGCGGCATTGTCGGTCCCTGTGTGCTGCAGGCCTGTGGTGGTGGTTACAGCTTCAAGATGAAGAAGATTGACAACGTGGCCGTGGCCTTTTTCGGAGATGGAGCCGTCAACAACGGAGCGTTCCACGAAGGGCTGAACATGGCCAGTATCTGGAAGCTGCCCGTGTTGTTTATCTGCGAGAACAACCAGTTCGCGACCGAGGTCCCCTTCGCCTACGCTGCCGGTAATCCCAGCGTGGGAAGTCGTGGAGTTGCCTATGGTCTGCCGGGTTTGACGGTCGACGGCAATGACGCGATCGAGCTCAGTCGAGTGGCGAGTGAGGCGGTGGAGCGTGCACGTTCCGGTGGTGGTCCGACCTTGATCGAATGCATGACCTACCGCACGCGAGCTCACGCCGAAGGGATGGGTGACTTCGGTTACCGGACGCGAGAAGACGTTGACGGATGGAAGCAGCGCTGTCCGATTCAGCGGTTGCGCACGAACTGCGTCGCGGAAAAGCTGATCTCGGCGGCAGACTTCGATGCGGTGGATGCTGAAATCAAGAAGCTGGTGGACGAGGCTCGGCGGCTCGCTGAAGCCGGTCCATTCCCAGATCCAGCGACGGCCACTCAACATGCTTATTCGGAATCGCCTCGTTCATCGACCACGCCCATTCAGAACGTGCGACCGGCGGCGACGGTCCGTGAAATCACCATGACACAGGCGACTCACGAAGCGCTATCGGAAGAGATGGCGAAGAATCCCTTGATCTTCGTCATGGGCGAAGGGATCGGTAAACGAGGTGGTAACTTTATGACGACCGCCGGTCTTTACAACATTTACGGCCCGACGCGTCTGTGTGATACGCCGATCTGCGAACGAGGATTCGTCGGATTGGCCTGCGGCGCGGGAATGACCGGCACTCGACCGGTGATCGATTTTATGTTCGCCGATTTTGTGCTCGATTCGGTGGGCGAGATCGTCAACCAGATCGCCAAGATGCAGTACATGAGCAGCGGCCGACTGAAGATGCCGGTGCTGTTGCGAGGCTGCATCGGCATCGGCCACTCGGCCGCGACACACCATTCTGGGAATTACTATGCAATGTACGCGCAGATCCCGGGACTAAAAGTCGTGGTACCCTCGTCCGCGTATGACGCAAAGGGGCTATTCAAGCATGCACTGAATAGCGACGATCCGGTCTTGTTTCTCGAACATCGGGAAATTCTGTCCATCAAAGGACCGGTGCCTGAAGGCGAATATGAAATCGAATTCGGCCGGGCGAACGTTGTTCGATCGGGACGCGATGTCACCGTGGTCGCTTTGGCCCGTATGGTTCACCTGACTCTTTCCGTTTGTGACGAACTGGAAAAGTCGGGAATCTCGGTCGAAGTAATCGATCCTCGGACCGTCTTGCCGCTCGACATCGAAACAATTCTGCAGTCGGTGAAGAAGACCGGACGGTTGCTGGTTGTCGACGAAGGCTTTGCCCCATGTGGTTTCGCCGTCGATGTCGCGGCGCAAGTAGCGGATCGTGGATTCAATGATCTGGACGCCCCGATTAAGAGGATCAACGGAGCCTTCACACCAACACCCTATAGCCCACCGCTGGAGAAGGCGGTGGTGCCGCAATCGGATGATATTCTCAAAGCGATTCGTGACCTGATGAACGAATAACCGCGACGAAATGGGCGTGCCGACGAAACGAGTCCGATCAATCGACTTTTGTTCTGAGGCCGCGCCGTGACCGTCCGCGATGTCCGTCATCCTTTTTTCATTTCATGAGGCGACGATATGCCGTTCGAGATCACGATTCCCCGACTGGGTTGGTCGATGGAAGAAGGAACGTTTGTTCGTTGGTTGAAAAAGGCCGGCGATTTCATCCAGGCGGGCGAGGCGGTCTTTGAGTTAGAGGGGGAAAAAGCGGCTCAGGATATTGAAGCCGTTGACAGTGGCATTCTTCGAATACCCGCGAATGCTCCCCAACCAGGAACGATCGTCGCTGTGGGAGCGGTGATTGGCTTTCTGGTCGCCGAAGGTGAAGCGACGCCGACGGTCGGTTCATCGAATCCGTCGTCCGCCGCAGTGAATCAAGCCTCACTACCGAAGCCAATTGCCCTGGAGCCAAAGGTTGTGGAACCCGTTTCCGCTCCAGCCGCGGCTCCTTCGGTGAGACGGCTGGCCCGCGAAATGGGAATTAAGCTGGCGTCCCTGGAAGGGTCAGGACCAGCAGGACGAATCACGGCCGACGACGTGCGAACACCGATCTCCAAGAGACCCTTAACGACCACCGCATCCGCTGCGCCTGCTCACGCGGCCGGCGTTGCGAGCCCGCGAGCACGTCGGGTTGCGGGAGAATTGGGCATTGATTGGCGTCGCCTGCAGGGAACGGGACGTGATGGTCGCGTGCGTGAACGCGATGTGCGTCAAGCCGCTTCGGGACCTGATTCGGGGACGCCTGCGACGGTGGTTTCTGTCTCATCCCGTCGCCGCACGATTTCCAATCGGATGATGGCGAGTCGCGACCGCACGGCGCCGGTCACGTTAACGACACGTGTCGACGCGACGAACTTGGTCAGTCTGCGCAACCAATTCAAACAGGCCGGCAGTGGAGGAACGATCCCCTCCTACACTGATATCGTGGTCAAGCTGACGACCCTCGCTTTGCAGCAACATCCGATGCTGGCAGTGCGTGACGAGGCCGACAAATGGGTGATCCCGGAAATGCCAGACGGCCTTCATATCGGGCTGGCTGTCGACACGGATGACGGGTTGGTGGTTCCAGTGGTGCATGGCGCGGGAGCGTTGGGGCTATTTGATCTGGCGAAGCGGACATTGGGCCTCATCGAGAAGTCGCGTACTGGACGGCTGACGGTCGCCGAAATGCAGGGCGCCGTGTTCACGATCACGAATCTTGGTGCCTTTGGCATCGATGGGTTTACTCCGATCATTAACGTGCCTGAGACTGCTGTACTGGGGCTGGGGCGAATTCGCCGTGAACCAGTGGTGATCGACGATCAGATTGTGGCACGAGATCAAATGACGCTTAGTCTCACTTTTGATCACCGCATCGTCGATGGTGCTCCTGCCGCGCGGTTCTTGCAGACCGTCAGTCAAGCGATTGAAAACCCTTCGGCCTGGTTGCTTCGCGGCGAGGGATGAAATTGCGATGATGAGTGATTCGCCACTTCGTAAAACGGAAGGTCGGCGGATTGCGTTGGGCCACGTATCGGCAAATCGAGTGTCTGCTCGATATCATGCATCCAGCCGATGAGGCTCTGATCTCGCAATGCGAGAGAATAGCGTTACATGCCTTCCCATTTCAGGCAATTCGTGATACCGGACGAACAGCATGACGACGACCGATCTTGAGTATCTTCCCCGGCTTCCTCGCAATAAATCAGTCGGCATCGGGTGTATTGGTGCGGGGTTCATCATGGCCGATTGCCATCTTGTGGCCTATCGGCAGGCGGGGTTTCACCCCGTGGCAATTGCCGCCAGACGACGCGAGCAGGCGGTTGAGGTCGCGGCACGTCATCAGATTCCTCACGTCTTTACCGACTATCGTGATTTGCTGAATCAGACTGACGTTGAGGTGGTTGATGTTGCGGTTCCGCCCGACACGCAGTTCGAAGTGATTCGCGAAATTGTGAAACATGCCGATCACATTCGAGGAGTCCTTGCGCAAAAGCCGCTTGGGATTAACTACACCCAGGCTCGCGAAATTGTGCGTCTGTGCCGCGAAGCGGGTGTTACTCTGGCCGTCAATCAAAACATGCGATACGACCAGTCGGTGCGAGCCTGTCGAACGCTGTTGAGTCGAGGCGACCTGGGCGCACCCGTGCTGGCCACGATTGATATGCGTGCGATTCCCCATTGGATGCCTTGGCAATCACGACAAGGTTGGGTCACCTTGCGAATCATGAGCATCCATCACCTGGACACCTTCCGTTTTTGGTTCGGCGATCCGGTGCGAGTGTTCGCCAGCATTCGCCCCGATCCCAGAACGACGTTTGCACATGAGGACGGGATTTGTCTTTATATCCTGGAATATGCCAATGGGCTGCGAGCGATGAGTTGCGACGATGTTTGGAGTGGCCCGGCCAAAGAAGGATCGGCGTCGGATATTGGGATCAATTGGCGAATTGAAGGCACGACGGGCATGGCTCGCGGAACAATCGGCTGGCCTCACTATCCGGAGCGAACACCCAGCACGCTCGATTACACCACGACTGCGTCCAATATCTGGCACCAGCCTCGCTGGCCGGAAGTCTGGTTCCCCGATGCATTCGTCGGCCCAATGGCGCAATTACTGTGTGCACTAGAAGACGGTACTCCGCCCGAGATCAGTGGCGAAGACAATTTGAATACGATGGCCCTCGTCGAAGCCTGTTATACCTCGGCCCGCGAACACCGTGCCGTTGAGCTGAAAGAAATCACGGACCTGAGGGGGTGATTGGGCTGTCGCTGCTGATTGATCCTTGTCAATGGGTTCACTGATTAACGGCTGCCAACGGTACCTTGAGGCGAGACGGATGTACTGCGGATGGGATCGGGTTGACGCCAAGGCGGCGGACAAATCGAATCGAGCTTCGACATCTGTTCGCCGGTGATCACGACGTCCGCAGCGGCGATGGCATCCTGAATCTGTTCCAGCTTTTTGACGCCAACGATCAGGGAACTCATCGCGGGTTGCGCCAATGTCCAGGCCAGCGAGTACTGCGACATTGGCACGCCTGCTTCGCTTGCCAGCTTTTCAATTGCTTCCAGTTGATTGAACAACGTGTCGTCCTGCTTCCACACCCACTCGGGCTTTTCCACCGCTCGCGAATCGGCTGGCGGTGCTTGGCCGCGACGGTATTTTCCGGTCAGCAAGCCCCCTTGCAAGGACTGGTAGGGCGTCACGCCGACGCCATGCTTTTCGCAAAAGGGAAGATCGTTTTGTAATTCTCGTCGCAACAGGCTGAACGGAATTTGCGAACTGATCACGCGTGGAAGCAGGCTTTTGTCGGCTAACCAAAGCATTTCGCACATTTGCCATGCCGAATGATTCGAAGCGCCGAAGCAACGAATCTTCCCCTGCTTGACGGCGATGTCGAGTGCCCGCAGTGTCACTTCCAGGGGGACATGCTTGTCCGGCCAATGAATGATGTACAGATCGATGACATCGGTCTGCAGTCGTTTCAAACTACGATCGAGCTCGCGCAGGATATGCACGGCGGACAAGCCCCTGTCTTGCGGTCCGGGACCTAACGGGGCGGCCACCTTTGTGGCGAGTATGACTTTATCGCGACGATCGCGCAGAGCCTTGCCGACAATCTCTTCGGTGATTCCACCCGGACTGCCAATGACGCGGGTGTACCCCTCGTACGCATTGGCCGTATCAATGAAGTTGATGCCCAGATCGATGGCGGCATGTGTCAGACGGATCGCGTCTGCCTCACCCACGGGAGTTCCAAAGGTCATCGTGCCGAGGCAAATTGGTGAAACGAGAAGGCCACTCGAACCTAACGGGCGGTGTTGCATGACTGTTGCCTTGGAAAAACGGGGGCGAGATGTTGATCTGATGGAGATTAAAACCGCAATTCGGTCAGGTGGCCGAATCCACTTGCTCGATTAGACGACCAATCGACAGAGGTTTCCAGTCGCCAGCAGCGCCACGTACCCCTGGACGAATTCCTTCACTCCCTGGCCATGGATGAGAACTCACGGCGCCGATTTGAGCAATCCTTGCATCGTCAGCAGGCGGACGATGGCCATGTCGACCATCGCTTCCCCGGCACTGACTTCGACCCGGGCGACGATGCCTTCCGCACCGTAACCGCCTTCCACCGCGGCGCGAATCGTGGGGAAGTAGCCGTGATAGCCGTTCAAATAGCCCGCGAAATAGGAATTTGCTGCAGGCGCACGATCGCGAAAGTTCAGTCCCAGTTCGACGAATGGTTCACCGGGCATCCCCATGAGCGCAATCTCGCGGTTGATCAGCATGGTCGTCACGGGACACTCCGTCGGATTCGAGAGCGCTTTCTGATACCGTTCTAGGGCTTCTGGACTCGCTGTCGGGCGAAGCGCCGCCAGCAGCTTTTCGGTATCGTAGCGAAGTTGAAAACGGCGGGTCTCCACCGAGACCTGAATCTCTGGTGTTTTGGGCGCGGTGGGCGTGATCGTCTTTGTGACACGAAGCGCTTCGTCGCCCAGAGTTCGACCGGTCTGTCGCATCAACGTTTCTGCACCTGCCTCAAGTCGCATTTTGTCATAGTACGGGTTGATGTCGCCGGGAGCTCCCTGCAGGAAGAGGCACACACAATCGGCGTCGAACGCTCCTTCCACGACCTCGGCCATGGCGCCCGGGAAATCGGCGGAATACTGCAAGTTGTCGGGACCATAAACCACTGGATGGCAGGAATAATTGACCACGACCGCGAGCGGTTTTCCGTTCTGGTTGTCGATTCGAATGATGCCCACGCGGGAATCCAACGGATGTGTCGGAACCTTTGTGGCATTTCGCCAGAGCATCTTGATCTTGCCATCGGGCTGCATCAGCCGGCGATTATGTCCGATGAACACTTCCCCTTCACCGGTGCCGATCAATGCGGTTTGAAGTTTTTTCGTAGCCGCCTCGATTGCTGCAGAAATCTTGTCGAGTGCCGTCGTTTCCCAAGCTGGACGCTTGCCGTCGGCATAGGATTCGTCGATGACCGGTGCCGAATGAGTATGTGATGCAGAGAACGACACATGGGTGACATTGGCCGACTTGCGCACCCGATCACGTACGACGCTCATCGATTCCATACCAAAGGTGCGACCGAGATCCAGTGTGACCAAAGCCATTCTCGTAGTACCGTCGTCCAGAACCAGTATCTTGGCGTACAGCGGATCGTGAGTTCCCGTCGCTGGGCCGGTGCGATCGGAATAACCCCATAGGTCGACTGAATCACTTGGGGTGATCTCCGTTTTTGCAGAAGCGGCACGAAATTCGGCGGCTGAAATCGCTTGAACGATCAACAGTAGTAGAGCTGCGAGCAGACCGATCGCACGATCGATAGAGATGCGAAACATTGCGTGACTCTCCAGTGGGGTTCCGATGCGATTGACCACGGACATTTCTGAAACGCTTTGGGGGGCATTGTATCGACGGTCACACATGGAGTCATGACGCTGGGCATTCAGATGAGTTGTCGAAAACTTGAAATCGAGACTCGATCGTCGTAGCGTTTTGGCTTGGGGCCTAACGTTTCATCTTCCTGGTCCCAATCAAAACAAAGGAAAAATGAGATGAATCGATGTCGACACATGTCGATCGTCCTCGTTGTGCTATTGAGCTTGACGACGGTGAGATCAAAGTCCGTTAGCGGTGAAGACAACGTTGAAAATCCGACCTACACCGCCTGGTCGAAGTTCAAACCGAAAACCTCGGTAAAATACAAAAACACTAACAAAATCAAAGTCATGGGAAACGATTTCACGAGTGAAAGCGATCTGATCATGACTTTGACCGAAGTCACTCCGGATAAGGTCGTCGTCGAAACGGGAACAGTTACCCGAATCAATGGACAGGAAATCAAAACGTCACCGACCAAGCAAGAATACCATCGCATGATTCCGCTCAAGCCCGGTCAGAAGAAAGAAAATGTCGGAAAGCCAGATGGTGTCTTGGAGGAGGGTCAGGAAAAGATCAAAGTGGCGGCAGGTGAATATGCAACGACCTGGCACAAGAGCAAAGTTGAGGACCGAGTCCTGCAAAGTTGGGTTACGGATGCCGTTCCGGGGACGCTGGTCAAAACTGTCACCACGCTGGGTGGTCAGACGAGCGGCACCAACATCCTGGAGTTGGTTCAAGTGACACTTCCCTGAACGAGATCGTGCCATCAAAAGAATCGTCTGAGATCAACCATGGGAATCAGGCTTCTTTCGTTTATCGTTCTGATCGTCCCGCTGTTGCCGGTGAATCTCGGCTGGTGCCAGGAGAATTCCCTGCCACCACAGGTCGATCTCTCAACCGAGTTTCGAAAGCTGGCGTTGCCGCCGCGCGTCCAGGGCAATCGTGACGTTTGTTCGTTGTTCGCGATGACGGGCTTGGCCAGTTTTGAATATGCCCGCAGTCAGCCTGATGTTCATACGCCATTGTCAGAAGAATATCTGATCTGGGCTGCTCAAAAAGCGACCGGAAAATCGGGCGATCAGGCGATGTTCTACGAGGCGGTGTGTGGACTCAATCGTCTGGGGATTTGTGCTGACCGGTTAATGCCGTACGCCAATACCACCGACGCGCATCGACGACCGTCTGCTCAAGCCCAGGCCGAAGCTCATCTGTTAAGCGAACGCTGGAATGTGATCTGGATTAAGCGGTGGGATCTGAAGAATCCGTTGACCGACCATCAGCTGCATGAGATTAAAGCGGCACTCGCTGCCCATCATCCAGTCGCTTGTGGGATGCGTTGGCCGAAAAAAGACCAAGGATCGCGATTGATGCACGTGCTTTCTCCAGCCGAAGTTGAAGATGGTCACAGTATCTTGATGACGGGCTATGTCGAAGATCCAGTGGAAATTGGCGGCGGAAAGTTCTTGTTCCGCAACAGTTGGGGAACAGGTTGGGGCAACCACGGGTATGGAGAAATGTCTTTTGGCTATGCGAGGGCGTACATGAACGACGGTTTGTGGATGCATTTCGAGAAAGAGCGTGGCGAAGTTCCGACTTGGCACTACGAAGCGGAATCGTTACCGATTGTGGTGCTTCAACATTGCGATACCAACCCGCAAAAAATGAGCGACTTTCACGGAGCCATGTGGAGCGGTGGCACACAATTGTTTTGTGGCGCAAGCCGGGGTGGATTCGTCGAATTAGGGTTCGACGTCGGTAAGCCTGGTCGTTACCGCGTCCGAGTTCTCGCCACGGCTGCACCCGATTTTGCCATCGTTCGGATCGGATTTCCCGGTGGTCAAAAATCCCATGAATTCGATTTATACTCAGGTCGCGTAAGTCCGTCCGGTCCGCTTGAGATAGGGCAATTCGATTTCAATGCGGCGCGCTATGTCCTTCGATTCGCGGCGATCGACAAGAATCGATCGTCCGAGGGTTATCGATTCGGAATCGACGCCATCGATTTGATGTTGGTGAAATGACAGTATTAGGTGCGCTGGTCCGACGTTTGATGAATCACTGTCACGCCGACCTCGCTGGGTGTTTCCTTGGCAGTCGTTTTCCCTGAAGGCGTCGTGTCTCTCATGGGCCAATCAACCGACATGCCTCAGGAAACTGACGCGGCCGGTGGGCACCCACTCCACGACAAAGATATTGCCGTCTCGATCAAAACAGGCGTCATGGGGATGAATGAATTTGCCGGTCTGCCAGAGTGCGGTATTGCCACGAACTGGGAATTTACCGTCGCCCAGAACTTGCTTGGTCCATTCGGGATCGTAGCCAAGGTGTGTGATCAGTTTATTGTTCCGATCAAACAACGACAGGCGGGCATGTAAATCGGGGACAAGTAGGACATCGCCACGAATATCGAAATGAGCGGGGAAACTGACCGGCGACTTTAGTGCGGACACGTCAGACGTAAGGCCAGGATGCCCTTCAGTGTCGGAGGTCAGGAACCCCAGATGCTGGCCATCGGGTGTCAGATATTGCAGACGCGCATTGGCTCGGTCGGCCACGACGAGTGACGGCTCGCGGCCTGGCCGGTTATCAACCCAATGGCCGTGCGGTGTTTGAAATTGTCCCGGTGCGGAACCTTTACCCCCGAACGTTCGTACCCAATTCGCATTTTTGTCGAACTGATGAATCCAGTGAGACCCATAGCCATCGGCAATATAAAAGCCGCCATCCGGCGAGAACGCGATGTTCGTCGGACTGTAGGGAGTTTGGGGATCGTCGTACTTGCCTGTTTCCAGCAGTCGTGTTTTCTTCCAGACGATTTCGCCGGTCAGAGTGGTTTTGGTGACGATGCCGACGCGTGTCGAACATAGGTAAAGAAACTCTTCGTTTCCTTCTTTGCGAATATCGATGCCGTGTCCGCCGGTGTGATATTCTTTGCCAAACGAGCGGACAAATCGGCCTTGGGGATCAAACACCAGAATCGCGTCCACCGGTTCCGGTTCACTCGATCGATGTTTGATGTAAACTAAGTCCGCTTCGTCAATCGCGACTCCATGGGTCTCACCCCATCGCAGGTGAGCGGGGACTTCGCCCCAACTGTGCGAGACGACTTCGTATTGATATTCGCCCTCACCAAGTACCGGGTTTTTGAGTCCCGCCTTGTCGGTCGCTCGCAGCACGAGCGGCCCCACGCTGGCTGCTGCCGCGACGGCTCCTGCAGTCTTCAGAAAATGACGACGATCCTCCATTTCAACACCCTTCTGGAAGTGAGGTCTCAGTTCCCGTCCGATATCGTTCACGAATCCGAACTCGGGATGGTTTTGTCCTATCGTTTGAATGTCTCGTGGCATTTGTCACAGGATGCCTGTGCCGCTTTGAAATGTTCGAGAACAGCCGGTGCGTCTTGGCGACGCAGGGCGGCCGCTGTCAGGGTCATTTCGCGTTGGAATTCCAGCGACCATTCGTTCCACATCGGCCGGTCGGACGGATTTGTGATCTCTTCTGCATGGGCCGAAACGGCGAGACCCAGCACGGCCATCGTCGAGGCTTGACGACTTTCGGCGGCGGGATCCTTGGAACGTCGCAATGCTTTGCGAATTTGATCCGTTCGGTCTCGCAGCGACTCCATTAACATTCGCGTTTTTGCGAGCTTGGCCCAATCGTACACGACCTTCGCACTGGTCAACCCGTGTCCTTCCAAGGCCGCATTGAGGGCGTTCAGTCCATTTTGGGCATCTGCGTATGACGCGGCTTGTCGGATTTGCAGAGCGGCATCCCGGACCGCCGGAGCGGCAGCTTTCAGCTTCGTGTCGGTGTCATGTTCTGCCAGGGCCTGGGACAAGACGGCTAGTTGGGTGGTCGCCAGTTGTCGTTTTCCCGTCCCGCTTTGAAAGGAATCCGGTGATGCCAAGCCGGATGCGATCTCGTCGCGCTGAGCGATGATTTCGGCTTCGAGGTCGGCTGCCGAAACGACATTGGATAATTTGACTGGCAAACCAGCCCGTGCGGCCAACGTCATTCCTGCTACCAAGACAATTGCCGTTCCCATGCCGAGAACCCGCCAACGGTTTGACATCATTTTTCCTTACAGCAGCGTGCCTCGCAGGACAAAGAGCGAAACAGAGAAGTAAATCACAAGTCCTGTGACATCCACAAACGTCGCCACAAAGGGGGCCGAGGATGTAGCGGGATCGAGACCGAGCCGTTTCAGACCAAACGGCAACATGGAGCCGATGATGGAGCCCCAGAGGACGATGACCACCAACGACAGACTGACTGCTGTTCCGACCAGTGCCCAATGCTGACCGTAGATATCGGAAAACGCACTCCACAGGGCGATGCGTAGAAATCCGATTGAACCCAGGATGACGCCGAGAATCGCTCCTGAGATCAGTTCGCGGCGAAAAACTCGCAGCCAGTCGCTCAGGCCGATTTCACCTACCGCCAATGCCCGCACAATCAATGTTGCCGCTTGAGAACCCGAGTTTCCGCCGCTCGAAATGATTAAAGGAACAAACAGTGCCAATACGACGGCTTTGGCGATTTCGTGTTCGAAATAACCCATGGCGGTGGCCGTCAAGAGTTCACCCAAAAACAGGATGACTAGCCAGGTGGCGCGTTTCTGAACCATCGTCAACAGTGGGGTGGTTGCATACGGTTCGGTCAGTGCTTCAAGACCCCCGAATTTCTGAGCGTCTTCGGTGGCGGCCTGTTCGGCGACATCCAGAACGTCGTCGATCGTCACCACGCCCAATAAGCGATTCTGGTCATCGACGACGGGTAACGCCGTTCGGTCGTAGCGGCGGAAAACCTCGATTGCCGATCGCTTCAAGTCCGTCGCATTCAGTTTGACGAAGTTGCGGTCCATCAACCTTTCAATGATCGTGTGGATGGGAGCCAGCAGAATCTGGCGGATCCGGAAATCGTCGATCAAATGCATGTCGTGATCGACGATATACACCACATTGAGCGTCTCGCTATCGTGTCCATGTTTGCGGACATGATCGAGCACATGTTCGACCGTCCAGTTCGAGCGGACCGCGATGAAATCGGGTGACATCAAACGACCGACGCTGTCTTCGGGATAGTCCAGCAGCGAACGAGCGATGGCTTGCTGCTGAGCGGAAAGCGTTCGTAGATGTTTCTCGCGATCGGCGGGATCCAATTCTTCGAGAAGTGCTGTACGATCGTCGGCCGCCATGTCGTTAAATAGGGCGCCAGCATCGGTCGGCTCGAGGCTTTCCAGCAATTTGTGCTGTGTCGGTCGATCAAGATATTCAAAGATCAGCGTCCGCTGGGGACCATGCAGTAACTGAAAGGCTGCGCGTTCGTCGTCGTCATTCAGATCCGCGAACAACTCGGCGATGTCGGCCGGTTGCCACATATCGAGGGCTTCGCTGAGTGTCTGACTGTCTCGCGTTTCGATCAATTCCCGAATCTCGGGCAGCATCAGCTTGCAAAGCATGGTGTTTATTTCTCCGCGGTCGCGGCCACTTTCCAACCGTCGACAATCTCAATCAATGACATTACCAGACGAACGCTTCGACACTGTCACCGAGGCAATACTGTCGCGCCTCGCCCGGAAAATAGGCCATTCCGTTGGCTGCGACCGTCCCACAAAGATCGGACGAGCCGTGCCAAGGAACCAGCGTGATCCCTAAACCGTCGCGTGTCCAAGTCAATCTGGCGGGATGATATGTCGGCCGGTCGGCCCGGGTCGAGTATTCGTGTTCGAGCCTGCCCAGTTGAGGCGGAGCGATCGCCGGTTCGACGCCCATAAACCGTCGGATCGCCGTACGGACAAACAATTCGCAACAGACCAGGCTGCTGACCGGATTGCCCGGTAACCCGAAAACGTAGCAAGGGGAACGAAGGTCATGTCGTTTGACTCCAAACCACAGCGGTTTGCCGGGCTTCATTTCCACCTTGTGAAAGATCTCGCCAACGCTTGATTCGGCGAGCACGCTGGGGACCAGATCGAGGGTGCCCGCCGAGACGCCGCCCGACAAAACTAGCATGTCAGATTCAAGTCCTTGTTGGATTTTCGCTCGCAATTCGTCGCGATCGTCACGAGCGATGCCCAGGGGAACAGGGATGCCTCCCATCGATTCGATCTGGGCGGCCAACATTGGTTCGTTCGAGTTTCTGATTTGGCCAGGACCCGGCGTCTGTTGGAGCGGTACCAGTTCGTCCCCAGTTGCCAGGATTGCGACTCGTGGACGCTGCCGGACCGGAACGAATGTTTGTCCCATTTCCGCCAAGGCACCGATTCGCGACGCGTTCAACGTCAGGCCCGCTCGCAGCACACAATCGCCGCTACGAATGGAGGTACCGCGACGGATCATGTTCGCACCGGCCGATGGAGGCTTGGTTTTGATCGACACGTCCTCGCCCGCGCGTTCGGTCTCTTCGATCTTAATGACCAGATCGGCTCCTTCGGGCAGCGGGGTACCGGTCATGATCTGGGCCGCTTCGCCCGGTCCAATCGGTCGAGTGGGAACGCGGCCCGCCGTGATGACTTCGATCACTTTCAACATGGCCACACCTGTTGCCAGATCCGCTAACCTGACCGCGTAACCATCCATCAGCGATTTATCAAACGGCGGCGAGTCGGTGGAACTGTGAATGTCCTTACTCAGCGTCAAGCCAAGTGTGTTTTGAAGCGGCTCTGTAGTGATTTCCTGGGGCGTGACCGACGCCAAAAGTTTTTCGAGTGCTTCGGTCACTGTCAGCATGGTGCGGGCCTTTTCGTGGTCTGTGCGTCGGATTGTTTGGAGGATGGAGTGTCGTGGGCAGTTTGGAATTTCGGCCAGTTTATCAGCGGCACCAAAGACACGCGTGGTCGAAGCGGCTTTCAACGAGTTTTCATGGGCAAATTGTGAGCGGTGGGGCGAAGCGTTGAGCAACTCGTTTCGACCGTTTCAACGAGTCCCATCGACGCGAACGATCACGTCTCAAAAAGACGGAAATCATTCGTTGGGGCGGTCGATCAATTTGCCTCCGTGATGATTGATCTGGTCATCTGGGCAACGCGGCTGTTCGATTGGCCGGACCGATTTGAATCGGATCGATTCCCGGCATCTCTGCCGCATCGAGTCGTGCCCCTTTCAGTCCGGCCGTTTTCGATTCCACGATTCGGTCCAAATTGGCTCCGGCGAATTCGATCCCATTGGCGCTCAGACCGTCAAAGGGTTCGTCGAGATCGACTTCATTGGCCGATTGCCGAAGTGGATCGATCGCCATGAGGATCGTTGTTCCCGGAACGACGACCGAGTCATCGGCTGTCATGGCGACAGATTTTGCGACGTCCGGTCGTACCCGTTCCGATTCGATAACGATCAATCCTGAACTTGGTTCTGCGATTTTAAAGACGCTGTGGTTGGCTTCGATCTGAATCGGCGCGATTCCTGTCTGACTGGCGAAGTCCCCTGACAGCTTTAGCAGCGGACCCGTTTCACGCAGTGTCACGTGATCAAAGACCAGTTTCATTTCCCGGGCCGAACATTTGGGACGAGGAGACACCAACGCACCCGATCCCGTTTTGAGTGTATTGAGGACTCGCAGCGATTTCGGTGTTTGGGCCAACAGGATGGCCGCACCGGCTCCGTGGAAGCTGGTGTTTTTGATTTCGATTGATCCAGAAGTGGAATCGGATTCGAGAGGCGCCCAGGCTACTGATGCGACGCCACGGGGTGACGAAGCGCGACTTCCGTCTGCATCGCCGCGAGCTGCGGGGAACTCGCAATTCGAGATTTCCAGTCGTTGACAGCGTGCCATCACGCGCATGACGGGTTCGTTTTCGTGCAGATGGCGGACGGTGACCTGTTCCAGCAGAACTGACCGCGCCGTGAAACTGAGTGCGACATCGTCCACGATGATTTCGGGTTTGACTCCCAGTGCACCGCGGATTTTGAGATCTCCGTTGAAATTCACCTGGGTGGCTTGGTACGGGCCATGTTCGCTCAGGAAGATGACGCCGTCTGCGGAAGGAGTGGGCATCGCCAGCGGTTCACCGGTGGCGGCGCTGCTTCCGGTCGGGGTGACTTGGGGATCAACTATGGTGGTGTTTGCTGGAACCGCGGTCCGTTCGTATTTTTCACGAGCAAACGTTTTGACCTGTTGGACAATTTCCAACAGTTCGTTGCGTAGCCCACTTTCATAAAACACGGCGACCGCACCCGTCATGGCAAACAACAGGGCGGCGACCCAGATTTTGTTGCTGAACCGGTCTTGGATCATGGGCCCCGCGAAATGAGGGACATCACGATCAAAAAGTCGGCGAAACTGTTTGAGGCGAGATCGACTGAACGAACCGGGGCGGCCCCAACGCTGTAAGACTTCCTCAAAACTGCGAGGCCGTTGATCGGGTGAAGGGGAAGTCATCTGACGAATGGTTTCGGCCAGCATGACAGGGGTATCCGGAGCCCACATCCGGACGTCGCTAATCGTTTGAGTCTGGTGGGCTGCGAGCTTTGCCAGCGGATCGGCCGTGGTAAAGGGAGGCCGACCGGCCAATAACTGCCACAACAAACAACCGACGGCATACAACTCGGAACTTGCCGAGGCTGATGCACCGGTCCCGATCAATTCAGGACTCATCCCGTCGTAAGCTTCCAAGGCCATTGTGTCGTGAATGGTGATTTCGGGGTGAATCACTGGTCGAATTCCGCCATCGACCAACACGGCCAAACCGTGATCCGTCAGTCGGACATTCGACATGCGGATATCACCATGCACCAATGATTTTGCGTGCAGTGCTGCCAAGCCATCCATCAGTTGCCGGCCGATTTCGAAGACGACCGCCGCAGGAAAACGGCCGCGGCGAACCAACAATTCGTTCAGCGGCAGGCCCGGCACGAATCGGCTGACCGTAACCAATTCGTTGGTATTCGAAGGCAGGGATTCAGTAGGCATCACTAATTGGGGGTGTGCGAATCCTCGCGATCGTTCGAGGACGATGGCCATGCGTCGGGCGACGGCGTCCATCCGATCTGGCTCGACCTGCTGGCATTTGACCACGCAGCGATCACGGCGGTTGAGCCTTTGAGCCAAATAGGTCGCGCTGTGGTGACCTCGTCCGATCTCGTCGATGACCACGAAGGGGCCAATTCTTAATTGGTCGGCATTCCCTTGTTCGAGCCGCTTCGCCTGGTAAGGGGTGAGTAAGCGAAGTTGTACCAGCGAATCGATCCAGACCGAATCAAACGCGGGCAGATCGAAAGAAAGCCGGCGCACGCGCCCCTTTGCCCTGCGCAAATCGCTGGGGTGACACAACTGAAGTTCTGTCAGTTGGCGAACCAATTCATGAGAAGGAGGTTCATTCACGACGCGGGCATCCCTTGCTGCCAAGCTGCAGGGCAATTTGCCCCGAGGGTGATGAAACAGAACGGCCCATATTGCCCCGCCGGAAACGGGCGAAAGTGTTTTCGCAGAAGTCGCAAATTGCATCAAGACGCGAACGAAACGTCAAGCACGCGGAGACTTTAGACACTTCGACAACATCAGGCCAGACCAATTCTGCGGGCGGAAAGAATTGGCGCACAGCGAAGTCCAGACGACGACAATTCGTCTCGGTGAAGACGGGCGCTGATGACGCGGACAACAGGGTTTGGCGGCAGAGATTCGTTCGTGAAAACCGACTCTATTCGCCGTTGAGATTAGGAGCGATGCTGGTACGGTCGAGACCGGGAAATCACCTGCTCACTAGGGAATGTTTGGAACCACCTGCTGACGTTTTGAGATCGCTGTTTCTCTGTCCAGTTGTGAGTCGAACAACTGGCAAATCGTCATTGAGCGACCTTCAGGTTCGGCCGAGTCTTCTTCAATTTCTCCACGCTGGAGGGGGAGATTCTGGTCGAGGTCAAATCGAGCGATGTCAGTTCTGGGAGTTGGCCGATTTTCGACAAGCTGGCATCGGTCAGCTTGGTTTGAACCAGCGCAAGTGTAGTCAAGTTCTTCAGTCGAGTGATCTCCTGCATTCCGCCGTCCGTAATCTCGGTTCCGGAGAGATCCAGGTTCGTCAAACTTTTGAGCTCACCGATTTCATTCATGCTTCGATCCGAAACACGCGTCGAGCCGAGGCGAAGTGTTGTTAGTTGAGTCAATCGACTCAGCTGTCTTATGCCTGCGCCGGTGATTTTCAACGAAGAATTAAGGTCGAGCAATTTCAAATTCACGAGTTCCCCCAAGTCTTTCATGCCAGCGTCGGTGATTTGGCTGGAGGTGAGGTCGAGGTTCGTCAGATTTTCTAGTTCTCGCAGTTCCTGCAGTCCTTTGTCGGTGATCTGACCATTTCCCAGGCCGAGGGTCGTCAGATTTTTGAGTGTTCGCAGTTCTTTCAGTCCATCGTCCGTAATTTGCGTACCGCCAAGACTCAAGTTCGTCAGGCTTTCGATTTGGCTGATGTCCTTCAAACCGACATCAGTGATTTTAGTACCACCGAGATTGAGGGTTGTCAGATTTGTCAGCGAGATCAGTTCCTTTACCCCCGCATCCGAGATTGGCACGCCGGTCAGACCCAATCCCTCGAGACTCTCCAGCTCACCAATCGTCTGCATGCCTAAGTCGGTAATGGGCGAGTAAGCCAACTGAAGCCGCTTCAATTGCGCAAATCCCTTCAACAGACTCAGGTCTTGGTCTTTCAGATGCTTTTTTGATTGAAAGATCACCATGGTCACGGGATGTCCCGGCAATGTTTCATCTTTCCTGACAATGCCACCTAACTGCGTCACTTTTTCAATCGTGACGGATTCGTTGACATCGTCGTCCGCGGCTCTGGTCGTCGTGTTGAATCCGATCAATGTGAGAAACATCGCAAACTGGAAAGCTCGCATGATTCTGCCTTTCCGGGATCATTGGGTTGCGAAGAGGTGCTCACTCACAATAGAGACGATATGTCATGTTATTGGCGGGTAGGGATGGAAGCAAGACAAAACCGCTTTGTTTTGACTGCGGCCGGAAAGGATTTGGTTGTCAACCGTTTGTGCTTTCGAGGTCAACGCCTATTCACCGCCGGCCGTGATTGACCAATCGATGGCGTGTTCGGGCCACTTATAAGGAGTGTCGAGTCGGATCGCGGCGGTAACTGCTGGAAGTTCCCGTGATTGCTCGCATGATGGCCATGGGCGTCTTAAACTCTCGGATGCTACTCGTTAAGCCACCAATCAGTTTCTTGTACAGGGCCGTTGTCGCGGTACAAGAAACAACGGTGTTTCGGTGGAAAAGTCACGTTTGTCGAGTACATCACCGGAGTGGCCAAACCAGGGTGTTGACAGTGGTCGCTGTCCTGAAAGAGGGCAATAATCTTGTTCCTATTCCCGTTTGAAAGTCTTGGATCGTCTTGAACATGTCATCTGAATCATCAACGTCCTCGCCGGCAGTCTGGAAAGCCGCCCGAACCAATGTGGCTGTCTTCGACCTCAGTGATCGAACGCAGATCGAAATCACGGGATCAGATCGAGCTCGGTTTTTGCACAGTTTTACCTCTGGCGACATTAAGCGGCTGAAGCCGGGCCAAGGCTGCGAATCCTTTGTCACCAACCTCAAGGGCAAGGTCGTCGCGCATGTTTTCGTGTTCTGTACCGAACAATCTCTGTGGTTAGACGGTACCCCTGGTCAGCTAGAGGGCATCGTCGGTCATCTGGGCAAATTCCTTCTGATCGACGATGTCCAGTTGATTCCCCGCACGGCTGAACGCGGTGACCTATTTGTCACGGGTCCGTTGGCGGCGGCGCTGCTGCAATTGGAAGGAAGCCTCGCTGTTGGTGGGCATGTCACTCGTGAAACAGAAGGCAATGCCTTTGACATCCGTCGCGTTGATCTTTTGGGGGAACCCGGCTTCCTGTTATCGATACCGCTGGCCCGCATCGACGCGGTCAAACTCAGCTTCCGCGCACTGGGTATTCCCGAAGGATCACGAGAACTCTTTGAATCGTTGCGGATTGAAGCCGGCTATCCTCGCTATGGAGTCGACGTCACCGATGATAATCTGGCCCAGGAAGTCGCCCGAACAAAACAGTGTATTTCATTCGACAAGGGATGCTATCTCGGCCAGGAAACGATCGCGAGGCTGGATTCCTTGGGGCATACCAATCGAGAACTTCGACGACTGCAATTTTCCACGGACATCGTCCCGGAAGCCGGTCATCAGATCTTTGACGAAGCCGGAACAACCGAACTGGGCGTCGTGACGTCGTCCACCAAGAATTCTGGTGACACCGCGACGAATCAGGAACCGTCGGTCCTGGCCTTGGGATATCTGAAGCGATCCGCACTTCCCATTGGGACCGTGTTGAGCTTGGTCATTGATGGGAAAACGATCTCTGGCCGCGTTCTTTAGCAGCAAGGTGTGGTGAGTGTCGTATCCCTCATCTCAAAAAAGACGCCTGCATCGTGATCGATGCAGGCGTCTTTTGATGTGCAGTTATTTGATCTGTACCGAGTTCGTCGGCCGTTGATCAAACACGATTCTATTGCGAGCGGTCGACTTAAGACGTCGGCCTAGCCGAGTTTCACGTCACCACACAGATGAACTTCGAGACCTAGTTCCGACAAGGCGGCGGCCTTAATCCTTGCTGCGCGGTGAGACTGGGCTTCGTCTGGGGTGTAAACCACCTGAATGTGATTGGACTGATGCCTTGCCATCATCTGGTCTCGCGAGACACCATCAAACACAGTATGCATAATCGGCCATTGCGACGTCGTTTCCTTCCAGCGACGCTCTGTTTCCTCGGCTGGCATCGAGACGACTTTCGCGGTGCCGATATCGGCGTGCAGCTTGCCACCTGCCACGAAAACGCGGCTCCAGACGATATGGCCGGGTTTGCTGATCCCCTTCATCGTGCCGCCGCCCAAGCGGAAGTACATTGGAGGCTGACGTTCGCTGCTGGCCCCTTTCCACCCGTCAATGAAGTGCTCCGGCGGAGCCGCACCGCTGATCAGCAGCACCCACACATAATCCTTGCCATAGGTCTGTGCCCAGCGCAGATCGTGCAGCGTATTTTCTGGGGCAAAACCCAACTTGCGCCACAGCCGATAAGTGACGAGTCCGTCCAGGCCCGCACATTCGTCAACTTCATTGAAGTGTGGCAGTGCTTCGCCATCGTACAGGGTTCGCTTGCCGTCGGCCGATTTCACCGGCGGGCGATCCACGTTGTTCAGCATGCCCTCTACCAGATCGCTGGCCGGCGCCAGGTCCTTCAGACCTTGCTGATATTGAATTCCGATGGAATCACAGCCGAAGTCATCGGCGATGCGCAGCGCCGCGATATACATCTTGCACTGCAACAGGACCTGGCCTTCGGTCAGTTCCGTGGCTTCATCCTTGCCGAGTTTCAATTTGATTCCGCGGGCGATGATCCAATCGTAGACCGCCTTGGCATCCGCATCAGAAACGTCCTTCATCGCGGCAAACAACGTGGATTGCGACAGGCGTTCTTTGAAGCAGCCGGTGGCGTGCAGCAAGTCATCGGGAATGATCGCATTGAACATTCCCATACAGCCTTCGTCGAACACACCCAGGATTGCTTTTTTCCGTCGGAAGTCTCGCGCAAAATCACGGCCCAGCTTGTCGTCGGCCGAAGGAATCTTCAGCCGAGTCAGATCGCGAACATGCGAGGTGTCGTGCGTGACGCGGCCTGTCGTCAGCCATTCGTGCAGTCCGGTTTTGAAGAAGTTGTCAGTGAAATCTTCGCTCCAGAGCGACGAATACTGCACACCCTGCTTGGTCAACGAGGCATTCAAATTGAGTAGTCCCACCAACCCCGGCCACTGCCCGCTCCAGTTGGCCAAGGTCAGGATCGGTCCCTTGTGAGTGGAAAGGCCTGCCAGCACGTGATGAGAATACTGCCAGACCGCTTCGGCGACGATCAGCGGCGCGTCGGCAGGAATATCTCGGAAGACTTCGATGCCGCGATGCTGCGAATTGATGAAGCCGTGTTTTTGATGAGAATCGTAGGCGTGAGCCCGCTTGACCGAGTAGCCTTCCGCGGCCAAGGCCTTGCCGATGGATTCTTCCATCCCGGCCTGGGCGGGCCAGCAAACCTGGTTGGCGGACAGACGCAAATCGCCACTGGCGACGAGATAAACCGTTTTTGCATTCATGGCTTAGACATCTTTGTAGTAAGAGCGAGGTAATCGGAATACAGCCGTTCGCAAATGCGAGCGGATTCGGGATGAGGCGAAACAGTGCGCGACGCGCCCAATTGCGTCATGGCTTTAATCGCGGAATTGGCATCGGGGAAGGCCCCTGCTGCTAACGCCCCCAGGATGGCCGCTCCCAGAGCCGGGCCTTGTTTGGATTCGGGAACGATAATGTCTTCATTCAACACGTCCGCACAGATTTGCAGGAACAACGGGCTGTGATGAGGAAGTCCGCCGGTGGCTACGAAACGACGCACGGGAACCCCACCGTTTCGCAAAGTCTCGACAATCCATCGCAGGCCGCAGGCACTGGCCTCGAGCACTGACCGGAACAGGTGCGCGGGTCCGTGATTCAGGGTCAGGCCGGTAAACGACCCGGTCAGTGCTCCATTCATCAAGGGCGTACGGCAACCATTAAACCAGTCGACGCAGCGGACTCCATCAGAACCTGATGGCAACTTGGAGGCCTGGGCAGAAAGTGTTGAAAAGTCGGGTGAGCCGAGAAGACGTCGTATCCATTCGAATGCGTCACCGACAGCAGCTTGGCCTGTTTCGTAACCATAAAAACCGGGCAGGATGCCTTCTTTCACAATACCGGCGATGCCGGGAACTTTTTTTCCTACAGCCGAATTCAGCATGTGACAGCTGCTGGTTCCCATGACCATGACCAGCGTATCGGGTTCGTTGGCTCCGGCACCGGGAACACCAGCATGGGCGTCGATAATGGCGGCACTGACCGGCGTCCCAGGACGAAGTCCAAACCGTTCAGCCATCGCCGCGGTCAATCCACCGGCTCGTTCGCCCGGAGCCAGGAATCGACCGGGCATTTTTTCCGCGACAACATGTTCCAGTTTGGGATGCAGGGCTTTCAGGAACGAATTCGATGGAAACCCCTCTTCACGACTCCACATACCCTTATAGCCGGCCTGACAGGTCGAGCGAGGCAACTGAGCGGCGTCTCCGCCCACAAGGTGCCAGACAAACCAATCTCCAGCTTCGAGCCAGACCTGAGTGGCATCAAAAACAGTGGGAGCGCGTTCGAGCGTTTCGAACATCTTCGGGAAAAACCATTCCAGTCCGATAATCCCGCCATACCGATCCAGCCAGGGTTCGTTTCGTTCACGAGCGAGCGCGTTGATCCGGTCGGTTTGTGCAATCGCCGCGTGATGTTTCCAAAGTTTGGGCCAGGCATATTTCTCGCCCCGCCATTTTTCGGTCAGGCTTAACGGAGTCCCATCGGCCAGTGCCGGAAGCATGGTACAACTGGTGAAGTCGACACCGATGCCGATGACGTCGCCAGCCGAAGCGGGTACTTTCGTCAGTGCCTCGCGGACGGCGTCCGCGGTGGCATCGACCCAGTCTTGAGGATCTTGCAATGCGAAGTCGGGAGGAAGTTTTTCGTTGGTCCCTGGCAAGAACTCGGTGATCTGGCCGTGTTTGTATTTGACAACTGCAACACCCCGCTCGCGACCCTGCAGGTCGACGAGCAAAGCGCGGACGCTTTCGGTTCCAAAATCCAAACCGAGACTCAGTTGATCACTCATGGTGTGTTGCCCGTCGTTGCTGTTCGTCGAAGTCTGGAAGTCGCCGGAAGTTGTGCGTGCTGTCGTCAATCGGAATTTCGAGTCAATGGTGCCGGTCTGTTTCACCGTGGTTTACGGAAGGTCTGGCTCCGTTCACCGGCACGGATGGTGCATTCATTTTCCGCAGTTCTTGAAAGGCTAGGCCCTTTTTCCATTTGCCGATGAATCGTGCGAGACTTTACGATTTGCCCGCGTTTTTTTCCACTAAGCCCGTGGCTTCAGGATCCGTATTTCCTGCCTTACCAGATCATCGTCAAATCACTTTCGTAGCGGGCTGACCGCGATCACGGCGACGACAATTTGTTTGGCTCCTGATTGTTTGAGTGTACGGGCTGCGGCATTGGCTGTGGAACCGGTTGTCAGAATGTCATCCACCAACAGGATCGACTTCCCCGAGATGTCAGCGGCGCGACGGATTCCAAAACTACCTTGTTGCTGCCGACGTCGAATCGGTGTGGGGCTTGTCGCTTGCTTCGGAGTCCGCCGAATCTTGGTGAGCGTGGTTCGAGTCCAGCGAACGTGAAGCTGCCTGGCAATCTCCCGAGACACGGTCTCGGCGGCATAGTGAGAATGAAGCAGGCGTCGCGTCCAGTGTTCCGGGATCGGCACGACGAGATCAGGCGCAAGCTGTTCGAACAAGGACCGTTTTTCGTTCACCAGGCTCGCCGCAAGGCCGCGCGAAAGGCCACTGCCACCTCGGGCTTTCGCGCGCAGGCAGGCCTGGCGCATGTCGCCGTCGTAGATTCCCAGTCGAATGACACGATCAAAGGCAAATGATTCCCGTCGGCATTGTCCGCATCCGTCCGTGAGATCCGCGTAAGAACCGACCGGGGCACCACAGCGAGGGCATTCGTCCTTCAGCCGCGGTTTGATTTTCGACTGGCATTTCCCACAGAACGCCGGCCCACTCGAATCAACCTCGTCACCGCATAACAGGCATTCGGGCGGATAAACGAAATCCAAAGCGGCCATCGCGGCGGCCGAGATGACTCGTTCCGCCTGATCACGAACTTGTTCGATCATGCCGAAGATCTGGCTCACTTCGGACTCCGTTGGCCCGTCAGCGAAACCGCGGACGGCCTGAGTTCCATTTACATATTCGATTTGGCGTCACTGGCTTCGCCCAGAACGGCGTTCAATGCGGTATTGAGGACGTTGTCGTGCGAGTGGTCTTTCGAGTAAATGCGAAAGACGCAGAAACTGATCGGCAAAGCTCGAAACAGATCGTCGTCCGACAATTCTTGCGTTGTGCCCACTGCCGGATCGAGCAGAAAATTCTGACCGCTGGCCGGTAGCCGGCTGCTGGGGCGATGGTAATGTTTCGCGACATCAATCTTGAGTTCCAGGTCTTTCAAGTCGCGTGGCAGTCGGTCGCGAACTCGTCGCAGAACCAGATCCGGCTCGGAAAAAATTGTGGTGCGTTCGGCTGTTCCCGAATGAAAGTTCAGCGTTCGCTCGCAGGCCATTTTCCACTGCACATGACGACAGATGACCTGGCGCCAACGCAGGCCCAGTTCCCTCAGTTCCGGGTCCTCGCTATCGGCCCAGCGTTGCACGTCAACCATGAACGTCGTTTCGGTGAACTTGCGATAGTCATCCAGTTTTTCGAGGGGGTTACCTTGAAACAGGTGCTTCATGGTCGCGGGGAAGAGTTCTTCCAGGGCCAGGTCGACCGCGCGGACTGTGCGATGAAAATAAATCGTCCGGAACAGATTGGCTCGCGTTTCGATAAAGTTAATCAGCGTTGGCAGGCCGCGGGCATGAATCGTTAAGCCGGCTGGAGTGAAGAACGTATAGTGCAGGATGCGATTCAGATCGAAGGCCTTGGTGTTGTAACCGGACATGTAAGCATCGCGCAGGACAAAATCCATATTGTCGACCGTGTAGATGCCGCTGAACATTCCCCGCAGTTTGCGTAGCCAATCGGGGTGTCCTTCTTCTGAGGCCGATCCCGGCTTGGGGCGACGGATCAGCCACGAAATCTGCTGAGGATCAAGCTCTTCCAGCGGTTGCAGCTTTCCGTTGGGATTGCGGCGAATCCCACGTAAGAGGTCAGCCAGTTCCGACTCGATGACCGCCCCGCCGATGTCCTCATGAGTGATGCCGAATTGTTCGAGGTAGTGATCATCGAAAAAGTGTCCGAACGGTCCATGACCCACGTCGTGCAGCAGCGCCGCCATCCGCAACAGGCTTTCGACATAAGCCCGCGAAGGAACGTTCCGGCAGGCTTCACAGAGCGACTCGTACCAATGCTCGATCGCGACCGACGCGAGATGCATGGCGCCCAGTACGTGCTGAAACCGCATATGTTCTGCCGACGGAAAGACCCACCAGGCCGTTTGCAACTGATGAATCTGGCGCATCCGCTGGACCCAGGGATGATCGATCACATCCTGTTCGGCCGTTTCGTCCGCCGGTAAACCGGACCGGGCGATAAACGGGATGTACCCGTGAACGGGATCATGCGACAGACTCTCGTTGACAAAATCACGAACCATGCGGTGGCCTCTTCAAACACGGCGAACTGCGGGGCCTGGCCCCCTGAGGCAGTTATAGCACAACCGCTGGAGGCGAGTCTCGTCGGAGTTGTGAATCCATTTCAGGTTTCGGACGCCTCAATGGCACTCGCTGCCAGCGGCCCTAATTGAGCCGTCTTCGTTTCGTCTCCTAGAGACGGGTAATCCGATATCCGGGATGATCCGGTGTGAATAATTCATCCAGCAGCCGAACCCCCAAACCGGGACGAGTCGGCAGCGCGATGTGGCCGGCTTGGACGATGGGC
The DNA here is from genome assembly GCA_903871875.1 of uncultured Schlesneria sp. Classification (GTDB taxonomy): domain Bacteria; phylum Planctomycetota; class Planctomycetia; order Planctomycetales; family Planctomycetaceae; genus Schlesneria. Next base: position 206,621 of record CAIQIR010000079.1, read on the forward strand.
GGCTCGTCAATCAACAGGGGATACAGCGTGCGGATGTGGGCTCGAACAGTTTCCTGATACGTCACATTGGCACACGCGGCCGAAACGTGCAGTCCTGCAAACAATGTCAACGGCCCGGTGCAATCATGCATCAGGGTTGGGATATTGAACGCCTGCGCCAACTCGGCGGCACGGCGTGTTTCGCTAATGCCTCCGACCCAGGTCGGGTCGATCATCGCGTAATCGGCCGCGTGTCGCTGCAGCACCAGTCGGTACTCCTCGCGACTAACCAGCATTTCGCTGACAGCAATCGGGACACCCGCTCGGTCGCGGAAATCGGCAATTGTGTCGACACAGTCGGGACGAATCACATCCTCCAGCCACAGCGGCTTCAAATCTCGCATCGATTCGGCAATGCGGAGCGCGGCGGGCAGCGAGAAAAAACCATGTCCGTCGAGCATCACCTCCATTTTCAGGCCGACCCGTTCCCGGATGGCGCGAAACGGTTTCAGTCCCTCTTCCAGATCGCTCCAACTGATCCGGTGTCCACCGCTTTGCTTATAGACGCGATCCAGCGACCACAGCTTCATCGCCGTGTACCCTTCAGACAACAGTTCTTCCGCCAGTTCAGCGGGGTGGTGAATGCTGTTGTAGTTGTCTTCGAGGGGGCCTGGTCGGCCTAAGTCGCCATGCCCGGGCCAGCCGGATGTCGCGGGTTCACTCGCACCTTCGGTGGTGTACGGGCGGCGTCCGTAACTCGGGCCACCGCAACTGTTGTAGACCGGAATCGAATCACGCACCGGACCGCCGAGCAGCTTCCAAACCGGCTGCTGAGTCAATTGGCCGAGGATATCCCACAAGGCGAGATCCACGGCGCTGATCGCCCGTAGTTCACAGCCTCGAACGCCGAAGGCGGTTCCTCGTTCGTACAAGAAACGCCAGTGACTTTCGATCGCGGTCGCATCGGCACCCAATAATCGTCGCGACATCCAGTCGTGCAGTGTGGCGGCCACAGCATGTGGAACGTAATAAGTTTCGCCGTGGCCGATGACCGGTTGGCCTCCGACGGTTCCTGCATCGGTATGCAGACGCAGCAGCAGCAATCCGCCCATGATGTCGAACGGGATCAGCGTTTCGATGGCCGTGATCCGAGGGCCGCGGCGAAAAGCATGCTCCTGCGTGGGGCTGGAAGCGAGAAGAAGAGGATCGTTCGATGGCGTCATTACGATGATTCCGTTGTCAAAACGTCAGCGGGACTCTCATTTTGCAGGCCGAGCGTCGTCGATACGGTTCATCCCTGGTGGCCGCATTCAGGGGGCCGGTGTGCCCGGTGGGGTCTTGGGTTGGGGAACTTCGACCTGTATCTCGGTTCCGACCACACGGACCGCGTAGGACTCGGTCCGTACCTTTGAGCGAGGATTGTCCATCCACAATCCATCTTTGACACAAAACTTCCAGGCGTGCCAGGGACAGATGACATCGGTGCCTTCCAGATAACCCGATGCCAGCGAGGCCCCCATGTGCGGGCACGAATCGCTGATGGCAAAGTATTCACCGTTGCGCAGGAAGACGGCAACGAGCGTTCCATTTAACGGAAACGCTCGTCCTTCCCCTTCCGGGATCGCACCCACTTCGCAAACGGTTTGGAACTCGATCGTCATGACTCAAAACTATTTCGCATATTCGATCACTCGCGTCTCTCGCAAGACGGTGACTTTGACTTCGCCCGGATACGTCAAGGTCTGCTCGATGGCGGTTGCCATGTCGCGGCACAACTTGGCTGCTTCTCGATCGTTCACGTCGGCCGGGTTGACGATGACGCGAACTTCGCGGCCAGCCTGAACGGCAAAGGCTTGTTCCACACCCGGGAAACCGCAGGCGAGCGTTTCCAGTTCTTCCAGACGTCGAACATATTTTTCGAGAGTCTCGCGACGAGCCCCGGGCCGTGAGGCGGAACAGGCGTCGGCGGCTGCGACCAGCACCGTGTAGATATATTCCGGACGAATGTCATCATGGTGCCCCTTGGCCGCATGCACGACTTCGCCTTTTTCGCCGTATCGTTTCAAAAGTTCGGCACCGACGGCGGGATGGCCACCCTCCATCTCATGATCGGCCGCTTTACCGATGTCGTGCAGGAAGCCACAGCGACGAGCTAGATTGCCGTTCAGCCCCAGTTGCTCGGCCATCATGCCGGTCAGATGAGCCACTTCAATCGAGTGCCGCAGAACGTTCTGGCTGTAGCTGGTGCGGAAGTACAGCCGACCCATCAGGTCGACCAGCTTCTCGTGCAAGTTGGGCACATCGGCTTCCTGGGCCGCTTCGGCTCCCTGACGCCGGATGAACTCTTCCATCTCTTTTTGGGTCTCGAGGACGATTTCGTCGATGCGTGTCGGGTGAATGCGACCGTCCTGAATCAGTTTGACCATCGCCTGCTTGGCCGTTTCGCGGCGGACGCTGTCGAATGCGGACACGACGACGACACCCGGCGTATCATCGACGATGACGTCGACACCGGTGGCCTTCTCGAAGGCGCGGATATTTCGTCCTTCGCGGCCGATGATCCGGCCTTTCATTTCGTCATTGGGGATATCGATGGTCGAAACCGTCGTTTCGGACGTGTGCGCCGAAGCGTACTTCTGAATCGACATGCCGATGATTTCACGGGCCAGTTTTTCCGACTGTTGCTTGAGTTCGGCTTCGTGCTTGAGGATCAACGCGCCGGTTTCGTTTTTCAGCTCGCGTTCGAGCTGGTCCATCAGCATGGCCGTGGCGGTCTTCTGATCGAGTCCGCTGATCTTGTAGAGATGTTCCTGCTCTTGCTTGATGATCTTTTCGAGTTCACGTTCGCGTGCGTCGATGACCTTGCCGCGTTCGGACAATTTCAGTTGGGTTGTTTCCAGCATTCGCTCTTTCTTGGCGATATCGTCTTGCTGGTCTTTCAGGCCCGATTCGCGCTTGTCGAGCTTGCGTTCTTGATTACGGATCTCGTCACGCAGTGAATTCAATTCTTTTTCAATACCCTCACGTCGGCGAAGGGACTCTTCCTTCGCCGTCAGCTCGGCGGCCTTCAGGACGTTCTCGCCGTCCCGCTTGGCCTGTTCGAGAATTTCATCGCGAGATTTGTAAGCGGTGCCGCGAATTAATCGCTCGGCAAAGAAGCCCGCCGCCCCACCGCCGGCGAGCCATCCGAGAATTGATAAAACATCCATACGTGAACGCCCTTCATGATCCTGGCAACAGAGCCACCGGACCTCACGCAAAACGCAGGATTCGTTCGGCGGAAGCATGCGCCGACGATAAGTGATCGCATAATCACTGCGTCACGATTCAGAGAGATTGGCCCGGCATCACGAATATCAGCGGATTGAGCGACGTGCGGGAACACGAACTCGTGCCAGTCGATTCGGCCACAGAAACGATCGAACGAACGTCAACCAGCTCCCTGGGGGACCGATCGACGATCGCGTGTTCGCCATCGTCTGCTGAGGTGAATCAGGCGACCCATCCAGCCAAACGCGGAAAAACTCCACACAGCCTTCGAACGACTGGTCAAGCTCTTCCACGATGCGCCAAGGTAGTCCCAATAGACACCTCAGCATCATGCTGAATAAATCACCAAGAAATGAAAACATCCTGGCACTTCCACAAAAAGAATCGCTTAGCGACAGACAACCTTGGGACGGTTGTCATCAAACCATTCTACTCCGAACTATCGTCAGCCCGGTCGCTTCTGGTGACTCGTCGTCTGCCGACGACAAAACCAAAAATTCTTACATTTATCCTAACAAATGCGAATCATAACCTTCAACCGAACACCATAACCGAAATCAGACGCTGCCGCGACGCCCGCGTCACATCTGGTGCGACCCCTCTGGGGAACTCCTCCGAGGCGGGGGGCTGGATCGGGTCTCCCGATTAAGTGAATCCTCCAACGCGGTGAAGAATGGCAGATCCCTGTTAGGGTACAAAAGATCTCTACTAAGTCGGATGCGGCAATCGTGTTAAAGCGACATCGTAATCTGCAGGATTAAAGAAACCGATGACTGACGCACCCCAGCCATCCAAAATACAAATCGACATCGAATGCCCGATTTTTCCGGGTGTTTTTGAAGAGTTGCCACACACGGGTCTATTCCGGTCTCTCGCGTTTCGATTTGATTAATGGTGAAATGCTCTGCGGTAGTGCATCGCTGCCGTGACTTTCGGACAAATTCCGTTTCCGGAGAGGGAATCGGCGTGGATTGGGCTGCGATCTGGCTGACGATGAAATTGGCCAGTGCGACCACACTGATCTTGTTTGTCGCTGGGTTGCCGCTGGCGTACTGGTTGGCGATGTCGCGGTGGCCGGGGCGATTTGTGATTGAAGCGGTTGTCGCCCTGCCGCTCGTGCTGCCCCCGACTGTCCTGGGGTATTACTTGTTGGTCACCATGGGGCCGTATGGTGTCTTGGGCCAGATTTCCACCAGCTTGTTCGGTGTACGTTTGCCGTTTACGTTTGCCGGAATCCTGGTTGGTTCGGTGCTATTCAATCTGCCGTTTGCAGTGCGCCCGTTCGCGGCTGCATTTGCGGCCATGGACCGCCAGTTAATCGAAGCCTCGTGGTGCCTGGGTGTATCGCGGTTCGAAACGTTTCGCCGCGTCACGCTGCCGCTGTGCTGGCCAGGAATTCTGGCGGGACTGATCCTGACGTTCGCCCATACTGTCGGGGAATTCGGAGTGGTATTGATGATCGGGGGGAACCTGGAAGGGAAAACCCGAACTGCGTCGGTTTCCATTTACGACAGTGTTCAGGCACTGGACTACCAAACGGCCGGACAGACCGCCTTGCTGTTGCTGGTGTTTTCGTTCACCGTGCTTTGCCTGGCCCAATGGCTGGGACGCCGTGGAGGTCCGGTATGACCACGGACCTGGTCTCTCGATTTGTAAAACGCTACGTCGCCGGCGCCACGATCGACATCGATTTTCGTCAGTCGACGGATTCGTCCAATGTCACGGCACTTTTTGGCCCTTCGGGGTGCGGCAAGACCACATTGCTTCGCTGTCTGGCGGGACTGATTCATCCCGACGAGGGGGTGATCCAGTTCCGAGATCAAACCTGGTTTGCGGCTGATCGCAATATCGCTCTTTCGCCGCAACAGCGAGACATCGGTTTTCTTTTTCAAGAGTACGCGTTGTTTCCGCATCTGACCGTGACCGAAAACATCGGTTACGGCGTGCACGATCACACGAGTGCCCAACGACAACATCGCGTCGCCCAGATGCTCGAATTGTTCGATCTGAAAGGCCTCGAACTGCGTCATCCACGACAATTGTCGGGCGGTCAGCAACAACGAGTGGCCCTGGCCCGGACGTTGGCCCGTCGTCCTAAGCTGCTGTTGCTCGACGAGCCGCTGTCGGCGCTTGATACCTTGCTACGAGAGCAATTGCGGGGTGAACTGCGTGCCGTGCTCGCGGAATTGGGGACGCCCGTCATTCTTGTCACCCACGATCGGGTCGAAGCGATCGCCTTGGCCGATCGCGTGGCAGTGATCGATGCCGGATCAATCCAGCAGATCGGATCTGTTCAAGACGTCTTTACTCGACCTAAGAACGCGGCATTGGCCCGCTTGGTAGGAATGGAAACCATTGTTTCGGGCGAGATTGTTGACGTGTTGGATGGGTTGGCCACGGTTCGTGTGGGAACGACCTCGTTGCTGGCCGTGGCACCCCTGACGGCAGTGCGCCAGGTCCATGTCTGCATCAAAGGGGAAGACGTCGCGTTGCAGAAAGGGTCTAGCGGTTCCAGCAGCGTCCGCAATCATTTGAATGCCACCATCAGGTCGTTGACACAGGAAGGTCCGCTCGTCCGAGTGGGGCTGGATTGCGGTTTCGAATTGACTTCGCTGATCACGCGCCCGGCTAGCGAAGAATTGCAATTGAAGGTTGGCGATCCCATCACGGCCATGCTGAAGGCCCCCGCTATCCACCTCGTCCCCGCGGCCGCTGGCAGTTTGTCCGCGTCGCATCCAGGGTGATGAATCGCGTCCACTTCAATCCTCGTCTTCTCGGGATCCGCTCCGCCCGGTAGAGTTTGGGCTCTGCACGGGAGGGAATCGACGCCAATCCATTAAGCGGCGGTCACCGGCATGGAGGACCACAAGATGCGTGTCGCATTATTTGAAGATCGAGCGGCGATGGATCAGTTCTCGCCGATCTCTTTGCTGCGTCCGGTGTTTGAATTGCTGTGTGGACAGTTCAGCTCTCGCGAGCGTGCTTTGCGATTTCTACCCGTCACTGATTGGGGAGCGTTTCTGAGGAGCGAACTGGTCGACGTCTATCAGGAAGAGCACCCGGAATCGCACGTCAATGATCTTGATTGGCTGCGGGTGGCCCCCACCCTCTTTTTAAACGGTCGCTGGCAGGCCGATCCCAAATCGCTGACGACTTGCGATCCCGAAACCGCCGGAATCATCGACGGGTGTGTCGCTTATCTGACGCTCGATCCGACTGACGTGGCTCGGCTGACGGAAAATGATGCGGACGAGGCGCTGATGGGGATTGCACGTACCCGTCGTCGCGTCACCGCGCCGGGAAGACTCGTCAGTTATCCGTGGGATTTGATTCATCACAACCCGACGCAGTTGAATGCCGATTTCGCGGCGCGACCGTTCGGTCCCTCGAAGGCTCATCAATTGGGACCACAGGTCGCCCTGATGGGCAATCCCCGGCAGATTCATGTCGATCCTTCCGCCAGCGTGGATCCGTTTGTCGTGATCGATGCCCGCAAGGGACCGGTCACCGTCGAAGCGGGAGCCATGATTCAGGCATTCACTCGGTTAGAAGGACCGTGCCATATCGGTCGCGGCTCGCAATTGTTTCGTGCCAATGTGCGGGAAGGAACAACGATCGGTCCGGTGTGCCGTGTGGGCGGAGAAATCGAAGGCGCGATCCTTCATGGTTACGTCAACAAATATCACGACGGGTTTTTAGGCCACAGTTATGTTTGTCCCTGGGTCAATCTGGGGGCACTGACGACGAACAGCGATCTGAAAAATGATTATTCCGCCGTGAAAGTGCCGCTACGAGGCGAATCGATTGATTCGGGTGAACTGAAAGTCGGATGCTTCATCGGTGATCATACGAAAACCGCAATTGGCAGTTTGTTCAACACCGGTTCCGCAGTGGGCGTGATGTGCCTGATTTTGCCGGATGGCGAACTATTGCCCAAGCATATTCCTTCGTTCAGCCGTATCTGGCACGGCGATTTGATCGATGGTCTGCCGCTCGAAAAAGGCCTGGAAACCGCGCGGGCCGCGATGGAACGCCGCAACATCGAAATGTCCGATGCCCAGGAACGACTGCTCAGAACCCTGCATGCCGAAACACAACTCGAACGAGAACGCGCGATCGAACGGGCCTTCTCGAAATCCGAGTCGTCGTATTCCGGCGGGCTGCCCCAATCAATGTAGTTGATTGGCGGACCGGGCGGTTGGCTCGAAAAAGTGGCTTCAGGGAGGGCGTTCTCGAATCGACTGCCGCCTGCCCTAGCGAATCTTCAGACTGGCCACGGCGACCATCGCCAGCAGCGCCGCGCCGATCCAGAAGCGGATCACGATCCGTGTTTCGGGTTCGCCGCGAAGCACAAAGTGATTGTGCAGTGGACTGCAGGCGAGAATTCGTTTGCCTGTCAGTTTGAAATAGCCCACCTGCAAAATCACACTCAGCGTTTCAATTACGAAGACGCCCCCCACAATCAAGAGCAAGACTTCCTGTCGCGTGACCAGGGCTCCATAGCCCAGCAATGCACCCGTCGGCAACGAACCGCTGTCGCCCATGAAAACTTGGGCGGGGTGACAATTGAACCAGAGAAATCCCAGCATCGCGCCCACCAGTGCCCCAAACAGAACACCCAGTTCTCCGGCGCCGGTCATGTGGGCGATCGACAGATACTCGGCCATGATGCGGTGGCCAGAGACATAGGTCAGCACGGCAAACGCAAAGCCGGCAAAGATCAAGCAGCCGCTGGCCAATCCATCCAGGCCATCCGTCAGGTTCACACCATTGGAACTTCCGACCATGACGAAGGCGGCCCAGATAATGAAAAACACACCCAGCGGCAGGACAAATTTTCCAAAGGGAAATACCAGGTCCAAACCTTGTGGCTTTTCGACCTGCAAGAAGAACAGCAGAACGGCGACAACCAGTGCCAGAGCCCATTGCCAGGCGAATTTGTCTCGAGCCGTCAGTCCTCGCTTTTGTGAACTGACTTTGATCCAGTCGTCATGAGCGCCAATCGCTCCGAATCCAATCACCAGTACCAGTGATTGCAGCAAATACCGGTTCATCAGGTCACCACAGCTGACGGCGGCCACCACAATGGCCCCAACGATGAAGATGCCTCCCATCGTCGGAGTGTCTCGTTTGCCGGCATGCAGTTCGTTCAGTTTCTGCGACGCGCTGTCGATTCGTTCGCGAAATCGTTTTTTCAGCCAACGGATTGCATACGGCCCAAAGATCAAGGCGGTCGCGAACGAGACCAGCGTGGCCAAAGCGATGCGGCCGGTTAGAAATACTTGTGAGTCCCCGGTCGAGACCCCGGCAACTCGTTCGAAGAAATTCGGAAAGTATTTGAGCAGCCAGACGAGCATAGAGACAAATTCAACGAGAGGGTGTGACGTTCGCGCCGATGATAGAGGCGATTCCCAATGCTGACTAGTCGTGTTTCGTGGCCCGATGCCAGTCAGATGGGATGCCTCGCGAAGCGGTGCAAGTCCTTAGAAGATGCCGTAAATCACGATCTGCATCATCAGCGCCAACCAGGCCCAGATCTTGAGATCCTCGTACCATTTCGATTGATGATCTTGTGGCGTCGTTTCGCTGGAACGAAGCTGAACGACCCAAAAGATCAGGGCGAGGAATTGGCCGATCAGCAGCCATTTCGCCACCGATAAGGGAACCTGTTCGAACAGCTGACGCAGCGCATCGCCAATCCAATGCAAGAATGTCACGCCGGACCTCCTTCGGGACCAATCCCGCCGATCGCGTAGCAGGTCTTTTCGGGAGGATCGGATCGCAGGAAGTAGCTGAAGACCACGATGAACAACATCGCGACGACAAACGACCAGATCGAATAATACAAGTAGGGTTGTCCAATCTGAAACAGGGGCTTCAGACCCAGCCAGTGGCAAATCCCTGGCTGATTCAACCCGAACAGTCCCAGTGACGTCAGCACACCTGCGTAGAAGCCCGTGACGGCTGCGTCACCCGAAGCACTGCGCGACAACATGCCGGCCAAGAGGACTGCAAACGTCGGTCCCACGAAGAACGAGGCTAGCGTCTGAAAAATCGTGTAGATCCCCACGGGAAATTCCATCAACTGGAACGCGAAGTAGATCCCCCAGGCCACGAAACCGATCGTCGTCCAGCGGCCTACGGCCAGCATCTGCCCTTCATCGGCGGAAGGTCGATAGAATCGTCGGTAGAAATCATTCACATACAGCGATGTGGCCGAGTTCAAATACGAATCGACGCTCGACATCAATGCCGCGAGAAACGCCGCCACGAAGGCTCCGCGAAGTCCGGTCGGCAGCAACGCTCCGACCAATCGTCCCAAGGCTTCATCGGCGCGGCCGTGTCCGATCTCGGGAAATTTGACGAGTGCGATCAAACCGGGAATGGCCACCAGAAACGGGATCAGATTCTTGATTAAGGCCCCGTAAATGTATGACGCCTTCGCTTCATATTCCGATTTGGCACCCAGGGCTCGTTGGACCATGCATTGATTGCCGATCCAGTAGCCGGGGCCGACGATAAAACAAAGTCCGAACAAGACCGCGGGCCATGGAGCTGGTGAGCGAGTATCGACCGGCAGCACCAGCGACAGATGCTCGGACTCGGTCTGGAACCGTCGCTGATGGTTTTTTGCGCGGAAGGCGGCCAGTTCCTGCGGCGACATCGATTGCTCGCGCTGGCGGATGTCATCGCGATCTTTCAGGCGGGCTACCACATGCACTTTGTCCGTCAACGGTTCGATGCCACCCAACTCGAAGATGCCGATCACTACAAACAGAATGCAGCCACCGATGACGACGAATCCCTGCATGACGTCCGTATAGACTACGGCTCCCAGACCTCCGGCCCAGGTGTAAATTCCGACCAGTAAGGCCGTCACGAGAATGCAGACGGAAAGATCCCATCCTGCCAGGCTGTTCATGAACCGGGCCGACGCCAGCAACATGACTCCCAGATTGCAGGCCATAAAAAACAGCCAGCAGGCCGCGACTGCCGAACGAAGTTGGACGTTGAAACGCCGTTCCAGATATTCGGGAATCGTTGTGACGCGGCAGCGCCACAGGTGCGGAATAAAGACGAACCCGCCGACAATCATCGCGGGAACACATCCGATCCACTCGAAATTTCCCATCACGATGCCATAGCGATAGGCATCGCCGCCCAGGCCAATCAAATCGGTGCCGCCCATATCGGTCACGACCAGCGACATTCCGACCGCCCACCAGGGCAAGCTGCGACCGGCGAGAAAGAAGTCAGACCCGCTTCGCACGTAGCTGCCGATCCACAACCCGATGGCCATGGTCACTGCCAGATACGCGAAAATCACGAGAAAGTCGATCGAAGTGAGTTGCGTCATGACACCCAATCCGTGGGAATGTACCGACCGCGAAATGCTTTGCGGCTGCGCACTTTGCGCTGGCGGGCGATGGTTGCTTTCAGATCTGCCGAGTTCGCCATACCAACCCAAATCGCCCAGTTCACTGCGGAGCTTACACACAGGCCCTGTCAGCGTCCACTGTCGGTCGTTTTGGTTTCCCGCCCCCAACCGAAGGCCAAGCCGTTCTCATGCGGTTGATGAACGCCTGCTGGATGTACAGCGGCTACAATCCCCATATGTTCTGGAGGAAGCGGTGTCTGTTCTCAAGTCGAATGGGAATCTCGTCAAATGGTTTTAGGTCCGGAGTTTTGTTCGGGGAGCCCAGAGATTCAACAGGTATTACTGAATCGTTGTGTGTTAAACCACGAATTTGTCGCCGGTTTGAATGAAGTGGATTCGGTTGTTGCCGCAATCTGCAACTTCGATGATCGAGCTCAGTTTCGTCACGATATTTGACGGTCCCGATGAGGTGTTTGAATGTCCGAGTACTTGGAGATGCCGCGATGGGTTCCTATCACGCTCAAGCTGGCGGCGATTTACAATCTCGTCTGGGGAGCCTTGGTTGTACTCGCTCCCCAAACCCCGTTCGCCTGGTTAGGGCTTGATGCCCCGAACTATCCATCGATCGTGCAATGCCTGGGAATGGTGATCGGAGTCTATGCGGTGGGGTACTGGATCGCTGCCCGTGACGCGGCGACGCATTGGCCGATCGTCCTGGTGGGGCTGCTGGGAAAACTGTTTGGTCCGATCGGCTTCGTTTATACGGCCAGCCGAGGCGAGTTACCCTGGTCCATGGGTGTGGCCATCTTAGCCAACGATGTTGCCTGGTGGCTGCCCTTCACTGCCATTCTGATTCAGGCGGCCCGGATTCACGAAGCGCGTCGCACGACGGCCGAGGGCTTCACGCTGGAGCAAGCACTACGTTCCACCGTTCCGCCAAACGGACAGAATCTGTTTGATCAATCGTTTCAAACTCCGCTCTTGATCGTGTGTGTGCGACACCTGGGCTGCACCTTCTGTCGTGAAGCCCTCGCCGATCTGGCGAGTCACCGCAACGAACTCGACCACCACGGACTGACACCCGTGGTGGTCTCGATGGCCTCGCAGGAACAGGCCGCGCCGATGCTTGCCCGATATGGATTGAGTGATGTCGCTCATGTGAGCGATCCAGACCGCCGTCTTTACCGGACATTGGAATTGCGGTTCGGGACGTTGAGTCAGTTATTTGGTTGGAACGCCTTTTGGCGGGCCTTGGGCGAAGGAGCGGTGTTCCGATTTGGGTTCGGCCCCATGGTCGGAAACGGCTTGCAATTGTCCGGAGCCTTCATCGTGAAGAATGGTCGCATCGAGCGGGCGATTCGCCATCAGTCGTCCGCGGAACGAACGGACTTGTCCAAACTCAGTTGCGATCTGGGATAAGTTGTCGGATTTGACGACGTGAACGAACCACTTGCCGGCTGAGAAGAATTCCGGCACAGAATGACGAATACCGGCGAAGGATCGACCGAAACGAAAAGCACGATCGCTTGCTGGCCCCATCAGGATTTTCGCAGCAGTCGTTTGAATTCCGCAAACGGGCGAGTGTTCGCCACGTCGTTCTTGGTGAGGCCTGCACGACGCGCTTGATCCACACCATACGGCAGAACATTAAAGCCGCTCGTATTGTGCGAATCGGTGTCGATGATGATCGGAATCCCATACGACTTGGCTGCAGCGGCCTGCACATCGTCGAGATCCAGACGTTCGGGACTGGAGTTGATTTCCAGCAGCACTCCGTGATCGGCGGCTGCTTTGAAAAAGGTCGTGAAATCGATGTCCGCAGGCGGACGGTTACTCAGCATGCGACCGGTGGGATGTCCGATCGCGTCGACATTCGGATTCCGGATGGCGTTCAACAATCGCTGCATGATCTGTTCGCGCGGTTGCTTCAGGCCGTAATGTAAAACGGCAATCACCCAATCGGCTTCGGAAAGAACTTCGTCGTCAAGATCCATGGTTGCGTCTTCGAGGATGTCGCATTCGATTCCACAGAGGATTTCGATGCCCGTCACCTCTTCCCGCACCTTTCGAATCGCCTTCCAATGTTCGCGCAATCGGGTGGCATCCAGGCCGTTGGCCATGCTGACCCGCTTGGAGTGATCGGTGATGGCGATGTATTTCAAACCGCGCGCTTTCGCTGCTTCGGCCATTTCGCGAATCGTCGCTTTACCGTCCGAGGCGGTAGTGTGCATATGCAGATCGCCTTGGATATCGGCGACTTCGATCAGCTTTGGCAGCTTGCCCGCTTCCGCCAATTCAATTTCACCACGATTCTCGCGGAGTTCGGGGGGAATGAATGGTAGTCCGACGGCGGCGTAGACCTCTTCTTCGCTTCGACCAGCGACGTATTCCTCTCCGCGAAACACACCATATTCGTTGACTTTCAGCCCGCGTTCGATGGCACGGCGGCGGATGACGATGTTGTGTTCTTTGGAACCGGTAAAATACTGCATGGCCGCGCCGTAGGAGGCGGCGGGAACGACGCGCAGATCGAGTTCGATGCCGGTGCGAAGCCGAACTCGCTGCTTCGTTTCGCCGCGTGCCAAGACCTTTTCGACCAGCGGATGGGCGGCCAGTCGATCCATGGCCTCCGCCGAGTTATCGGAAATTGCCAGCACGTCCAGATCGCCGCAGGTCTCTTTGCGACGACGGCACGAACCCGCGACAGCCACCTGGCTGATCGACGACAGCTGTTTCAAATCGGCGACAATTTCGTCAGCCGAAGCGGTGGCGATGCTGATCAGGAACCGCTTGCCGGCTTCCTGAGCGTGCGGAATTCCTTCCAAAATCGATTGTTGAGTCTTCTTTCCAAACCCCTTCAGTTCGGCCACCTTGCCTGCTTCACAAGCCTCTTTCAGTTGGGCCAGTGAAATGAGTCCCAGCTCTTTAAACAGCGTGGCGGCTTTCTTCGGACCCAGTCCCGGAATTCGCAGCATGTCCATCACGCCGGCCGGTACCTGCTGTCGCAGTTCCTCCAGTTGTGGCAACTGACCGGTTTCGACCACGACGGCGATCTTGGCGCCCAGATCCTTACCGATCCCCTCCAGCGCTTCGATACTGCGACCAGGGGTTGCGAGCAGATCGGCGACAGACTCGGACAGATTTTCCAGCGTCCGCGCGCCATTGCGATACGCCCTGACGCGGAAGGAATTGGCTCCTTGAATCTCGAGCAGGTCGGCAACTTCGTTGAAGATGGCGGCGATATGTTGGTTCTGCATGAGAGCGCTTCAATCCAGCAACTATGAGACGACGTGAACGAGCATCATGTCATGTGATTCAAGTTTCCAGTCAGAACTTCCGACCAGAACGACTTTACTGCCCGAATCCAGCATGTTGCGCTCGCGACCTTCCTTTTCAACATACGCAATCAGATCCCGCGGCGACATCGACACGGCCGTGGTCTCGATCGGGGTCACGCCCCAGAACAAGCACATCCGGCGAGCGACTTCGGCACGATCGGTCAGGCCCAGGATCGGCACCTGCGGGCGTTGTTTCGAAATGGCCATCGCAGTCTTACCGCCGCGCGTCGCCGCGACGATCAAATCCGCATTCAAGTGCGTCACCGCGGTGCCGGCTCCGTGAGTCACCGCTTCGGTAATGGCTTTGGCTCGTGTCCGGTTGGTGCTGCGCGAGTCGCTGGCTGGGGGACGGGGTTCGAGCATCCGTTCGGCTTCGCGAGCGATCCGACTCATCATCGCCACCGCTTCGACCGGATAATCACCGGCCGCGGTTTCCCCGGAAAGCATGACCGCATCGGAGCCATCCAGCACGGCATTGAAGACATCGCTGGCTTCGGCGCGAGTGGGGATTTCGTTCTTTTGCATCGAATCGAGCATCTGCGTCGCGGTGATGACGGGCGTGCGATGTTCGTTGCACATCCGAATGATTTGCTTCTGCAAGGCGGGCACGCGAAAGATATCGGCTTCCACACCCAAATCGCCGCGGGCCACCATGACCGCGTCGGTTTCAATCACGATCTGTTCAAGTTCCGCGATCGCTTCCGGCTTTTCGATCTTCGCTACGATCCAAGGCGGCGTTTTGGTCGGGTGAGCGGCAATCAACCTTTTCAGCAGCCGGATGTCTTCTGCGCTTCTTACGAAACTCAGTCCGACATAGTCGAGACCATTGTCCAGCGCCCATTCCAGATCCTGGCGGTCCTTATCGGTCACGCTGGGGGTGCTCAGTGTCGCACCCGGCAGATTGACTCCCTGCCGGCTTCTAACCAGACCGGGCTGAACAACCTCGCAGACGACTCGTCCCGCTTTGGGATCCTGTTCAATGACGCGCAACGAAACCGATCCGTCCGCGAGCAGTACACGGTCGCCCGGGCGTAAATCGTCGATTAGGCTTTCGTAGGTGCAGGTGAATTGGTCCTGGCGGCCTGTCTCAATCTCTCGCACGAATTCCATTCTCGCCCCGTGTCGGCAACGAACTCCTTCGGGGGGTAACTCGCCCAGACGAATTTTGGGGCCGGCCAGGTCCGCCAGAATGGCCAGTGGCTGATTGAGTTTCACAGAGACCTGACGAATCCAGCCGACGACTTCTTTGAACCAATCGTACGTTCCGTGGGCGAAGTTCAATCGGAACACATCGACACCCGCCAGCACCAGTTCGGTCAGTTTTTCGTAAGACGCCGATGCGGGGCCCACGGTGGCGACAATCTTCGTTTTGACCAACGGTCCTTCCGCGTACTTGTGTTCCCAGAGATCCATCTTGGATTCATCCTTTGTGAGTTGTAGCCGAACAGAAGGGCGCATTGCGGGTGGGAGTGTATCAAAGAAGGGCGGTTAGGTCGCAATCCAGTTTCCGAACCATTTCCGAAAGGTTGAGGTGTTGAAGGTCCACGGATGAAGACACGAAATCGGTCGATTTGTTGGCCTAGTGAATTGGAATCCCTCGGTGTCGGCTCTGACGGATGGCCCAGGCACATTTTGTTTTTCTCCACTTCTTTGGATGCGACGGCTCACCGTGGTTCCATTGTCCGGGCAAGGCCCAGTCAGCGACTCGGAAACGGTACTTTGCCGTGTCGAACTCACTCGCCGTGATCATCCGATTGGGGCCACCGGATCTTCGTTTTTCGAAAGAATCCTCATCCATTTAAAGAACTGATTGACAAATTTCGACGACCTGTCGATAATCGACGAATGGGTACAATGACGCGAAAACAGCGAGAGGTTCGAGAACGCGAGCAGCGATTGCTGCAAATCGCTCGGAAAATGCTCATTGAACAGGGCTATGCCGGCCTGAGTATGGATCAACTTGCCGAGGCTGCAGAATATTCAAAAGGGACTATTTACCAACACTTTGCGACAAAAGAAGATCTGGTCACGGCGTTGGCCATTGAAAGTATGGAGCGACGCGTCGAACTGTTTTTGCGGGCCGAGCAATTTGCTGGACGACCGCGGGAACGCATGCTGGCGATTGGCGTCGCGGATGAAATCTTTTCCCGGCTTGAGACGCACCATTACCAGTCCGAATTCATCATTAAGCTGGCCAACCTGCGCGAACGAGCCTCGATCGAGCGTCGCGAAGCGCTGGATCGACTCGAATCAACCTGTTTCGGCTGCGTCGTTCGTATCGTTCGGGCCGGGGTGGAAAGTGGAGATCTTCCCAAGCATGTCGACCCGCGGGAACTGGTTTATTCCGTATTCACCATGGCGTTGGGCACACATATGACCGCCTTGCACTACTGCCCTATGCTCAAGGAATTTCAGATCAACGACCCGATTAAGGTGCTGCTGAACGGCATCCATATCTTGCTCGACGGATTTGAATGGCATCCCCTGCGAAGCGAATGGGACTACTCCGCGACTTACCAGCGGATCTTCACGGAGATTTTCAGTCATGAATGCCGGAGCTTGTCCGCTCAATAGTCTTCGTCGCAGGCTTTTTTTTGGGCCACAATCGACGGATCGTCGAAAACCGACGAATTCCCTTCGGTCCGGCTTCCCCGCAGTCAATTCGGTTGTCGATGCTGTCAAAAGGGCGAATCCATGAATTGGCTGGCTTTGCGGATGTTGACCGGGGATCGTAGCAAATACCTCAGTCTCATTCTCAGCATCACGTTCGCCACACTGCTGATGTCGCAGCAGGTTTCCATTTTCATGGGAATTGTGACCCGATCGGCCAGTCAAATCCTGGATGTCCGTGATGCCGAGTTGTGGGTCATGGACAACAAAGTCCGTTACATCGACGAAGCCCCCTACCTTCCTTCGAACTCCCTGCAACGTGTGCGGGGCGTGCCCGGCGTGGAATGGGCGGTCCGGTACCATAAAAGCAACATGACGGCGCGACTGCCGGATGGCAACTTTCGAAACGTCATCGTTCTGGGTGTCGATGACGCGACGCTGGTCGGTTCTCCCCGACGCATGGTCGTTGGTGAGTTGAACAGCCTGCGTCTGCCGAATGCGGTGTTCATCGATAAAGCCGGCTACGAATACATGTGGCCCGGCGAGCCGTTCCAGATCGGTCGCGAATTTCATCTGAACGATCGGCGTGTGTTCCTGGCCGGCATCTGCAAGGCCTCGGCACCGTTTACAACGTTGCCCGTGATGTACACGCGATTCAGCGAAGTCGAACGCTTTTTGCCTTCGAATCGCAACCTGATGAACTACATCCTTGCCAAACCTCTGGTCGGGTCTGATGCGCTGGAAGTGTGTCGCGCGATCGAAGAACAAAGCGGTTTGATGGCACTGACGCGGGACGGATTTTTCTGGAGAACGATTAGTTACTTCATGCGTTCCACCGGCATTCCCATCAATTTTGGGATCACGATCGCACTCGGCTTTATTGTGGGGGCGGCCGTTGCCGGGCAGACGTTCTACTTGTTCACACTGGAAAATCTGAAGCAGTTCGGCGCACTGAAGGCGATGGGTGTCACGAACATTCGTCTGATTGGGATGATTCTGTTGCAGGCCAGCGTTGTCAGCGGCATGGGTTACGGACTGGGGATGGGAATGACAGCCCTGTTCTTCACCTTTACCAATCGAATCGCACCGATGGCGGGAATTCATTTGACGACCATCGCGGCAACCGGAGTGGGGCTCGCCGTGCTGATGATTATCCTGTTAACCAGCCTGTTCAGTCTGCGAAAAGTGTTGTTTTTAGAACCGGCTGTCGTCTTCCGAGGTTGACTGGCATGAACGTTCTCACCTCCGAATCAAAGTCTCACGCGCCGTCTGCGGGCGAAATGGCGGTCTATTGCCGTCAGATTGTCAAAGAGTTCGGCGCGGGGGACACCAAGACACTCGCGTTGCGCGGCGTCAATCTCGACGTGCTGTCCGGCCAAATGACGTTATTGGTGGGGCAGTCCGGTTGCGGTAAGACGACATTGATTTCGATTATCGCCGGGTTACTCAATGCCACTAGCGGTTCGCTGGAAGTCTTGGGCGAGAACATCATCGCGATGACCGGCAGTCAACTGGTTCGATTTCGCCAGAAGAATATCGGGTTCGTATTCCAGCAGTACAACCTGCTGCCGACTTTGACGGCTGTCGAAAATGCCGCCGTGCCGCTGATTATCGCGGGGCAATCGCGTCGCGAAGCGTTTGAAGCAGCCAAGCGAATTCTTGCCTCCGTGGGGCTGGCCAATCGCATGCACTTGTTGCCGAATCAATTGTCGGGTGGTCAGCAGCAGCGAGTCGCGATCGCCCGGGCACTGGTTCACGAGCCGCGATTGCTGGTCTGCGATGAACCGACGGCCGCACTTGATGCGCATTCGGGTCAAACGGTCATGGAACTGTTGCGACGTGTGGCCCTGCAGGCCGACCGAGCGGTAATCGTAGTGACACATGACAATCGCGTGTTCAACTTTGGTGATCGAATCATTCACATGGATGACGGCGTTGTGACCCAGGTCGAAATTCCCGATCGCGTTTCACAAGAGGCGAATCAGATGTCGCACAAACCGGCGGCGTCACATCACTGATCAAAATTCAAAATGGGCCGACTGACTTGTGGCTCGAAATTTTAGACGAATGCACAGGTGTTATATGACCAAGACTGTTCGAACGTTGTTCTTGCCGACGCTGGCCATGGGGCTGTTCGTCTTTTCGATTTATCACCTGCTGTTCGCGGCCGAGAAGCTGCCCAAAGAGGATCCGCTGCTGGAACCACCGCGGCAGTCCTTCGCCTTGGGAATCTCGGGAACGGGGCTGGTCGAAGCCCGCGCCGAAAATATCTCGTTGGGGACCGCCGTGGCCGGTGTCGTCCTGGAAGTGTGCGTAACGAGCGATCAATTGGGGCAGCGGGTGACCGCCGGAACGCCGTTATTCCGCGTCGACGATCGCCATTTGAAGGCCCAACTGAGGACTCATCATGCGAATCTGAGTCTGGCCGAAGCACAGCTGGAACGTTTGGAAGCGATGCCCAGGCCGGAAGATGTCCCACCCAGCGAAGCCAAGGTGAAAGTGGCCGAAGCGAATCGGACTCGCCTGAAGGACCAGCTCGAGCGGGGTGAACAATTGTTGGGCAAAAAGATGATGGTCGAAGAGGAATTTACTTCGCGCCGATTCACTTTCCTGGCCGCTGACCAGCAATGGCAACAGGCGCAGGCCGAAGACGCACTCCTGAAAGCCGGGTCCTGGAAGCCGGATAAGACGGTAGCGCGCGCCTCGGTGGACGCGGCGAAAGCCAATGTGGCGAATCTTGAGACCGAAATCGACCGGTGCCTGGTTCGCGCACCGGTCGACGGTCAGATTTTGAAGATCGACGTCCGGCCCGGAGAATACGTGAACGCCGCTGCGGCAAAAGCCTTGATACTCCTGGGCGATCTCGAGCGATTACGCGTTCGCGTGGATATCGACGAACAGGATATTGCGCGATTCAAGCCGACGGGCCGAGTGACAGCGACACCGCGCGGGGCGACCGGGCAACTCTTGAATTTGAAATTCGTGCGGGTCGAACCGTATGTCATTCCGAAGAAAGCGTTCACGGGAGATAATACCGAACGCATCGACACACGGGTGCTGCAAGTTCTTTACGAAATCGATGACGATCAGCCAGGGGTCTATGTGGGCCAACAAGTCGATGTTTCGATTGAACAGAACAACGATTGAGCACGAATCAAAACCAGGCCAGAAACCCCTGACCTGACGACCTGCCCCCATGCGTCGGTCCCGGAAGTCGATCGTGATGACGCTGACGCCGCGTCTCACGAACAACTCGTCGGTCGACGCACTGGGGCAAGCCTGAGGCGATTCCGATTCGGCTTTCCGTCAGGAGCCCGGCAGAATCGCTTCGAAATAGTCCAACTGACCATTTTCCCCGACGACCAAGCCGATCTTGTACGCCTTGAACAAGCTGGGCCAGGTCAGCACGGTCCGTTGTTGTTTTTTGCTCGTCTCTTTGCCTTTGTAGGGCAGCCCCTTGATTTCAATCGACTCTTCCGAGCGAATGACGTATCCCTGGATCATTTTATTGACGTCATCCAAAGAGAGTTTTTGTGGACGTCCTTCCTTGTCACGGCTGTTGAACGCTGTTTCCAGACTCTTGAAGGTCGCCTCATATTGTTTGCGCGAAGTCCATTCGACCAGCAATACCATCAACAGGACGAGAATCCCTCCCCATACCATCAATCGCTCGACAAAGGAACGTTTTCGCTCCGGTTTTTGCTCAGCGACAGGATCTGGTTTGGATTCTTCCATGGCAACCTCAATTCGAATGTGTGTTCTCGATCGAAAAATGACAATTTGACAACGGACGTATTAGAAAGGAACGGTCACTCGGACCGCGTCTTTCGGGTCTCCCCTGACAATAAAATGCAGAATGATCTGGGCGAACGGGTGCAAAAAAGCATTCGAATGGAATGGCTTCCATGGCCGCCGGGAGTAATGGATCGAGCGGCCATCAGAGTGTTTTCCTGCCAAGATTACAAGCAAAGAAAAACGTGAAGGGGTTACGCGGCCGGGATGATGCGTTAAAATTTCCCGGGATGGTGAAAACGATGAATGGCTTGGTCGATGAAACTGTTTTCTCAGTTGTTCAGGAAGAAATATGACGATGTTCAATTTCTGCGGTCGAACCCGACGCGAGTTCCTGTGGCAAACAGGAGCAGGGTTTTCCGGAACAGCCTTGGCGGGCTTGTTGCAGCAGGACGGCTTTCGGCCCGCGAATTTGTTCGCGGCGGACGAAGTCACGCATCAAAACCCCCTGGCCCCCAAGCCACCGCACTTCGCACCGAAGGCGAAAAATGTCATTTTTCTGTTCATGTATGGCGGACCCAGCCACATCGACACGTTTGACTACAAGCCCGCCATGAAGGGGCGGGACAATCAAACGATCGAAGTCAAAACTTTTGGACGTGGCGGGCACAAGAACCAGGGACGAATTGTCGAGCCTCGCTGGAATTTCCATCAGTACGGTGAATGCGGCAAATGGGTCAGCGACCTTTTCCCGCACCTGGCCACCTGTGTCGACGATATCGCGTTCCTGCATTCGATGACCGCCGATTCGCCCATTCATGGCTCGGCCATGCTGATGATGAATTCGGGCAAGATTCTTTCCGGTAGCCCTTGTCTGGGTTCTTGGGTGAATTATGGTCTGGGCAGCGACAACGAAAACCTGCCGGGATTCGTCGTGATGCTCGATCCGACCGGCGGTCCCATTTCCGGTGCCAAGAACTGGTCGAGCGGCTATATGCCCGCCACCTATCAGGGGACGATCCTGCGTTCCAAAGGCGCGCCGATCATTGATCTGAACACGCCCGCGGGAACAACCCGCGCGATGCAGCGCGAATTGCTGGATACGTTGATGTCAGTCAATTCGTCACACGCGGCCACGCGGTCCGATAACTCGGAACTGGCGGCGCGTATCAATAGCTACGAACTGGCGTTCAAAATGCAAAGACATGCGCCCGAAGCGGTGGATTTCTCGCAAGAGACGGCCGAGACCCAGAAGATGTACGGCTTGGACCAGCCGCGCACACAAGATTTCGGCAAGCGATGTCTGTTGGCCCGCCGATTGGTCGAACGCGGTGTCCGGTTCATCCAACTGTATTCCGGAGGCAGTCACAATGACGCCAATTGGGACGCGCATGGAGATCTGGAAAAGAACCACAACTATCACGCGGGCAATACCGACCAACCGATTGCGGCCTTGTTGAAAGACCTGAAGAATCGCGGCATGTTAAAGGACACTCTGGTCGTCTGGGGCGGCGAGTTTGGACGTCAACCGACCGCGGAATATGCTGCGGGGACCGGTCGCGATCACAATGCCTACGGCTTCACGATGTGGATGGCCGGTGGAGGCATCAAGGGCGGGACCAGTGTCGGTACCACCGACGAAATTGGATCGGCGGCCGTGGATTCGCCGATGCACGTTAAACGATTGCACGCCACGATCCTGAATCAGATGGGGCTCGACCCGAACAGTCTCGCCTACTTCCACGGTGGCCTCGACCAGAAGCTGGTCGGCGTGGAACATGTTCAGCCAATCACGGAGATCATTTGATCGCGCCAGTCATGTCCCAGTTGGCTGCGACAGTTCACTCGGCACTGAGGTATTTCGCTGGATCACGACCGAACGCTTCGGCATTCTCGCGACTGCTGAACAGATACAGCTGGCGCTGATACCACTGGGCAAAGTTCAACGTGCCGGCGATTTGTTTCTGCTGGGTTTTCGCGGCGACCACATCCAGTCCTTCCGCGGCGGGAACATACCGCTGCGGTGACACGCGGAATCGGGTCAATGCGTCTGCCGATGAGAAGCGATAATGACGTGATTGATATTCCATGGAAAACTCGGGCAAACCCAGCTCCAATCGATTTTCTTCGGCCAGTGTCACCAGGCAGACGCCCCATTCCTTTTTCTTGGCATCGGTTGCTTCGCTGCTGGCCGATGTTTGCCAGATCTCGGGCTGATTCCAGTGAACCGGCTGTCCATCAACGATTCCGCTGCGCGAAGCCGGCGTCTTTCGCCAAATGCTTTCAGGGCGAGACGTCCAGGCTTGTTGCGAATCACTGGCCGGCACTTCTGGCAGCGATGCGGGGGGGGAAGGTGGTGATGGCATGGGGATCGCCGCGACGATTAGTTGGGAATCCAGTTGAACCACACCCGCGTTTTTGTCTTCCGCTTGTGTGCTGGGCGCCGCTGCAAATTCGAATGGCACTGAACTTGATCGCGTTGATTCGGTGACTTCCACCAGCATCTCTGGGGCCGGTGGCAATTCTTCCGGCGCGGATTCAACTGGAAGCGGCGGCAACAGCGACGGCAATTCCACGGTCACTTCGGAAGTGACTTCGGTGGTTACGTCCATCTTCAGATCGGCCGATCGATCCACAGTTTCGATCGTGACCTGTTCCGTGGTCGAGACGGTCACGATGTCCAAGGGGGCGGGTGCGGGCAGATCAACGGAGTTTGAATCGACAGCCGCGATCTTCGCTCGTCCCGATGCGGGAGTCCGGGGAGTCGCTTGAGCCATCGAGTTGGTGGAAGATTGAACGCGAGTATTTTCACCCCGGGTGGCCTGGATGGCCGTTAAGCGTTGTACCGCTTCTTCTTCCGAACAGATCGTGCGAAACGTGGCCAGGCTGGATTCGTCTTTCCCGCGCCAGGCTCGGGCGATGGCCAGATTGTTGATGTTTCGTTGATCGGTACCATTGAGACGCACGGATTGTTCGAGAAACGATTCCGCTTTTTCAAAATCTTTGCGTTGGTAGGCCAGATACCCCATATCGGCCAACAGTTCGGCATTGCTGGGGGTAATGGCATATGCCTGACGGAAATAGAGTTCGGCCTCTTCGTACCGATTGAGCATCGTGCAGACGACAGCCAGGCGGTGAGCGCAATCTGCGGCGCGCGGATCTTGCCGGTGAATCTCGGCGTACATGTTCTTCGCTTGTGCGTAATTGCCCCGACTCTCTTCCCGCTTGGCCGCGGTCATGCGCGGATCGTAAGGAGCGGTGCGAGACGAGATCGTTTGCCGAGGCAACTGGGCACAGCCGATTCCCAACAAGGGAACCAGCGTGAGTGCGATCTTCCCTGCGACTCGGTGTAGAGAACTCATTGGCGGGTCCCTCGCGCAAACGGAGCAAAGTGGCCGGATTTTCCCCCCGGCTAGAAGTCATTGATAAGATGTATCGGTTGCAGGGGGCGTTCGGCTTAGGCAAAATTTTCGGCTGGGTTTTGATCGGCATCTTTCGCCGCTGTCGGGCGAGCCTGGATTCTTCGTGTTCCCTGGAATGGCGAAATTGGCCATTTTGATTCATGGTCCACACGTTAAATCACCGTCCAGAGGCGTCTTCGATCGCGAGCCGGCCGACCCCGATGATGACCTGCCCTTGACCCTGATCTAATCCCTGTATATACATGTTTCATGGTTGAGGATGTTACTCGTACTGTTCGCACACCGTGCCTGTGTCATGCCCTGCGGAAAGCCTCTCGGGCCGTCAGCAGGCTGTATGACGACGAATTGCGTACGGTCGGGTTGCGCACGACCCAGTTCTCGCTGCTGGCCTACTTACATCGTACGGGTGAAGTGCGTCAGGGTGATTTAGGTGAACTGATGTCGCTGGAAGAAACGACCGTCACGCGGAATGTGCGTCCCCTGGTTAGCGGCGGTTGGGTGTCCGTCCGCGTGGGGATCGACCGTCGGGAAAAGTGGGTCACGATTACGGAAGCCGGGATTGCCAAGTTGAAAGAGGCGCTGCCCGCCTGGGTCAGGGCTCAGCGAAAAATGAAAGCGGTCTTGCCGGAACAGGTCTGGCAAAATCTGCTGGCCGTCTTACCGGATGTCGCTCAAGCGGCCGTTCAAGGATAAATTTGTAATGCTTCGTCGAGCGGCGATTACCGGTCTGGGAACGATCAATCCACTGGCCCACACGGCAACCGATCTTTGGTCGCGGCTATGTGCGGGTCAAAGCGGGGTACGAATGATCTCGCGCTTCGATGCGTCGCCATTCAAGGTGCGCTTTGCCGGCGAAGTGCGCGAGTTTGATCCCGAGACCCGGCTCGATGGCAAGGCGGCCAAACGTTTAGATCGTTTTGCCCAGTTTGCCATCGTGTCGGCCATCCAGGCCGTTGCAGATAGCGGTCTGGATTTTGATCGGGAATTGCCGCACCGTTGCGGAGTGATGATCGGCAGTGGCACGGGAGGGATGTCGGTATTTGAGGAAGAATGCATTCGCTATCAACAAGTTGGTCCCCATCGCGTCAGTCCTTTTTTGATCCCGAAACTGATGGCGAACGCGGCCCCGGCGGCGCTTTCGATTCATTTCGGTCTACAGGGGCCGTCGCTTTCGATCGCCACCGCCTGTGCGTCGGCCGCGGACGCCATTGCCGCGTCTCTCGATGCGATTCGACTCGGGCGAGCCGACGTCGTCTTGACCGGCGGTGCCGAAGCGGCGCTGACACCGTTGGGGCTGGCGGGATTCTGTTCGGCGAAGGCGTTGTCGGAACGGAATGACAATCCCGCGCAGGCCTGCCGACCGTTCGACCGCGATCGAGATGGTTTCGTGTTGGGCGAAGGGGCGGGAATCATCGTGTTGGAAGAGCTGGAACATGCCCGCCAACGTGGGGCCACGATTTATTGTGAAGTACTGGGGGCCGGGCAAAGTACCGACGCCTATCACATCACGGCGCCGCATCCAGAGGGTGAAGGGGCATCCCGGGCGATTCGACTGGCCATGGCCGACGCGCGACTGGAACCTGCTGAAATTCAGTATATCAACACACATGCGACAGGAACTCTCCTGGGTGACGAAGCGGAAACCAAAGCGATCAAGCAAGTGCTGGGATGCCACAGCAAGAATCTCGTCGTGAGCAGCACCAAAAGCATGATCGGTCATTTGTGCGGGGCGAGCGGCGGTGTGGCCGCGATCGTTTGCGCGTTGACCATTCGAGACGGCATCGTTCATCCAACGATCAACTACGAAACGCCCGATCCTGCCTGCGATCTGGATTGCGTTCCCAACGTGGCCCGTGAAGTTCCGGTCCGCCGCGCTCTCGCCACCAGCTTTGGTTTCGGCGGTCATAATTGTTGTCTCGTTTTTGGATCGATCTGACCGCTCTTGTGGCTGTGCCCCTGATGCCCATACGATGAACTGACCGGAACCCCGATAACTGAGTTCCACCGGTATCAACTGAACGAGGAGAGATGCGATGCGTCGACGTGCTGTCGTCACGGGGATTGGTTGTGTTTCACCTGTGGGCAACGATCCCGCCACCGCTTGGAATGCCGTATGTCAGGGACAATCTGGCGTAGTGCCGATCTCACAGTTTGATACGTCGGGATTTCCCTCGCGGATTGCGGCCGAAGTCCAGAACTTTTCGCTCGCTCGTTGGCTCGATCAAAGCCAGATCGACGCTTGTCAAAGGACGGGTCGGAATGTTCAGTTTGGCGAGGCGGCCGCAATTCAGGCGATGACCGATTCTGGATTGGATTACGCTCGGCTGCCGGACCCTACGCGATTCGGAGTTTATCTGGGAGCCGGTGAAGGAGTGCAGGATTTTGAACTGCTGATGTCAATGATTGCTGCCGCTCGTAATCAGAACGGTAGCTTCGATTTGGCTCGCTTCAATGAAATGAGTTTTCAGCAGCTGAATCCAGAAACGGAATACAATCAAGAACCGAACGTGCTGTCGTCGAAAATCGCCGGCCTGTTTAATGCCCAGGGGCCCAGCCTTAATACGCTGACGGCTTGTGCGGCGTCGGCCCAGGCCATTGGTGAAGGAACTGAACTGATTCGCAACGGGACGGCCGACATCATGATGGTCGGCGGCTCGCACAGCATGATTCACCCCTTTGGGCTGACCGGCTTTTGTTTGCTGGGAACCTTATCCACGCGCAATGATGACCCGACGGCCGCATCGAGACCCTTCGATCGGGAACGCGACGGATTCGTATTGGGTGAAGGGGCTGCGATGCTGGTCCTGGAAGAGTATTCGGCCGCGCGGCGACGTGGTGCGCATATTTATGGCGAGATTCGAGGTTACGGAGTCGCCTGTGACGCCTACCGGATCACCGACATTCCCGACGATGGCAACGGTCTGGCGCGGGCGATGGAACAATCACTGCGTGACGCCGGGCTGAATGCCACCGATATCGGTTATGTCAATGCCCATGGCACAAGTACCGGGGCCAATGATCGCGCCGAAACGCAAGCGCTGAAACGGGCTCTGGGCCCGCATGCGCATGTCGTGCCGATCTCGAGTACCAAAAGTATGACCGGACATCTCGTGGCGGCCTGCGGCGCGCTGGAAGCGATGTTGTCGTTGTTGGCACTGCGCGACGGTACCGTGCCTCCCACCGTCAATTATGAATACCCGGACCCCGATTGCGATTTGGACTACGTTCCCAATACGGCCCGGGAAATGTCATTGAACACGGTGATGTCCAATAATTCCGGTTTCGGCGGGCAAAATGTCTCTTTGATCCTGTCCCGCGTTTAGTGGTTTGCAGGGCGTAGCTTGACGGGCCTGACCGTTTGGATTTTGCCCACATCGCACGCGCCGATGGCCGATCAGCGAATCTCTTCCAACCGACAATGATGTGGTCAATCCAGATGCCGCAGAGATCGTCTGCGGAGAAGCATTGATCGGCAACCTGAATTCCTGGCCGACAAAGGCAATTTCCGCGAGGATTTTCGGATGGACCGTATTCGCCGCAGTTCGGGGATTGACTTGCTTCCGCTAGACGGGACACTAGGTGGTGGCTAGAACAGAGGATGTTCGACGGTCTGCACAAGTCTCAATCGGACGAAGTCCTCTGGCGTCTTCCGTTTCACAATTTGACGAACACCACGGGATCAGCTCGTTTTCTGGAGGAGTTATTCATGGATCGGTTCATCGCGCTGCTTGTTTTCTTGGGAATGGCTTCCACTGTCATCGCGCAGGCTCCGGCCGATGCGACGCAGCCCGCGAAAGAAGCTCCCAAAGAGGTGGCAAAAGAAGCACCTAAGAAATTGACAGTAGCCCACCTCGAACTGAAGGGCGGCTATTCGGAAGGCACTGAAGGGGTGGGGCTGTTCAGCGAAGCGGTTGAATCTCTCGGAGATATCCTGCAGCGGTTGAAGAAAGCCTCGACCGACGACACGCTGGAAGCAGTGGTCTTGCACATCGAAAGCCCGCACATTGGTTGGGCGAAATTGAATGAAATCCGCGTCGCGATTTCCAAGATCCGCCAGAAAGGACGCAAGGTCTACGCCTGGCTCGAAAGCGCCGATACGAAAGACTATCTGCTGGCTTCGGCCTGCGATCAGATCGTGATTCCCGAATCGGGCATGTTGATGTTGCCCGGTCTGCGTGCCGAAATCTCGTTCTACAAGAACCTGTTCGACATGTTGTCGATTCAGCCGGAAATGTTGCGTGTGGGCGAATTCAAATCGGCGGCCGAACCGTATAGCCGGTCGGAAATGAGTCCCGCGTTCCGCGAAGAGATGGAAGCAATTATCGATGACTACTATCGTCAAATCGTGGAAATGGTGGCTACCTCACGAAAACTGACGGAAGACCAGGTCAAAGCGATTATCGACACGGGACTATTTTCCGCCGAGGATGCCAAGAAAGCGGGATTGATCGATCACGTGGCCTACGAAGATCACATCGTGGCGACCATTAAGGGTGATCGCAAAGAGGTCGAAGTCAAACTGTCCAAGGGCTATGGCAAGAAAAAGATCGACACTGACTTCAGTGGATTCGCCGGCATGGCGAAGATGATGAACATGCTGATGGGTGTTGAACCTTCAACTGCCAAATCGACCAAGCCCAAAATTGCGGTGATCAGCGCCGTGGGACCGATCATGTCGGGAGCCAGTCGCGCCGACTTCTTTGGTGACGAATCGATGGGATCAACGACGATGATCAAGGCGATTCGTCAGGCCCGTGACGATGCCTCGGTGAAAGCGGTCGTATTGCGTGTCGACAGCCCCGGCGGCAGCGCGCTGGCCAGCGATCTGATGTGGCATGAATTGGAAACGCTCGAAGGCAAGAAACCGTTCGTGGTCAGCATGGGCGACACCGCGGCCAGCGGCGGTTATTACATCGCGATGGGGGCCGATCGCATTTTCGCCGAGCCCGGAACATTGACCGGTTCGATCGGCGTCGTGGGGGGCAAGCTGGCCTTGGATAAGTTCTATGCCAAGGTGGGGATCACGACCAGCGTCGTGCAGAAGGGCAAGAATGCGGGCGTGCTCAGCACGACCAAGCCCTGGACCGACGCCGAACGCGACGCGATGCAAAAGATGATGAATGACATCTACGCCCAGTTCACCAAGAAGGCGGCGACCGGTCGCAAGATGGACTACGAGAAGCTGGAAAAGATGGCTCGTGGCCGAGTTTACACGGGATCCCAAGCCTTAAAACTGGGACTGGTTGACGAACTCGGTACGCTGGACGAAGCGATTGCCTATGCGAAAAAGGCGGCGGGGCTTGATCCCGAGTCCAAGACCGATCGCTTGAATCTGCCGAAGCCGGTCAGTCCCTTCGAAGCCCTGTTCGGCCCGATCGATCCGGCTGCCCGAGTCGGTGCGAATCTGGCCAAAGCCTGGCTGGACCGTCTTCCGTCCGAATTCGCGGCTCAACTGCGAAGTCTGGAAGTGTATGACCTGTTGGCGCGCGAAAAAGTGCTGACGGTGATGCCGTATCGATTGCTGGTGAAATAAGAGCCGACAATGCGCCGTTCAAGTCATCGCCGATGCGGCTTCACCCTGCTGGAGATGATGCTGGTGCTGGGGGTCATCGCCGCCTTTGCGGGGATGACCCTGCCATCGGTCCTGCGCATGTTCGGTCAGCAGAAATTGACCGCTTCGGCGGAACGGGTTCGCGAGGCGATCGCCGGTGCGCGCGTTCGAGCGATTGAATCCGGCATTATCTATCAGTTCTGCTGCGAGTCGAATGGTGGTCATTTCGTGGTAGTGCCGTTCGAGCCCGACCATGTGAATATCAAAGACGGCAGTCATTCGGGCGGGACGCCGCTACTGAGTCGTGCTTGGGGGCTACTGCCCAAAGGGGTTATCTTCAGTTCGGTGACGGCGGGGATTCCCGGTGTGGCCGCCGCGGCGCAAAATCCTCACAAGTTGACGGCCGAGGCGCTTGACGGCCTTCCCAATTCGGGAAATCTGGCCAGCGTCAACTGGTCATCACCGATCTTGTTCAATTGTGATGGCTCCGCCAGTATCGATACCGAGATCACCGTCAGCGACAATCGATCTCAGCATGTCAAGTTGCGGGTTCGGGCGTTCACAGGCGCTGTCAGCATGGAACGACTCGGCATGGGAAAATGATGATGAGAAAGCGATCTGCCAAAAAAAGGGGACAGCCCCCTTTATCGCGCGGCGGCCTGACGCTGCTGGAGATCGTTCTTGCCATGGCCATTTTCTTTGGTTCGATGGCCGCGCTGACACAGCTCGCCTGGAACGGGACTCGCGCGGCTGTACAAGCACGGTTGAAGACACAGGCGACAATTCGTTGTGAGGCCAAGCTGAATGAAGTGCTGGCCGGCGCGGTGCCGATGCAAAGCGTGTCGAATACGCCGTTCCCTGACGACAGTCACTGGACCTGGAGTCAGGTTGTCAATGCCGGTAGCCATCCGGAATTAGTACAGCTCGATCTGACCGTCAGTCATCGTGGCACCAGCCGACTGGCCAGTATGGATGTCACGCTGCGGAGGTGGGTGCGTTTGCAATCACTGTTCGTGAAGGCGGTTACTCAGGAAAAAGCCGAAGCCGACGCGGTGGCCAAACCACAATGAGAACGAAACTTCATCGCAAGGAATCGCGGTTCGGTTCTCAGGCTGGCTTCACGCTGCTGGAGACGATGCTGGCGTTGTCGCTGGCGGCGATCCTCTTGGCCGGCATCTATGCCGCCATGGATCAATCGTGGCGAATGTCGGCCAGTGGCCGTGAAGAAATGGAACGAGCCCAATTGGCCCGGGCACTGATTCGTCGCATCGAACTGGACATTCGCGCGATCACCTACGTCCCACCCCCGCCCACGGACGATGCCTCCACATCAACAACAACATCATCGACCAGCACAACTTCAAGTACGTCATCCAGTTCGAGCAGTGGATCGTCCAGTAGCAGTTCGAGTACTAGCTCGAGTAGCAGCAGTGCGTCGACGGCCAGTTCCACTGACACTACTGATGACACCGTCCCGCCGGTTCCCAATTCCAAAAGCATTGGAATTCGTGGGACCAATGTGATGATGGAGATGAGTATCTCTCGTCCGC
Source organism: uncultured Schlesneria sp. (assembly GCA_903871875.1). GTDB lineage: Bacteria > Planctomycetota > Planctomycetia > Planctomycetales > Planctomycetaceae > Schlesneria. Next base: position 237,451 of record CAIQIR010000079.1, read on the forward strand.
GGCGCGATCTGCTTCCTGGAACGTCAGCCAATGCCGTGATGGCGGGAACGAGTGATTTGCGAGACGTGACCTACAGCTTTTTCCGGCCCGGTTCGACCCCCAGTGGGCTGGTCCGCACTGAGGGAGACCGAATGGCCGTTGAGGTCGTCGAAGCAGGCGGTGGGACGGCACCTCAGATTTCGGGCATGCAGGTTCTAGCCCCCGAAGTCGTGGCACTCAGCTTTCGTTACCTCGATGGACAGACCTGGTTGGAGATGTGGGACAGCGAGACGAACGGACGCATTCCACGGGCGATCGAAGTTCAGTTTGCGTTTCCTCCGCCGCGACAAAAGCCTTCACTTTTCAACACGGCTGTCAGTCGTTCCACGGATTCGTTTCGAGCGGTGATTTTGATCCCCGTATCCGATCCGTTCCCGAAGGAGTTTTTGCAATGAAACGCAAACGGGGCTCAAAGTCGATCGGACGACCCGGTCACGTTGCATCGCGCATGGCACGCGGTCAGGCGGACTTACGTCCCCGCCGTACTGGAAGTGTGCTGCTGCTGGTCGTGGTCGTCGTCGCGATGTTGACGCTGGCTGCTTTCAATTTCGCCCAGAATATGACGACCGAGTTCGAAGCGGCGTCGATGTACACGATGGATATTCAGGCTCGCGCCACGGCCGATTCCGGCGTGGAGTTTGTCGCGACCGTGCTTGGCAACAAAGGAAGTGTCACAGCCGAGAACTTGATTCATAACCCGCAACTGTTCATGGGCCAGGTCGTGTCCGCCTCGCCCCATCTGCGGGCCAACAGTCGATTCACGATTATTGCACCGGTCGAACACGATGCGACAAATAATGCGATTCGGTATGGGCTGATGGACGAATCGGCCAAGTTGAATCTCAACTATCTCCCCAATATGGGGCTGAGTCCTGATGACATCAGTACGATGCTGATGAACATTCCCAACATGACGGCCGAGATCATCGACGCGATTATTGATTGGATGGACACCGACGATACCGTGAGTCCATACGGAGCCGAATCGGAAACGTATCAACAGATGCAACCTCCGTACAAAGCGAAGAATGGTCCGTTCGAAACGATCGATGAATTGCTGCTGGTGAAAGGCATCACGCCGACATTGCTGTATGGAGAAGATGCCAATCGAAATGGGTTGCTCGATCCAAATGAAAACGACGGCGACGCCAGCCCACCGCTCGATAATGCCGATGGCGTGTTGAATCATGGTTTCATCGCCTATTTCTCGGTTCACGGGCGTGAATCGAACAGACGGCTGGATGGAAAGCCCAAGATCAATGTCAACAACGGCTATCTGACGGACCTGTACGATCAGTTGATTGAAGCCTTCGACGAGAATACCGCCAAATTCATCATTGGCTATCGCATCAACGGACCATCGGGAAAGCAAGCGGTTTCGTTGACGAATCCGGTTCCGACACCGTCCGCGAACACGTCGTTGTCCGGCGCGACAGCCACGGCGCCGCTCTCGATTGTGAATCAGGAAGCTGCGGAAGGACTGACGAGTTTTCTGAGCTATGTGACGAATTCGGGTGGGGCCGTCACGCGCGGTGGTATCGACTTGTCCAAAGGGGGGCCGACCTCCATCGAATCGCTGTGGCAATTGATCGGCACATCCACCCGCATCACGGTGAATGGCGCGGCACAAACCATCACCAGTCCCTGGCCAGCCGAGACCTCATCAGTCACGACGTCGTTACCCGACATGCTCGACAAACTGACCGTCACGGCCGACACCTATCTCGAAGGGCGGATCAACATCAATCAAGCGCGACGCGAGATCCTGATCGGCTTGCCCACGATGACGGAAGAAATTGTGAATGCCATCACCAACGCTCAACATCTCGATGCCAACGGTCAACCGTCACTCGATACCATCAGTCAGCACACCACGACCGCCTGGCTCTTTGCGGAAGGTCTGGTCGATCTGCCGGGGATGATTAATCTCGACCCCTACATCACGGCGCATGGCGATATTTATCGAGTGCAGGTTTTGGGGTTCTTCGATGGAGGTGGACCCGTGTCGCGAATCGAAGCGATGGTCGACAGCACGCAACTTCCTCCACGCGTGATCTTACAGCGGGATCTGAACGAATTGGGACGCGGATATTCACGCAGTCAGTTGTTACCGATGTTGCCTAGCCGCTGATAAGATAATCATGTGGGCGGGATTTGTGCCTGATGGGGGCTGACGACGTGCGAACCGTATTGTGGATCGGGTTAATCGAATTGCTGACGCTGAGTGGGCCAGCCTGGAGTGACGAGTCGCCACAATTCGATCGGGATGTGGCGCCCCTGCTAAAACGGCATTGCGTGAAATGTCACGGTCCGGCCAAGCAGGAAGCAAAACTCAATCTGGCCGCGGCTGGTGGTTTGATTCGAGGTGGGGAATCAGGGACCTCGCTGGTTCCCCACGACGCCGACGCGAGTCTGATCTGGCAGAAGATCAATGCGAATGAGATGCCTCCCGAGGCACCGCTATCGGCCGAGGAAAAATCGCTCGTCAAACGATGGATCGTCGAAGGGACGCCTGGCCTCAAACAGGCGGATACGGACGTCGGTGATCATTGGGCCTTCCGTCCCTTGGAACCTTCGCTGTGGCACAACCCGGCGGCCGAAACGACGGCGGCGACAGAGGCCGCGGTCTCGCCGGTCGATCGATTTCTATTGTGGAATCTCGCACAGGACGGCCTGTCGTATTTGCCCGAAGTTGATCGCTACACACAAATCCGCCGCGTGAGTCTTGATCTGCTCGGGTTGCCTCCGACTCCCGCAGCGATCGATCAGTTTATCAGCGACACGAGCCCGGATGCCTATTCGAGGATGGTCGATCGGTTTCTGGCATCGCCTCATTTTGGCGAACGGCTGGGCAAACTCTGGTTGGATGCTGCGGGCTATGCGGATTCGAATGGTTACTTCAATGCCGATACAGACCGCCCCTTGGCCCATCGTTATCGTGACTATGTGATTCGGTCGCTGAATGCCGACAAACCGTTTGATGAATTTATCCGTGAACAGATCGCGGGTGACGAACTGTCCAGTGTCACGGCGCGGACGGGCGAAACCGTCGTGCTGCCCGCAACCTCAATTGACGGTTCCGATGCAGCGGGCCGCGTGATGGAACTTTGGGAAGCCACTCATTTCCTGCGGAACGGGCAGGACGGTACTGGTGAGAGCGATGGTAATTCCGACGAAGTTCGAGTCGATCGCTACACCGTGATCGAAACCGCGATGCAGAATATTTCGACTTCTGTGTTGGGCCTGACGATCCAATGTGCGAAATGCCATGACCATAAATTTGAACCGTTGACCCAACGAGATTACTACAGTTTTCAAGCCGTGCTGATTCCCGCTTTCCCCCCGTCGGAATGGAAGAAGCCCAACGAGCGATTTGTCTACGCCACCCGCCCCGGTGAGATGGAAGCCTGGCAGTCGGCATTGAACGAGATCGAAACGACCATCACGGGAGTTCAATCGGAAGTCGACGCTTGGGCGAAATCGAATCGACCACATGGCACGATCCTATTTCAAGATGATTTCAACGGTCCGTCAGAATCGTTGCTCGCTGGATGGAGTCATACAGCACCGGGCGACGATCAGCCCGGCGGTACGGCCGCGGTCCATTTGAACTCGCGCGAAGCTCCGGCAGCCATCATTGATGATGGGCGTTTGCAGGTGATTGAGGGTGGACCGGGCGGAGATAAATGGCTGTCGACCAAGAATGCCTTCGATTGGACCCCCGATATGGTCGGAGCGTCCATTCAGGTCACGTTCGATCTGGTCGCGAATCAGATTGAGCAATCACCACCTGCCGAACGAATCGGTTACTTTTTCGCTCTGCACGACTTCCACAACGATAGCCCGATTGGCGGTGGTAACATTCTGGTTGACGGACATCCGTCGAGCGGGACCGCCGTTGTTCTCGATTATCCCGGCGCCAGTTCGAAGCCGTTGGGGACGCTGGGAAAAACCGGGTATGTTCCCGGTCGCAACTATGGCATTCGGATCACGAATCTGGGCAAAGACAAATATCAACTGCAGCAGCTGGTCGATTGGCAAGTCGATGAGCCTGCGATCAAGCTTAAGGCCGAGGATCTGCCACCGGGTGGTTTTGGTTTTGAGTACTGTTGCGGCCGAAGTTTTGTCGTCGACAACGTCGTGATTGAAACATTCACACCCAGCGAGAGATCCGATCCACTCGCCGCGTTTTCGAAGGAACTGGGGACTCGACGTGAGCCGTTGGATGCGGCGCTCAAAACAAAGGACACGCTAACGAATTCACGTCCCGGCAAGATCGCCTGGACCACGGATATTGTCGACCGACCACCGCCAGTCCATTTGCTGGAACGGGGTAACTATGCCGCCCCCGGTCCGCTCGTCGAACCGGCTGGCTTCGCGGTACTTGGTGGCACTGCTGCGTCGACCCCGGTTGTCACAGCATCCGGTTCTTCGCCAGAACGAATCGTGAATCTCGCTGGTGCCGAGCTCAAGTCGTCGGGACGTCGCCTGGCGTTTGCGAATTGGCTGACCGCACCTGATTCTAAACCGGCGTCATTGATGGCGCGAGTCCAGGTGAATCGTTTCTGGCAACACCATTTCGGAACAGGACTGGTCGCCACGGCTGACAATTTCGGACTCAGTGGCCCGGTACCCTCCCACCGCGAACTGCTCGACTGGCTGGCTGCCGAATTCATTCGTTCGGGTTGGAGCTCCAAGCATGTTGTGCGATTGATCGTCAATTCCGACGCCTATCGACAGAGTTCACAACGATCCTCGCCGAATGGGGAATCGACCCAGACCCTGGCAGCTCACGTTACGAATACAGACGACCGCAATCAGCGCGATCCCGACGCACGAAGATTATCAAGATTTCCCGTTCGTCGGTTGGATGCCGAGGCAATCCGCGACATGCTGCTTTTCTCAAGCGGCGATTTCGATGATCGGCTCTATGGTCCCTACATCCCGACGACACGAACCGACCAGGGTGAAACCATCGTGGCGGAGGACAACCCGGGTGTTCGTCGGCGTTCGATCTATTTGCAACAGAAGCGGACACAGGTTCACAGCCTGCTGCAAGTTTTCGACGCTCCCAGTATTGTCTTTAACAGTACCCGACGGGCTCGTTCGACGATGCCGCTGCAGTCACTCAGCTTGATGAATTCCGAATTCGTGGTCGCGAGGTCTCAGCATCTGACGCACTATCTTCAACAGGATTTTGTGAGTGATTCTGAACGGTTGCAGCAAGCATTCGTAGTCTGCACGGGGAGGCCTCCGACGGAAGCGGATATCCGTGCCGCGATGAAATTCCTGCACGAACAGACGAAGGAATATGGCGAGCAATCGGATGCCCAATTCCGAGCCTGGGCCGACCTTTGTCAAATGCTGCTCATCGAAAACGCTGCGCTCTATGTCGACTGATCAGACTCCATGACGGCGCTGAATGAAATCACCCTTGGCGGTTCACGGCATTTGCCAGTTGTGGGGGATTGAACTGCCGGCAGCAGGGGGCCGAGTACTAAGCCGATGATCCCGATAGATACCAGCAGTTCGACCAACGAAAAGCCGTGACGTCGATGGGGCCAGTTTCCTCTCAAGCTTCCACCTTGTGTTGTCGGGATCGATCGATCGATCGCTTTCCGCGTGGCGTGATCGACGTCTTTGATTCATCGAGGCCCTCGCGAGTTGCGGCCGATTCGAAATTCGATCGTCGAGTCACGGAATTAACAGAGTCGGCGCTGGTTGTCTTCAACGACTTCCCCCATTCTCCTTTCGGAAACGGGTGACTTGTCGAGGCTGCTGAAGTCAGTACGTACGACGCCCGAAAAGTGATCGCGAAAATGATCGTCGTCGTTTTTCTTCGCAAACAACTCGTGTAATCGAAGTTGCCGAACAAATACCTTAATCCCCGATGACTCAAGTGGATTGTCGGCGTTTGATGACGACGTAAACCAACACTCCGCTGAGCAGGACGGCATTGACGATGATCAAAACCGGCAGGAAGGAATTTCGTCTGCCTGTCGCGGCAATTGGATTCGACGACGTTGTCTGGCCCTGCACCGCCAGCTCCGGTGGATGCAGCACCCGTGTGTCGACTTTCACGACGGGCTTTGAATTCGGATTGATGTTGACGGTCAGATGTCGATCTTTGCAATCGGTTCCAGGGGGCGGAGTCAGTTCAAAAAAGTTCTCGCCCATGGGCAACCCTTCCAGGCGATAATGTCCCTGTTCGTCGGTGATCGTGTGAACGGCTCTCGTTTGGTACGAATTGCCCACCGCGTAAGAGGCGATCCGTGTGGCTTGAACTGTGACGTTGGCGAGCGGACGTCCTGTCTTGTTGTCGGTGACATCTCCTTCCACGGGAATCGACGGTCTCAGTTTGTGCGTGAACTGTGCGGGATAATAAATTCCCCACTGCGATTCAGAATCCTGCTCGTGTTTGTCTCCCGCCAATCGAATGACCTCACCGGGGCGCGACAGCGCGTACAAGACGACCGTCTCGACGCCTGGTCCGCGAGCGACCAGAAAGGCCAGCCGTTCCCGGCCGACTCCTTTCAAGGTGAACCGGCCATCCCGATCGGTCTGGACCCGCGGAACGACAAGGCTGTCGAAGCCACGGAAAGCGCCATAGAGCAGGCGAAGCTGTTGACCACTCGAGTACCAGTTCGCATCAAGGCCCTTTGTCCGGGCAACCCAGGTATCCAGTGTGTCGTTAACGCCACCATAGACGATGAACACTTCAACGGTGGCACCGGCAATGGGGGCGTCCTGCCAATCAATCAACCGACCTTGAATGGGAACATCATCGGCAACCAGCTTCAGTGTGTTCGTGGGGTGATCCCAAAACTCGTCCGACTGCTGTTTTTGTTCCGCCGAATACTCCGCGTTCACACGACCGGTTGTTTCGAAGTAAACCGAGTCGGTTGCGGTGAGCCCCGATCCTTCCTTTGTCGCGAGGATCACGGCGTGTTTCCACGGAGGCGAATCGCCTCCCCTGGCCTCGGCGGTCTCGTCGACGAAATCACGACTCTGGCGTGAGAATTCGAATTTCCCCTGTGCGTCCGCGATGGCCAGAGGTTCGGTGTAATTCGAAAACTTCCGCCACGAATACATCCAGATCTTGGCTCCTGCCGCGGGGTTGCCTCGTTCATCAATGACCGTGCCGGCATAGTGGAATGTCATGTCCTCCCGCGGCTGTTGAACGTTGGCCTGTGGTGCTGGCGGTAGCGGAGGTGGAGGTGGTGTGACGCCCCAGGCCTGATAGAGAAATCCCATTGTTCCCAGGCCCAAGACCGCGGCCCCGACCAGACCCGCCGCGGGTTTGAGGCCGGCAACGAACAGGGAATTCTGGACGCTGTTCGTCAGTTCGGTGACTTGCGGTGAGATCGCCGTGTTCGACAAGGACAGCTGCGTGACGGAAAGCTGGGCCGCTTTGAGGGCCGGTAGGATCACAGAGTTCGGCACGGCCGCCGAGGCGGCATTTTGTGTGAGCAGCACGGTCAGCGATCCGACCGACAAGGCAACGCCGAGTCGACCGAGTCGTTCTGCCAGCAGATTACGGGCTCGCATCAGTCGACTGGACAACGTTCCCTCGGGGCACCCCAGTTCCTGGGCGACCTCTTTGTGGCTGCGGCCCTGCAAATCGCAAAGCACCACGGGAACGCGGTACTTCTCGGGCAAGGCACTGATGGCGTCGTCCAGCAGCGGAGCCAATTCCGTCCATTTTTCGGCCGAGTGCATTTCGGGTTCGGCCGCGTTGATGTCTTGAATCTCTCGTCTTCGTCGTTGTGCTCGCAGACTGCGGGATTTGAGGGCCGTGCGGTACGCCACTGCATACAACCAACTGCCAATCCGAGCTCGTGGCATAATCGATGCGGCCTTACGTGAAAGAACCAGAAACGTGGCTTGGAAGGCCTCTTCGGCGTCGTGATGATCGCCGAGAATCCGTTTGCAAACACCGAAGACCATCGGTCCGTGAAAACGCATCAACGCTTCAAACGCCGCGTCATCCCGTTGTTGGATGAATTTGTCCAGCAATTGTCCGGTGGTCATTTCTGCTCCTGTTGCGGCACGAAGGATCCCAATTGACGCGGGAAGATCGCGTTCATGAATCATTCGTTTGCTGTTGTTGGCCGCAAAGTGTGAACTCCTACAGACAATTGCCTGATCGCCGCTGTTTCATTGCAAGAATTTCTCAGAAATTCTCGAATTCGATCTGATCCTTTGAATTCCGGCGGTGTTTGATCACCGTAACTGCTTTGACCACACCGCCTGGCCAAGCCGAATCCATCGCCTTCCAGGGATTCGCCGCCAGAGCATGACGATGAGAAATCAGAGACGTGATCTCTCGACCGCCTGAAATGATTTGCACCTCAAAATTGAATCGCCGCTCGAGGTTCATTAGGATCTGTCACAATTGAGAAGTCATGGGAGTGGCGATTCTGCCAGCTTCTGATGTCAATTTCCCAGCACTGATGAAAATGGAGTGAGTATGCATCGACTGAGTGTTCAACCGACAATCGCCTTGCTGGCCTTGCTGGCTTTTGCCCCGATGGTGTTCGCACAAGATGCTCCCAAGGCGGAAGAGAAGAAAGCCGAAACCAAAGCGGAAGAAAAACCTGCTGATAAACCTGCCGACAAGCCTGCCGAAAAGCCTGCCGAAAAGCCTGAGGAAAAGCCTGAGGAAAAGCCTGCCGAAAAGCCGGCTGAGAAGCCGGCCGAATTGCCCACGAAACTGTCGGTCATTCATCTGGATAACCCTTCGGGCGTGACCGTGCATCCCGGCACCGGGCATGTGTTCATTACTTCGCGTCAGGGTGTCTTTCGCTACGTGCCCGCCACGAAGAAGATTTATCTGGAAGTCGAAGGCTTCCCCACCGACGAGTATGGCAAGGGACCGAAGTACAACATCGGTCCGCTGGGCTGTACGCTGTGGGGCACCGATCGTCTGATCGTTCCCGATGGCAGCCAGAAAGATGGCGAAGAAGTCGTGCGGATTTATAAGATCGCCGATGAACTTCCCGCCAAGCCACGCAAGGCCACAGAAACCGAATTCGTGCTGGGCCCCATTAAGGGGAACCCGGAAGCTAACTACAAGGGCGAAGGCAATTACTACGCGGCCGTCGTCTGGAACGACACGATCTACGTGACCGCCAATGGCGATGATACCAAGGGATGGATCGTCACTTCGAAGATCACCGATGGCAAGCCGGGCGAATTGACCGGAACGATTGCGACCAAGGAAGCGACCCAGGTTGACGCCCCCGTCGGCATCACGACAACACCTGACAGCTCCAGCCTGGTCGTCGGTCAAATGGGTGAAGTTTCGGTTCCTGGCGATTCGCTGCTGTCGTTCTACGACAAAGAAGGCAAGCTGACCAAGAACTATAAGACCACATTGAATGACATCAGTGGTCTGGCCTACAGCCCCAAAACGGGCAAGCTGTATGCAACCGACTTCGCCTGGGCCGAAGAGATCAAGGGCAACGGGGGATTGTTCGAACTGGTCATCGAGGGCGACGAAGTGAAGCCTAAGAAAATTCTCGGCCTCGATCGTCCCACCGCTTTGGGCTTCGACAAAGAAGGAGCCTTGTACGTCACGGTCTTCGGGACCGGCAAAGACACTGGCGACAAGCCCAACGGTGGCTTGATCCGCCTGGAGCCCGGTCTGTAACGGATCGTCCGCTCGATTGGCAATTCACCGAACCCGCAACTCGATCTGTCGAGTTGCGGGTTCATTTTGTTGCTGGAAGCGTTGCCACAAAACGAACATCACCCTACGGCGATGCCGCATCTCCCAGCAATTTACGAGCGATTTCCATCTGATTTTCAAAGATCTGTTCTGAACCGAAATAAGTGATGGGATTGTTCAGCATCGGCATCAAGCCCTCTTGCCCGGCCAGATAAAGCGCACGTTCGAGCGGATAACGGTCCGATGATCGGGACCTTAATCGATCGACAATGCTGCCGATACGAGGCCGGTATCGGGTGGTCACCAGATCCCATTCGGCTCGTCCAACACGTCGTTCCTGCATGCGTTTCAACGCCGTTCGGCAGTTCGTGAATTCGCGATAAACAGTGCTGGCGGGCGGTGGTTGTTGCCACCACGTCATCACGAGAAAAATCGCCGCCGCCGATAACACAAGGCCCCACAGTCGCTTTGGGCCACCGACCATTGCGGCCACGGAACGCCATCTGTTCGCCATCCAACCGGGACGTTTGTGATCTCCGACCGACCACGATTTCTCTGGAAAAACAAATCGATTCTTCGATGTGGAACTGTCGGGTTGTTCGGCGAGACCATTCCCCTGCTCGACAGTAGAATCGAAGTCGTTCGACTCGGGGCCTGGCCCGTCTGTTGCCGGCGACCCGCTCAAGGGAGCCGCGGTAGCGAAACCATCGGCGCTCGACTTGTCGGCATCGGGCACCGATGACGAGTAATGTGATTTGGTCCAGGGCAATGCTCGCCAGTCATTGCGTCGTTGTTGATTGAAGCCAGAGCGAGGCGAATCACGATTCTCTCGCGGTCTGGCGGCGGCGAGCTCTGGGATTTCGTCGGGGCTCTGCCAAAGCCCATTGACGCCCTGCCGCACCACATCGGCCGAACGCAATTCGCTTGATTGCCGCATCCGGCACAGTGTGGCCAAATCCACGGGGCCACGAACGACACCGGCTGCCATCAACCACCAGTCGGCGACCAACTCGATTTCTGCCGTTTCCGAATCGGATGGCCGAGATTCCTCATCGGGTGACCCGATTTCCTCGTCCACGCAGGCAAATTCGCCAGTCGCATCGGACTTCGCTGATGACGCGTTTGGCGTTCGATCTGTTCGAACCAATCCGACACCCGATCGGTCCTCGGCGACGCCTTCCAGAATCAGTCGATTCCGCACCTGGCGGTACAGATCCTCGTCGGCATTGACGAGACGGAACAGATGGGCGTTCAGCAGCTGGCCTCGCTGGCGAAGCAAATCGATTGCCGCTTCGAACGCTTGATCCAACGTCGTCATGTCACCATTTCCGGCAAAACTGAGGCGGGATTTCCAATGAGCCAGGTCAGTAACGTTAAGAAACGATAACGGCAAAAATGATCAACAACAAATTTTGCTCGCGTGACGCGTTTCTGCATTACCTCGTTTGATTGTACGACATTGCGTCACACGCACGTCCAGCAATTTCGGGGACAGCGGCGGCCAAAAGTGACATTCCGTCTGGCGCAGCCGGATCTGGTTCCCCAGCTTTCCCGAAATGAATCTGGCTTGGTCACTTTACGAAACGCGGCGGCAAAGCAGATCGTCGACGACTTCGCCGGCCGGTACGACTCGAAATGGCCGCTGGAACGGATCATAAATATGGGACGCGTGATCGACGCCTAACGCGGTGTAGATCGTCGAAATGATATCTCCGGGGATTAGCGGGTGGCTGGCGGGAAACGCACCAGTGCTGTCGCTGCTGCCGTAAATCAGACCTGGCTGAAATCCGCCGCCCACCAGCATGACACTGTAACAGAAATTCCAATGGTCCCGGCCCGCGCCGTTGGCATTGATGCGGGGCGTTCGGCCGAAGTCGCCCAGAACGGCGACGATCGTTCGTTCCAGCATTCCGCGTTCGGCCAAATCGGCGATCAAGCTGGAACAGGCCGAATCGAACTGGGGCAGCAGCGTGCTTTTCAACGTCTTGAAGTTGTTGGAATGTGTGTCCCAGGTCGCGTTCGCGTCGGGAGCCCACGAAATCGTCACGATGCGGGTTCCGGCTTCCAGCAGCCGCCGCGCCAGCAACGTACTTTGACCATAAATATTGCGACCGTAGCTTTCCCGAGTCGCGTCCGATTCTTCCGTCAGCCGGAAGGCTCGCTGCGTCTGTTCGGACGTCAGCAGGTCGAGCGCCCGTGATTGCATCCGGGTCATCTCGATACTGGCCGAAGGACTGGAATCGAAGGCCACTCCGGCGTTCTCGAACAGTCGTCGTCGGGCCGCCAGCCGATCCGACGTGACTTCATTTTGCAGCGTCAATTCGGGCACGCGGAAATCGGGTGCGTTCGGATCCTTCAGCACAAACAATGGATCGAACGAATGGCCCAGAATCCCACCGAAGAAGCCGGGTTGCGGCGGACCACCCGCTCCTTCTTTCGTGATGTAAGGCAGGCAGACGTGAGGGACAACATTCGCCGCGGTCGGGCGCAGTCGAGCCATAATCGAGCCGAGGGCCGGATGATCGGTCGGCTTGGTGCCACCCCCCTGCTCGCCTCGGTCATGGCCGGTCAGCGAGGCATAGACGGCGGCGGCGTGCGAGTTATTAACGGTATGGTTCATCGACCGCACGACGGTCGCTCGATGAACTTGCCGAGCCAGTCGCGGCAGGTGCTCGCACATCTGATAGTCGGGCAGCGACGTGGCGATCGGTTGGAATTCACCCCGGATGCCATCCGGCGCGTTCGGCTTCATATCCCACATGTCGAGATGGCTGGCCCCGCCGTTCAGAAACAGCAGAATGCAGTTATCGGCCAGCGGTTGCGAGGTTCCCTTGGAACCGGCCGACTCCGAAGCAAGCAGGTGTGGCAGCGTCAGACCCATCCCCGCCACTCCCAGGCTGCCCATTTGCAGCAGCTTGCGGCGCGACACCGGAACGTCGTTCAACCAAGTCCACGGCATCAATCGATTCGGCTTAGTGTCAGCCATCAATGAACTCCTTCAGTTGCCCGGCAATTCGACCACTCAAAAGTAACCGCTGATGCGTCCGGTGGGCAATGGAAAAGCGAAGGTTTTATGCCACAAGCAGGTAATCCGAAAACTTATGACCAGGCGATGAATTGAGGGGCCGTCAGATGCGGACCGACCCGAATCACGACCCGTTTGCCGTCGGTAAAATACGGATCGCCGGTCAGATTCGGTCGGGGCGAATCGGCCGAGCAGGGTGTTGTTGCGTCGACATAGCCGGCCGCCCTGACCCGTTCCGCATCCAGCAAGTCTTCCAAAACATAGTCACGAGCCTCGTCCACATCTGGATCGATTCGATGTGTCGTCAAATTCCAGACCGCCATCGTAAACCGGACACCAATGTCGCGGCTGACCTGTCCGATCCAGACCGGATGTCGCTCAAAGGTCACCGGAGCCAGCCACAGCCGCAGATGCAGCCGCGCACTGATCGATTTCCGGATCTGCTGCAGGGCAATGTCCTGACTGCGTCCGAACAGATACAGCGAGCTGACCGGCGAGTACCGGTACTGCACACCCAAGAGGAATGACTGAGCCGTCTTCCAGCAGGTGGCCAGACTGATGACTTCGGTTTCATCCCAGCGGGCCGAGAAGGCGGTTAACAGCGTTTCGAAATCGCCGATCACTACCAGGTTGATCGGGTCACCTGAACCCTTGTTGAGATGATTGTGGGTCACGGTGGGAAACGTTCGCAGATGTTCCATCAGTGTCGGAAGATCGCAATCGGGAAAGCCGTTGGCGGGAATCAGGTTATCCAGTTTGCGGTGCAAATAATCCGCGTTAATCCCGGCGACTTGCACGGTAAAATTGAGGTCGACAATCGGTTCGGTGAAGCTGTTCGCGGACATGCGATCCGAGGCCACTTCTTCGGAAGTCTCGACCGGTTTCCCCGGCAATGCCCCCTGTGCTTCGGAAGAGTCCTGGCCGCCGGGAGTAGACGTCTGATCGGCAGCCGGCGTGGCGAGTATCGCCATCGCCTGGACGGGCAAGAGCGAATTTTCCGTCGCCATCAATTGGACGCGGATCAGTTTGGTCCCGGCATCATAAGAAGTGAAAACAAACCCCTCCGAGGTCTCGCCGGTCCCGATCGGACGTCGATGGAAGCCCAACGACTGAAACCAGGTATCCACCTGCCGATTGGCCCAGGTCACCGACCACAATTTGATGGGAGCCAGGAACAGCAACGGGAAATAAAACACCGCGAACACCCCGAACGCCGGGATCCGTTTGAGGATCGAATAGTGACAGCGCGCCGCCGCTTCCAGAGGCGGAAAATAGTGCGGATCGATGCTGCGAAAATGCAGTCGTAGCGGAACCTTCGAGCGATTCACGACACGCAGATGCACCGGTTGCAATCCCCGTCGAGCCAACGGGACACCGAACAACCGCTCGGCCTCTTTCGCATCGGGCACGCAGACGGTCACCTCCACACCGGCACTGGTTTGGGTTTCGGCCCGCGCCAGAAATCCCCGCTCGTCGGGCTGAGGGTGATACGAGATCATCAGTAAGCGTTGCAGCAGCGGTCCGATACGAGCGAACATTGTCGTCCTGTTCCGGTGAGTCATTACATGTTGTCGATCGAACGACAGTCCTGGCCACAACGAAAACGGCATTCTGTTCGTTCAGCAGTCAAACAGCAATCCGACGCAGATTCACCGTCGTCTACTACCCAAAGTCGCCGTCTCGCTTCGCCGAGACGAAAGCCCATTTCGAGGCTGACGCAGTGAGTTCCCAGAGCAACGAGTGCATGAACGATTCCCTAAGTTGTCCGGTCCCCCGCCAGACAGAGTGTTTGCCAGGAATTACGGCGTGGTTTGCGTTTGCGAATCGGGCGAAACACGAAAAAGTGTTGGCCAACATGGCCAAGTTGGCAAACATCCCTGTTTTGTAGCGTTTAAGCCACTTTTGCGTTTGGCAAAGTTGGCCAAGTTCCCTGATTTGATGAGTTTGCGAATCGCACGCTGCGCCAACACCCTGATTTTCCGAGCGCTGCGTCACAACAAGCCTCGCCGATGCAGAGGCCGGCCCCCTGCCCTGGGAAATGAGCCCGTCCTCGTCCGCGAGTTTGATCCAGCGACTCCGTGAGGCAATCTCAGCGGCATCGGTCCGGTTTTGGTCACCCAGCGGCAATCCCGCTACCAACAGGCCGCAGAGCCACCACCAACGACAACTCGACCGGAGAAACGGCGCACCAACGAGTTCCCGTTTGCCGTTTGGTCTGAGTGGCCCCGTAAGGCGGACTCCCGGACCTGCTTTGTCACTCATCCCCACCCGAGGCGGAATGTCCCTCATGTCGCCGGTCGCATGAATGTCCTCGCCCGCTGCCGGCGCGGTCATGGCGACCGTTCCTGGTTTGAATCCCCCTGACTGATGATTCCATTCGCGATTCATTCGATTTCTCCTTCGACCTCTAAAACTCGATCTATGTCGATATGATACCGACGCGACAAAGTCTGTCAAGTAAATCTGTCGCAGTTATTGCTTGCAATGTCGTAAGAGACGGCGAGGTCGTTGTCTGCTTCAATCCGGTCCCGGCGCATTTGCTGGACCAAGTGGCAGATTCAGCTTGGAAGTTGAACCCTCAGGCCCAGAATTGAATGCGAAGATGCAGAGACGCCAGGACGCAAAGAATTCAAAACAGCCAACCAACCTCAAATTTCCCCGCGTCTTTGCGGCTCTGCGCCCTTCAACGTTGCCTGCTTTCAGAACGCAAAGGCCGTCGGAATCGGGGGGCAAGGTGCGGAGTCTGTATTCGGCGACGGCCACGTTCTTCTGTCCCTTGCTGGATACGATACATTTCCCGACGAGAAAAAATGGGGAAATAAAGCGGATTGGCAGTAACGTTTTGCTACCCGGCGCACTGATAAGGGCATGATGAGCGACGAACAACCCGAGTCCAAGGCCCTCGCAGAAGCTGACGACCTGATCGTTCGAGCGAAAACTGATCGCGCGGCCTTCGCTTTGTTGTACGAACGCTATTTTCCCGAAATTTCCAAATACTGCCTCAGGCGACTATTCGTCCGTACGATTGCCGAGGACGTCGTTTCGACCGTGTTTCTGGAAGTGGCGTCGCGCCTGCCAGCGTTTTCCGGCCGAACCGATACTGATTTCCGCCGTTGGCTGTTTCGAATCGCCACCAATGCCATCAATGCTCAACTGCGGAATTCACGACGTCGCCAGGAATTGTGGGAGGCGGCGGCGCGAAGCGGAATGTGGAAGCCCAATGGTGATGCCAACGCCTCTCGATCAGACCACGATCTTCGAGATTGGTCCGCCGTTTATCGGGCGCTGCTGGAGTTAGACGAGCGTGAGCGAACGATCGTGATGCTGCGTTTCTTCTCGAATTGTTCCTATGAAGAAATTGCCGAAATTGTGGCTGCGACGCCGGGTGCGGTGCGAACGGCTCTCAGTCGAATTCTGACGCGTTTGCGTGAGAGATTTCAACTTCCCCTGGCCGCCGACTCCTCTTCTGACCAGTGCCCCTAAGGTTCCTGTATGTCTGAATTGCACCAACAAGAATCCGAATTTTCCCGGCTCTTACAACAGCTGTCGTTCGACGACGTTCCGCGCCCGGAACATGGTGAGGTTCTGCGGGAGCAGGTGCTGGCCATGTTTGATCAGACGCGAGCGTCGCAGGCGACGGTTCAATTGCCTCAGCGCCCCGTTCACACCTGGAGAGAAGTCATGCGCCGTCCGATTCCCCGATTGATCGCCATGGCGGTCGCCTGCCTGGCCATCGCCGCACCTTGGCTGTTGTTTCCCGGAAACCATTCGACGGTTTTCGCTTTCCACAATTTTGCCGCGGCATTGGTCGAGGCCAAGACCGCCAGGTTCCAGATGGAAGTGACCAGGGAAGGGTTTCCGAGTCAGCAAGTGAAAGGCTATTACCTGGCTCCCGCAAAATTCCGAGGGGAAATGTCTTTCCTGGGTGTGGGGGCCGTCTCCATTTCCGACGACTTGACGGGCAAAATCGTGATGCTGATGCCGTTGGTAAAGACGGCAACCGTGATGACGAGTAAAGGACGCCCCAAGGACCAACCTTCCAACGACCCGTTCTTCCGCTTGCAAGACTTGCTTTCAAAGAGTCGGGGGGCCACGGACAACCCGTTCCAGCCGATCGGCGACAAGGAAATCGACGGAAAGCGGGCCACCGGCTTTCGATCTGAATCAGCAATAGGCCAATTCACCCTGTGGGGCGATCCGGAAACCGGCCATCCGATTCGCGTGGAAGCCACGTGGAGTGGCACACCTCGGATTGAAGTGGTGATGTCCCAGTTCGAAATCAATGTGGATCTCGACGAATCGTTGTTCGACATGACTCCGCCCGCCGATTACAAAGTCGTCGCCGGCGAAATCGATGTCTCCCAGCCAGAAGAACCGGATCTGGTCAACGCGTTCAAGGTGTGGGGCGACATCAGTGGCGGCGAATTCCCCGGTTCTCTCGATTTTCTCGCTCCGATTTCCTTGATGGGAAAATATTGGAAGGCTCGGTTTAAGGATCAACAGACGCCGACCACGGAAGAGATGCAACAGTACCAGAAAGAGTTCGCGCCGATTCAACGCGGATTTCGCTTCGCTTTGGAACTACCCGAATCGGCCGACGCCTACTACGCGGGCAAAGGCGTCAAACAGGGAACAGTAGACAAACCCATTTTCTGGTATCGATCGGGTCGTTCAACGAAGTATCGCGTCATCTTTGCGGATCTGTCCGTCAAGGAAGCCGATGCGGCCCCAGACGTTTCGGGAGCTAAGCGGCTGTTCAAGGCGAGCAAGACTTCCACGCCGACGGAAAAATGAACCGAAAGGTTGGCTGGTGTCGAATTTCCGCATTCGCAGAGAACGCGGGGAATCGGCATCGGAAACTCCACGGTTGATGACGGCAGGCCTACTTCATTGGCCTGCCGTCGATCAATTGAATCCAACCTTCTCGTGGAATCGCGATTTGGTTTTCGTCGGGGTTGATCGCGAAGAACCGGAACTCGTGGCAATCCGGGAAGGACAACAGTTCGGCATCTTCGCGCGTGCTCCAGATGCTGAGGGTTTGTTCGTGTCGGAACAGGATGTTCGTTGCTCCGAGAAATCCAATTTGGTCTGGCGTCCCGAGGCAATGAACGACGTTGATTTCTGTTAGATCGTCCATCCTCCAGATACGGATCTTGCGGTCGAATCCTCCGGTGGCCATCAGACGCTGGTCAGCCGACATGGCGACAGAATAAATCGGGCTGTCATTGGCGCGGTGATCTCGTTGCAGTTGACCGCTGTCGACATCCCAGAACCGAATGTGTCCGTCTTGGCACGCCGTGATCACCGTGGGTGGTTTTCCGGCTGTTTCAAGAAAGATCACTTGATACACGGTGCCCGGATGACGTAAACGATGCAAGATGGTCGCGCTTTGCATCGACAGCACGGCGACATCATTTTCACAGGCGGCAACTGCCCAGCTGTCGGAGCAATCGATTGCTTGAAGCTTGCCGACGATCCCCAGTGACAGTCGAGCGGGAAGCTGCTGGGTCCATTGAATTTGACCATCAGCGACCCGGATGCAGGTGAGTTCGCTATCGAGTTTAAAGATCAATAACAATTGCCCGGAAGGCGAAAGCGAAAAACTGTCGTCGTTCCCTTTGGGAATGTTCCGTTCCAGTTTCTGTTCGGGCATCCGGAAAATCGAGAGTTCCTGTTGTTGGAAATCAACGGCGAGGTTGGCCTGGCACCATTGCACCGAACAATTCCTGCAATCCGGGGCTTCATCGATCCCTTGGGGATTTTTCCCTGGGGGCAGGGAAATTTGGGAGCGTCCCAGGGATCGAGGCCAATAGCGGACGGTGCCGTCTTTGGATGCCGAAACCAGGCACGTTCCATCGGCGGGGGCGGCCAGCGACAGCACCGCATCGACATGTCCGTTCAACCGCTGGATCGGCTGTTTCCGCTGAATTCCATTCGTCACTCGAATTTCCGAATTGGCCATGCCGAGCACCAGCGGATGGTCGCGAGTCCATAACAGACAGCGAAGATTCACCGCTTCCGCGTGACGATGAAGTTCCTCACCGAATCGTTGATCTTGAAATTGATACTGCACAATCTCTGCGTGGACGGTGGCCGCAATCAAGCTGGTGCCATCCGGTTTGAAGACGATGGCTCGTGGCCAGTCATTGGGAACCAGGGGGTGGATCGTTCCTTCTCTCAGTCGCAGATCGGGACAACGTTCTGTCAAATTCCAAATCCGAATCGTTCCGTCAAGACTGCCCGACGCGAGAGTGGGCTCCGACGGGTGAAAGGCCAGGCAACGAATTCGTTTGGAATGGCCGCTCAAAACCCCGATCGGATGACCGGATTCCGGATCCCAGAGGCGAATCATCTGATCGTCTCCTCCCGAGGCGATCACGTTTCCCTGAGGTGAATAAAGCGCCTGAGAGACCTGCGATTGGTGCTCGCGTCGAACAAAAAGTTCATTGTGAGTGGTCACGTCCCAGACCCGAACCGTTCCGTCCTGGCCTGCGGAAACCAGACGATCGCCTGCCGGTGAGAAATCCAGTGATTCGATCGGCCCTGATTCGTGTCCGCGCAATTCGGCGACTGCGGCCCCTGCTGGCAGCGACCAAAATCGAATCACGCTGTCGTCGCCACCTGACGCCGCCAGGGTTCCGTCGCGAGTGACAGCCACCGCCGTTGCTCTTTTCTCGTGCCGGCCCAGGATTTGTGACGATTCATCGTATTCGCGCTGCAGATACCACCAGGCAAAGTCGCGAATGTCCGTTGTCCCCGCTTCTGGCCGGTACCGATCCAGCAATACCAGCATGCGGTGGAGATCGGCCTGTTCCCAAGCCATCCTGGCATTGCGCATATCGGAAACATAAGCCCGCTGTGTCACCTCCAATTCGCGTTGACGAGCAAGCTGCCGTTCGCGCTCCGTGATTTGCAGCTGCACGGTGAGGCGTGAGTTGTACCACAGCGAAATGACGATCAGGCACAGCAATCCGGCGACGATCGTCGCGCGAGCGGGATGCCGACGGCACCACTTTCCGAATTTGGCGATGGGCGAAACCGAACGCGCCTGAATCACTTCTCCGTTCAGGAATCGTTGCAGGTCGTCTGCCAGCGCCGTGGCCGACTCGTACCGATTCGTCGGCGACTTCTCCAGACACTTTAAGCAGATGACCTCCAGATCGATCGGAATTCGCAGCCGACCCGTTCGGGGCGATGGAAGATCGTGCCGTAAGATGTTCTGAATCGTTTGCAGTTCGTTAACACCGCGGAACGGCGCCGTGCCCGTCAGCATTTCGTACAGGACCGCTCCCAGTCCATAAACATCGCTGCGGGCGGTGATATCACGACTTCGCCCCTCGGCTTGCTCGGGCGCCATATAGCATGCCGTCCCCATGATGGTTCCGGTACGCGTTTGATCCCGATTCACGTCGGCGCACTTAGCTAATCCAAAGTCCGTCAGTTTGGGAATGAACGGAGGCTCGTCTCCCACGGCGGGGCGGTCGCGGACAGCCAGTAGCACGTTTCCAGGTTTCAGATCCCGATGCAGAATGCCCCGGTCGTGGGCGTGGGCCACGCCAAGTGCCAGTTGCCGCACAATTTCCGCAGCCATTCTTGGTGCGATGTCAGATTCACTGGCACGCCACTGGGCCAGCGTCTTACCGGGAATATAAGGGGTGACGATATAAGGGACGATCCCGTCACAATCGCTTTCGTAGACGGTGAGAATATTGGGATGTTCGAGTTGGGCGGCGGCGGCGGCCTCGTGGGCAAAGCGTTCAATCAGTTCCGCCGCCCCGAGAAGTTCAGGACGGGGGATTTTAATTGCCACTTCGCGCCCCATGACAGAATCGAGGCCGCGAAATACGATCCCAAATCCGCCGACGCCCAGTTGGCCAATGATGGAAAACCGGCCAATTTGAGCGGGAAGACCATAGCCGCCCAGCGGTGACGCGATGGCCGGACTGGCAGGCGGGCACGCCAGTTGGGTTCGCGTTTCATGCAGGAAATCAAGACAACGCTGAAACTCGCTTAGCAGGGGTTGCAGATCGGCAGGGATTTCCGCGTCCTGGGGAGAGGGGACGTTCGCGACGTGTCCGAAGGCAAGACCTGTTTCTAAGCTTGTCGAGAGAGCAAGGAAGACTGATGGCGTTTCGTCCCCTGCTGTTCTGGCAAGAGACTCTGACGACGTAAGCGGCTTCTGGTTTCCTCGATCAAGTTGCGTCTGATAAGCGCACAACTTGTCGGAAATCAGATCCTCATACTCATCGAATGGGACTTGATTCATCGCTTCGAAGTTCCACCGTGAGATTCTGAACAGCACGAGTCCACAACTTACGTACGGCGCCAGGCGATCGGCCGAGCCGTCTTGCGATTTCTTCGAAGTCAACTTGTTCAATATTGCGAAGCTGGATGACCTGTCGGTGCTCCGGCGTCAATCGATTGAGCGCGTCTTGCATGATCCGAACGTTTTCTGCCGCTTGGGCTCGGGCGCTCGGCGGCACGACGCAGCCGAGCGTGTCCAATGTGTGATCGTCACTTCGGGGGCTGCTGAAAAGCGGTATTTCGCGCGAGATATCTCGTTTGGAATATCTCCGGTAGTGCCGATGCACGTCGATCGCTTTTCGCTTCAGAATCTGGATCAGCCACCCGCGCAGTTCGAGATCGGTCGTACCACGAAAATTCGGGAATGCGATCGAGGCCTGCATCAACGTCTCTTGGACAAGATCGGAAGGAGCTACCTTCGCGGTAATGTCCCGTGCCAACGAATCAGTTGCAACGGTCAGCAGGTAGCTCCTGTAAATATCCAGCAAATGGCCTAATTGGGATCGCTCACCGGCCCGTGCGATCATCAGCATTTTTTCGATGCCGTCGACCGATTGACGAGTCTGATCGCCTGGAAGCATCAATGATTCTCCCAACAGAAGACGAGAAAATAATCGAATGCGGACGCGGATTTTTTGATGTCGCCCGCGGCAACTGGGTGCAGGCTATCCGCCAATTTGGCGCAATTCCATCGTGTCATCGCCAATTGTGAGGTTTTTCCCGAGGCGATCGATCTGGGGCCGACTTGGAGCTGATCCTGAAGAAACGAGAGGAATAACGCTCCCGCGCTCACTGTGGCAGCCCCGAAAGCGTCAGGCCATCAAGCCGACCGGATTTCAGGGGAATCACAGATCAACGCGATCCAAAATCATTCCGCAATTCCGCCGAATTCTGTTTTTGTGCGTCTCACCTGCGGAATCAATTCGTCTTAGAGGGTGGAAGGATCTCTCCGGCATCGTGACCGTCTCGGTATTCGAAAGAGACGCCGCCATGAGCGTCGTTGCATTCAAAGTGGGGTAATCAGGAGTTTCGCCGGGGTACCCGGTCTGGGTGCGGAGCCCGTGTCATCGGCATCGAGGCGTTTGGATCTATCGGCCGCGAATCCGAAAAATCGGACGAAGGCACAGCCAGGTGCTATCGGACGGTTGGGTTCCTGAAGGACGTATGAGTTATGGCAGTGTTGTGTCGGCCGACGAGTCGCTCTCGCAGGGCGTTGTCTTGTGAGGTGGTTAACGGTTTCTTTCGATGAATGTGCTTCGTTCGACGGCCTGATCGCCTTTTTGAAAAGATTTCGTTTTGTTTGTCGGCAAGGAATTGCGAATTCGCATTTACGGGTATTCGAACGCCGTTCCGCACTTAAGGATCGACCATGCCGATTTACGGATTTGTTGGCTTGATGTCTTGGCTTTCTCAGGGCGGTTCGAGCAGATCGCGCCGGCGGGCAGTCTGCCATCGTTTCACCATCGCAGCGCAAGTCGAGCTCTTGGAGTCGAGGACGTTTTTGAGCGCCGTCGCCGTGCAGTCGGTCGCTGTCAAGGGGGGCGGCGGTAATACGACTCTCATCGCGACGAATGTGGAATCGATCACATCAGGTTCGAACGGTCACGTGAACTTGAACCATTATTCATCCCCGTCCCCCGTGACGACATTAAATTGGTCAGGCTATGCAGCAACCAATGGTCAGTCTGATTCGGTCACCGATGTCATCGGCTCGTGGACGGTCCCGAAGGTAACGGGTAAGACGACCGCCTATTCGTCTGCCTGGGTGGGGGTCGATGGTTTTAACGGTAATACCGTGGAACAGATCGGCACCGATGAGGTCGTGAACGCCGGCGGTTCGACGTCGTATTCCGCGTGGTACGAGATGTATTCCACCGGTCTGTTGCAACCTCAGCAAGACATCACGGGGATGACGATCAGGCCGGGCGATTCGATCACGGCTCAGGTACGGTACGTCACGACCGGTGCCTACGCCGGTGATTTCCTGTTGTCGATCGTCGACAGTTCTCGATCCCACGACAGCTTTAGCATCTACGAGTCGTCGTCGGCGACGCAGTCTCCACTGGCGCAGCGCAGCACGGCGGAATGGGTCATGGAAGCGCCGACCGTCGGGACGATCGCGCCACTCGCCAACTTTGGGACGATCTCTTTCTCCAACGCGTTGGCCACAATCAACGGAATTACGGGGCCGATCAACGACTCGGATTGGCAATCGTTCCGAATCAACATGACCAATGGAATTTCCACGGAAGCTCGGACAAGCAGCCTGGAGCACGGCCTCCGTGGTTCGAGATTTTCCGTGACCTTTGTCACACCCTGCCGCGGCGTCTCGGATATCGATGCCTTTTTTGACCAAGAGAATTCAGAAGATCCATTTGGCGAATTGACATAGGCAGAATCGGGCGGGATGGCAACGGCGCCGTATCGCTTTCGCGATCTGTGAGCTGTGGTTGTTACTGAGAGATGAAAGACGACGTGATGAGTCTCGTTCGTTGTCACAAAGTTGATTCGGCCAAGGTCTGTCCCGGGATCCTTTGACGCTCATATTGCCTGGTACTCGGAATTCCCTTTGACACCCGTTAAGGAAAGAGAGCAGTGGCCGAATCACCAAAACGTCCCGCCAATGTTTCCCCGCCTCAAGTCCGCACGTCGGAAGTGGCACGAACCGTTGACGGTGCTCGTCCTGCGGGGCAGACGAAAAAACCAGGGCTCGCCACTAAATCCTTGAATGACCGAAAAGCGATGCAAGCCGGATTGCCGCACCGGCGAAAGGAATCGTCCGTCTCCAATTTGGAATCGTAGGCAGGCGCGTCGCAACTAAAGCCGTCGGCGGAATCCTGGGCACGACTGCGGGCCCAGTGGATGTGGCCGACGACCGTGGGGATTGGTATCGGAATCGGAATGGGTCTCGGTCTCGCCGCCGGTGGCTTGCTGTTTTCGCGAGAGCGATCCGGAATGCACTCATCGCCGGAGGTTGTCGTTGAGCGGGGCGGAAATGACGGTCAACGCAATCCGAATTTGTCGGAATCAGGCCAAACAAATCTGGCTGAATCGCTGTCACCGCCAATGAGCCCATCACTGCCAGTTGTGGGAACGGGCGACGTTCAGGGCCAAGACGCTTCGGGTGACGGTTCGACGGACATTGCGACACTTGGCGAGGACCTGGACACGACTGGAACAGAATCGGACTTTGTTCCCAACGTCAACGATGGTGGCTTCGACCCCAAGGCCACTACGGGTGAAATCCAAATCGCTACGGCCAAATCCTCTTCACCGATTGAGGCGCAGCCAATACCCCAGGAACAATTGCCCACAACCGCGGAACCGAACCAGATCGGACGACAGCCAGCCAAGCCTGGAAATGGCCGGATGAATCAACAACCGAATCAGATTCAGATGAATGTCGCAGGAGAAGCCCCCGCGGCAAATGTGAACATGGACAAGCTTCAAGCGGGTTCCGTTTGGGCTGGTCCTCGGACAAAGATCTTTAATGGGGACGAAAAACCGTTCGAGGACTGCCTTTTGACAGTCACCGGCCGGGACGGCGCCGTCTTTACCGGCGTCCTGGAGTTTAACGGTTTCAGGATTAGAGGTGAGGGCCGGGTCGAAGGTGGGAGTTTCTATTTTAAGACTGTACGCGTCAATAATCTTCAGCAGGAGTTCCTGGGGAACTTCAACGGTCACACGATCGAATACCAATACACAGGAACGACAAGAGCGGGTGGAATGGTTCAGGGCGAGGGCAAACTGACCTTTAGAAGAAATCGGTAGAAGTCCCGCTTCCGACTCAATCGCCTCTTTTGAAAGCGGCGGACGAGCGAATCGAGAACGCTGCCACGATCCCGTGGGCGCGCGTCCCGATTCTTTTGACAAACCGTGATTCGCTTTCAGGCCGCCGTTTTCTTGGCCTTCGGCGGTATCTGCTACGAACCCGAACGTCGTCTGGTACGAGCAATGGCGAACGGTCGGCCATCACATGGGATGCCTGCCTGATTCCGCATTTGAGTGAGAATCTCGGGGATCATCGGCCGGACAACGGCCGTTCATTTGCGGACCACCAGGTTAGGCAGCGATTCCTTAAGTTGGGTCACGCCTTCATCGGTCACCGGGACGTCTGATAGATCGAGCCATGTCAGGTTTTTCAAACCCTTTAGAGCTTGGAGACCGCCGTCGGTGAGCTTGGTCCCGCCAAGGAATAATTCGTTCAGGTTTTTCAGCTCTTTGACCGTCTTCAGGCCGTCATCCGTGATCGGTGTTTCCCTGATCAAAAGCACGGTCAGCCCTTGCAGATGGCTGATTTCTTTCAAGCCGGCATCCGTAACGGGATCTCCCGAAATGTCGAGCATTGCCAGTTGATTCAGTCCGACAAGCTCTTTCAATCCAGCGTCCGTTATCTGTGTCCAGCCGAGTGTCAGTCTGGTCAAGTTTTTCAGCTGACTGATGTGCTTCAAGCCCTCATCAGTGATTTGTGTCCCATTGAGGTCGAGTCTTGCTAAGTGTTTGAGGTCACTGATGTGCTTTAGGCCCTCGTCTGTGATTTGCGTCCCGGTGAGGTCCATCGACTTCAGGTTGGTGAGTTGTCTGAGGTCTTTTAAACCTTCGTCGGTGAATTGGGTGCAAACGAGACAGAGCGTCGTCAGGTTTTCAAACTTCCCAATCGCTTTCATTCCGACATCCGTGAGCTGTGTACGGTTCAGGGCGAGTGTCGTCAGCTTGGCGAGTCCCCCAAGTTCCGTCAGCCCGGCATCCGTGAGATTCACGCAACCAGATAATTCGAGAGTCGTCAGATTGGTAAGACCGGCCAGTTCCTTCAATCCCTCATCCGAGATGGCCGCCCCTCGCAGATCGAGCCGGATCAAATTCTTCAGTGCCGCCAGATCTTTCAGCGCAACGTCGGTGATTCGAGTATTGCCAAGATCGAGCGAGTTGATGTTTTGATGTTTGATCAGTGCCTGCACGCCGAGATCGGTGATCTGAGTAGAGCCAACATCCACCCGCTCTAAGTCCTCCAGTGTTTCGAGTCCCTTTAAGGAGAGATCGGTAATCCGCTGACAACCGAGCAGATGAATTGCTTTGAGCCGAGGGAATTGTCGCAGGACCTTAAGCCCGTCGTCGGTAATTTTCCTGCAACCGGAAAGATGAATGGTGGTCAGATTGGTGAGTTGACCGAGTTTGTTGAGACCGCTGTCGGTGATCTCGGTCGCGCCGAGTTTCAGCGAGGTCAGGCCGTGGAATTCGCCGACCGTTTTCAAGCCGATGTCCGTGATGGTCGTGCCAGTCAGGTTGAACTCCTTCAGGCATTTCATTTCGCCGAGATCTTGCAATCCCCGATCAGTGATCTTCGTGCGGTTCAGTGAGAGAGAGGTCAGGTGTTTCAGTCCGGCGATTTCTCGAATACCGACGTCGGAGACGTTGGTCCCATTAAGATTGAGCGTCGTCAACGTCTGAACGCCGTTGATTTCTGCAAGTCCGGCGTCCGTAATACGAGTGTTGTCGAGGTTGATCGAAGTCAGGCTTGGAAACGCCCGCAACAGCCGCAAAAAGCCATCGCCGATTTTTTTGCTTCCCTGAAAATCAACACTCGTCACCGGGCGACCCGGCAACGTTTCCTCTCTGGTGACTTTACCGCCCAACAGCTCAATCTTTCCGATGGCTTTGGACTCATCGAGATTGTCGTCTGCAAAAACGACACCCGCCGCCAAAACGACGACTGCCATGAGTGGAGATGGAAAACGCATCGTCTGTCTTCTCGAAGGAGGTTCTTGAGCCGACGTGGAGAGAGCCGCGATTGACGCGGTTAAGACATTTTGACATGGTAGTGGTGGCCGAATTTGAGATGCAAGGAGTGCTTGAACGTTGGGTGGTTGTTTTCGGCAACGAGTGGAGGGGCTGTTGGAGCAAATCATGGGCGAGTTTTTCCACGGATGGAGACGAAAGTTGGGCTGTGTGACGCTCGTGATGGCCTGCGTGTTCATGGGCGGCTGGGTGCGGAGTCAATTCACATTCGACGACCTTGAGGTGCCATTTGGCAATGCCGCTTGCGGCGTTACATCGATGGGCGGCGGTCTCGATTTCTATCGATTGACGACACTGGATCAAACCTCGGCCTGGAGTTCCACAACATATTCATCAGGAACCGAGGTGACGGTTGATGCTGACGGAACCCCGATGGAGACGACTCCTTGGTCAGCACAACATCAAATCGAATGGCGACGGGATTGGGCGGGTTTTCACTTTGGTGTAAGTCGTGAAGGAAACCGACGAGACGAAGACTGTATGATCCCTTATTGGTCCATCGTCATCCCATTGACTCTCATCTCGTATTGGCTACTGCTCCCTAAGCCCCGCAGATCGTCTCAACAAGATCCCGGACCCACTCTGGATCAGAATGTCGACGAAATGTGTCGAGAAGGTCTGTCGCAGGCATTGCTGGCGATGTCGCAATGACGGTGAGGGCGCCACGAGCCTGGATCCGGTTCCGACGCCTCTTGCTGGATCTTCCCAACGCCATTCCGCCCGAGAGGTGAGTCGAGGCCAGGAAGTGAGCGCCAAGCCGCAGGGACGTCAGGACGCAACGAATTCACCGGCGGTCCCGGCTCCGGCCCTCCCGGCTTCGTGGCGCCTCGGCAGTACGGCGTGACCTTCTTTGCGCCAGCCGATCCGTTCACAATCGAGTCCCAGGCGCCGGAGCCTGGATGGGGGCCGTTGCACCCAACGACCAAAAAGCGGAAAAATTTCGCAAACAGGGAATTTCGGACATAAAAGCCGGACAGCCGGGGATTAATACGGGGGCGCAAAACTCCGTACGATCACAAACCGAGGGGGATTCCAGACGATCGTCTTGTCTGGCAGCGGGCGGTGTGGAAAATCGGTCAGTCTTTTCCCGCCGGAAGGGAAGCAAATTAACGTGAATCATTTGTGGGAAAATCACTCCGCGAAGGCAGGCGTCGCTGGTGCGCCCGGGGCGGAGAACGTCGAGATGCACGGCTCACCATTGCTGGAAAAATTCGTTCAACGTCGCGACGAGGCGGCGTTCGCCGAACTGATTCGAGTTCATGGCCCGCTGGTCTACGGCGTCTGCCGTCGTGTGATCGGCAACCATCATGACGCGGAAGACGCGTTCCAGGCGACGTTTCTGATCCTGTCCCAGAAAGCCAAAGCGGTCAAGAATTCGGAGGTCTTGCCCAGTTGGCTGTATCGAGTGGCCTTTCACGTTTCGCTGCGAGCCAAAGCCGCCTTGAACAAACGTCGCGTTAAGGAGACACCGATGACTGCCGCTCACCAGCCTGTCGCGGTTCCGCAAACGGTTTGGCTCGATCTGGAACCGATGCTGGACCAGGAATTGAACCGACTCTCGGAAAAATACCGCGCGCCGATTGTGTTGTGTGATATCGGTGGCAGCACGCTGAAAGACGCGGCGAAGGCACTGGGCTGGTCGCCAGGAACACTGGCCACGCGGCTGGCCAAAGCCCGCTCGCTGCTGGCCGAACGACTCGCCCGACAGGGGGTGACGCTGTCCGCCGGAGCCTTAGCAATTTTGATGTCACAGCATGCCGCATCCGCCGCCGTGCCGTCGGCATTGGCGATGTCGACATTGCAAACGGCAGGCGTTCTCTCCGTCGGTCAAACGGTCTCTGTGGGCACGGCATCCTCCAAAGCAGTGGCTCTGGCACAAGGCACGCTGAAATCCATGCTGTTCGCCAATCTCAAAATCGCCGCCGCAGGACTGCTCGTCATCGCCGCCGCCGGCCTGGCGCTCCAGATTCCGCGTGAGGAACCGCCGCAAGCTCCCGTGGTCGCTCAACCGGCGGACAATACGGTCCACACGGGCCTGGCTGCCGAGATCCAACAGGCGTTGCAAGACAACGCCGCCCAACTGACTCCGATCACGATTTCCTACACGGAACAACTGCAAAGTCGTTTGTCGGAGCAGGAAACTTTCGAACGTCTGACAATCGCCAATAGTCGATCTTACCAGCACCTGCTCCAAGAGCATCAGTCGCGAGTCATCCTGCAAGATCAGAACTTCTACACGTTCGAGAAGGGAATCTACGGCACCTACAACGAGGATACTGGCTATCGTGCCATGGTTCAGCAGCGTGAAAGCAGTTTCAACGGCAGTGTGCGTTGTTTCGGGTTTGTGAACGAACGGCCCTTCCCTGGAAATTTGATAAAGGTCGCCGAATCCAGCCGGTCTGCGTCCGAGGGAAACTCGGCCCCAGACTGTTTTGGGAGTTCCTTTTTTGAAGGGTTCGTGGGCCTCGGATTTCCTCCCCGGGGGCCACTTCGAGCTGCCGGGTTGCGGGCCGAATCGGTCATCCTCGGCAGCCTTGAGCGTGGCGGGGAATTGCTCTCGGTCACGAACGTCTCGATCGAAGATCGGCCCCATGTCCGCATCGAATTACGCGTCGAAAACGAAGAGAAGACCTGGGCCGATCAGGCGGACCTCGAAAACATGAAGCAAATGTACAACGGGGGACTTTACACTCCCGAGGATCGCGAGCGATTTCTCAATGACATCGTCGAGAATCGGAAGCTGCCGAAAACCAAGCGTGTGGTCTATTTCCTGGACCCCGCACTGCACTACGCGGTCCGACAAAAAGAAGAGTGGTACGACCCCGGAACGCTGCTGCTCCGCAGTACATGCAGCGACTTCCAACAACTCCCACATCGACAGCTCTGGTTGCCCCAACGCTACGTGATTGTCTATTCCACGTTTCGCACGGCGCAGGGCGTCGTCTTCGCTGACCCGTTTCTGTCCCAGGTGGTCCAGGTCACCGAGTTGAGTGGAGCACGAGTCCCCGACTCACAATTCGTACTGGAATACACTCAACCAGGAACGTTTGTCATGGAGTTCCCCGGTCCCGACCCACAGGACAAATCGAGCCCGCCACAACCACTCAACTATGGGTACACCGTCGGTCAAACCCCCAGTGAAACG
This sequence comes from uncultured Schlesneria sp., assembly GCA_903871875.1. Lineage (GTDB taxonomy): Bacteria > Planctomycetota > Planctomycetia > Planctomycetales > Planctomycetaceae > Schlesneria. The sequence goes on from CAIQIR010000079.1 coordinate 267,430, forward strand.
CAAAAGAACAAGGAGATCGCCGAGCAAACCGCGAGAGCCAAAATGGGCGGCGCCGGCAATGCGATCACAATCTCAGGAGGATCCGCTCAGCCCCCCATGAATGGGCCCAAGTCGAATTCCCGCGTCCGCTGGTTCTTGATCGCCAACAGCGCGGTGATCCTGTTCATCGGCGGCTATTTTGCCTATCGGCAATTCGTTCGCTAGTCCTGCTGTCGTGGTTACCTGCAGGACGAATTCCGACCTTGCTGAGAGGCACTATTCAGCCCGGCAGAGGAATGCTCGGGTGAAGAAGTGAACGGTAAGACGCCAGGACGCAAAGAATTCGAAACGATCTTAGCGACGTCCTCCCTGCGCCCTTGCGCTGCTTTTTCACTGACGTCTGTCGGCACACGTGTGGCCCGAACGGTCGTGTCGGGGTCGGCAGTCCGGTTGCTCACGACGGTGGCGATTGGTACCGCGACTTGAAAGTTGTCGGGCGAGATCTCTACGTTGAGCTCGGCCGAGTTGACCACAAAGATGTCGATTCGGGCGACGACCGGCTTCCTTCCCGGGTCAACGTCATCATATTCCACGCGGACGGAAATCGACGGCAGTTCGACGCCGCCAGGACGCAAAGAATTCAAAACAACGATCTCGTAGGCGTCGTTGTATCGATGCGGGCTTTTCTACATTCATCAGGAAAACGGCATTGTTGAAAAGTTCCCGTGTTGATAATTGCGGAATTATTTGTATCCTGTAATAATAATTCTGTTCGCCATAAATATTGAGTGCAGGGCGAGCCGATCTTTTCAGGGAATTCTTCAAAAATATTGCCGGTCATTCGACGGAGATTGTGACGAGGGCCATGGCGAAGCGGGGACGAGGCAGGCCGCTGGTGGAGACGTTGACGGCACCGCAACAGCGAGTGCTCGAGGCGATCGAAGCGCATGTGGCTCGTGAAGGAATGTCGCCCACGCTGCGCGAACTGGCTGATCAGCTGGATCAGGGGGTGGCCAGTATCTTCAAGCTGGTGCAGCGGCTGAAGCGAAACGGTTATCTCGGTCAAATGGCAGGAAAATCGCGAAGTCTGACGGTCCTGCGATCAGCGGAGGAGACTCGGCTGGTCGGTTTGGTGGCGGTTCCGATATTGGGAACCGTGGCGGCGGGTTTGCCGTTATTCGCTCTGGAAAACAGGTTGGGTGAGGTGCTGGTCGACGCGGCGAGTGTCCGGTCGGGCCGGTACTTTGCCTTAACGGTTGTTGGTCAAAGCATGGTCGACGCGGGAATCAATTCGGGTGATCTGGTGATCGTCCGTCAGCAGCCGCTAGCCGATCATCGCGACATTGTCGTGGCCTTGCTGAATGACGAGGCTACGGTCAAACGACTGCATCATCGCGCGGGTCAGATTCAACTGCTGCCCGAGAACAAACGTTTCAAGCCGATTCCGATCGGCCCCGAAGACGATTTCCGCATCATCGGTAAAGTCACCGCCGTCCACAAAGCGGCGGATTAGCAATTCACTAAGTCTTGTTTCATGCTTCTGTAGGTCATGTTGAAGTCCTGTTACGACATCTTAACTACGGGCGAAAAGAACCGTGGCCATGCCATCGTTCACGTCGAAGAGAGCGGGACAGGCACGAGTTTCCCGGCTGTCCAACGACTAAGGGGTTTTGAACAGGGCGAAGGCCACTGATTCATGGCGGGAAATCGAGCCAGTCCCCTGGCCGTGAACGATTGCGCGTTCGGTCTGTGTGATGGCATCGGTCATGTCAGGCGAGTTCTCATTAAAGAGTCTCGGTGTGGTCCAGGTCGACCAGAAAAAAATGTCTGCAGAGTGGAGTCTAAGACAAGTTCGCTTTACAGTCTGTGCCCGTTAGTTCACCCGTCGCCCTAACGAGCGATTCACAATCTTCACATCCCCGTTTTCCGGTCGAGATCACGAAGGAAATAAAATCTATGAAAGCCACGATCCAATTATTTGCTGTTTTGGTATTTGTCTGCACCGGTTGTCAGCGGGCACAAACGGCTCAAAACCTTGAATCGACCCCGGCAGAGCCGACTGCGATTAGTTCCGTACAACCAGCGACGCAGGTCGAAACCCCCTCTCCACACGTATCTCCACCTGTCCAGCCGCCAGTGGCGCCGCCGCAGGCACCTGCAGTATCGGAAGGAGCCGTCGCCGCGCCCGTTAAGGCGATAACTCCAAGCGAAGCAGAGCCGTCGGTAACTGAGGCCGTGGATGCGAAGCCTGCGGCCGTTGTTGCGGGGGAACCGGGCGGTGGCAAGGGAGCATTAGCAACGCGCGAGGCGAAGCGGAAAAAGCCGGCGACTGTGGCTAAGGACGATCCCTTGCAAGCGGCGATAACCGCTGCTCGCGATCGTAGGAGGGGCGAATTTGATCTGAAAATAAAGCAGATCATTTCGGCCAAGGAGGCGTTAAAACGGGCGACGATTGCAGGCGACGTCGAAAAGACCGAACAGGTGAAAACGCTGATCGCGGGAAATCAGAATGAGCTGAGAAAGTTGATGTCAGCACCTCTCCGTTCTGGCGTGTTGTGGCCGATGCGATTTGAAGTCGGACAGTTGGGAACCCTCGCGGAGTGGATAGATGTTCTTCAAGTGTTGGATAAGAAAACCGGGGAGGTCCTGGTCACGACGCATCTAGGCCAACCGCGGATGACTTTCAAGGTCGTCGGCGTCGATACTAAAAACATGATCGACGGCGGGCGGTTTTCGTCGCCCGACACATTTGCGGTCGTTGGCACCCATTCGTACGAAACCGTCGCCGGTGGTAGTAAGACGATATTTGAACTCCATAAGTGTGATCTCGATGATGCTTTTTCGGCTGATGAATTGAAGGTCGTCGGCGAGCATGCGGACCAGAATTACGCAATTGTTCTCACGGAAGCGGAACAAGCTCAGGCGAAGGCCGCGCGTGAAGTCTACGAGAATGCCCGACTCGAAAAGCAAGCAATGGCGAAAGAAGAAGCCGGTAAGAAAGAGCTCGAAATGAAAGCTCGTCGCGGGAAGTCTTACTTGGAATCCGCGAAGTCATTACTTGTTAAAGATCAGCGTCCCGCCGCGCGGAAGTTCTTGGAGAAGGCGATCGCCGACGATCCTGACTCCGAATCAGGCAAAGAAGCCGCCAAGCTGCTGAAGACATTGAAATGAGCCGCTTTCATTTCGATTCGGCGCTGTCCCCATCGCGTGTCGTCCAGGCGGCGCGGACCGTGATTGGGTGGGGCTCTTGGTGCGGCGGAAATTCGGTCATCTCCTCGACAGAACGATGAAGCTCCTTTGGCATCAGTAACGAAGCGATAGGACGCATTGGTGGCCTGGTTGTCTGTAACGCAATCGAAGGCACGAGTAGCCAGTCCCTCGGAGTGTCCTCGAAAAACAATGGCGGGATTGGGAACTGCACCGGGCTGGTTTTTTGAAATTGTGTTGGCAAAGTTGGCCAAGTTGGCAAACATCCCTGTTTTGTAGCGTTTGAGCCACTTTTGCGTTTGGCCAAGTTGGCCAAGTTCCCTGATTTGTAGCGTTTGCGATTCGCTCGATGCGCGATCGCCGTGATTTTCTGAGCGCAGGGCCGAAGCGAACGGCGCCAATGCGCAGACGGGTCCCCTGCCCTCGCTAATGAGCGCATCGCCACAGGTGGGTCTGCTTCGGTCACTCCGGGCGATATTTTCTGCGGCAGCGGCACCCACCTGGTGACCCAGCAAAGACACCACGCCCAGCAACCCGCAGAGCCATAGCCAGCAGCAGGCCATCCGGAACAAAGGCGGACCAACAAGACCTCGCTTCTCGTTCGGCCGCCGCGGCCGAACTGGGCCGACGCTTGCGCCGGCTTTGTCACCGACCCGTAGATCGGAACGATCTCGCCCCGTTTCCGTGCCCGCCTGGGCTTCCCGCCCTCTCACCCGTCGAGTGGTTCTGGCATTGAGCGATCCGATTCCGTGTTGCTGATTGCTGTGTTCACGATTCATTTCTGTCTCTCCGGGATGTTTTAAAAGCCGACTGTGACATTATTATTGAAAAGCGACAAAAATTGTCAATACATATTGTCGCGTAGTTTCCTTGCAATGTCGTAATGGTGGTGTCCGGGGTGCCGCGAGAGAAAGTCGCGGTTATCTCTGTCAAGACGAGGGGTCGTCTGCGACGGAAATGATATGCGCCGCGGCGGCGACCGGGCCGCGATTGCAATCGCAAGTGCCTCGACGAAACGACGCTTTAGTCGTTGCCCACCGCTGCGTCTTCTTTCATGTCGGCGTCACGGGCGATCGAAGCGACTCGATTAGTCCAAACACCGCATCAACAAGTGGGTGTCTCGAATCGTCAATGGCCGGACAACGATTCTTGGTCCAGCGATTGTTGCTTCGAATGGTCGCTTTGCGACTTCCGACGCCCCCGAAATTTGAGCCCGCCGCCCGCGAGGCCAACGATGACGTGATTTGACGGCTTTCGCCGGCACGATTGTCTTGTGTCTTTTCGTGCCGGTCCTGAATGTATACTGCGAGATTCCGAATCGCTCGTATTGCGTGGTCTTTGTGCGTATCGACGAGCGGTTCCTGGAGTGCGAGTTTGTAAAGAGCGGTGTTGAACCCGATCAGCTCTTTTATCTGCTCGACGATCTCGGCGTACTCCATCAATGAATGGCCCGGCATCACATGAGGGATTGCCTTCATGGCCCCCTCGACCACGATTCTCGGCGGTTTCGGGACTTGGATCGGAGCTCCGCACGCAGGACATGGGGCTACGCGGCCGATAACGCGAATTGGGGCGTCCAGCTTCGCTCCACACGGGCATTTGAATTTGAGGCGCATGGCATCGACCCGGGATGGGTTTTGGCGGACGAATAGTGCCATCTTTGTTAAGGCTACGATACAGTTGTTTGTCAGATCGTTCCATTCCACGGCAGTCCCTGGATCATTTCCATTTCGCAGGTTTGATTGTTAGTATCGTTTTGCGACGGCCTCCGCTCACGAATTGATTGGCACCCAACCAAGGCGAGAAGATGGTTGAACAAGACACAACTCGAGGTTCTGCATCCCGTTTCGCTCAGAAGATTGGAGCGGTAGCGGCTGCGGCTGCGGCGCTCCTCGGAAGCGGTTCAGCAACTGCTCACGAGAATGACGCTCTCAAGGGTCTTTTTGACCGTGTGTCTATCAGTGCACCCTTGTTCCCATCGGTTCAGTTGCCACGTCCCTTGGTCTTGAAATCCAGCGGTATGGGAGGCTCGTTGGCACGAGGTGGTCGGGGGCATTCGTCTCACTCGTCGCATTCTTCACATGCGTCGCACGCTTCCTCATCTATCGGAGGCAGTCGGCCGTCGCGGGCGTCCAGTGTCCCAGACAGCTCGTCGGGCTCTGTTCTAGAGAGTGCGCCAAAGAGGCCGGCGGCCAGAACGACGGTTTCAATGCCACCTCGGCCAGTTGTTAAGACGGAACCGAGTCAAAACTTGGCCGTGGCGGCAGAGGTCGTGGCGGCGCCGGTTCCAGCTAACGGCGCGGATGCCGTCCCGGTGGTCCCTGCGCCCAATCCCAACGCCCCAGTTGTTATGCCTGAGCAGGTCGAGAAGCGACCCCGGGAGGTGCTGCCCGATCTCCCCGTGGCCCCAGTGGTTGGGCTGGACCTCACTGATCCAACGGTGCGATTTCAGCTCCACATGATCATACACACGGCGCTAAAAGACAAAGCGTTTATCAAGGACCGAAAGTTCGGTCGTACGAAGTTGTATGAGGTCGGAGAAAAAATCGACAAATTCACGCTGTTTAGCGTTGATTACAAGGAAGAAACCATTCAGCTCAAGGACGGAAACAACGCTCCGATTTTGCTGAAGAAACACGTAATTGGCGGCTCCAAATAGAGATATCTGAAGTTACCGGACGACGGGGCTTCTTGACTGCTGATAAAGGTCACAGTGGATGGACGCCGACTCGCCCTCGCAGATTGTTCTTTGCTTCGATGCTCAGGTTTATCGACTGGCCGCTGTTAAGAAAGCCGCTTACCGGTTTGGGGATCGGTGTTTCGCGGAGATTCTGGCGAATGTTGACGGTCGAATTGAGGTCCGCCTGACCCCGAAATCAAAAACGTCGGCGCTGGATTTGTTAGAGGGCGAATTTCGCAACGAGGTGCTCGATCAGGATCTCCGTGAATCTGTCGCGGAAGAGACGGAACGGGTCAGAAACCTCCTTTTGGCGCAGGCGTTTTCACAAGTTTCGTTGACCGACCATGCCGGTGAGAGCGGCGACTATCGAAACGACCCGCTCGGGATCGCTTCATCACAGGTCCGGTAATGCTGACTTCATTTTCCACTGAACCATGAGCCATCTTCGAGGTTTGAATGCTGCCGACGCTGCCACTCCTCAATGATCGGTTCCTTGGCGCTGCCGCTTTCCGTGCCAGAGTGGGGACTGGTTATTCATTGCTGCCGCTTCGGTTGATCGCATTGGATGCCCTTCGTTATGTGCTGACGAACTTCGCCGGGGAGCATGTCGTGCTGCCGAAAGCGATTGCCCGCCAATTCATTCGGCACGAGCTGGATTCAAATTCTGCGGTCTATGACGAACTGAAGTCCAAGCACTTTCTTCTGGACGATGACTCTACGGTTGCCCTGGATCTTCTCGCGGTTAAGTATCGGACAAAACAGTCACTGCTGGCCAACTTCACGTCCCTGTTTATGTTCGTGGTGACGCTTCGATGTGATCATAGCTGTCCATATTGCCAAGTTTCCCGTCAATCTGTTGATCGCCATGCGTACGACATGACGATCGCCGCGGCCGACCGCGCGATCGACTTTATGTTTCACAGCCCGTCCCCTGCTATCAAAGTCGAATTCCAGGGCGGGGAGTCGCTGCTGAACTTTGAGTTGATCCGTCACATCGTTACGCGAGTTAACGACCGCAATGTGCTCGAGGGCCGCGACATTCGATTTGTGATCGCGACCAATCTGATGTGTTTGTCCGACGAGATCCTCTCGTTTTGCAAAGAGCATGATGTGTTCATCTCGACGAGTCTTGATGGGCCGAGGACGCTGCACAACCAAAACAGACCACGTCCAGGCGGTGATAGTTACGAGGTCGCAGTCGCTGGGATTGGCCGGTCTCGAGAGGCGCTGGGCGCCGATCGAGTTGCCGCTCTGATGACGACGACAGAAGCGAGCCTGTCGCAGCCCGTGGAAATCGTCGACGAATATGTTCGCCAAGGGTTTAACAGTATTTTTCTACGCCCTTTGAGCCCTTATGGATTTGCCGTCAAAACAGGCCTGGTGACCGGATATTCCATCGAACAGTGGCTGGACTTCTACCGCCGATCGCTGGAGTACATCGTCGAGCTGAATTATCGAGGCATCCCCTTTCGTGAAGACTATTCGAGTCTCATTCTTCGCAAGATTCTCACTCCCTATCCGACCGGCTACGTCGACTTGCAGTCGCCGGCGGGAATTGGGATTAGCGGAATTGTTTTTAACTATGACGGCGATATTTATGCTTCGGATGAAGCGCGGATGTTGGCAGAATCAGGAGATCGCCGATTTCGTCTGGGCAATCTGCATACGGACTCTTTCGAAGAGGTGATGTCGTCGGACAATCTGATCGACATTCTCTCGGAGACGATGACTGAGTGTGTTCCGATGTGCGTGGACTGCGGTTTTTAGCCCTACTGTGGAAGTGATCCCGTTTACCACTATGCCACGCAACGCGATGTCGTGGGATTCAAGCCGTCCAGCGCTTTTTGTCAGAAAAACATGGGCATCATGCGTCATCTGATTCATTTATTGGAAGACGATGAACGGTCATCCCAAGTTCTGAAGAGCTGGCTTTAGGGCGCGACAACGATGATCAAGTTGCACGGAAAAATGCCCAAGCGCGATGATGGTGAGCCATTCGTCGTACGGGTTGTGCGGGGAACACCCGGCTCACCGTTAGCCGGCGATCGCGAGGCGTATATCCTTGGGCCAGATGAAGTCGCTCCCCCTGGATATCGGGCTTATCTTTCGGCAGGTGGCGCCCACCTGCAATCGCCCGGACAAACTCGCGTTATTTGGCCGATTCCTGAAGAACTGTCGTATTTGTCTGACGGAGACATTGTCCGCATCAACCCGAAGACTGGTGAACTTTGGGTCGTGTACCGCCGGAGTTCGCCTTTCAACGCAATGCTTTTGACTGAGCGGTGCAACAGCAACTGTCTGATGTGCTCGCAGCCGCCCAAGGCTGGCGACGACAGCCATCTGGTCAAAGCTTATTTGGACGCCATTCCATTGATGGCACCCGATTCGGCAGAGCTTGGGATTACTGGAGGCGAGCCCACGCTGCTTGGCGGCTCCTTACTACAGGTACTTCGGGCTTGTAAAGAACATTTGCCTGATACAGCGTTGCACATGCTGTCGAACGGGAGATTGTTTAATTATCTGTCTCTGTGCCGAGAATTCGAAGCGATTGATCATCCGGACTTCATGATTGGTATTCCGCTTTACTCCGATATTCCACATCGGCATGACTTCGTGGTTCAGGCGGCCGGAGCGTTTGACCAGACGGTTCGGGGGATCATGAATTTGGCACGGTGTGGCCAGAGAATTGAAATACGAATGGTGTTGCACCGCGAGACAGTGGATCGTCTACCGCAGTTTGCTCGGTTTGTTGCTCGCAACCTCCCCTTTGTGGAGCACATTGCGTTGATGGGGCTCGAGATGATGGGCTACGTCAAGATGAACCTCGAAGCTCTTTGGATTGATCCCGTTGACTATCGACAGCAGCTTCGGCAAGCCGTGGATGTGCTGCGGCAACACGATCTGAATGTTTCCATTTACAACCATCAGTTATGTGTACTTGACCGAGTGCTTTGGCCGGTGGCGCGTAAAAGCATTTCGGACTGGAAGAACGAGTACATCGACAAATGCCGCGAATGTGCGATCCAGGACAGTTGCGGCGGCTTTTTTGCGTCGTCATCGCTACGGCGTTCGGCCCATATCGCGGCGTTCCAAAGTCATGAAGTCTGCTCCCCGATTGCCGGGGTAAAAAAACAAGTCTCTAACGTGTAAGCAAAGGTCAATCTATGTGGGAATCGCTCGCGATCTCAGCCGCTTTCGGCATCATGGGAATTCTCATGTCCGCTTTCGGCTATAAGCTATTCGACCTGATCGAGACGAAAATCGATTTCGCCGAGGAAATCAAAAAAGGCAACATCGCGGCAGCCATTGTCATCGCGGGTTTCCTGATGGGGATTTGCTTCATCATCGGACGAACTGTGGGGAGCTAAGCGTATCGGGCAATCTTGTTCGACTGAAACGTCGACGATGGTGAAACTGCGTCGATCTGATATATGTATGGAGAATTCATGATTCGCCGGGCGGTGGCCGAGAAAAATCAACGGCGATTGTTACACAACGTAAGCTCGTACGTGCTGTTCGGGGGCTGCTTCCGAATGCAGTCTTCCTAATCTGGTTTTAGGCCCTCGTAATTTGTTTTTGCGGTACGAAGGCGCTAATTCGGTTGCCTGGGTTAGTGGTGCAGGCAGCCAGAGCGTTGTCCCATCATCGTGATCCTGCGCGAAATGTAGGCAGCTGCCGGTTTATGGAATGTGACGAACACTTAGTTGTTTGAAAAGTTCAGGTGGCTATCACTGCCGGTGCAACGTAAAGGATATGTCGATGACAAAGATTATCGCTATGTACAACAACAAGGGTGGGGTGTCGAAGACTACTACCTTGTTTAATTTGGCGGCATTGCTGTCACAACGAGGAAAAAAGGTCCTGATTGTTGACTGTGATCCACAGTGTAATGCAACAGAGATGTTTTTCGCGTCTAGCGAGTTGTTGGACGACCCTGATTGTGAACTCCCCGGAACTTCCATTTATCAAGCATTGAGTCCCCGATTTTTCGGTGATACGAGGACGATCGATCCTGCAACGATTGAGCTTGTGACCTCATACGTGTACCCGAATCTTTCAATTCTTCGTGGGGATTTGGAGTTCACAATGGCCGAGAACTATTTTGGAAACGCCTGGAATCAGGCGATTACGGAAAATGTCAATGAAAAAAATACGTATGTGGTGTTCTATCGTATGCTACAGGCGCTTGCGGCGGCAAATACGTTTGAATACGTCCTTTGCGATGTGGGCCCAAGCACGGGAGCTATCACTCGAACGGTAGTGTTGTCGTGCGATGGGTTTATATTGCCACTTACCCCGGACCGCTTTTGTTATCAGGCAGTCCGGGTTCTTGGTTCAGTTATCCGTCAATGGACGGAACGGCATGCGCAGATCACTCAGACATTCGGGCCATTTGGGATCGATTCGTTTCCGGGAAAACCAGCGATGCTCGGGGCCGTGATACAAAATTTTAAAGTGCATAGCGGCCGTGTGAAGGAGTCCTATCAAAAATGGCAGAACCTGATCGCCCAAAAGATTGCATCAGATCTGCTCGGGCCGGGTGGTGTGGCGGCTGGTCCGAAATGCAATCCGCAACAGCCATTTGTCGCCACGATTCGGGACGTGGGGCCGCTCGCTCCGGTTGCTCAGATGTTCGGTCGCGCAATTTTTGACATTCGACAAGAACACACCCGGGAGGCATCGACCACAGGGCAAATGTATTATGGCACGGTTTGGACTCCTTGGCTCGAAAAAATGATTGAATACAAGACGGAGATTGCAAAGATTGCCGAGGTGCTTCCGTGAATGATTTGCCCTATGTCTATGCGGCTCTCCTTGATGTCCTTGGATACCGTGATCGCTTAAGCCGCGACAGAACGTCGGGGACACTCGCATTTAAAGATGTGCTGGAAAGCTCTCTTAGATGCTTGGCGAGCGTGAATGATGCTGAATTTCCTCACCAAGCCATTTCCGACACGATTATCTTGACCTGTGCAGATCGAGGGAGGCTAAAAGAGTTTCTGAATGTGCTGCGGGACGTGCAAGTGTCTTTCTTAGTCAATGGGCTGTTTCTCCGCGGCGGCGTGACGTTTCAGCAACACTTCCGCAGTGGGGCGATCACTTACAGCCCCGCATACGCGGGCGCACATCAGCTTGAGTCGCAACTCGCTATCTATCCACGAATTGTCGTCGATCACAACATTGTTGCGATGTTTGAATCCAGTGACGACATTGAACAACTCAAGGCGTCCCGTCTGCTGTGTGAATGCAACGGCGTATTCTTCCTAAATATTTGCGATGAGACCAATTGGCAAATGCTTTACGATCAGGCTCGTAGTCTCTATCGGGCAGATGCCAAGGGAATGCAACGCAACGAAGGCGTGTTCAGCAAGCATCTCTGGTTCCAGGAATACTTACTATCGTCTCCGCATGCGCGCTCCTTGGCCGATCGATATATGCCGGCCGTGCGTGTATGGGATTCATGAGAGGTACAAAGTCTCCGGTGGTATCGTTCGTTTGAGCGGTCCAATATTTATTGGGACACGCTGTCTACCATTCACTCTCCGGCGGCTGGGATATTCCTCCCAAGTCGCGCCCTTGTCCAGCATGTCTTTCCTGGCGGTCTTGCTCGCCATTTCAATGTCCAGAAAACGAGAGCGTCGACTTTTCAGGAAAAGGCTGCACGGGTTGAGGACGGACACTACTGAACTCGGACGACGCGGAAACCGCTGCCAAAGTGGCACGTCGATGGAGGACAGACTTCACGGAAAGCGCACCGCAGGCCGACCGGAGTGTTGCAGCAGCCGCCGCCGCGAATCATTCGCGACGAACCGGTAATCGGTCCTTGAGGGTCATCTCCTGGCGAGTTCTTGTAGTAATCCTTGTCGTACCAATCCGAACACCATTCCCATGCGTTA
>CAIQIR010000080.1 GCA_903871875.1 uncultured Schlesneria sp.
CCGTGATTTATCGCAAGCTCTCGTTCGGAACGCAAAGCGAGAAGGGGAGTCGCTTCCTGGAAAGGATACTGACTGTCTCAGAGACATGTCGACTTCAAAAGCGATCCGTGTATCAATGGCTCACCGCCGCTGTCGAAGCGACCAGCGATGATATCTCCCGATCACTCGATACGATTCCATTGATCCGCTCTAACCCTTGAAAACCGATTGATAGGCCGAGTTCCCGGAAGGCCAATCGCCGCTCTGCTGGATTGCTGAGAAACGATGACTCCGCAATGTCGTACAAGCTGGTCTCCACGTCGACCAGGATTTGCCGCAACAACCCACGGTATTCGACACCTCGATTGAACACGAGTTGGGCAAGACGCGAGGCCGCATCCAGCAATCCTCCGACCCCAAGGGGATCGTCAGTGCCCCAGTCGCCGTGCGCACACATTGGAGTCAGTTCGTTGATGGCCTGATCCAGACTGACGTCATGATCTGTTTGCAATTCCAGGCAGGTGACAAGCCCATCGAGTGGATCGTGCTGCCCCATGGAAGAGACCAACGGTCGACTCAGATCGATACTCATTTTCCATACCATCTGTTTCGGAAAACCGGGAAATGAGCATCGCGTGAACGATCGTTGAGCAACAACTGCCAATTCAACGGCCCAACGGTGATAGCGAGCGTCACCCGTCTGCCGCTCGGTGCAATGCAGGGCATGCAGCCATTTCGTCAAATAGTGATAATATTGGCCGTCCCTGTCCCATTCCGATCTTTGGTCGATTGGTTGATCTGGTGGTCGTTCATTTATCGGTTTACCGATCCGCAGCCCGCCGCAAGTGGGGCGAAGTTCGCCCTCGTGTTCGCTCAATCCACTAATCCATCCACGTCTTGGATCATCATTTCGGTGTCGACCGAGAATGTGATGCACCTGATTAACTAGTCCTACAGCCAGATCCAGAAATTCACGATCACCGGTTTGACGATAAATCCCCAAAAAATTGCATACGGCGAAGGCGTCCGTCCAAAGATACCGGCGTGAATCTGAATTTCCCAATAGTCCTGTGTACCGGGCGAAATCCATCATCAGCGCCAAAGCGAGTTCGTCGCGTTTCATTTGGGTACCGCCTTGAGTGACTCAGTTCCGTCAGCCATCAACGGCCCTTCGTGCAAGTTCCAGAGCCGATCAGCTACGCGAATACCGTCAACGTAAAGACCTTATTACCGATCGATGATCACAAACGGATGCGATGGCTCGTGATCGGCCAGTTGCTCTGTCGTCAGGGGTCGAACAGCCGTTGTCTTGTTGAACCAGATCCATTCATCGAACTGACCAGGAAGCGAAACGTCGAAATAGTGACTTTGGCGTTCGGTATCAGGTCGATAAATCACGCCGATGGCCCGTTCGAGGCGTTGCACCTCCAACGCCGATGTCAGTTTTTGATTTTTCGCCTTTGTCATCGGCAGAAAGAAGCGATCGATCTCGGTCAGGTGCATCAAGTGTTCATAGCTCTCCGAGAGCGCCGGGCGGACCTGTTTGATTTCCATCTCGCCGTCCCATTCTGATGCCGCGGCGACCGTTCCATGGTCAGTCCCCTGACCAATCGCGTACATCTCATCTCCGAATTGTTCACGACACAGTTGTCCAACGTTGATCTGCCCGTGACGGCCAAACTGAGTGGCCGCGGCGTTGCCCAGATGCGAATTGTGCTCCCATATGATGGCCTTACTGCCACGTCCGTAATGACGTTGCAGCGAGAGCAATGTCTGAAACATATGACGGTCGCGGTGATTCCAGGACTCGTCCGAACCATAGTACATCACGCGATAGTAGCGTTCGGCATCGGCAACGAGTTTCGCGTTCAACTGGGCGTCAAACAGCTCCTCGCCATCTTTCAGAGCAGCTTCGGCCTGTCGCGCGACCAAGTTGCGCAGCATCTGCACCACGTCCTTTTCGCAACTTCGATAGCGTCCGGTTAATGCCGCTCGACCGTACGTGGCAGGATCCTGCTCCCAAGGCGTCAAACAACCATAACGCTCGCGGGCTACCTCGGCCGCGCCTGGATCGACCTTCTTGAGATAATGCAGCACACGATGAATCGACGTAAACATGCTGTAAAGATCGAGCCCGTAGAAGCCAACCCGTCTGTCAGGCGGCCGATGCTTGAGATTGAACTCCCGTAACCAGTGGATAAAGTCCAGCACCTCCTGGTTCCGCCACATCCAAGTCGGAAACCGGGCGAACGCTTCCCATGTGTGGGGTTCCTTCCGTTGTTTATGGGTGACGAAATCATGGATTCGGTACGCGTCGGGCCAGTCGGCTTCCACCGCGACGAAATCGAAGTTCTTTTGTTCAATTAGCTGTTTCGTGATCTCGGCCCGCATCCGGTAAAATTCGGACGTTCCGTGGCTTGCCTCGCCAATCAGCACAACTCGAGCGTCCCCGATCCGTTCGAGTAGAGGCTGCAGGTTAGCCGATTCGATCGATGAAAATGGCTCTGCCGCATCCGCAATCATGCTCGGCAGAGTCAGCTTGATCGCGGGAGTACGTGGGGGCTTTATCGGCGAGACATTTCGCGGTATTTGGTTATCGACCACCTGCCAACCAGCTTCTCCAATCAGCGGAACAAACCACACTCCGCCGAGATCCTCTTGCTCAAATTTTTCTGTTCCTCGTCGAATCACTCGTATCAAGCGCTGTTCATGCCGAAGCTGTCCGACAGGAATCACCAGTCTGCCACCAATTCCCAGTTGCTGTAATAGGGCCGGCGGAATCTGCGGACCGCCGGCGGCGACAACAATCGCGTCGAACGGGGCTTCCGCTGGCCAGCCACGGGTGCCGTCCCCGTATAACACGTGCACATTATCAAAGCCCAAGCGTTTCAATCTCGATCTGGCGGAATCGGCCAGATTCTCTAGTCGTTCAACTGTGTACACATCCTGAGCGAGTCGCGAAAGAACCGCCGCGGCATAACCCGATCCTGCCCCAATTTCGAGGACTCGGTCGCCAGGTGCAAGTTCCAGGGCTTCAGCCATCAGGGCAACGATATAGGGCTGCGAAATCGTCTGATCGGAACCAATCGGCAATGGAGCGTTCCGATATCGTAGACAGGCTCTACCGTGTTTCTCAGATGAACCCCTTGAATGATCGCCAAAGCTCAGCAAAAAGAGCACAAATTCCATTGAATCCGCTGTGGCACCGAAATCGATTGCCGATTGGATGTGAATGTGGACATTAGAGTTTCCGTCAAATGCCAGAAGCGCCGAATTATCAGGCTTCCGGGGCAAATTCATCACAATTCATCTAGAGCGGTGAATGACCTGATCGTTCCTGAACTGTTTGGCCAGAATTCTATTTTCCCATACAATTTGTCAGATGCCAAATTGGGAATCGAGCGATAACGCAGAAATGGTGTGACATGAATCGACCATCGAAGGAAAAGCATCGACCGATCGAGGAATACGGGGATTATCTGCGGCTTTTGACAAGCATGCAATTGGGTTCTCGAATGCGTGGCAAATTGAACGAATCCGACATCGTCCAGCAGACAGTCCTGGAAGCCTGCCGGAATGAAAACCAGTTCAAAGGACAGACAGAGACAGAGCGGCTCGCGTGGCTTCGAGCAGTGCTTGCCAATGTGATCGCGGGAACGGCACGTCATTATTCGACGCAGTCACGAAATGTGGGGCGAGAATATTCGCTGGAGGCGGAACTCAACTTGTCCGCATCGCGATTGGAACGAGCGCTGACCGCCGATCAAACTTCGCCGAGTGGTCATGTCGTTCGCGCGGAAGAGGTACTGGCGCTTGCCAAAGCCCTGTCACAAGTTTCCGAAGATCAGCGGGAGGTCCTGGAACTTCACCATTTAAAAGGGATGCCTTTGGCGGAAGTGGCAACTCAAGTCGGAAAAAGTCGCCCGGCAGTTGCGGGGCTGCTATTTCGAGGTCTTCGTAAGCTTCGTGAATTGATGGGCCCGGCTTGAGAAAACATGATGAGTAACGACAACACGAGCGATCGCGAATCCAGACTTGGTCAATTGCTGGCGGAATGGGGGTAGTCTATGAAGCTGAACAGCTCTCCCTCCGTCGCAAAGTCGCATTGAAGATCCTCCCGTTCGCGGCGGCCATCGATCGCCGACGATTACAACGATTCAAAAACGAAGCATTGGCGGCAGCGAATCTGCGGCACGAAAACATTGTTGCAGTCTACGGTGTGGGCTGCGAGATGGGTGACTGGAATGAGATTGATGAAGGAGAAATGTTCACCGACCGAGACGTGCGCGGCAGCAACAAGGTCTGTGTGATTGGCTTGACGCTGGCCAAAGAGCTTTTTGAAGGCGAATCCCCACTAGGCAAGGATCTTCGAGTTAAGAATGTCACTTTGCGCGTTGTTGGTGTGCTAGGAAGAAAGGGCGCTAATATGATGGGGATGGACCAGGATGATATTCTGATTGCCCCATGGACGACACTGAAATATCGCGTCTCCGGAAACAACACAGGAGGCTCCAGCCAGGGATCGACCAGCAACTCTTCAAGCTCGGACAGGAACTCGTTAAGCGAGCTGTATCCAGGCTCGAAGGCACTTTATCCTGCTCGCGATTCGACTCAATCCACGAATCATCCGCAGCACACGCGGTTCACCAACGTTGACCAGATCATGGTGAAAGCGGCTTCGACAGACGAAATACCACATGCCATTGCTCAGATTACAACGCTCCTTCACGAACGCCACCATATTCGAGAGGGTCAGGACGATGATTTCAATATTCGTAACATGAGTGAAATGCTGAAAGCCTTCGGCGCGATGTCTCAGATGATGGGTGGTCTGCTGCTCATCGTCGCGATGATCTCCTTGGCCGTTGGCGGCGTAGGGATTATGAATATTATGCTCGTGTCCGTGACCGAGCGGACGCGAGAGATCGGCTTGCGCATGGCAGTGGGCGCCAGATCGTATCATGTCATGCGTCAGTTTCTCATTGAAGCCATCATTTTGTGCCTCTTCGGTGGCTTCATGGGAATCATACTCGGCCGTAGTGCATCACTGTTGGTGTGGTACCTGCTTCGATGGCCGATCGAAGCCTCGATTCCAGCAATCATCGCATCCTTCGTGGTATCCGCTTCGGTGGGAATTGCTTTCGGCTTTTATCCGGCGTGGAAGGCATCCCGTTTGGACCCAATTGATGCGCTGCGTTATGAATGATACGACGTATGCATTCGACTATTTTTGCCTCCTCACCGGAATCTGTGGGTGAAATCTGGCTCAGGTAACGTTCCAAGTGGATGAGACAAATCGCTTGCGATCGCAAGCGACCGACGACGACATAGCGTGCAATCGCGCGGCAGGCACGCGTGGAGTCCTGCTGCCGACTTACGATGACGGCGTTGAGCAGGTCGACAGGCTAGCCAAAGACCAGAAGAAGCTTCTGCGGACAAAGTTCATGAACGAGTGGGAACCGGTGCCGAATACCGCTCGGCTGGACATCATGAGCCTGTATCGGCACGGCATTGATGCCGACATCTGCCGATCAAATCCGGCGTGGATCGTTTCGCGCATTCACCGGTGGAACGGGTCAGTGTTGTCCTAACCAATCCGACGTTCGGGAAGAAAAATCGCATCTCCAACTGGAATGTTAGCCAGTTTTGTGGCGGTTTTCGTCGTGGCGGCGATCCTCGAGACGGTCGTTTTCCGTGATCTGCGTCATCCGTCCTCTTCAGCAGAGGGGACGCATCCGAAGCTCGTTCAGGCACATCTTGGACATTTCAAAATCAGTCGCACCAAGGACACGTATTCCCACATGATGGCAGGAATGGAGAATACCGCTGCGGCACACATGGACAACCTCCTTGGAAGCCGGACCGCGTAATGGTTGCAAAGTGGTTGGCGCGGGGGGCCATTTTGCAGTCCGACCGGCCTCAACCACCTGAAACGAAAAAACCCGCAAACACCAAAGTGCTGCGGGTTTGAGCGGAGAGGGGGGGATTCGAACCCCCGGTCGAGGGGATACCCCGACGCCGCTTTAGCAAAGCGGTGCTATCGGCCACTCAGCCACCTCTCCGGCTTCGCGGAAGCGAGGACAACTATATCTCATGAAGCCTGAAAAACAAGTCGGGATGACGACCGCCGCTGGATCAGTTTTTCAGCCAGAAATTGCACGCCGCCAGCAGGAATTGCCGCTTTACTCAGACACCACCCGCCGCCTGCTTCGCCGATCGGCATTAAAGGTCAGATCGCTCGTCGTTGAACGGATGCAGAAAGCCCGGCAGCTTTTCCCTGGGCAAGGCGTCAAATAAGTGCTCGGCGATCCGAAAATCCTCCTGAGTCGTAATCTTCAGGTTCAGTGCCGAACCGGGCACGATTTTGATCGGGTGCCCCAATTGTTCGACTAACTGCGCTTCGTCCGTCGATTGCAGGTGGCCGCGTTTCGCATAGGCATCCATCAGCAGCTGTCGGCGAAACACCTGGGGCGTCTGTGCGGCCCACAGATTGGCTCGTGAGACCGTTTCTTCGATCGTCTGGTGGGCATCGACGCGTTTGAGCGTGCTGGTCACCGGTGTGGCGAGAATCGCAGCGTCGTGCTGTTCGGCCGCGCGAAAGACCTGATCGATCCAGTCTTTCACAATCAATGGCCGAGCCGCATCGTGAACAGCGACAAAATCGACATCGGCCCGGACCCGCGCCAACCCTTTCAGCACCGAATCGGCCCGTTCGGCACCGCCGGTGACCACTTCGATGTCCATGAAGGCCAGGTTGGGACGGAATTTCTCTTTGAACCATTCCAGATCATCGGGCGAGATCACCAGAATCGTCTGCACGACATCGCTACGATTGACGAATTGCTCGGCCGTGCGCACCCAGACCGGCCGGCCTTTTAATTCGATAAAGACCTTTTTCCGCTGTTGTGAGAACCGGCTGCTCTTCCCCGCCGCTGGCAGGATCACCGCAAACTTTGACATCTCAGCCTTTATTCCGACGAAAACAAACACGCATTGACTGACCGCTCTCTCAAGCGGTGATTCTAAGCCGGGCCGCGGAAGAAATCAGGCCCGTCACCGACAAATTTCGCGGGGTTGCTCTAATATGTCGCGTGCGAGATTCTCGCCCGCCAATGGTGAGGGAAATGTCCGCCGAGTTTCGCGACCGAGGCAATAAAAAACTGGCGGACTTCTTGCGAAGGCCGCCAGTCGGATGGCATTCAGACCAGAAATTCAGTCTTACTTCTTGGTGACTTCAAAGCCCTTCTTGAACGCTTCGTCGCTGAAGACCAAAGCGGTTTGTTCATCGCCCTTGGCATCGGCAACCTTGCCCTGGCATTTGTTGCAGCAGAATCCGACCTTCACGTCGCCCACGGTGACCGTGGCTTCAGGATTCAGCTTGCCACCGGACAGCGGGCACTTGACCTGCTTCGCCTGGCCTGTGGCGATCAATTGCTGATTGGCCTTGGTGGCAAACTTGGCGGTGTCCTTGGCGAAAGCGCCGGGGCAGTTGCCACAGCAGAAATAGACCTTGCCACCTTTGTAATCGGCGGTCTTGTCTACCAGAGCCGGTTGGCCAGAAACGGGGCAGGTCGCCTTGAATGTCGCCTTTTCGTCGGCGGCATAAGCCACGAGACCAATTGCGAACACAACACTCAACATCGCACTGATTTTGCGGATCGACATAGAGAAGTCCTTTCATGAGGACAAGACAGGGAAGGTCCATTTGATGCCGTTCGCACAGCGCGAACGTCCGCATCGAACAAGACCAGAGTTTTTCGGAACGACAGCATCAACCGGAACGTCACGATGACTTCCCGATGCTCAAATCATCCACCGACACAGCGTTTTGCGCAGGGGCGGGCCGACTTGGTAATACCCCTGCAGGGCACTTCCGTCTAAGGATGCCGGAGAATCCCAACGAGTGATCAACTCGGTTCCTCGCGGCAATTCGTTGATCAGCCAATCCGAACCAATGGTGGCTCGAGGCTTCGATCCCAACACCGCCACGGTCGATGCCGTCACGCGGCAGCGACACGGGGGATACTTCACAGTCGGTCGTGACGCGGCACGCTCCGCAGCGGTCACTCGGGCGACAGCCGCCGCCTTGGCTCGACAACAGGGCCGAACCGACGTGCTGGCCGCTCGTTCCATGGCCGCTCGACGAGTGCAACAGCAATCACGGGCGAACCCGGGCGGCAACAGCAGGGCTGCAACCAATGCCAGCATCGTACAAAGTCGGACAAGCCACATCACAAGCACACCACGGTGGAAATTGAGCTTCCAGACGGATCGCATCGTAACCAACTGATGCGAAAACAAAAAGAGCGAGATGGCCGAACTACCGTTTTCAATCGGATAATTTCAGACAGATTCGCTCAGGCAGATTTTTACGCCGATCGTCCCTGACTGAATATTCCCAGCCCCGGTTTCGGGTGCCGATTCCGAACCTCCGCAGGGTCTCCCTTCATCGGCCGTTTTCGAACTCTGGCTGACCGAATTCGCGTACGAATCGCCCTCCGTGAACTTTTTCCTGATTTTTCGTGTAAATCGACAAACACATATTGACACACACTGACGCCTTAATAAAATTAGATACAAGCAACACAATCGCCTTGCAAAGCACGCAGAACCCACAGAAAGATCCGTGTCGAACGACCTGCCGCCTTGACGATGGAAAGGAAATCTGATGAAGACGATGCCAGACAACAACGGTACGAAAAATGGAATCCGAACAGGCCCAACAGCCATGATGGGCAAGAATGTCCACGGCCGGTGGAAGCCCGTCAGAAAAAACGGCGTGCAGCCAGACTGCGGGCCGGGAGTCTTTCGATCAGGGAACGTCGTCGCCATCTTTTCCGCTTGTTTTTCCGCATCTCACGGGACGGGTCTCCGTCAAACGCTTCAAAACAGGGAAGGTTGCCAACTTGGCCAAACGAAAAACTGGCTTAAACGCTACAAAACAGGGATGTTGGCCAACTTGGCCATGTTTGCCAACGAATTTCATCTGACCAGTTGAAATGCAACACGCCCTTCACGGTCTGTCCGCAACCGCCGTCGTTCCCGCCGCAGATCGGCCTTGAGGAACAAGTGACCCTCGGGATCGTCTGTGAATTCCGCGTCTGATCGACTCGTCAAACCTCATCCACGGCCCAGACTGTTTCGAACAGGATTCTGGTTGGTATGCTGTACGCATCTGAGAATCCGCATGCGTGAATTCGTCTTCACCGGAAGGGTCCCGCCAATATGCTTCGATCCCACGACGCTTCGCTCTGCAGTGACCGCTCTGGCACTGTGCGCCATCGGTTCTCTTGCGTTCGACCGGTCGCGACCTGGCATCCAGTTTTGTTGGCGCTCTCCTTATTGAACGGAATGTCGCCGATCGCTCAGGCACAGATCGCCTATCCGATGATCATGAGTCTCAAGCCGGTCGCCATCCAAGCCGGGGCGACGACGGAATGCGAAGTGAATTCTCGCTACACGATGCAGGGAACTTACCGAGTGACCGTCGGGGGCACGGGCGTCACCGCAGAGGTCGTCCCACCCGAATCGCCCGAACTGAAACCGGGCGAGGCCTCCAAGGACGTGACCAAACTGAAGGTCAAGTTCACCGCGACATCCGACACCTTGCCTGGTGTGCGCGAATTCCGCTTGGCCACGCCGCACGGAGCCAGCACTGTCGGCCAACTGGTGGTGGTTCGCGATCCGGTGATCTTCGAAATCGCCGAAAACAACACCGCCGACAAGGCCCAGGCCGTCACACTGCCAGCGACATTGTGCGGCGTGATCGAAAAGGCCGAAGACGTCGATGTCTGGAAGTTTGCCGTCGACGCCGGACAAACGATCTCGTTTCACGTGCGCTGTCAGCGTTTGCAAGACAAGATCCACGACCTGCAAAGCCACGCCAATCCGATTCTGTTCTTGCGCAACAGCAAAGGTGATCTACTGGAGATGTCGGACAACACCTTCTTCGCCGATCCGTTCATCACCTATCGCTTCGAACAAGCCGGCGAGTACCTGCTCGAGATTCGCGACGTCCGCTTTCAAGGAAACGCCGACTGGTCCTACAGCATCGAAGCGAATTCGCGTCCGTTCGTAACCGGTGTCTTTCCGAAAGCGGTCCACGCGGGTGTCGACACGCCGGTCGAACTGAGTGGCTTTGGTTTGCCGGCCAACCCTACCGGGATCGTCCGCATCCCCGCAGGAACCTTGCCGGGGCTGATCTCGACGCCGGTAGTGATCGGTGATCAACTGGCCAATCCCGGCGGCGTCGAAGTCACCGACCTGCCGATCCTGCTGGAAACGGCAGAGATGAACGATTCGGTCCAGACGGCCGTTTCCTTTGAAATCCCGCAGGTATTGGCGGGGCGGATCGAACGGGCCTCGGATCTGGATTGCTATGCGTTCAAAGCGAAGCGAGGCGAGAAATTCTCATTCGAAGTGATTGCTCGACGGCAAATGTCGAATCTCGATTCCTTTTTGCGGATCTTGAACGAGCAGGGGCAGTCACTGCGAGAAGAAGATGACGGCGGATTTGCTCGCGTGTCACACGCGGACACCTGGCTGGAAGGCTGGGAAGCCCCGGCTGACGGCACGTATATCGTCGAGATTCGCGACGGACAGTTACGCGGCGGACCGGGCTACGAATATGCCCTGCAGGTGACTCGTACGGTGCCCTATTTCCTGCTCGAAATCGACACCGACAAAACGCAATTAACCCCCGGTACCTATGGATCGATCTTCGTGCGAGTGGTCCGCAAACAAGGATTCATGGGCGAAGTTCAACTCCATCTTGAGGGGCTGCCGACCGGAGTCGTGGCCACCTGCGGTCGGATCCTGGCGGGAAAAGGGATCGACGGCTGTATTTCGCTCTACGCACCACCCGATCTGCAGCCCACGGCGGCTGACGTGCGCATCTGGGGCACGGCCGTGCATCCTCTACCGCCGGAAGCGGCCGCATCGCCTGCGGCATCCACGACGCCTGGCCCCCCGACGAGCGACTCGGTCGTGACCAGCGAAAACGCCGCGAAGACCTTGGAACTGTCGGCGACGGCCATCCCGTTTCAGGAGTATTATTCGCCCGGCGGAGGACGCGGACATTATCCGGTCGAAACGCATACCGTCGCGGTCGGTACCAGCGCCGATCTGCTGGCCGTGAACCTCGGCGACACCGAAATCCGCCTAAAGCCGGGTGAATCCAAGAAGATTGCGATCACCCTCGTGCGAGCCAAAGATGTCAAAGCCAACGTCACGCTGGATTTCTTGTATCGTCATCTGGATTCGGTCTATGCCAACAGCCTGCCCGAAGGGGTGACGATGGAAGGCAGTCAAAGCAAGACGCTGCTGACTGGCAGCGATAGCGAAGGCTTTATCACTCTGAAAGCCGACAAATCGGCTCCGCCCGTCGAACGTCAGGTGACGGCCATCATGGCCAATTTTTCGCTGAACTTTGTCATGAAGGCCACTTATTCCAGCCCACCCGTATTTGTCACGGTCGAAAAGGAATGAACGTCAACCATTCCTCTGCGGTCAATTCGGATTTTCAGCAAGGGGCGAGCGCGATGGAAAACGGGGACTGACGATCCCCAGGAATGCGAATGCCGGGAACGAACCTTGTTCGGCGGCAGGTTGTCCGTCAGAATCAGGGACCGCGACGATTTATTGCCAATTTCTGGAAAGACACTGTTCATAATGGTCAACGTCGGCATTCTTGGAGCAACCGGTTACACGGCTCTCGAGTTGATTCGAATCATCATCAATCATCCCGAAATCAAGCTGACCGCACTGACATCGCGGCAAGAGGGATCGCCACATGTGTCGGCCGTTCATCCCAGCTTGACCGGACGCATCGATATTCGTTGTGAGGATCTCAAGCCACAACAGGTCGCCGAACGGGCACAGTACGTCTTCTGTGCGTTACCCCACGCGGCCAGTATGGCGGTGGTGCCGGAATATGTGGCGGCGGGCTGCAAGGTCATCGATCTGAGCGCCGATTACCGGTTGAACGATCCCGCCGTCTACGCCCAGTGGTACGGACACGTGCATACCGATCCCACTCGGCTGGGCTCAACTCCCTATGGTCTGCCGGAACTGTTCGCCGACCGGATCAAAACGGCCGACCTGGTCGCCAATCCCGGTTGCTATACCAGTACCTCAATCCTCGGCCTGGCCCCCGCGATTTGTGGTGGATTTGTTGAACCGACGGGCATCATCATCGACGCCAAAAGCGGCGTCAGTGGTGCGGGAAGAACTCCGAAGCTCAACACTCTGTATTCCGAATGTAACGAGAACTTTTCGGCGTACAGCGTCGGTACTCATCGGCACATGCCCGAGATTGAACAGGTGCTGTCGCAGGCCTCGGGCAAAGGGGTCGAAGTGCTGTTCACGCCGCATCTGGTCCCGATGGACCGCGGAATTCTCGCGACGATCTATGCCCAGCCGACTCGACCGGTCACGCAGGACGAACTGCTGGCCGAATATCGTCGGTTCTATGCGGGCAAGCCATTCATTCGCGTCGTCGATCACCTGCCGTCGACCAAGGATTGCGCTTACACCAACTTCTGCGACATGACGGTCCGAGTCGTCAAAGGACGAGTGCTGATCATCGCGTGCCTGGATAACCTGATCAAAGGCGCGTCCGGTGTGGCCATTCAAAACTTCAATTTGATGGCCGGTTTCCCCGAAACCATGGGACTCCTTCCAGGTGGTCGATAAGAATTCTGTATCAGGCGACAACGATCCTCAAGAGATTCACAATGACGGTATTTTCTGCAGTTGGGTTGGTCGTAAGCCGCTGGAGCAGGGGACTGGTCGCGGGGTTGTTACCGGGATTGCTGTGGGTGCTTGTCACCCCCGCGACCGCCGAGGAAAAAAGTCTGGCCGAGCTGATGCCGCGGATTCCCCCAAAGTCGGTGGCCGAGGCGTTGCAGTCGTTCAAACTCGAACACGGTTTTTCGATGCAGCTGGTAGCGGCCGAGCCCGACGTCGTCGACCCGATCGATGCCGCATTCGATGCTCGCGGTCGGATGTATGTCGTCGAGATGAACGACTATCCGTTCCTGCCCGAACAGCGGGTGCAGAAGTATCGCGATCAACGGCCCGAGACCTGGGGCCGCATCCGATTATTGACCGACACCGACGGTGACGGCCGCATGGACAAAAGCGTGGTCTTTGCGGACAAGCTGCGTTGGCCACAATCGGTCTGCTGTTCGCAAGAGGGTGTGTTCGTCATTTCCCCGCCACATCTGCTATTCATGAAAGATACCGACGGCGACGATGTGGCCGATCAAACCGAGATCATCTGTACCGGATTCAATTCCAGCAACGTTCAGGCGCTGTCGAACGGTCTCGAATGGGGTCGCGACAACGCGATTTACTTTTCCTCGGGCATCGCTGGCGGCGAGCTGACGGTTCCCGCAAGGAACGGTCGTGCCGAATACAAATTCACACCCGGCCGACGCGATCTGCGACTCGACCCGAAGACTCGCCAATTGACGATGGTCTCGGGTGGCCAGCAATTCGGGCACACGATTGATGACTGGGGCAATCGCTTCATCTGCTCGAACAGCAATCATATTGTCCAGGTCGTGTGGCCG
>CAIQIR010000081.1 GCA_903871875.1 uncultured Schlesneria sp.
ACTCGGTCATAGTCTTCGATGGCCCGCTCGAGGTTGCCTTTGGACCACCAGAGGTATCCACGACACTCGTAGGTCTTCGGTATTTGGGGATCGTATGCAATGGACTGCGTCAGATCGTCAATTGCCCGATCGAAGTCCCGCTGACGAGCCAGAATCTCAGAACGCTCATAGTAAGCCCTGGCGAGGCTGGGACGAATGCGGGTGGGTTCAAAATTAAGAGCGGCCTGGAAATCTTCAATCGCCTTGTCAAAGTCTTTTTTTGACGCGTAGGCGGAACCCCGCCCCGCATAAAACGCCGGCTTGGTCGAATCGAGTTCGATCGCCTTGGTGCAATCCTCGATCGCCTGCTGAAAATCGCCCTTCAGATACCAATAACCGCCTCGATCGAAGTAAGCCTTCGCAAACTGGGGATCGAGTTTGATCGCTTCGGTCGCATCCGCGATGGCCGCGTCCCAATCTTTTTTCATCGCCAGAATGGCGCTCCGGCTGTCGTAGGTGTTGGCATCGGACGGGTCGAGTCGAATCGCGTCCGTCAAATCCTGATAGGACTTGTCGAATTCTTTTTTCGCCGACCAGAGGTAGCCGCGATTCCGGTAAGCGGTGACGTCATTCGGATCGATGCGAAGCGCTTCATTGAAATCGTCAAGCGCCCGATCCAGATCACGCTCAAACAACCGGACACCACCTCGAGACGTATACGCCTTCGCGTTTTGGGGATCGAGTTTGATCGCTTCCGTGAAATCATTCAGAGCATCATTCAGCCGGCCCTGGACTTGATGGACCACTCCACGCACGGCCCACGATTCGGAGTTCGTCGCGTCGGCTTGAATGCGGTCGTTGTAGAACTGAAGCGCCTCGTCGGCGGTCAGCACATCGCTACGCTGCGCCCCGACCTTGCCCAGCATCAGCCGTTCGCCCTGGACCTCCGTGACGATCGCCGGGACCGGCATCGTCTTGACGTCGATTGGCAACTCGTCCCGCGTCAGTGCGGCGGTGGGCTTCAAAAACACCTTGTCCCCGACCATCGGATCGGCGGCGGACAACACCAGCGGCGACAGCGCCCAAACAACCACGGCAATCAAGTAACGATCCATCGTCAAATCTCCAAATCCGTCGGGAAATCCGCCTCAAATGACACGATTTCCGCTCCGGCAAAATCTGCCGAAGGGGGGGTTATCAGATCAGGCAAAATGCAGCAATGTCAAAACGACCGACCGGTTCATTCGCCCCTGTTTCGACAGAGGTTTTCCCAGGCCAAAGCAGACCCATCCAACGCTCCCCCAAGTCAGCTCCGCCGTCACAAAAAAACGCCGCTGACGTCCACCGGTGAACCCGCCGGCGAGCCGGTCTGTTATCATCCCCACCGAACCGAACCAGGCGAATCTTCCTGCGAGTACACTCACCACATGACCGTCATTCGCGTGATCTCCAAAGCCCTGTTGAGTTTCCTGTTGGTCCTGGCCGGCACGTTGCACATCCTGCGGCCCGGTTTCTTTCTGAAAATCATGCCGCCGTATCTGCCCCTGCATCTGGAACTGGTGTACCTGAGCGGTGTGTTCGAGATCGCCTTTGGCCTGCTGCTGTGGGTGCCGGGATACTCGCGCTGGGCCGCCTGGGGCATCGTCGCGTTACTGATCGCCGTCTTCCCCGCCAACATCTACCTGTATCAACACCAGGAAATCGTCCGGGCCTCGCCCGCCATGCATCTGTTTCGCCTGATCCTGCAAGGCCCATTAATTCTGTGGGCCCATTGGTACACTCGACCGACCCCGACCCAACCGAGTTCGACTCCGTCCAACCCGACTCCTCCTTCTTGATGGCCTGCCGTCGTCCTGCGTGACGTTCTGCCGCCGTCGTCTGCTGTTGTCCGTTTACCGTGTTCCGAGTGACATGTCCCAGGGGCGGACGACGCCCCCTGATATTGAGGTACTTCAGGAGTGACCGTGTTCGAAAACAAATTTGAGCCACTGGCTCCGCGAAAACTCTTCGCCGCACGGATCATCATCAGCCTGCTGATGACGACCGGAGTGGTGGCCGCCTCGTTGGGGATCGGCACGGTGGGCTACCATCATTACGGGGAACTGAACTGGATCGACGCCTTGTTGAACGCGGCAATGATTCTGGCCGGGATGGGTCCCGTCGACCCGCTGAAATCCTCGAGCGGAAAATTGTTCGCCACGTTTTATTGCCTGTTCAGCGGGATCGTGTTCCTGACGATGATGGCCATCATGCTGGCTCCGCTGTACCACCGCTTCCTGCACACGTTCCACCTGGCCGACGAAGACGACAACAAACCCCAGCACAAACTCAAAGATCAAACCAAGCACAAGGCCGACCACCAGGGGTGATCAACCTTGTAGCCCTCTCGCTCCGTCGAGAGGAGAGCGGGGCGACAAGGCAGATCGAGTACAGTCACGGGGCCACGTGCGCACGGACGACCTCCAGAGTAATCTTGCAGTTGTATTGGTGAAATTAAGGGTGAAGAGAAAGGCGACTTTCCTCTCGGCCAAAGTAGCCCTCTCGCTCCGTCGAGAGGAGAGCGGGGCGACAAGGCAGATCGAGTACAGTCACGGGGACATGTGCGCACGGACGACCTTGCCACTGGGCCTGGTTTCGATTCAATTGA
>CAIQIR010000082.1 GCA_903871875.1 uncultured Schlesneria sp.
CGGGCGTTTTCTCGCGCCGAGCGTAAACAGCAGAGAATCGAATTGGGATTTTCCGCATCAAACGTGAGAAACTGAATGACGTTTTGCTGAGTCCCCTCGGGGTAGCGCGCCTGAAATTCCTCGTGGTCGCCCGTGGTATAAATCAACGGGTCCCAGTGCCGATCCATTTCGGGACCAACATCCAGTGATAAGTTCAGATTCACGTCAATGAATCGAGCGACGTTTTCGGCTCGCTCAACATAACGACTCATCCAGTAGATCGAGTCGGCAACGCGGCTCAGCATGACACGGCTTTCAATTCGACTCTAAACTCTGTGGTCGTTCCTGAGAATTCGACGCGAGCTCCATCAGACGCGCGGCGTTCCATTTTTCAAAACCCATGTATCCTTGCTTCCACCGCCCTGTGACGAATTCACCACAAGTGACCCTTTCACGAGGGCCACCCGCGTCAAACCGCCGGGTAGAATGTAGATATCTTCGCCGTACAGGATGTAGGGTCTTAAATCGACGTGACGCCCCTCGAGATGATCACCGACGATGGTCGGCACTCGTGACAAGGACAGGGTCGGCTGGGCGACGTAATTGCGAGGATTCGTGATGATCAATTCGCGATATTTGGCGAGTTGCTCGTGCGTGGCCCGCGGCCCCACCAGAATGCCATACCCTCCAGACTCGTTCGCGGGCTTGATGACCAGTTCGGCGATATGCTCGAGCACATATTTCTGGTGTTCTTCGTTCGCACAAAGGTAGGTGGGAACGTTGGGCAGGATCATTTCTTCGTTGAGATAGTATTTGATCATTTGCGGTACATAGGCGTAGACCGCCTTGTCATCGGCAATCCCGGTTCCCGGCGCATTCGCCAAGGCAACGCGGCCGGCACGGTAGACATCCATCAATCCGGGCACGCCCAGGCACGAGTCAGGCCGAAATGACAACGGGTCGAGGAATTCATCGTCAATTCGGCGGTAGATCACGTCGACGCGTTCCAAACCGCGCGTCGTCCGCATATGCACATAGCCGTTGGTGACCACAAGATCTGGTCCCTGCACCAGTTCGACGCCCATCTGCTGTGCCAGGAAACAATGTTCGAAATAGGCCGAGTTGTAGATGCCGGGTGTCAGCACGACCACCGTCGGTTCATTGGCTGTCGGGGGAGCGATGTGCTGCAGCATCTTCAGCAGCTGCTCGGGATAGTCTTCGACTGGCATCACCGACAACCCGTTGAAGAGTTGGGGGAATGTCCGCTTCATGACTTCGCGATTTTCCAAGACGTACGAAACGCCCGACGGACAACGCAGATTGTCTTCCAGGACATAAACGGTTCCATCAGCATCGCGAACGAGATCCGTGCCAGTGATGTGGCACCAGATCCCTCCGGGCGGATTCAAACCCACGCACTGCTTCAAAAAGTTCCGGCTGGAAGTAACCATGTATTCCGGAAAGATGCCGTCGCGCACGATATTTTGATCGTGGTAGATGTCGTCGATGAACAGATTCAGGGCGCGAATTCGCTGCTTAAGGCCCGATTCGATGAACCGCCATTCGCTGCTTTCGATGATTCGCGGAATCAGATCGAATGGCCAAATCTTCTCGGTGCCAGCCTCGTGGCCGTACACGTTGAAGGTAATTCCCATATTCAAGAGAGCTTGATCGGCAACTCGCTGCCGCCGAGTTAACTCACCTTCGGTCAAGCCTTTCAGACGAGACGCGAGTAATTCACCACGTGCACGAGGACGGCTATCGTCCAGGAACATTTCGTCGTAAAAACCCTTCGTTTCATAGCCGTGAAAGACCAAATCGGGCAAACCGGGGCGAAGATCAGAATCGCTGGCGAGCATTTTCAAGTCTTTCTACATTGAGACTCTGAATTGTCGACGTTTGCCCCTATATTCGTTGAACTCCAATTGCAGGGCCTTAAGTTCAGGCAGCAAACGCCTAGAGAACCAGCAAAAAATGCAGTAAAGGGCTTGTGTCGGCCTCCTCTCCATCAAAAGGCAACTCGCATGCCGTGCCGGCGCCCCAGAGCTGCTGTCCTTCGTTGCAATCAGTCCTTACCGTGACGCCTTTGCAGTTAAATCGACACCCATGTCCAGAAACAGCCGCTTCATGTCGTCCCAGACGTCTTTTTTCGCGGCAGGATTTCGCATTAAATAGGATGGATGATAGGTACAAAGGACCTTTGCTCGCCCGTAGGTATAAAACCGACCACGCAGCTTGCCGATCGCATCAGTCATGGACAACAGGTTTTGAGCGGCACAGGCTCCCCAGCACACAATGTAGTCGGGATTCACGTGGGCAATCTGGCCATCCAGGTACTCACGACAGTTCGCCGCTTCTTGAGGGGCGGGCAGTCGATTACCAGGCGGACGGCACCGCAGCACGTTGCAGATATAGATATCTTCTCGCCGAATCCGACAGGCTTTGACGATCTCGTTCAGTAGTTGCCCTGATTTGCCGACGAATGGCTCGCCCTGCAAATCCTCATCGGCCCCCGGCGCCTCACCAACAAACATAATCTTTGCCTCGGGATTCCCAACGCCGAACACGGTCTGGGTTCTCGTTTCCGCCAATTCGTGGCAGCGCGTGCACTGCTTCACTCGTTCCGCCAAGGCCGCCAGACCGGCAATTCGGTCAGCCAACGGAAGATCCAATGGTTGAAATGGTGCACACGGAGCAGGACTGGGCAACGGAACAGCAGATTTTTTCTTGGCCACTTCGGGACTCTCTAATTCACCAATCAAATTGACTCGGGGTAGGGATGTTGCCGCGTCTTTGGACGCGACAATGACGGGAGGACGTGAAACAGACAGCGCCGCAGGTAATTCGAGAGGGCGTGACACAACGGGAGTGGTCACTGGCGTCGGCACAATCGGTGCGATTCGCTTCCAGTGCGTCACCCCGGCACGACGTTGATCTTCCAGCTTTTGAATGACGGCACGTCGTACTTGTTCGGAACTGAATTCTTGATTGCTCAATCCGAACCTCCTTTCAACTTCGGCCCCTCTCGGGAAATGGACCGCCTCAATTCGCCGGTTCACCGATTTTCGCGACCACCTCGATCGACATTCTTCGGCCAAGGCGCGTGACGCGCCCGTTTCAGAGATCGCGTTCAATTAACGGGGACGAACACGACATGCGAGTGACTTGAGAGGTGTTCCTGCCAAGTTGGCCCTCGAAACAGTCAGTGTGACAATCGCGACGGCTCATTTCCACCAATTCACCGCTTCGTCCCGGCAAATTTCCCTCGATCGGCCGACAACGAACTTGTCTCGGTCCCTCTTGCAGTATTTGCCGGTTTTGACCTAAACTCGATTACGGAGACGGGTTGCCGAGCATTCTTCGCTCAGTCGTTCCGTTGATTTTTGGGTCTCTCAAGGGATGGAGAGGTCATGCGATTCGCCAGGACAGCTTGGAACTTCGGTTGTGGTTTGATGTTCTTGACAGTTTTCGTGGGCTGCGGCACCCAATCGGCGCCGGTCACGGAAATCAACGTGAACGAACAATCCGTGGCGGATCGTGCGGACGCATCGAACGGCCTGCCACTGCTCGCCGTGCCCGGCCCCGATGACGGCAATTCCTCGGGCAACAAGGTGACACGCACCGCTGCCACATCGAAATCAGGTCCCACCCTGTTGCCGAAAATCTTCGGCAAGAAAACGCCGCAAGAACTTCCTCCAGAAGACGCGCCGGCGAATGAAACTCAACTGGAAAAAGGGTCGCCTGAGTGGCTACTGCGAGAAATCCAACGTGTACGCCTATTACCGCTCCCCCACGAAGCGATGAGTGAAGAAAATGAATCGGACGATTCCGACGACGAAGACGTTCCGTTGACGCCGGCACAAGAGAAAAAACTCGCCGAAGAAATTGATCGAAACAGGGGCATTCGTCGCGAACGTAACATTCAAATCATCAAACTGGCCGAAGAATGCATTCAAAAGACCAACAAGAATCCAGAGCAAGAAGCACTGTTCACAGCCGCCGTCCACAGCTTGTTGGATGCCCGGTTGCAGATGGCCTTGCAAAGCGATTCCACTAGTATCGAAGCTCTTTACGAAGCCGACAAAGTCTTCTTCCAACGGAATCCCAAGTCGGAATCGGCAGCCGAAGCGGCGTTGACGCTGGTCAATCTGACGCACGCGAATGGCCGACGCTATGGACACACCGACCCACGGTGGCTGAAGGAATTTTCCAAGCAGGCTCAATCCTATGCGTCGCGATTCCCAGATGAATCGCCGCGATCCGTTCCCCTGCTGATGGCGGCAGCGAGAAGCTGCGAACTCAATGGCCAGCCTGAGGAAGCCCGCGCCTGTTATTCCGCTTTGGCTGCTGGATTCAAAGACACCCCACACGGCCAACTGGCGGTGAATGTTTTAAGACGCCTGCAGCTCAAAGGGCAGGAACTGGAACTCACCGGTCCGGGTATCGACGGGGGCGAAATCAATGTCAAATCGATGAAGGGAAAAATGGTGCTGGTCGTCTTCTGGGCGTCCAACGCACAGCCATTCGTACAACAGTTGCCAAAACTACTCGAAATCACCAGCAAGTATCGCAAGTATGTCAGCGTCGTCGGTGTGAATATGGATACCGACGAGAAGACCGTCGATGCGTTCGCCGAAACAAATCGGCTCGATTGGCTCCAGATTTTCCCCGAAAACCCCCAGCAACGCGGCTGGAATTCACCGCATGCCATTCACTTTGGCGTGAACACGTTGCCGACGATGTTCCTGCTTGATCCAAATGGAATCGTGGCAGAAACCAATCTCGACGTCCTGAACCTGGAAGCGAAGATTCGCGAGGTTTACGCTCCCTTCCGAGCGAAAGCCGCCGCAAAATGACCTTCGATCGGCGAGTTCCCTATTCCGGTCATTCGCCGAAATCGCCAAACGGTCCCTCGGCCAGTGCGGATTGGGTTCAGTCTCGTCAGCCGGCGCCTCTGTCATCCGTGGTTTTCCAAGGCTGAAGGGCGGCTGTCTCCACCGATCTTCGACGAGACGGTTGTCGGTATAAGTTCCAGTGCTGGCATGACCTCAGGCAATCGGAACGTACGCTCCGTATCTGCTCGACGTCAGACACTGCTCGTTTTGTGCCGATTTCGTTAAGATAGCGGCGAGTCAGTAAACCGACATCAGCCAGAGGACCCCGTGGCATGCCCATTTTCGAAAGTCGAACCGACCTTCACGCGTCGGCTCAACAAGCGTTCGATTTCTTGATTAGACCGGCGAATCTACAAGCCATCGCTCCTCCCGACATGCAGTTTGTCTTTGTACAGCCACCGGACGTTATCGCCTTGGGCTGCCGGCTAACCTGCAAAGCACAAGCTTATGGGATGATTCAGCAATTGACGTACGAAATCGTCGAATTGCAATCGCCCATGCAGTTCCGAGAAAAAATGGTCGAAGGCCCGCTGCCGCTGTGGCTGCATGACTACATCATCGAACCCCATTCATCTTCGGAAATGATCACGCTCGTGAATCGCATCGAATTCGAGCCGCCGGGAGGCCTGATGGGCTTTATTGTCACGGCC
>CAIQIR010000083.1 GCA_903871875.1 uncultured Schlesneria sp.
GCTCTCGATCGGCGTTCAATTCCGTTATCAAAAAGCTGTAATCCAGAATGGGGAGGGGGAAATTCCGCCCTCACGGTCCCAAAACATCCATCATTCATGAATCGATCGTTCCGCGATCAGTTCATGAATAATCCGGGCTAGGGGCTTGCCATTGGAACAAGCCACTTGGATCGTTGCCTCATTCAACCGCGCGAGATAAAGTTAATTGACCTCGCCAACGATTGATCTGGAATGTGCGGAGTTGCTCTTTATGCATCGAATTCTCCGAAATCATGGCGCGATGTTCGTTGCTTTCTGGGCATTGCTTGTTTCTGTCGCCTGGGCCGAGGAAATCACAGTCGAAGGCAAGAAGCTAGCAGAGAAACTCGACGCCACTGACGTCGAACATCATTGGGAACCGGGGCGATCGGTGGCCTGGAAGACGGGGAAACTGCTTGAGAAACAGGGCGAGTATCGGAAAAGCAATACCCACTGCAGCGCGTTCGTTGCTGCCGCCTGTCTGCACATGGATGTCTATATCCTGCGACCACCCGAACATGAAACCAAAAATCTTGCCAACGCTCAGGCCGACTGGCTCGCGGCGAAAGGCCGCGAAGCAGGATGGAAGCCGGTCAATAATCCGACCGAGGCACAGCATCTCGCCAATCAAGGCCGGCTGGTTGTGGTTGCATTTCGAGAAACGAATCCTGATCGGAACGGTCACATCGCCATTGTCCGTCCCAGCAATAAGTCGGTGGACAAAATTCCCTTCGAGGGTCCGCAGATCATTCAGGCGGGGGCCACCAATGCTAATAGCACCAGCGTGAAAGAAGGGTTTAGGCATCACGCCAATGCGTTTCCGAACGGCGTCCGGTACTACGTTCATGAATAGAATCTAATTGCCATCGGCAAATTCGATGGTCACCGTCTGGATTCGGTCCCATCTCCGAACGAATCTCCAAGCGGTATCTCAGAAATTGAGTGTCCCCGGGCATTATGTCTCCCTGAAATGCGGATTTAGCGTCTGAAAATAGGCGGTTTCATCAGACGACTGCAAGTTGCTTTACCGAAATCGGAACCTCGATTAGAATGCCTCCGCTGACCCGGTCTGTTTCTCGGAAAAAATTGGTTCCGAGCAGGTAGGGCGATCGGCCGCAGCGACGGAAGTCATTGCAGAGAAATAGGTTGGCATCCGTAGCTCAATTGGATAGAGCATCGGTCTTCGGAACCGAGGGTTGGAGGTTCGAGCCCTCCCGGGTGCATTTTTCTTGACCTGACCAGTCGCAGGCCCAATCACACAAAAGAGTTGGGCTGGCGAGACGCTGAGGCGTTTCAGTCGATGTTAGTCATCTCTGTCTCACCCATTCGGTCCGCACCAGGACGGCTAACGTTCCGGCGGACTTTTCTGACCATCCGACGTTCTGGTTCTGGCGTGGCTTGCTCAAGACGAGGTCCGTTGGCAACGCCGCACAGCCAGAGAAACAGAAAACCGTAATCGTGCGGCATCCATTCGCCGATCAACGTCAGTGAGACCGCAATCAACGTCGCGGCAACGGCGAAAGGAAAGATTCGTTCGTCTCGATTGACGAAGATCGATTGATTCGCAATGCGCCATGCCGAAAGCGTACAGACGGCGATAAATGATGCGACACCCGCCCAGCCGAATCGCAACAGCAACAACAGATATTCACAATCGATTGTCCAGAACTCGGCAACGGTTTGTTTGGCATCTGGTCCGAGTGGTACGTTGACGGGGAATGTCGCGGTTCGCTCAGTGCCGTAACCTAACAATCCGGCCTCACGAACAGCCGGCACGTAAGCCAATAGCACCAACCACCTGGCCGACATGGCGGTTAAGCGATGTTGTTTGCCTTCGAGTTCAACATTGACTTGCTTGGACGCCGAGCCCCATTTTTTGGCGCCCCAGTCTTCCAGCTGTTGCAGCACCGCATCTTTCGCGAAATAGCCGACGCCGGCTAGTATCAATCCCGCAATGATCAAAATGGTTCGCCACTTGGGCAGACAAAAAACCATCGTCAAATAGCAAATCCCCAGCGTCGCGAGTGCCGGACCGCGTGAAGCTGTGGCG
This sequence comes from uncultured Schlesneria sp., assembly GCA_903871875.1. GTDB lineage: Bacteria > Planctomycetota > Planctomycetia > Planctomycetales > Planctomycetaceae > Schlesneria. Next base: position 2,069 of record CAIQIR010000083.1, read on the forward strand.
AGAATGCCGAACAGACTGACAATCGGCATCGCGGTCCACCACAACGGTCCATCGCTGCGCAGGCTGCGGTAGACGGCCGCGATGACCCAGGGGATCAACAGGGTCTGCACCATCCCGAACCAGATGGGATGACGTGTCGGACCTTCGGCCCGCTTGACACCTCCGCGAATCATGATCTGGGGAGTGCGATCGACAGGGCGTTCACCGAAGACCGGATTTGCGAAATTCACGCGCGTCAGGGATTCGCTGGTTGCGGCAATTGAGCACAGGGTCGCCACGATGACCGCCACGCCCGTCAGCCAACGCCAGTCCTGGATTGTTTGCACGGCCAATCGACCAGCAATGTAGGGAATACTCCATTCGCCGAACGCCCGGACGAAATGAGAGAACGCGAAACCATCATGCCATGAATCCGACGCGACGTGGACGAAGTAGAGCGCGAACACCGCCCAGTCGCCCGCACGAAATCGCCATGAGATTCGCCTCGCGGGATGAAACAGATTGACCAGCAGCATGATCAAGGATGTGGCCACACGCAAATCGATATCAGCTAGTCCGATGGATTCGTCAATCCAGCAGGGGAAGAGAAACGAGATCAACACGCCCGTTCCCAAGCCCGCCACAGGGCCGTGATAGATGACCACCACCGCGCAGACGAACAGAATGAACGCCAATAGGCCCCACCACATGGATTGCACTCGCTTTGATATCGCCGAATTCAAACAACCCATCACAGGGCATCCCGCAGGATCGGTTCTTTGTCACCGCTAACGGCGCTGTCGGGCGGGAGGTGCCATCATATCTCGCGATCCAGGAAATGAAACGGGCGATCCTTTACGAAAAGGTCAGTCAGTTAAAGGCTTGAATAGCCTTAAGCGATTCCCGTATAGTCCTTTGAATTGATGTCGCCCGCTCTTGGCGCTTTCGGGGCAGTGACGAAATTTCGATCTCAAATCCATCAACCGTTTCGCTGTATTGATGAGATTTGTTTGAGGTATTTCAATGCTCGACCGTCGCCATTTTCTGCTGACTGCTGTTGCGGCGGCGTCGTTCAGCTCTTTGGCGCGGGCCGTGGAACCCAGGATTCGAGACACTCGAACGATCTCGGTCTTGCCTCAAACGATCGCAGAGATCAAAGAACTTCACGAACGATCTCGCGGATATTCCGCAGAACTTCTGCCGGAAGACGAGCCTTTCGAAGTGAAAAGTTTCACCCCTTTTTTGACCGCGCGCGACGAATTCGAGGCCAAGAAACGACTGCCGAACACCTGCAGTCGTCGACACGCTCTTTCTGTGGGCCTTGAGATCTTAAATGACGACCAAAAGCAGCTGCCGATATTAAGTCGCGACCAGATTCTCTCTTACCTGAAATCCCATTTTGTTTCTGTGCAAGTCAGGATCTATCGTGAACCGGTGACGCGGGCACTTTATCTTGGACCGCGCTGTCTAGCTGCGACACGCAGCTTTCAGGGGACACCACTCACCAAGGCGTTTTCTCCGACGGTTGCTGAATCGGTCAACAACATCCGCAGTTTAGGTCTGCTACTGCCCGATCGCTTGCAGCCGACTCCCGCGCATTTGCGAACGCTGGTCTTGGTTCATAAGAATGAATTGAGTGGAGGTACCAAAGGCGTAGCGCCGGCCAAATCAAACTACGAATACCTATTTATTCGCGCCCGCGAGGCGGAGCCAGATCGCCTGGAATTACACGCGTTCGCCACATCGGACGAGCGAACCCGGTTTCATTGGTTGAAACCGGCGGAATCACCCATGATGCCCACCGATTGCAGTGTCCGTGGTGCCGTCCACTTCACAGAGTATTCTCACCAGGGCCTTTATCCGAAGAGTGCCGTGATTCGACGCTCATTGATCACTGGCCAAAAATCATTTCCTTGGGAGACTGTCGAAGCCTACTCGAAAAAAGTGTTTGGCAACCCGGCGATGGGACAGATCACCGAAATTCTGGATGCGATCATCACTGGGGATTTCGAGAAAACTGATGCTGCATCTGTTCCCTTGCCACCCAGTAGTCCTGTTTCCGGTACGGGAAAACCGTAACCACTTACCCGTCAGGCCTGGCCGACCGTGACAGCGTTGGGCCAGGCGACAACGACGATCTGTACAAGATCAATGTGGCAGGATCTGCACGCCAAAGCCCACGAAGTTGAGCAGCAGGTTGGAGTACAATTCACCTGGGCTGAAAAACAGCAACAACTGGTCTTCTGGTTGAATGATAATTCGCTCGTTCGGGTCATGCAGGGCACGATTGAGATCGACACGGATGCGCAGTTGCTGTCCGTTGGGAAGTTTTCTGACAATCAGAGCACGCGTAGGGGGGAACACGTTACCAGGACCAGTACGGAAGATGGCAGCGTTGGTCCCTGGGCCGCCAGAAGCGCCGTTAACCAGAGCAATCGCTTCCAGCACATCGGTATCGCGATCACGAGGCAGCGGAACCTTTCCACCGGGCAATTGACCACCCGTGTAGAAGTTCTCGACTTCTCGCGGTGGCAGATAGACGACATCGCCGTCTTCCAGAATGATATCGTCTTCGGTGAACGGCACTGGTGCATCGGGATCGACTCGCAATGGAATCCGGATCAGCTGTCGCTCCCCTTGGACCCACTTGGAGGCAAATTCTTCAGGTGAGCCCGCGTCTTTGATTTGTTTTTGAATCATCGCAGGGTCGTTGTTCGCGGAGTCACGATTGCGGAAGACCCACACTTCACTGAATACATCGATGCCCGGTAGTCCGCCGCTGGCAGCCAACGCATGCAGTACATCGTTTTCATAGGCTGGTAAGTCGATCACTTCGCCGTGGCCGATTTTCGTATATGGGGCAGCGATTTTTGGTATGAACTGGGGGATCGGACTTTGGGCATCTTCACGCAAGACGACAACGCGGCGAACGCGGGGCCGAAGCAATGTCAGCACAACTCGTTCGCGATCCTTCTGGATCACTCCGGCATCTTCGTAAGCGGCCCGAACGATGTCCGTTGCCTTTTCCAATGTTTGACCCCCCAGTTCTAAGCGACCCACCAAAGGCAGGCGAACCGATCCGTTCGAACGCACGTCGATCGGCACGCCGGTCGCGGGCGTCGCCACGCGACCATACGGTGGATAGTATTGGCCTAACATGGAGACGGGCGGGTGAATAATCGATTGATCATCGACTTTGGCTGGCATGATGCCGCCGACATAAACGCCCAACAGGTCGCCTTCGTCGACATGGTGCCCGTTGGAGGGGCGCTGTTGACTGAGCAAATTCAGATCGATCGGCGTCAAATGTTGCCGACTGCAAGTGCGGAACTCCGACGGAAGCCGGTAAGCCGGAATCGCGTCGCGAGTGCTCATGATGCAAGAAGTGGATGTCATCGCACACCCGACGCTCAGGCAACTCGAGGTCACGATCAAAATGATGAACGAGATTGGTTTCATGGTTGACCGATCCTTCAGCCCTTTGGACTCGCGCAAATCCACTTGACTTCCGTGTTGATTTAAAAACTTTCAGAATGTTTGGTCGCCACTGTGACCAGCGGCCTGCAACGATACAGGTCGCATGTCAATCAAAACGGGTGTTTTGGTTGAATCCGAGAAGCATTGGGTCAGAGAGTCGGGATTGCGTCGAAGATGTTTTGATCCAACTTCCGGAGGTTCGTTTCACCGATTTGATGTCGGAATTCAATTTCAGCGTCAGTGGCGATGGAGGAATGGTGGTTTCGCCCGTGGACGTTGTTCCCGTTTGCGAAGGTGTTTTTTCTTCGCTTGAATCAGGATCTCCAGAACCGGCGGGGGTATCCATCAACTCGTCTTCATCATCAGCATATTGCGGGCGCTGCTTCATCCCCAGAATCGTGCGGCCGAGCGGATAAGTCGCTTGGTCAGACGACAAACAACTCGGGTAGCACTGTCGGAACGTTCCGGAAATCGGTACCGGGTGATAGCGGTCACGACAGGATGCGATCGCTGCCGCGGCTCCGTCGTGGTAACCCGAGTACCAATTCTCGATCGCGATCTCACCGTGTTCGGATTGGAATTTGTGAGACCAGTAGTGCTGCGGAGGTACCGGCGGGCATTCTCCGTCGCCGCCCATCAACACATCCGTGTATCCGTGCCGCCAACCGCAGGAGTAATGCGACCAGGGAATTGACGAACATCGTTCGTCACCAGCAAACCACCACGCTCGATGGGCGCGGCACTTCTGTGCAGCGCGATATTCGCAATCCTGGAACGTAGCGCATCCAATCGAGCTGACCAGCAATAATAGCTCGGCGCAGCGTCGCATCGACATCATGAGAAGCCTCCCTGCAAAGCCAGAATCCATTCAGGGATGCACGCCGCGAGCTATTAGGTCGAACATCCTGTCGATGTGTGATCGGCAGATTTTCATGGACTAAAGATCATTTGTCGCAACCCAATGAGAATCGCTAGAATCCCGACGGCAGTTGATTTCGGCAGGAACCGAAAAATCGGACGAACAAGAAGTTCCGGCATCATTGAATCACTTCGCAAAACAGCTTCAAACGGTAGAACCGTTACAGCCGGAGTGTTTTGACAAACGTCAGCGATACTCGGGGGTCGAATTGCCCCAGTTTTGCCAGTTGGCTGCGAACTGTCGCATGAATTCTGCCGCATCCTCGGGCGAGAATGTCTGAGAATCAAACTGGCTTTGAACAACTAGTTCCCCCAGGGAAATGGTCAGTCCGATTCCAAGACGAGTTTTCGGGCGGATTGGGGGAGCTCCTCCTGCCCGGACGAATTGAAGATTGCCGATGACTGGTCGGCCATTTTCTTCGGGAAACCGGCGTCGAACGCCACGAAAGGTGTCGCCCAAATTGGTGAGTACAGCGGTTGAGAAGCAAATGGGTATCTTCACGGCCGCGCCCACAATTCCCGGAACTGATTGAATTACGGGTAAGGCGTTGACCAGATTGTATTGCGAACCGTGTTCTTCAATGTAATCCATTTCGGCGCGAATCGTGGCTAGCAGTGAAGGCCAGTCAAGGCACAGGCTGGTGTGTCTGGTGATGAACACAAAACTCAGCCGATTCGCCGCCGGCAGAAATTGGTCGCTCGGTTCTCGCAAATCGACGGGAACGAGAATCCGGTACAGTCGATCGCTGCCTGATTCTCCGTGTGATCGATTCCATTTCGCGATCGAATTCAGCAGGATCGCGATTGCCACATCATTTAATCGAATGCGCGAACCGCGTAATCGATCACGAAATTGGGCCACCTCCGACCGGGAAAATCGGAAACTGAGAATCTCAATAGGCCCGCGTCCACGCAGGCGAGGAAGCTTTGTCGAAGTTCGTAATGGTGTGGGGTGCTGTGAGAGAAATTGGTAAATCGTGCGAATTCGTTGCATTAACGTCACGGGTTCTGCGGGAACAAGTTCGGTTTTGGGACGGGGCGGTGTGCGAGTAAATTCGCCGCGACGACGCAAGCGTTCATAATCCAGCTGGTCGAAGCGGACATGTTTCTGTTCCGGCGCCATGATGGCCGCATAGGCCGTGAGCCAATCCAGAATCACCCGTCGAGCACCCCGGCCGTCACATACCGCGTGATGAAACGTGAACCGAATTTCCGAGTTGACTCCGTCGGTTGTTCCCGAAACGCGAAAGCCAGGTTGTTTCCTCAGATCGATCCGCAGGCTTCCCGATTCTGTCACCGGTTCACCCCATCTGACTTCATCGGAAGGAAAGACAACCGCCGTCCAGTGCCAACGCGAATGGCATTTTCGGACGATGGCGCTGAGTAGCGGATTTCGTTGAATGACCTCACCCATGGCTGTTTCGAATGCCGCTTGGTGAAGCTGTCCGGTCAGTTCCAGTAAGACCGTATAGGTTCGGGGGTAATCACGGTGGTCATCAACCAGCATGAATTTTTCAAAAGCGGTGAGTGGCAACGGAAAGAGATCGTGCGGCGGCAGATGTTTACAGGGCTCAAGCGGTTCGACGATCTCCGGTGTCGCGACACATGCGGTGTCCACGTCGAGAGAATCGGCCAATCGCGCACTGTGTTTCATAGGTCGATCGATGAAGTTGCAAGGTGGCAAGGAGGATTGATCGGAGAACAGTCGCAAGCCACAGCCGTCCTCACGTCACTTATTGTTGAGCACGAGGCCTCTGCGGTGGTTTGCTGCGATTGGTTCTGGAGCCATCGTTGGAATTCATAAATGCGTTCCTCGCAACGCCCTAGCATGCCTGGATTGTGCGAAGAATTGAGTCCTCGTTGAATTGCCGTGTAAAGTCGAAAGTCCTCTTGCAGAATCTTGAGCGTGATGCCGGCCACGAGACGTCCCCAGAGACGACTACATTGTCGCGACACGAAGGATTTACCCACGCGACCGAACTGATAGATCACCGATGTGCAGGTTTGCGATCCCGTGGGCCGCACGACATGTAGCAGGCTGACCATATCCGTGAGTGAAAACAGGATGTTGGGAAACAGATGATGTTGCCGGTAGGCGGATGTTGGAGCACGGTCGGTTAGCAGATGCAATGCTCGACCTTCAATTCTCTGAAACCATGCATCGATTCGGGAATGAGGTGCAAAGGGCAGCGTGGTTTGGAACGAACTTCCCGTTTCGCCAAGGAAGTGTTCGGACCGCGCTTCGCCGGGGTCCTCGCGAAATGTTTCGGGATGGACAGCGGGGACATGGTAGGCTTCCAGCGTATTCTCGACTGGAATTTTCCAATTCACATGATGTGGAAACTCACGCGAGAGTACGACTTCCCATCCTTCACCAAATCCGTGAAGCAAAGGTTCCAGTTGATCACCAGCAGCCGTTCTCAGGTCGGGGGCGATGGCGTCCAGATTGACAAAGACCAACGGTCCCAGCGTCTCCACGCGGTAGACAGGGATTCTTAACGATGCGCGATCAAGCGGCGCGAAATTCTGAGCCAGTGGGATTCGTTGTGTCGCGCCCGACGCATCATATTCCCAACCGTGATACTGACATCGCAATTTTGGCGAGGATCCCTTTCGTTCGCTGGTCAGCAGGCAATGTCGGTGAGCACAGACATTGGAAACCGCGTGGATATTGCCCCCGATATTGCGAACTTGAATCGGCTGACCACAAATCTCGACAGTCAGGAAATCGCCGGGGCGCGATAAGTCGGTCTGAAGTCCGACAAAATGCCAACTCTTCGCGAACACGTTCGATACCTCCCACGAATAGCTGTCATCCGACCCATAGGCGGACGGGGGGAGTAAGTGCGGCAGTCGTTCAGTGGCGTGAAACACGGCGATCCCTTGATAACTAAGAGGAAAGCCAGGCGGCAACATAACCCGTAACGGCCAGCAGAGGGCGACGGTCATTCCCCCATACGGTGATGTCAAAAGTGGCCCGCGTCTGGTTGACGTCCACAATTTGCGATCGAATCCAGCAGATTTCCGCAGGACGAGGCAAACGATAAAACGTCGCTCGTTTCGCGCTCTGGGGCAACGTGATCCCGGGACGAATGCAGTTCCACGCCAGAATGCCAGATGCAAATAACGTCGCATCGAACACCGCACTTGGCGTTAACCATCTCGAAATGTCTCGTGCTGCTCCGGCCAATTCGCCCAGGGACGGTGCACTCACTCGCCCCCAGATTCGACGATTTTCGGGATTAATCGCATGTTTTCTCAAGCAACGTAAGGGACCACCGACGTAGAAACCGGATCCCTGAGGAGGATATTGTGTTGGTTGCCAATCAAGATTTCGTAGAGCCTGTCGATCCAACATTTCGTCGAACTCGGATTCGGAGGTCGCCGATTTGAATTCGACGATCGCCTTCGCATACAACCGATCCTTGCTTACCAGCGTGCCATTCCGCGAATAGAATTCAGCCGTCAATTCAGCGGCAACGGAGTCATCCGATACCCGAGTTGAAACCACTTGCATTTCGCGGGGGCGATCGGTGGGAAACTTGACGCTGGTTAAGATTTCTAGATCCCTCAGACTCGTCGGACGTGAACCGTTTTGAGCGAGAGCTGCTCCTTCCGCCAGAAGTTCGGCCATCATCACCATCGGGAGCAATGGCCGGCCATTCAAACAATGTTCGCTCAAAAAGGGATCGGCCACAGGATTCAGCACTGCCGAGGCCGCAAGCGAGTCATCAGGTCCAGACGACAGTCGCTCAAGCAGTGGCCCCACGCTGGTACCGTCAGTTTTGCCTCCGGCACACTCCGATCCCAGCACAATCCGATCTGCCGGATAGAACATCCGATAGTAGCGCATATCGGTGATCAAGACTTCGCTGATCGGCAGGCCGGCCTCGACTTCACTCAGGAAATGTGCAGCTCCTTCAGCCGCTGGCATCAGGTGCATGCCAATCGATTGCAGGGCCAAACGAGTTTCTGGCTTCGTCGCCATTCCAATGTTGTCCCAGGCATGCCAATGAAACACCGTCGCGGGAATTGTCGGCCGCAATTGCCGCTGCCAGTGGACGAGTTTGGCGAGCATCTCGTTCGCCAGAGAATAATCGGTGTGCCCATTTGCTCCAAAGCGACCACTGATCGATCCAAAGGCAATTAGTGCCTGAAGGGGGTCGCGCTCGGTGAGTGCCATCAGATTCAGCAGGCCGTCGATTTTAGCTCTGAGGCACTGCTCAACCATCGATTGCTCTTTGCGTTGAAAGCTGGCGTCTTTTCCTATACCCGCTCCGTGAATGATGCCATCGATCGATCCGAACTTTTGACGAATGTTGCCCAATACTTCCGCCAGTTGCGAACGGTTCGCTACGTCGCACGAATGATAGGACACTGAAAGCCCCGTGGCCCGAAACTGATTCAGCGAACGGTCGATCTCCAATGCCTTTTCAAAATCTTTCCAAGCTGTGAGTGGTGATTGCCCAAGTTTTCTTGCGCGACGCATGACATCTGCACGCAGTGCCGTGGCGTCGGTCTCGGCTCGGTGCCGATCATCATCAGTCAATCGGGGCTCAGGAGCCGTCCCCACCAGATGAAAATGAACCGTTGGAAAGCGGTCAGACATTCGCTCGACGACATAAGCCGTGATACCCCTGGCACCACCGGTGACCACCCAATTACCAGTCGGAGTCAATTGATGCGACGAATACTCCTTGATGGGTTCAGGAGTGGCTCGCAATACGGTTCGCGCGTGCCGGTCCCAGCCGATTTCGACGTCATAACTAGGTTCGGTCAACTCGACGCAAATCGCATCGACCACGGCTGACGTAGGCGAATTTGTGGGCAGGTCGAGCAGCTTAATCGGAACGGTTCGATAGCCATTCACCCAGCATTCGATCAGGATCGATTTGAACAATCCCGCCAGTGCGCCGCTCTCCGCCGAGGAAATTTCGTGAGCGACGCCAAAGTCGCCTCCGAGCGCGGTGACTCCGATCAGGCTGGCATCGTCCAGCAGGTTCGATTGTTCCACCAGACTGAGCCATTTCTGACACAGCCAATAGAGGGACGTGATGCCGGACTCGCGTCGATGTTTCCAGGCCGTTTCGTCGAGCGTCGGTGCCGCCTGCGCGTCGCGTGGCGTTAAGACAAACAGGTGCGGTGACGGTGTTGTTTTCCAGATCGAATCCAATGCGGCAACCGCTTCTTCACGATTTCCCAAGGCGGGAAGAAGCGAGACTGTAACCCCGAATGTTTTCAATCGTCGCGCCAGCTCTTCGCATCCCGAGTTGTCGCCGACGATGATCGCCCCCCCGGAAAAATCCGGCGCTCGTCCAGACCAGCGGCGGATCTCCGGCGGAGACATTTCGAGTCGAAATCGTCGCGTCAATTCCGGCAATGGCTGATCGAAAACGATCTGTGGAAACTCAAGAGCTTCGAATCTTTCTTGAGCAAGGACCGCATCGTCGTCAAAGGAAACCGCGTTCTGCTCCGATTCAAGAAGTGGCTCATCCTCACCGAGAGGGAAGGTCCATGAATTTCGCAGCCGTAAGAGGTTTTCCGGGCTGACGTTTGCGCCAACGGCGACGCCGCGTAGCTCTGCTTCCTCCGTGAAGGACAGCGCCTCCCAGCCGGATATACCCGACAGAGTTGGGGCGATCAGCCTCGTCATTTCTGTTCGATCGGCGAAATCAAATAATTGGTGTCGTAAGGTTTTGCGGTGAGTTCGACCCCAGCTCTGGCCGCGTTCGAATGCTGCCGATGCCACAGCCGCCAGCGGGACCACCGGTTCGTCATTCTCAGAGTCACGCCGTCGCGATGGAGATTCCCGTTTGACTGTTTCGCTAGGAACGGCGTCCGCAGGCTGGTGACCAATCGCTTCGTTTGTTGATTCGTTTGGAAGGGACGATTCATGGCCATGTTCTTCCGAAATGGCAAGCGGCCCATCAGCTCTGGTGCGAAGTGACTCTTCGATCATGTCACGAGTTTGTCGAAGTGTTCGAATCTCTAACAACACCGTGCGGCTCGCCGCGTCGGGCAACGGTAATTGGAAGTGATCACGAACTTCGCCAATTAATTGAGCTTTCGCGATGCTGTCGATTCCAAGGTCCGATTCCAAGTCGGCATCAAGATCAATTACGTCGCGCGGATACCCTGTTTTCTCGACGACAAAATCAATCAAAAAATCAGCAGTGGCCGAAGCCGTCGCCGACACTTCCTGCGAAGGGGGCTCGATAGCAGCGACGACATCATTCGTTGTTGGTCGACAATTGTGATGGAATGCGTTTGTTTCTTCCAAGCGGCCAAAATCAGCTGCGGTCGGTTCTGGAGGAGCCAAATCAGTTGGGATTGGTTGAAGCCAATCTCGCTTGCCGGACGACAGTCTCAAGAGTTCGAGCAGATCATTGACCGTTCGAAGTTCGTGGATTTGCGTTGCTTCCCAGGTCGTTTCGAGATCGAAGTACTCGCGTAGTTCTCCCAGGATTTGGACCTTGCGAATACTATCGATTCCGAGGTCGGCTTCCAGATCCCACTGCATCTCGATGATATCGGGAGGATAGCCGGTCTGCTCGACGATGATATCGATCAGGAACTGCGACAGAGCATCGTCGTTGCCGGAATCAGATCGATAGGTGGCGAACGCATCGGCTTTCAGAGACAGGCCCTCGCCAATCGTCGAAGAAAAATCCGTGTGATTGCGCAGTACTGACGGCTCAAGTGGAGCGGGGAACTCAATTTGCGGGGTGGGGATTGTGTTCCTGAAAAATGCAGTGGTTGAAGCCGCCTGATTTGCCAGAATGCCTGAGGTGATTCCTACGGCTTCCATGGCCGCTTGAATTCGCTGCCGCTGTAGGTGAAGGCTCAGTGACGGATCATCCATCGGAACGACAAAGGCATTTCGATTACCAATAATTTGCTGGGTGATTTTCGTCAGAATGCGGCCCGGTCCAACTTCCACGAAAACGCGTACATCTTCGGCAAGCAGCCGCTCCACATAGTTCGTCCAGTAAACCGGTTCGATCAATTGTCGCGAGAGGTTGTCAATGATTTCGACACGATCTGAGACGAATCGTCCCGAAACACTACTCAGCACGGGAATTCCTGGCGGTCGCCAACGGTGCTGACCCAAGGCGATCTGCAATGCCGGTCGCGCGGCCTCCAGCAAGGGCGTGTGGAACGGGCTACCTACCGGGAGCTGAATCGCGGGTATTCCCAGTTGTTTCACTCGGGCCGCCAGTTCCGTCACTGCCTGTTGTGTACCCGCAATGACCGTTTGTCGAGGAGCATTTCCGTGCGAAACAAAAATATCCGTTCGAGCAGCCACGAGCGGACGAACTTCCTTCAGCGTCGCGGCGATTGACAACATCGCGCCCGTTCCGTGGGGACAACCGAGAATCGCGTTTGATCGAGCCAATGTGATGGCGAATGCCGATTCGAAATCTAGACTACCGGCTGACACGAGTGCGGCGTATTCACCAAAACTATGTCCGATCAAAAAGTCCGGATTCAGTCCCCATTCCGTGGCTGCCTCAAAAGCGCAGACGTCCGCCGTCAGCATGGCGAACTGCGTGGCCTGTAAATCGTCGCCGGGCAAAGTTTCTTCACCAGTGATCCACGGCGAACATTCAGAGATCCCTAAACGTAGCAGTGCTTGGTCGGCCCGCTGCAACATCTTTGCCGCGGATTCAGACGACTTGATCACATCCGATAGCATACCCGTGCGATGTGATCCCTGTCCGGGAAAGAGGGCTGCCATGCGTGGTCGTTCTTCGGGCAATGGGACACAGTAGTAAATCCCCTGCTCCTGAAGGCGTGTCGATGGCTGGCCCGGCTGCAATGTGTCCAAGAGCAACTTCAGTTTCTGTCGAAGGTGCTGCGGTGCCGAGACGATCGCCAAGCGATAAGGAGCCCGCGCGGGAATGCCGCTGCTCACTCCATCATCGCTTGGTCGTTCGGGGGCCGCCATCAGATCTACGATTCGTCGACGCAATTCAAACTCGTCGATGCCCCACATTCGATAGATTTGCGTGGGTTGATCCTCAGGCTCTGAGCGTCGTGCTTCAATTTGATGTTGACCGTTTGATACCGTCATCGCAGAGGACTTTCGAATCGTCATGGGCCGACTGAGTTCGGGAGCAGATGACTCTTTGGAAGCGGAGCGGACAGCGCTTTCGCTCGTCGGTTGGTTGTTGATCTCATTCGGCTTCATTTCGCAGACTGCTTGGTATTCGCCAGCAGTGGTGGTTGTTCGGAATGTCGTTGTTCCGCAGGATTCGCTGTCTATTTCCGATCTGACAGTAGCGCCGAGGATTTCAAGCAATCCACTCGCCCCTTGCCAATGTCCGAATTGATGCGTCAGCGACGATAATTCCGGTGACGGAACGAATTTCTCAACCCCACTCGCCACCGCTTCCCGTGAAGGGTGATCCGAAACCAAAGTCGATCTGACGGTGTCGCGAGAGGTCGCACGCACATCGCGAATGATGCCGTGAATGCGATCTTGATGGGCGTTTGCATCCGCCAAACGCCGCAGTAGCAGTGCGACGACGCCTTCGCCAGGCGCTGGTCCTTTCCCATGCCTGTCATTTTGACTGAGTGCCGATCCCCCAGTTTGATAGTTCCAAGCTTCGAATCCCGCGGCATCCAGGTCTCGTTGCGCAGCGGCGCAGAAGACGAAATCCACCACATTCGTCGCGAGCAAATGTTGAGCAGCCTGCAGTGCTGCCAAGCCGGAGTTGTCGCCGGCGTCAATTGCCAGTGCTCCCCCCATAATGTCCAGTGTCTTGGCGATACGCGACGCTTGTGTGCTGCAGGTGAAACTGCCGGTTTGATCTTTGATTGCGGGATAACTCGTCAGGATTTGTGATTGAACCGCGGCGCAAACCTGATGAATCTCTCGTTCATTCCAGTCGCGGTTCCGAAGTGTCGTGATGAATTCATCGACGATTTCCGGCAGCCTGAGGCCAATTTGCAGCTGATGAGAAAAGTCTCCACCAAACAGAGTACCAACCACGACGGCCGCTCGGGAACGATCAAAGGGCCGTATTCCATAGCCACTTTCGTCCAGGGCCTGTTGCGCGGCATCTAATAACATGAATTGCAATGGATTCGCATGTTCGATCTGCAAGGGAGGAATATGATGCTTCCGCCAGTCGTATTTATACCCAAGAACATATCCCCCTTTGGCATGCTGATAGGCATGGCGAATGGTCGGCCTTGATTCCCAGAGGGGCGTGTCTCGCCAACGTTCTGTCGGTGGGGAGCTGAGCTGTGATTCACCCGACGTCAGTAACTGTCGAAAAGAATTGAGATCGAATGCACCGGGAGCAATGATCCCGCGTCCAATGACGGCGACCGATTTGTCCTTCGCCGCATCTTGATCATCCTGTTGTCGATCGCGATCTCGGTGGGTGTTCTTCGAAAGTGTGGGCGAAATCGAAGCCGGCTGGTCCAGATCAATGGGACCGTCGACAACGACGTGCACGTTCAGGCCGCCAATCCCGAATGCGTTGATACCTGCGCGGCGCGGTTGATCAGTGACGTCGGGCCATGCCATCATGGTTGTGACAGGAACGAACGGATTTTCCGACCATCCAATTGCAGGATTCGGGTGTGTCAAGTTAATGGTTGGCGGAATCAAACCTCGCTGCATGCTGAGCACGCATTTTAGTAAACCGGCCAGACCAGCGGTTTCCAGTGTATGCCCAAGATTCGATTTCACACTTCCCAATGGAATTTTGCGATCATGGGCCGAGTCCTGGAAAAATGCGGAAAGCGCTTCCAGTTCGGTGGCATCTCCGACCTGTGTACTCGTTGCATGGGCCTCCAAGTACTGAATCGAGCGCGGCGAAATGTCGTCAGCGTAGGCCCGCCGTACCGCTTCAAGTTGACCTTCTTTTCGAGGTGCCCACAGGCTGCGACCCCGGCCATCCGAGGAGATGCCGATCCCTCGAACGACGCCTTGAATGGTGTCGCCGTCCGCCAGCGCCCTGGACAAGGTCTTGATCAGAATGACGACGTATCCTTCCGCATTCACTAATCCGTCAGCGGCGGCGTCGAACGGGCGCGATCCTGTCGCGCTGCAAGATTGTGCTTGCGAAAACAGGATCAAACTATCCGTCTTGGAGTAGGAGGCACTCGAAACAACCGCTTGTTCGATTTCCCCCTGTGCCAGTGCCGCACCGGCCAGCACCAGTGCCATCAAGGATGACGCGCAGGCTGCGTCGATGACCATTTGTGGTCCGTCCAATTGGAAACGACGGGCCACAAATTGAGCGGCAAAATGTGCCTCAAGTCGGGGAAGATCGCTGCTTCTGACAGGACGCCGTCGCTGAATCCTGGCGACGACTTCGGCCAGAATATCGTACCGTTCCGATTCTGAGAGAGTCTGAAATTCGGGAATGGTGGCCACGCTCTCTGCCACTTCGGGAATCATGCTGCCCAGCACAAGTTCTCCGCCGAGCGACGATCCGCAGGAATGCCCCACATAGACGCCAGTTCGGTGTCCTGACATTGTCTCGGCCGACCAGCCTGCGTTCGAGCGAGCCGCATCGACCACTCCACACAAGATCTCGTGGCTCGGATCCCAGCACAACTTCTCCCGATCGATCGACCGCAAATCTGCAGAGGGATCGGTGGGGCGAGGTGGAATCAGCCCGGAAATCGACGAATAGGTCTTTGATTGTTCGCCGCATTGTGACGAGAGATAGAGACGTCGGTCCATTCGATCGTCTGGCATCTCTCGAACGCCACTCGCTCCGGTCGCCATCAAAGTCCAAAACGCGTCCAGGTCATCAGCCCCCGGAAGCCGGCACGCCATGCCAACGATGGCTAACGGTTCCGAGGGAAACTTCTTGCTGCAGTCAGGAGTCGTCAACATGACCTGCTCCCCACCGTAATGCCGCCATGGGTAACAAACGGCAATGACAATACGGACTCGTCTGAAGGCGTTTCGTAGAAGGATCCCAGATGGCTTCGTAGGGCTTTCATCAAGGGGAGAACTCGCGGCAATTCTTGCATGCTGCCGGTAACGGCAAATAGTCCAGACCGGATTCCGTCTTCCAGCGAAAAGTCTTCATCAAGCCAAGCACGGAATGCGGTCGCGGAACCGTAGAGCTGCGAAATTTCGCCCTGTTCGACTGTGGGGCGGTCACAATGAATCCCGGACGGACCAACAGAAATCCGCCAATATCCTCCGCCCGACCCGGAAAGACAAAGGGAAAGTCTGAAGTCTGCTTCCGGCGTTGCGGATGGAACGTCATCGTCGTGAGGAGATCGGTCATTGCCCGGGAAAGACGTTGAAGATGTCACTTGCTGCAGCTCCTTCGAGCCTTTCGATACGTCTTCCAGGCAGCGTCGCGGTTCAATTTCTCGGCCAGAAATCGCGGGATGATCCTCGTCCTTGAATTCGGCACGAATGGCATACTGGAATGCACGAGTGAGCATCTGGATTGTCACCGGAGGGCAAGAGCGACCGATGATGTGTTCACGGAACTGCGAGTTGTCGAACACGGGGTCCGAAATGAAATACGATCGATACGTCTCCATATGTTGGCGAAACCCCGCCAGAACTGTTTGGCTCGATTTTTCTGTCGTTCGACTGACCTCGGAAGCGGCCAATGCTGTTGACGCCGAAATTGTTTCCGACAACGCTTCCAGCATCGACGACATAATCTCGCGACCATCCGTGGGGGCAGGATTGGTGAGATGGTAAATTCCGCCGTGGCAGGACGAGTCACGAATCATTGAGCCAATCGCGTCACTGACCCAATCGACAGGAACGAGATTCCTCGACTCGTCGCCGGCCAACTCAAGCTGCTGAAGCAGGAAATCTTGAGATGGAATGAGTAAGGGGGCCTCACGAAGCAGCGTCCAGACAAGCTGCAGCGGTTTATAGAGGGCATTAAAACTTGGTGAATAACCCGTGTCAGATTCACCAATAATCACTGATGGTCGATAGATCGTACGCGTAAATTGTCCTGCGGCCTTCTCAACAAGTTGTTCCGCGAGGCACTTGGAACGCTCGTAGACGTTTCCAAACGGGCTGTCTGACGAATGCAGTTCCTCTAGTACGGATGCGGAACGGTTGACCTGTCCGCACGAATAGGCCGTTGAGATATAGTGAAAAGCAGCGGTTCGGGAATCACGGCAAATCTCCAGTAGGTGTCGCGTTCCGTCCACGTTGGTTCGCATGGGTTCGCCTGAAGCGGACGCCTGAAAACGAACGCTTGCTGCACAATGGACAACGGAAATGACATTTTGACGAAACCAGGTCAAATCAGCATCCGATAGTCCAACACGCTCTCGCTGAAGCTCGCCCGCGAGCACAATTGGACGTTGCAACCGAATTCCAAGGCGTTGCTCCCACGTGGCAAGCAACTGGTCAACACGATCTGCAGCCGAGACGCCACGTCGGCCGCGAGCCAGTACGGCCACGGGCTCACGACGCCGCAATGCTTCGCAAAGCAAGTACTGGCCGAGTAGCCCTGTGATTCCTGTAAACAACCGCCAGCCAGACAACCTGCACCTCCGCGGACGATGATTAAAAATAGAAACTGATTGTTAACAGTTGAACTCAACAACGTTGTGACATTTGAGGCTATTAACAGCTGAAACAGGCAATTGCCTCCACGGACCAATCTTTCAACTCGCAGGACCGCAACGTTTTGCCGTGCCCAATGTCGTCCCAGAAACGTGACAGCAGTTTGCGCGCCGTATTGTTGGCCGACCCGCGCAACAGTCAGGGCGAAGTGCGTGCGGATAAAGCAGGTTTATGCCGCGACCTGCACACTTTAGGTGCAATCCATACCATGGAGTGTCCTGCACCAAACGATACCGGTCCCTGATTGGGGAACTTGCAGAAAGTCTTACTGTCACGATTCACTGCGATATCGCCAGTATTCTATGCATGTCGAATCGGAAAGCGCGCGTCGGTCACGGTTTCGGGAAAACGAAATCCTTGGGAAATCCAGACGTCGACCGGCTGGGATGAATGATGCACCCGTCAACCGTTTTGTGACGAGAGTGCTGTTATTTGTGTCGACCACCGTTGCGTATCGACGCGAAGATCGACGCTTAGTATTTCCCGAAGGCTCATCGAATTGAGTGTGTCGACGCCCTCACTTCAGCGGACGATCGCCGTCGCTTGGTACGGACCTTGCAAGTCGTTCATGTTTCAGGAAAGTCAAATTCTAAACGGGCAATTTGTCACACCGGTTAGAAACTTTTCGGAATTCAACAAGCACACGAGATTGGTAAGAACCGATGAAACCATCAGTACCTCAACGTCCGCATGACGAGTTTCATGTTTCTCAGATCGCTGTCATTTTGCGGAAGAGATGGGTGATCGTAGCGGCGGCTGTCGCGGTGGGGGCCGCATTGACCATTGGTCTGCAAGTGCTTTCCACACGCAAGTACGAATCGTCGGCTCAATTGCTGGTGATGCGGAAAGATCCTCGCTTGGCCGCCAAGGGTGTTGACACAACCGGGGAATCGGAAGTGCGAGTCACGGAAGAATTACTCGCCACGCATATGCAGATGCTGCAAAGCCGCAGTATCGTCGAAAGTGCCTTGAATGCCGGAGGATTTGCGGAATTGCCGTCGATCGCGGCCAACGTCAATGCGCTTCGAAAGCCGTCCGACTATGTGATCGACAATTTAACGGTGTCTCGAGGCGGTAAAGGGCAGGCCCGAACAGCACATGTCCTCAATGTTTCGTTACGGAGTACTTCTCCGGAAGACGCGCAAACCGTGTTAAAGGCGATCGTCCAACAGTATCAAACGTTCTTGTCGGCCAAGTTCCAAGATGTCAATCAAGAAGCTGCATCGCTGATCTCTCAAGCACAGACTGTGCTTGCTTCGGAACTAGAGGAGGCGGAAAAGAACTACGAACAGTTTCGGCAACAGTCTTCGAATCTGCTGTGGAAAACGGGTGGTACGGAGAGCACAAACACGCACCGGGTACGATACGACGAAATCCTGCAAGAGATAACCAATCTGCAACTGTCCCGTGCCGACTCCGAATCCAAGCTGGATTCCGTCGAGGCCTTTTTGAATGGGCGAGACGCCAGCCAATTGACAGATCTTGAGCGTCTGTCACTGGTGGATGAAAAGAATCTGACTCGCGTTGGCTTGCTGCTGATGGTGCAAAAGGGCGAGACAGAATCTCCGAATTTCCAGGCAGAACAGCCGATTCGATTGGCACACGCTCAGGCAGAGTTTGAGAACTATGCCGAGTTGCAATTGAAGGCAGAAACGCTGCTGACGGAATTGGGGCCGCGTCATCCCGATGTGATCAACATCCGCAAGCAAATGAGTTCTTTGGCCGACTTCCTGTCAAATCAGAAGCAGCAAATGAAGAGCGGAAATTCGATCGTCTCGCTGGATTCCGGCGCGCTGTTTTCCGCTTATCGGCAACTGCTGAAGAATGACATCATCGCGATGGAGCGTCGCGAAGCGCGATTGAAAAGCCTTGCTGAAGACACCATCCAACTTGCCAGTGAAATGGTCACCGACGAAATCCAAGTTGATTCTCTGCGCCGGGAAGTGCAAAGAAAGCAAGTGCTGTTTGACGCTGCGGTGGATCGTTTGCGCGACATCAACTTGGCGAAAGACTATGGTGGATTCATCAACGAGGTTCTGGCAGAACCCGAATTGGGAAAGAAGGTCACACCGAAATTGACGATTTCCCTGGCGGTGGGCATTTTTCTGACGATGCTGATCTGTGCCGCTGGTATCGGGATCGCCGAATACCGGGATCGACGATTCCGCACAATCGAAGATCTGCAGGCAACGCTACGAGTCTCGGTGTTGGGGCGGATCCCCTCAGTTGTTCAGACGGCCAACAAGAGCAGTTCGCTGTTCAAGCGACGCAACGCTCAAACGCCGCGTGCTCCTCAATTACTCGATCCCGAGACACGCGGTGCGGATGCGTTCCGTTTGCTGCGTACCTCCCTGATCTTTTCCGAAGGCGAAGACTTTCGGCAAATCCTGTGTATCACCAGCCCGAATCCCGCCGATGGAAAGTCAACGGTGGTCGGCAATCTGGCAGTCAGTTTGGGGCAACTTGGTCGTAGCGTCCTGGTGATCGATTGCGATTTGCGTCGACCAACCCAGCATGAACTGTTCACGCTGTCGAATGACAGAGGATTGACAAACCTGTTGAACGAGGATCTCGACCCCAGCGACTTGATCCAAAGCACTCCTTATAAAAACGTCCAATTGCTTCCTCGTGGTACAGAGGTTCCTGATCCGGCTGAATTTCTGGCGACCGGACGGTTTGCAAGACTGTTGGATTCCTTGAGGGAGAAGTACGACCATATTCTTCTCGACTGTCCGCCCGTGCTGCCTGTCACCGACGCGATGGCCTGTGCGGCAATCTCCGATGGCGTTTTGTTTGTGATCCGAGTTGAACGGACGTCGCAACTTCATGCTCAAGCCGCCTGTGCGACGTTGCGTCACGCAGGGGCCGATGTATTGGGGGTGATCGTCAATGGAATGGCGCCTGGAAGTCTCGACGACGCGACCTATGGTTATGAGTATTCGGACGACGATTACCCACGGTACTCGAAATCGTTTACCCGTGAAGGTTCTCCCGCAGAGTTTCGCTCGGCATCGGCAACTTCCCTATTGGGACCTCGAGTTTCCTCCGCCCTACGGCGGAATGGAAAGCACGATAACGGCAAACCGACATAACCCATTGCAATGGTTTTGAATCATTGCGGCGAAGAAACGATGAACCTCCCGCTCGGTAAGAGTGTGGATATGACATAGCCCGCATGCCTCGGCATGCACGACTGTCTGAATGAACGTGCGCTCGCGTGTTTATAATTTCGGTTTGTGCAAGGTCTTAATGATTAAGACGCTTACACTTTGCCCTGTGGCAACATTTGGAGAACGGCACGTGACAACACAAGCGGTAATAACGGATTTTCCTCATTCTAGCAGCCATTCCAATTCAACCAGCCATTCCGGCGGGTTGAAAGAAGCGTCGGGTGTGGATCGACTTTGGGACCCGGCCACAAACATGGCATCCTGGACATTGGGGCGCGACGTCACTTACATGTTGCAGGTCTGGAAAACGGCGATTCCGATTTTCCTGTCAGATATGGTGGCT
This sequence comes from uncultured Schlesneria sp., assembly GCA_903871875.1. Lineage (GTDB taxonomy): Bacteria > Planctomycetota > Planctomycetia > Planctomycetales > Planctomycetaceae > Schlesneria. The sequence continues at coordinate 22,539 of CAIQIR010000083.1, forward strand.
GTTGGCCTTTCGGTGGCTTTGTCGGCCGCAGTGTTTGCGATCTTTGGCGATCTGCCCTCTGTACTCAACTGGACCCATATTGTTGCTTGGTGCCTCTTTCTCAGCGGTGCCTGCCTGCTCAGTGGGTTGTATCCGGCGGTCGGAATGGTCACCGCCACAGAGATTCGGCTGTTAGCACGGGTGATCGGCGCGGGGGTGGCTCTGTGCATGGCGTATGACCTGGCGCACGGTGGTGATAATAAGTATCTCCTGTTATGGCCACTTTACGGCGTGTTTATGCTGGCGCTCGTACCACTTTCACGAGCATTCTTTCGGCGGGCTGTTTGTCGTTTCGAATGGTGGGGGCTTCCAACCATCGTGGTAGGGGCCGGCGATCTCGGAATGGATATCTGGCGACGAATGAAACAGAAACCCACGTTAGGTTACAAACCCGTGGCCATCGTCGACCGTTATCGTCCGAACTGGATCATCGACAAGGAGACGCAGCCCAAGAGTGGGATCAGTCCTCTGGAAGACACTCCACGCTTGAGTGCCCGGTATCAGGCCTATTGCGGAATTTTCGTCGGCTCGGAATTTCCGGCGGCCGAACGAATGACAATGATCGACACGTTGACCAGCGTCTTTCCACAACTTTACATCACACCCGATTCTGCCGATGCGGGGCGGCATTGGTCGGGGGCCCTCGAACTGGGGAACCTGAGATTGCTGAAATTCACTGAGCGTTTGTTGATGCCCGGTGCGCGCTGGTTGAAGCGAGCTGTCGATGTCCTGGCGGTGCTGATTGTCTCTCCCTTTGTGCTGACCGTCGTCGGTTGCCTGGCCCTGCTGGTGAAACTGACCTCCGCTGGTCCTGCGTTTTACTGTCACCCTCGAATTGGGCGAAATGGCCGCACCATCCGCGTTTGGAAAATGCGATCGATGGTTCCCAATGCGGATCGCCTGTTGAAAGAATATCTGGCCGAGAACCCCCATCTGCGAAGCGAATGGGAGCGGATCCACAAACTGCCGAATGACCCGCGAGTGACATTCATTGGGCGATTCCTGCGAAAGACCAGCCTCGACGAAATCCCCCAGTTGTGGAATGTGTTTTGCGGCGAGATGAGTCTGGTGGGGCCGCGTCCGATTGTTCAAGCAGAGATCGACAAATATCAAAGCGTTTACCCCCTTTATCTGCGTGTGACTCCCGGGATTACCGGATTGTGGCAAGTGAACGGTCGGAATTCGACAACCTATGAAGCTCGAATTTCTTATGACGCCGAGTATGTCAGAAACTGGTCTGTGTGCCTCGATCTGTACATTCTGGCGAGAACCGTTCTGACGGTCATCACTTGCGATGGAGCGTGTTAGCACGTTGGTGCGTGCTGAATTGTGGTTGTTTCAGTCTCTAGTAAGAAAAATCTGTGTCTAACATCTTTGTCACCGGCTCTGCCGGATTTATCGGTTACCACGTTTGCCGGCGGTTATTGAGGGACGGTCATCGCGTCGTCGGCTACGACGCGATGACCGACTATTATGACCCAGCCTTAAAGCGAGATCGTCACCAGCGGCTTGCGGAGAGCCCTCAATTCACCCCAGTAATTGCGCCGCTGGAAGACTTCAAAACCTTGAAGTCAGCGCTTCACGACCATCAGGCGGAAGTGGTGATCCATTTGGCCGCGCAGGCGGGGGTTCGTTACAGCCTGGAAAACCCTCGCGCCTACGTCGATTCGAATCTAGTGGGGTCGTTCAATCTGTTGGAGTGTGCGCGAGGAATGTCATTGCGACATCTGTTGCTTGCTTCCACCAGTTCGGTCTACGGAGCCAACGACAAGATTCCCTTTGGCGAATGCGATCGCGCCGATGAACCGCTGACGCTGTATGCGGCTACCAAGAAATCGATGGAGTTGATGGCCCATTCGTATTCACATCTCTTTCGCATCCCCACGACCGTCTTCCGCTTCTTCACGGTCTATGGTCCCTGGGGACGACCGGATATGGCCGCCTTTAAGTTTGTTTCTTCGATCCTTCGTGGAGAACCCATTGAGATCTACGGCGAAGGGAATATGTCGCGAGACTTTACGTTTATTGACGACCTGGTGGAGTCCATCGTGCGGCTGACGACGGTGATTCCCGGCCCAGGTACTGCAGTGGCGGAAGATTCGCTCTCGGCGCAAGGCCCCCATCGGGTGGTCAACATCGGCGGCGGACAGCCCGTTGCTCTGCTGGAATTCGTCAATACAATCGAGGCCGCACTGGGAAAGAAGGCCATTCGAAATATGCTGCCCATGCAATCAGGTGATGTGCCGCGTACCTACGCGAATCCAAATCTGCTCTTTGCGTTGACCAATTACAAACCGGCGACCGACGTTTCCACGGGAATTCGTGCCTTCGTGGACTGGTACCGTACCTATTACAGAATATGAACCGTGATTGTCCTGAGGTTTGCCGAGGGGATCGGCGTTATGGTTCCCAATTCGGCTGCTTTTCCTGATCGCGAAATGAATTTCGTTTCATGTCCAAGGTGCTCGCATTTTTGTCGTATGGCGTCAACGCCGGTGTCATGCTGGCGGTTGCGCTGTTCCTGGCGACCACTCTCACAGCGGCGGAGTATTCTCGGTACTCGTTCGCTGTCGCGACAGCACAAACACTGGCGGTCTGCATCTTTGAATGGCTGCGAATGGCGGCCACCCGTTACTACCCAGGCCCCACTCCCAGCGACACGGCCAACCTTCGTGGAGCGTTTCTTGGTGGTCAGTATCTGATCAGCATCTGCGCTGTGATCTCGACATGGGCGATCGCTCGTTGGCTCGGGGATTACTCCTGGCTACTGATTACCTGTTATGCCGTCCTGCAGGGTGTCGTCGATCTGCAGTTTACGATGCTGCGATTCGACGCACGCCTGCGTCTGTTTTCGAAGTTGCAGACCACTCGCGGAATCCTCGCTCTGGCCCTCGCAGTGTCGGCCGCTTTCCTGTTTCAAAATGCCAATGCGGCATTGCTGGGGGGGATTCTGGCCAACATTCTGACGGTGGCAATGTTGGAGTTTTCTCAACCTGGTTTTGTGCTGGTCAGGCCGACCGTCCGCCAAATCTCGCAATTGCGGCAGATGGCCACTTATGGAGTTTCTGCCGCGGCCGCTGGGGGGCTTTATCAGTTTGGTCCGTTCTTAATGAGATGCGCGGCATTTCGAGGTGCGTCAGAGACCTCTTATGCCGCGTTCTCGCTGGTCGTGGACCTGATGCAGCGGCCTTATAATGTGGCCCTTACGGCCCTCAACGGTGTCTTTTTTCCTGACGCGGTTCGCGAGCATGATCGTTCGCCGAACTCGGAACGCATTGCCTTACGTCGGTTATATGCGATCCAAGTCTGGTGTTTGCTGCTCATTTTCGGTTGCGCGATGGCGTTTCGCCACGAACTGATGCCCCTGATCGTCAAATCCCCACTCGTCCCGCATGTGCTGGAAGTGTTTCCGTATCTGGCCGCGTTCTTTCTTGTGCATGCCGCAATTCAAACGACCAGTGCCTTGGTTTTGCATCTTTCTCGTGCCGGTCTCAAGTTGATTATTCAAGCGGCGTTGGAATTGGGTGGCATCGCTATCTTGACCGTCTTCAGTACATTCGTTTTCGGAGCCGGCATTGTGCCTGTTGCTTGTGGCGGCATGCTGGGAGCAATCATCGGCATTCTGTTCACCGCTTCGGACTGGCGAGACGTACCTTGCCGTCTTCCATGGACCTCGTGGGCGGTCGCGCTGATCACGACGCTTGTGCTGCTGGTCGTCGGGCAAACCGATTCGCCAGATCAAATACAAGGGTTTCTTTACAAAATCACGATCGTTGCGCCCGTCGTTGCGATCGGTGGGTTCTTGGGGTTAGCCATTCCTTTTGGTCTGTTGGGACGATTGCACCAGTACCGTCTGCGCGTGGTACAGCCGACCGAATCGATCCCATGATTTGAATTCATCCTGACTGCCAACTTCTCGTTCCTTCAATGAACATCACCACAAATGCTCTCGGGCTGATTCGAAAAGAGTTGAGACTTCAGACATGATCCAGCAACCCTCCTATTGGCGCGAAGATTTGGAAGTGAATTCCCGCCAGCGTGGACTGCTGGCTCCGATCCTGGCTTGGATACTTGATCCCGGGTTCGCCTGCGTAACCCTGATCCGGTTGGCCACCATGCCGCGTCGTAACGTGATGCGGAAAATCGTCGCGCGCTGGGCGGCACGCCGACTGGCTTATCGTTTTGGATGTTATATCTCCGTCGAAGCTCGGATCGGCCGCCGGCTGGTATTACCGCACCCTGTCGGGATCGTCATCGGAGAAAACTGTGAAGTCGGCGACGACGTGACCATTTATCAGCATGTCACCTTGGGTCGTCGTGTCAACAACGTCAGTCAATACCCAATCATCGGCGACGGAGCCGTACTCTACGCAGGTGCGGTCGTCCTGGGCGGCGTCTTCGTCGGATCGCGTACGGCCATCGGCGCAAATGCCGTGGTGCTGCACGATATACCCGCGGAATCCAGCGCGGGGGGGGTTCCGGCCCGTATCCTGCGATCTCAGAATTCACCGGAAAAAGAATCAACAGAAGCTCTGGTAACTTCTCCTGTACATCCCCAACCCCAGGTCAACAGCCGCTCCACAGCGACAGCAATAGAACAGGACGCGAGAACGCTTCGATGAAGATCACGCTCGTCAATTCGTTGTACCATCCTTACCAACTCGGTGGCGCCGAGAAGTCGGTGCAATTGCTGGCTGAAGCGTTAACGCGGCTCGGACACGAGATTTCCGTGATTGCCCTGCACCCAGAGAAAGAGGTCAAGCGGCATAGTCATAACGGCGTCCAGATCGCGCATATTCCGTTATCGAATTCCTACTGGCCGTATGCGAACGCAGACCGTCATGGGTTTCTGTCTCGTATGGGATGGCATCTGCGCAACGTCTGGAATTCTGCGACCGCTGCCACGGCCGGTCGTGTGATCGACGAGTTTCGTCCCGACGTTGTTCACGTCAACGTTCCGATGGGCTTTTCCGCGGCGCTGTTGTCCGAAGTGCTCTCGCGTAAGATTCGCCTTGTCCAGACGCTGCGCGATTACACGTACATGTGTGAGCGGGCTGGGATGTTTCGCGGCGGTCATAACTGTGCCAGTCAATGCTTTGATTGCAAGCTGTTTACGTCGCAATACAAACGCCTTTCTCATCACCTGAGCGCGGTGGTCTCCAATAGCCAATTCGTTTTGGATGCTCATTTACGCAGTGGTTATTTCTCTGGCGTTCCGGCCCATGTGATTTTCAATATCGCCAACGTGGATGGCAAAGTAATTCCCCGTGTGCATGACGAAAACAAAAACGGTCGGCTGACGTTTGGTTTTCTCGGACGAATTGTGGAAGAAAAAGGGCTCGACGTTGTACTGAAAGCGACCGACCGACTGAAGAATGACAACTGGTCGCTCAAAATTGGGGGTAGTGGCCGCGACGAGTACGTTTCAGAGCTGAAACGCCGCCATGGTGACTCTCGCATCGAGTGGCTGGGATTTGTCGAGCCTCGACGCTTTTTCGAGCAGATCGACGTGGCACTGGTGTCGTCGGTCTACGCCGAGCCTCTGCCCCGGAGCCTGATCGAATCCTATGCGGCCGGCCGCACCGTGATTGCCTCTCGTGCGGGCGGAAATCTCGAAGTCGCCGAGTTGGGAAAAACCTACGCCACCTACGATGCAGAGAACGTCGATCAATTGACGCAGCTAATGGACGAGGCTGTCACAACTTCGGCGAAGTGGCGCGACGGTGGGTTCGCCTCACCTGAGCAGTCGCAGTTGTTTAGCGAAGCGACCGTGACCAAACGGTACCTTGATGTCTATCGAGGAGCGTGACCATGTTGCAAAGGAGCCGTTGGTTGGACAGAGCATCACTCGAGCTTGCTGTCGGTGATTTGGCGTCATCGCAAAAGAAAGCGGGGACGCTATCCCTATTGGCGATCATGACCGCCGTCTTGGTGATGTACCAGTTGTTGATGGCCGCAATGAACGACGACGCACCGTCCAACGTCTGGGCGATGCTGTCGTTTGTGGGCTTTGTGGCATACCTGTATCAACTTGCCGCCTCTGCCCCGGCGACGGTGATTGTGTTGCTGCCACTGCTCTTGCTCAAGACAACGGAAATTGGATCGTGTGTGGCGATCGAGTCCGGCGCTTTGATGCATGAAATTGATCAAACGGGATACCCCACCGGGGGAACTGCGCGTCTGGCGATTGCCTTGATGGTCTTCTTCGGAATCGGAGCTCTCTTGATCGAACCCGCCTGGTTGAAACAATCCGCCGAATCCGATCGTGATCGCATCGACAGGGCCGTGGGGCGGATGGTATGGCCGATCACGTTCGCCTGTCTTTTTTTTTATGGCTATTTCATTTTTGTCGGTCTGCGCGTCGGTTTTCCGATCCTGAGTGGATCTGACCGTCTGGATTTCAAATATCAGTTGTCAGATCCAATTTACACGTCTCTCTTGGGGAATCGTCCACTGTTTGTGACGGCGATGTCACTCTTGGCCATTTCAACCAAGACACAAATACGAGCGTGGGTGCTGTTCCTGGGTATGTTCTTTGTCTCAATTCTATTTGGTGAAAAGTTCACATCGCTGATTGTCATGTCGTCAATCTTCCCGGCAGCAGGGTTACTGGTATACCTAAGCCGACACAAACAGCTGCCGATTGCGCGGATGGCATATGTCGGAGTCGCCCTTGGGGCGTTGACGATTGGCACGTGCTTAAATGTTTATTTGTATATTTATAATGACTTCGAGACCGCTAAAACGAAGCTGCTGGACAGAATGGCTGAACAGGGTGAGATGTGGTACGTCGGTGATCGAGATTTTCGATATAACACGAACGTCGACTGGCAAACCATTACAACCGATTTAATTTCGTGCGTGGGCGGGAGTTCTCAAGACCCAAAAGACGTGGGAACCGACTTTGGTCCGTTCTTCGTCATGCAAAACTATGCCGACAAATATGTCATGGAAAACGGCCAAAACAAAGGCATTTTCTTTGCCTTCACCTTTTCGACTTACTGGATGATGATTTCCGGTTACGGTGGTTTTGCGATTGTCTGGGTGTTGACTGCGGTTGCCTATGGAGTGGCGGGGCGGTTTCTGATGTTGGGGCTGGCCGAAGGTAATTTTATCGGAGCGCTGCTGGGACAAAAATCGATGTTCCTGGTGTATACAGCAGTAATTACAGGATACTCGTTCTATGTCTTTGGATATAAAACCGTCGGCATATTTTTTGCGGCTTGGTTGGCCAACTATTGGAAGAAGCTTTTGCGGTTTGTGGCCTATCGTGGCCGGAATACAGTGAACGTTCCCGTATGATCGAGTCTCTTTGACTGGATAGTCGTCATCATACGTCCCAACCCTCCGTCACTCGGTGCCACAATACCCGGCATCCTTGCCGTTGGTTTTTCGAGGAGAATGCATTCGTGAAGATTATCGTGATCCATGATTCTGCGGCCATCGACGGGGGGGCTTCGAAAATCGCCATCCTCGCGGCGCGGGGTTGTGCTGAGGCAGGTATGGACGTGCATTATGTGGCTGCCGCTGGTCCGATCGCGCCCGAGCTGTGCGGGTTGGATCGATTAAAGGTGACCTGTCTCGAGCAGCATGACATTAAGGGTGATCCCAATCGGCTGCGGGCAGCAATCCAGGGGATCGCCAATACCCGCGCGGCGTCGGAAATTCGGCGCATCTTGGGTGCCGCCGATCCTGACACTGTGGTGCATATTCATTCCTGGAGCAAAGCGCTGTCTCCGTTGGCGGTGCGTGCTGCGGCGGACAGCGGCCTGCCAGTCGTGATGAGTTTACATGAATACTTCACGGCCTGTCCCAATGGAGGGTTCTACAATTTTCAGAAGAATGAGGTCTGCCATCTGATTCCGCTCAGCCTGAGTTGCATCAGCTGCCACTGCGACTCTCGCTCATACAAGCATAAGCTCTGGCGGACAGCTCGTGGGTTGGTTCAAACCAAAGTCCTGGGGGTACCGGATTGTGTGAAGAATTACATTATCTTGTCGCCACTCAGCCGAAGGGTGCAAACGCCATTTCTCCCGAAAGATGCCACCTTTCATATGCTCGACAATCTGATCGATGTGGTCGATGTCGGTCGGGCACCCGTTGAACACAACAAGACTGTGTTGTTTGTGGGACGGTTTTCTCGCGAAAAAGGTGTGATTAATTTGGCTCATGCACTGCGGGATTTGGAGATCCCGGCGGTCTTTGTGGGCGACGGCCATTTGCGGCCGGAGCTGGAACAGATGTTACCTCAAGCGGAATTTACCGGATGGCTGAGTAGTGAAGGTGTGACCGCGCGGATGCGAGAGGCACGCTTGGTGGCGTTCCCGTCCACTTGGTACGAGGTACAGCCTCTGGTTCCATTAGAGGCCGCCGCCAATGGTGTGCCGACGCTTGTTTCCAACTGTACTGCGGCCATCGACTACGTTCCGCACAATGAACGGGGCCTGCAGTTTCAGCACGACAGCGTCGAATCATTGAAAGAGCAACTGCTCGTCGCCATGGATGATCGGGTGATCGAGCGGCTGAGTCGCAACGCTTATACCTGGTACTGGGATAACCCCTGGACGTCGGACCGTCATGTGAGCGAACTGACGCGGATTTATGAGCAAATGCTGGGGCGCACCCCCGTGTTAGCGGGTTAATTTGATGGGCGACGTCGATGACCGGTTGTGTTTTCCCTTCCTTCTTCAACATAAACATATTGTCGTGAACAAATGGCAGAACGTATCCGCGTCATGGTAATTTCCGAGCCCGGCAAAGCCGGAGTGAAACGCCATGTCATCGATCTATTGCGTCGAATCGACCTCGATGCATTTGATGTCTACTTCGTCTACAGCTTCGAACGTAGCGACGCCGCCTATGCGGGGGAAATTGCCGAGTTGGAATCTCGCGGTATGACATGCCTCGAGATTCCGATGGATGCTCCGCTGTCCGTCAAAAAGGATTCGCAAGCGTTCAAAACACTTGTTCGCGAAATGCGTCGAATTCGTCCGCATGTCGTGCACTTGCATAGCTCCAAGGCAGGTGGGTTGGGGAGATTGGCCGCGCTTTGCGTCCGACCGCGTCCGCGAGTCGTCTACACACCGCACGCGATGGCCTGTCATCGATCGCGGTTTTATTGGGGTATCGAGGTCGTGCTGGGGCTGATGACCGATCGGACCGTCGCTGTCTCAAAAAGTGAACAGGCCGATTGGGTTCGCTGGAAAATTCCCAAAGCCCAACGCGCTGCGGTCATTCCTCACGGTTTCGAATCGCCGTCCGTACCACTGGTTGATCATCGCGAGATTCCGGCGGGAACTTCCTGGTCATTCGGAGCGTGCGGCCGGATCTGTCGTCAGAAAAACGCCTTGTTGATGTTTCAGACGGCGCTTGAGATGCTGCGTAGGGACGCTCATGCGCGATTCGTTTGGATCGGCGATTTCAGCGAGGATGAAGAGGCTCAGGCAGTCAAGCAACTTCTGGATGAGGCGGGCAACCCTGAACGCCTTGCCGTTACGGGTTGGGTTTCCGATCCGGAAAAGCGAATGCGAGAACTGGATGTATTTTGCATGATCTCACGGTACGAAGGCCTGAGCTACGTTCTCGCCGAAGCTCAGCTACTTCGCCTGCCGGTCGTCGGTGTTGATGCTCCCGGCGTCATCGATCTGATTCAGCACGATCAGACGGGTGTGATCGCAGCCCCTCAAGTCGACGCGCTGTGCGATGCCTTGATCACTCTTCGCGACGACCGTGAATTGCGGTCTCGGTTGGGTGAGTCGGCCCGACAAGAACTCGTCTTGAATTATTCGTTCCCCAAAATGGTCGGCGCGATCGAAGGCGTGTACCGGGATATGTCGCGCCGGGGAAAGCCGAGTGTCGAGTCTGTGCATCGAACTCAGCCCGGTTCCCTTCTTGAGCAGGGCCGATCATGACTGCCTCCGGAATTTCGCTACCTGCTTATGGCGACGTCGCTGCGCGTGACGACACGATCACCACAGAGCGGACCAGATCTCGTCGATACGCTCTGTTGGATTGCTGGCGGGGCGTGGCTTGTCTGATGGTCGTGGTGGCTCATGCCAGTGAGATTGCCGCGCTTAAGTATGTCGAAGGGCAAGTGCCCATTACCGATCTCGCTGGTCAGTGTGTGGTGGCATTGGGGGCCTTTCGTGCAGGCGTGCAGATTTTCTTTGTGATCAGTGGATACTGCATTTCGGCTACGGTTGATGGATTCGGGCAGCGGCAGAAATCGGTGTCGCAGTATTTCTCACGTCGGTTTTGGAGAATCTATCCTCCATATTGGGCGCTTTTCATTCTCATGACGGTCGCGGTCACGGTATCGGAGCTGGCCTCCTCACGCGGTTGGATTCCCGGATCCCTGCACATTACAAAATCTCCACTCACGCTGACGGGCTCGCAGCTATTGGGCAACGTCACTTTGACGGAAACGTGGCGACACCACCTGTTCGGCAGTGAGAAGAAACTGTTTCTGACTCACGCTTGGACGCTCTGCTATGAAGAACAATTCTACTTGATCGTTGGACTGTGTCTGATGCTGTTTCCCAGGCGGTTTTTCCCCTCGATCATCGGTGTCACTGTTGTCAGTCTTGCGCTGTTGGTAGCCACCGCATTCAATGCCGTTGACATCACCGGTTTTGGCTTCGATCGTCTCTGGCTTCCTTTCGCAATCGGTGTTCTCGTTTACTATCGATTGAGTTACGCGAATCAGAGCGACAACCGCCGAATCGATCGGGGACTTTGCGTTTTAGCTGTTGTGGCGACGATCGCCAATATTCTCCCTTGGAACTGGAGCGAACTCAGCTATGGGGTTGTTCGGTCGTTGGCAACCTCTGCCGTCTTTGCACTGTTATTAATTTCACTCTATCGATGGGACTCGCGGCTTCTGGCACGCCGTCCATTCAAATTGATGGCGTTTGTCGGTCGCATCTCGTATAGCCTGTATCTCGTGCATGTCCCGATTGTATTTGTGCTGGTTCGCATCCTGCAGAAGGCGGGGCTGCGTAGCGATCTGCAGACATTATTTGTCTCGATCCCGCTATGTCTCGCGATTTCGCTGCCTCTCGCTTGGGTATTTTTCAATCTCTTTGAGCGACCATTTCTGCATCGCAAAACGTTGGCCGCTGCGCCGACGACAGCGTGAAAGTGATTCGGCTCGTCAAGTTTCTTGAGCCGGAACGATTTGCTGTTGGCCGATCGTGGTCGCGATCAGATCGCTACGGCTTGACGGTTGAAAAACCTCCCACCCTCCCGTGGTCCTGAGGGCAGGTCAAATGGCCAGCTCCGCACGTTGCTTCTACGGATTAGCGCACCTCCGACGATCACGACACGAGAAATGTGGTGATCGGCATACACTTTGCGAACTGGAAAAAAGTTCACTGGAATGAGCGAAGTACCGCCCGTCTGTGTTGTCGTCGTAACTCGATGTAATCGAATAAATAACGCAATAAGATATTCAAAATAATGATGTGTAATAAAAGTGTTTGTGACGGTCTGTAAGGGAACGTTTGTCAATGTAAGGGAATGTTTACTTAAAAGTGCCGCGACAATGAGCCAATGTGCTGCGAGTTGTCTCAGAGGCAACGACTTCGAATCCACTCATCAAACGAAATCGTAATTGTTGTCGTTCAGGCTGAACACAAAATCGCCGTTGGAGCGGCAAATGATCCCCGATGGGAACGCAGGTGTGGGCAGCGCCGGAAAAGACGTCCCACTAGGGAGTCGATCAAATGAACGTGAACAACATCGTCCGGCAGTGGGCCCGATTCGAATTTGCTTCGATTCGGGATGACGAAGTGTCGAGCGAAGGATCTTCAAATGGCCTGGGACGTTCGGTTATGCGATGGAGCGGTACCTTCGTTCTTGGACAGGTTAGATCATGACGGCATCGGAACTGTCCGTGTCGTCTCTTAGTAACGAGACCGCTCGAGATGGGACGTTGTCGACGAAACGTGCCAGCGTGCGGCGATATGCGTTGCTTGACTGTTGGAGGGGGATTGCCTGTCTGATGGTTATGGTTGCCCACGCTGGTGAGACGGCCGGGATGAAGTACACAGACGGGCAAGTTCCGATCTCGGAATTTGCGGGACAATGTGTGGCGGCACTCGGTGCACTAGGGGCTGGCGTACAGATCTTTTTCGTGATCAGCGGATATTGTATTTCTGCGACAGTAAGTGGATTTGCCGAACAGCAAAAGTCGGTTACGCAGTATTTTGCACGTCGCTTCTGGAGGATCTACCCAGCCTATTGGGCCATGTTCATGCTAATGGCCGTTGCCGTCAGTTTTTCAGAAATGGCTTTGACCCAAGGTTGGATTCCCTCGCCACTTCATAACCGGCATTCTCCCTTTGCGCTAACCGGATCGCAACTTCTGGGTAATGTCACGTTGACGGAAACGTGGCGATATCATCTTTTTGGCAGCGACCGTAATCTCTTCCTGAAACATGCCTGGACGCTTTGCTACGAAGAGCAATTTTACTTGATTGTCGGATTGTTGCTGCTGTTTTTTCCCAGGCGATTTTTCCAGTCGATCGTCGGAGTCACAATGGCTAGCTTAGCGCTATTTGTGGCATCCGCGTTTCATTTGATTGACGTCACCGGGTTTGGTTTCGATTTGCAATGGCATCCCTTTGCTTTTGGCGTCTTGGTGTATTATCGGTTGAATCTAGCGGGTTGTCAGGAACGACAGCTCATCGATCGGAGCCTTTTTGTCGTTGCGCTACTGGCCACGGTTGCTAACTGCGTTCCTTGGAATTGGAGTGAGCTCAGTTATCGGATCGTACGGGGGTTGGCGATATCGACCGTGTTTTCATGGCTGCTGATTGTTCTGTATCGTTGGGACACTGCCCTCGTTGCATTGCGCCCGTTTAAGCTGCTAGCCATGGTGGGCGGAATCTCGTACAGCCTGTATCTCGTGCATGCACCCATTGTTGCTGTGTTGGCCCGAGTGCTGCAAAGGGCGGGATTGAGCAGTGATCTGCAGACGTTACTGGTCACGGTCCCGCTGTGTGTGGGAATTTCGCTCCCGTTGGCTTGGGGATTTTTTATTCTTTTCGAACGCCCGTTTCTTTATCGTCCTACGCTGCTGCAGGCCAGTCCAAACGTCATCACCGAATGACGATTGTTTTGACCGTCGATGGCATTCGGGGGCTGGCCGCCCCTATTCCGATGGTGTTTCCCCAGGTGGTAAGCGCATCTCCGACAACACGGCTCCGCCGACAGTCCCCCGGGCCAGCGTCCCGTCGATCAGTTTTCCGATGTCAAACTGTGTGTGTTGAGCCGGCCGTGAACTTTTATCGTTAATCGCTAACAGAAAGTCGTTGAAGCTCGATTGCCGCCAGGTCTGATCCGCGACCGACGAAGTGGAAAACTGATATTCGTTGTTTTGGCTGACCCACGTTTGGGCATCACGGATTTTGATTTGCGAACCGAGGCGAGGGCAAATCAGCAGACTGTTTCGTATTTCGGTTTTGCCGTCGACCATCCAATCGAGTCCGATCGACGTAATGCGAGTTGCTGACAGTTGCCCGTTTGCGGCCACCTCAAACTGGCCTTTCAAGTCGGAAGGCCGCACGATCTGGACGTTGTCAAGTTGAATGGTACAGTTTTCACCCGTCTTGCGGTTTCCCAGCACGACGAACGGCCGCAGAGATCGTTTGGCCTCGACGAGCATGTTTGTCACATGAAAGCTTGTTCCGTCGCAGCCAAAGAACTCGAAGGCCAGATTGTCGCCAAGTCGACAGTTTGTCATTCGACATTGGGATTGGTTGACGTTGCAGACGCCGGTGGAATTGCCTTGTGACCTCAATCCTTCGACATCCACTTCACACGTTTCATGGGCACTGAATCCATCATCGCCGTTCTCGATCGCAGAGATATTTTCGAATCGAATCCGGCGACAGTTGTTGTGAATGTTGAAACCATCGTTCCAGAAATGGGTTACTGTGACGTTTCGAATGACAAGGTCGGAGCAGGTGCCGCGAATTCGCACACCGCTCTCGCGAATCGGAAATTCGATTCCGGCGTCGCCCAACTGTTTGTCGGGTTCAATTCGTAGATGAAACGTTTCGTCGCCGGTGGTGAAACTCCATTCCCCCACATTTAAATCGGCGGAATTCTTCATCGCGACCTGTGGCCCTTTACTCATCCGACCCATGCGTTGTACGCGTCCACCGATACGAAAGAAGACTCGATCAAGCAGAAACATCAGATTCAGTGATTTCGATTTTCCACGCAGCCTCTTCCAGAGTTCGGCATTGTGGTATCGGCCGTCACCATCGTTATGCCATTCTGCGACGCGTAAATCCTCGGCGCCTGTCAGCGTGGCGCCGTGGCCATCAATAATGATCGGCCGTTCGATTTCGCCGGAGCGATTCACGACTTCGATCGACTCGCGATAGGGCGCGCTGCGGGACGCGAGATGAAGAGTCTCACCAGGCCCTACCAGCGCCAGTCCGCGGGTAATCGTCTGCACTGGATGAGTCACGGTCCCGTCGGCGCGATCGTCGCCGCGGTCGGCGTCAACGTAATAATCGGCCGCGCTGGCAATCGGAGCGAGAGCGATAACGAATGAAACCGCCGATACGATCAACAGCAGCCTGTGCTTGGACATCTCGCATTTCCCACATTGATTGCACAGATCGGCGTCATCACCTCGTTATGGCTTGATGAGCTCCGTGCGTCAACGTCGTGGGATTGCGCTTAACCGAAAGCTGTGCGTCCTCATTAATAATGACGACGGGCAGATCTGCTCTCGTGTCGCACGCTTAACCAGCATCAACGCCCGAAATCGACATCGCTCATCATCAATTATCCTGTCCGTCACAAAGTTTTAACGCAATGAAAAGAGAAAACGTCGAAAAACTTGTTCTTTCCAAGTTATTGAAAGTCCAATAGTTGCAAATGAATGGCGAAAAGTCTCTCTCATCTGCTTTCGTTATTTAAAAAACGAGTTAACGAGGCTTGCGACTGGTATGCCGTTAGCTAAGTGGGTTAGTGAGAGGTTTGATTAACTAGAGGAACAGTATGAAAGTCATCGTCACTGGCGGCGCAGGGTTTATTGGAAGTCACATTGTCGATGCGTTGTTGGCAAAGGGACACACGCCCTTCGTCATCGACAATCTTGTTTCGGGATCCCGAGAAAACATTCCATCACGAGTTCCTCTATTTGAGGTGGACATCTGTGATGTGAAAAAAGTCGCGGCGGTGTTCGACGAAGTTCGACCCGATTGGGTTTGCCATCAAGCAGCACAGATGTCGGTCAGTCGATCAATGCGTGAGCCGATATTCGATGCCGACAATAATATCATGGGGCTTCTGAATATCTTCGACAATGCGGCGCGTGTCGGCGTGCAGCGGATCGTTTTCGCTTCTTCAGGCGGCGTCCTGTATGGTGAAGTGTCAACACCGGCCATCGAAGACTATCCCAAGCGTCCATCGTCTGCGTACGGCATCAGCAAATGGGTCGGCGAGCAATACCTGGAGTTTTATGCTCGCGAGCGAGGACTGCAAGGCGTTGCACTGCGATATTCCAATGTTTACGGCCCACGGCAGAATCCGCACGGTGAAGCGGGAGTCGTGGCCATCTTCTGCAAATTGATGCTAGCTGGCAAAGTGGCCACGATCAATGGAGACGGATGCTACATCCGCGACTACGTCTATGGAACCGACGTCGCACGCGCCAACGTGGCGGCTTTGGAAACGACCATGCAGTCCCGTTTTACCGCGGTGAATATCGGGACGGGCATTGGCGTCGATGTCAACGAGATTGCCGCGCAGTTGACTCGTTTCACACAGGACTATTTGCTGAGGACGGAAACGGGGCTGCGGGTTCCCCCCTGCCATCACGGTGAAGCGCGGGCCGGCGACTTGCGATCGAATTTGATTTCTCCCGGATTGGCGGGGCAATTGCTCGACTGGAAGCCCAGCGTGCACCTGACGGATGGCATCCGACAAACGGTAAAATGGTTCGCTGAACAGATTCGCGTACCGACTTGAAGGAATGTGTCGCCGGACCACGGCGAGTTTTCGTACCTGAGACTTTTCGGATTAACTCAGAAATCGTGTTGGTGGATCTCACAATGATTGATGCGAGTGGTGCTGCGCTAGTTGAACGTTTCGGGCAATCGCACGTGCTGCAATTCTGGAATGAATTGACCGAATTGCAGAAAGCACAATTGCAGCAGCAACTGACCGACGTCGATTGGAATTTGATCGGCACATATTTGTCCGAGCTCGAACGGCCGCCGACGGAGGCACCCGAGGCACCAGGTACCGTTGCACCTCCCGCTCATGTGGTGCGTATTCCGACCACAAAAGCCGAGTTGGAGTATTGGGAGCAGTCGCGTCAAATGGGTGAGGAGGCACTGCGGGAAGGAAAGGTCGGTGTCGTGTTGTTGGCGGGAGGCCAGGGAACTCGGTTGGGTTTTCCGCGTCCCAAGGGCATGTATCCGATTGGTCCCGTTTCCGGCAAGTCACTGTTTGAGATCTTTGCCGAACAGGTCATTGCCCTCTCGGAACGCGTCGGACGTCCGATTCCTTACATGATCATGACCAGCGACGGCACGCACGAGGACACCGTCGCCTATTTTGAGCAGTACGATTATTTTGGCCTCGAACGTGACGACGTCTTCTTTTTCAAACAGGGATATGCTCCCTGTCTGGACTCTGCCACCGGAAAATTATTGCTGGCTGACAAAGGCGTGCTCAGCATGAGTCCTGACGGTCACGGCGGAATCCTGGGAGCGATGTTGAAAGCGGGGCTATTTGACGAGCTGCGAAATCGTGGTGTTGATCTGTTGTTTCTACATCAGGTCGACAATCCCCTGGTGAAGGTCTGTGACCCGGCGTTCCTGGGACTGCATCTGCGGCAGCAGGCGGACGTGTCGATCAAAGTGGTGTCAAAGACCGGCCCTGAAGAAAAGGTCGGTGTGGCCGTCGACTTGGATGGGCGGACAGCGATTATCGAATATAGTGATCTGCCGAGCCAACTGGCCAATGAGCGCGAGGCAAATGGCGAATTGCGTTACTGGGCGGGTAGCACCGCCATTCATGTCTTCAATCGGTCGTTTCTAGAGGATGTTGCGACGTCGGCATCGAATCTTCCCTGGCATCGGGCGCGGAAGAAGATTCCTTATGTCGATGACCAGGGCCAGTCTGTGCAGCCGACGGCGGAAAACGGTGTGAAGTTTGAGCGATTCTTATTTGATACGCTGCCGTTGGCGAAGACCGCGTTGATCGTCGAGACAATCCGCGAAGACGAATTCGCACCCTTAAAAAATAGCACCGGCGCCTTTTCTCCGGATTATGTGCGACAGCACATGATGCAAGTGGTGACGAAATGGTTCCGGACGCTGGGGATTACTATTCCCGAAACGGCCGCCATCGAAGTCAGTCCCCTGTTTGCCGCAACCGCGAACGACTTGGCCCAACGCTGCGATGAACTCGTGGACCTGAAGTTCGATCGGCCGCTGTATCTCGGTCCGAAAGGAATGACTCAAAACGCATTGCTGTCGTCTGCTGAATCGCGTCAAGATCAGCCGATCACGATTGGACCCTAAAGTTGTCCCTGCTTCGTACCGTCGTTGCCATTGATTTGAGAAAGGGCCTCGAAAGACGGCACTCGCGGTTTCTGCTCCTTCCTACTCGAACTCCCAAAGTAAGCCACGATGAAGCTTGTCATGATTGGTACCGGATATGTCGGTTTAGTTACCGGTACTTGCTTCGCCGACAGCGGAAACGAAGTCACTTGTGTCGACGTCGATGCAGAAAAGATTCGTCGCTTGAATCTGGGCGAAATCCCGATTTACGAACCGGGACTCGTCGAACTGGTCGTTCGCAACGCTCAATCAGGTCGATTGAAGTTCACTTCCAGCGCGGCCGAGGCTGTGCCTGAAGCGAAATGCGTTTTTCTTGCTGTCGGCACACCACAACGCGATGACGGATCCGCAGACCTGCGAATCCTGTGGAGCGCGCTCGAGTCGATCGCTCCTTATCTGTCGAACGACGTCGTGGTCGTCATCAAAAGTACGGTTCCCGTGGGAACAAATTCTCTGGTGGCTCGTCGATTGCGAGAACTGACCGGACGTGAGGTGAATGTCGCCTCCAATCCCGAATTCTTGAAAGAAGGCTGTGCGATCGATGACTTCACGAAGCCGGATCGCGTGGTCGTCGGAGCGAGCCGAGCGGAAGTCGGAGAGGTGCTGCACGAGTTGTACAAGCCCTTTCTGCGAACCGATCGCCCGTTCCTGGTGATGAACCTGGAAAGCGCGGAAATGACCAAATATGTGGCCAACTGTTTGCTAGCCACAAAGATCAGTTTCATTAATGAAATGGCCAATATTTGCGAGAAGGTCGGGGCGGATATCAATCATGTTCGTAAAGGCATCGGCCACGATCAGCGAATTGGTTTTTCCTTCCTGTTTCCCGGTGTGGGGTACGGCGGTTCGTGCTTTCCGAAAGACGTTCGCGCCCTGATCAGCGTCGCTCAACGAAACGAGATTGCGCCCCGCATTCTGCAATCCGTTGACGATGTGAACGTCGCTCAGAAGGAGGTTCTCTTCCAAAAGATAAGCAATCATTTTCAAGGCCAACTTACTGGACGAGTGATCGCCGTGTGGGGACTGGCGTTCAAGCCGCGAACCGATGACATTCGAGAAGCCCCCGCTTTGGTGTTGATCGATCGGTTGCTGGCAGCGGGAGCAAAAGTCCAAGTGCATGATCCGGTGGCCACCGAAAATGTTCGCAAACTTTACGGCGACAAATTGACCTATTGCGCGACACCCTACGACACCCTCGAAGGGGCTGACGTGCTGGCCATAGTGACGGAATGGAACGAGTTCCGGACTCCCGATTTCAACGTGATCCGCAAGAAGCTTCGCTGTCCGGCGATCTTCGACGGCCGAAATCTTTTTGATCCGGACAAGATGAGACGATTGGGTTTCCTCTATTCGGGAATCGGTTTGGAAACTCGCGAATAGCCTCCGCCCGATAGTGGCTGCGGTGCTGCCGCATCACAACGCATCGATCACGGCCTGCGCCATCGCATCTGTTCCCGCCGTTCCTCCTTGATCCGCGGTCAGGCAAGTCCCGGCCGCCAGCACACGTTCCACGGCCTGTTCAATCTTCTGCCCAGCTGAACGAGCGTGTTCGTCCTGACGAGTCTCTGCAAACCAGTCCAGCATCATCGCGGCCGAAAGAATCATCGCCACGGGATTGGCCAGATTCTTGCCAGCCAGTGTTGGTGCGGATCCGTGCGACGGTTGGAACAGTCCATGTCGATCCCCCACTTCCGCGGAAGGAGCCAGTCCCAACCCTCCGACAATGCCGGCTCCGAGATCGGAAAGGATGTCTCCAAATTGATTTTCCATCACCAACACATCGTAGGCCGCCGGATTCTGCACCAGATAGAGACTCATCGCATCCACGTACGTTGCGTCCGCATGGATATCGGGGTATTCGGCAGCGACTTCGAAAAAGATCTTGCGAAAGAAGGCAAAGCTGCGAAATATGTTTGCCTTATCAACACAAGTGACCATACGGCGCCCATCTGTTGGACGGCCCTTTCGCCGCGCGGCCAATCGAAAGGCATAGTCAACGACCTGACGCGTTCCTTCTCGGGTGATGACCATCGTCTCGGTGGCGACCGTGTCGCCCACTAATGTTCCCCCACCGTAGGACGCAAACAGGCCTTCCAGATTTTCGCGTAAGATCACAAAATCAATTCCCGCCGACGTATCGGCCAGCGGACTTTTGATTCCCGCATAGAGTTTGACTGGACGAACGGCCGAATGAAGTCCCATGGCACGACGTAATCCGATCATCATATCCGGCTGCACTTCGGTTCCATCCGGTTTGCGAACATCGGGCAGGCCGATTGCCGCCAGCAGGACCGCGTCGGCTGCGAGACAATCGCGAAGCACCGCATCAGGCAGAGTGCAGCCGGTGCGGCGGTAGTGGTTGGCACCGGCCTCGCGAATTTCCACCTGAATTTGAAGGCCCGACACTTTTGGGACAGCCGCCGCTAAAACTTTCAGCGCGGCATCCATCACTTCGGGGCCAATTCCATCGCCGGGCAAACTGACTACTCGATACGATCCCATCGTCTGGCCTCACCATGTCTAAGTGGATATGTCACGGCTGAAATTTTGAAGATCCGGTACCGTCGTCTATGCGCGGGCATGAAATCGCCGCGATTCATTACGGACGACCGCGTGGCCGCTGCCTCAAGTCGTTCATTCGCCGGGTCATTTTCTCGACGAGTTCGGGATGTTGATCCGCCAGATTCTTGGTTTCCGCCAAGTCGTTTTTCAGGTCATACAACTCGATCGAGGGATGTTTGTTGTCAGCATCCACCAATTTCCAATGTTCCTCACGCAAGGCAATCCGACCGGCGTGTTCGATCAGATGGTCGCGACCGATTAGGGAATCACCCAGAAGAGCGGGCAAAACATTGAAGCTGTCGGGAGCATCCACAGACTTCAATTCGACGCCCGTCAGCGAAGCCAGACTGGCACAAAAATCGATTTGACAGACAAGGGCTTCGCTGACGCCCGGTTTAACTCGTCGGGGCCAATGAACCATGAAGGGCAACCGGGTGCCGCCTTCCCAGATGGTGCCCTTACCAGCGCGCAACGGGCCCGCCGGTTTGTGGTCTCCCAACTTCTCGACGGCTTGGTCCTGATAGCCATCATCCAGCACCGGGCCGTTGTCACTAGTGACGATGATCAAAGTGTTATCCGTGAGCTGCAGGTGATCGAGCGTCTTCAGCAGGTCGCCGACCGCGGCATCAAACTCGACAATCGCGTCTCCTCGAGTTCCCATCGATGTGGTACCAAGAAAGCGTGGGTGCGGCAGGCGGGGGACATGAATGTCATGCGTGGCAAAGTACAGGAAGAAGGACTCTGTCTGATGCTGCTCAATAAAACTCTGGGCATGTCGGGTGAAGACGTCCGACATGTCCTCATCCTTCCAATGTGCGGCGCGTCCCCCTTTCATGAAGCCGATTCGTCCGACGCCATCGACGACTGCATTGTTATGGCCATGACTCCAATTCAGTCGAAGTCGGTCACGTTCGGCAATCCCATTGGGTTCACCGGAAAATGGTTGGGCGTAGCTGACTTCGACAGGATCGGTCGGATCGAGTCCTACAATCCGTTGGTTTTCAAGATAGACACACGGCACACGGTCGCCGGTAGCTGCCATGATATAGGAATGGTCAAAGCCCACTTGTCGCGGGCCTGGCGTGATCTGACCGTTCCAGTCGATCGGTGATTTGCCATCACCCAATCCGAGATGCCATTTCCCGACGACACCGGTGGTATATCCCGCCTGTTTGAGAATCGAAGGAAGCGTAGCACGGTCGGTTGGAACAACCAATGCCGCATCACCGGGCAGAATATTCGTTCCCTTCTTCCGGAAGGCGTATTCGCCGGTCATCAGGGCATAACGCGAGGGGGTACAAGTCGCCGCTGCCGAGTGGCCATCGGTGAACCTCAATCCGGCTTGGGCCAATCGATCAAGGTTCGGCGTGTTCACTCGAGTGGCTCCGTAACAGCCGATGTCCCCGTATCCCAAATCATCAGCCAGAATGATAATAATATTTGGCCGGGCGGATTTCGGGGCATCCCCCGCGTACAAGACCGCGAACGGAAAGGCCAGCAAGGCGAGTAAGACGGTTTTCATCATCAGTTTCTTTTGTCCGATGGGTGGCAAACAGAACAAGACGGAGGCAGCGATTCCTATGTCATTTCTCGAATTGGATTTGTAGTTTGGCCGGTTCTTGAAAGGTCGCATCGAGCCACAACGTCGAGCCATCCCAGGTCCAGTTGTGCGGGTTCAGTCGCTTACCATTGATAAGAACTTCTCGCAAATGGGGACTCGCCTTGGCAATCTCGAAGGCCGGATTCACAGAAATTCCAGAGGGACGAAGTTGTAACGTCAACTCGTTACTGTCGGCCACCAGGCCGATCGCGCGACGTTCGAGAACAAACGATTCCGGGGCCAAGTGTGCGCCGGCCAGTTCCAGCGAAGGAGGATGCGAGAAACTCTTGGCCCATTCCAGCACGCGGTCATCCGGTGCTGTGCTGAGTCCGATCAGCCAGGCCCAGGTTTGCCGCCGCATTGGCTTTGCTTGCCCGAGCGTATCGATTGTTTCCAGGTGGGCTTCGCGTAACGGCCTGGGACGCTGCATCGCCCAGCTCATCACGCTATTGTGACTGGGGGTCGTATGAATGCGATTGTCGATCGCACCGCCTGTCGTCTGACCGCGGCCCAACGGCCAATGGCTTCCCCAATAACAGGGCGTCACGATTTGTCCCTGATCGGCGAAGGCCCCGAAAACCACCGGAGGCAACTGGAGATCGGTCGGATGAAAGTAGATCGCGGTTGCTGGGTCGTCCTTGTGCAGTCGCATGCGGTACGCCGCGACCAAGTCGCGTGATTGAAGCATTGCACCTTGCCGGACAGCATCGTAGGGAAATTCAATTTCCCGTTTTTCTCCGTCGAGAAAGAGGATTGTCACCAGGTCTGGGGGCAAGACGCTGAAGGGATAGGCTCCTGGCGGAGTCAGAACGATGAACTCGCTGAGTTCATATTCGCTGTCGAGAGCACTTTGAAGTGTCAGCACACGGGTTCCGAAGCCATCGGGGTAGAAATAATAATCCTCAGTCGCGGCATCACCCCAGACTTTGTAATTGAAATCACAAGACTGATAGGTCCAGCGGACATGAATGCGGGTTGCGGTCGATTCAATGATTTCCACTCGGCTATATCGCAGCTCTTTGTCCATCAGAGGTTTGACACAGTCTTTGAAGCCATCTTTTGGCGGCTTTGTTTCAGCCCACTCATAGCTCATTCCCGTATTGTGCCGGCCCGCCCAGAACGGGACGTAACACGAGCCGCGCCAGAAGACGAAGCGTTCGCCATTCGGCAGATACACGACGACATCATTCAATGACGTGTCCCAGGCTTTGGTGTAGTCGAGTGATGTAAAGTGGCCGTCCTCCTGACGCACAGAAATCGGTAAGTCGTATCGCAACTTCGTGGCAATCGCGCCAAAGCGCGGCCGAGGCGGTAGTGATTGTACAAGCATCGTCGGCAGCGACTTCTCCCAGAGAATCGTGCCATCAGGGCGATCAATGACAACGCGAAGCTGATCACGGTCGATGTCCTTGGGAATGGAGTCCAGTTTCAATTGGCCTTCGGCACGCTTGTTCGCTGCCAGCGGAAACGGTTGCGATATCGCCTTTTCTGGCTGCGACGCGAACCAGGCGCGTAGTCGGGCGGTCGCTTCTTCGCCATCGTGAACGATCGCTGCTGCAGTCAGAAACGCGGACTGTTGGCCACCCAACAATAGCCAATCATGAGGAACGAAAATCGTGCCCAGGTCGACCGGGTTGATGATTTCATCCGGCTTCGCAATGGCATCTGCTTCGATTCCCGTTGTTTGCTGACCGGTCCCGACTCGGTCGAGACCGAACGGCGGTCGCCAGGGATGAGGTGGTTTCGAATCAGCCGCCTGTGTGGAACAAGATAAGCAGCCGACTGCGCACAGCAGCCAGAGCGGGAACTTCATCATGATGTTGGTGTTTCGGTACTAGGGGGACAGCAACCTGGTGGCCTGTTGACGAACCGTTTCGGCCGGATGCTTGATCAGTTGTTCAACTCGTTCAGGTCCCAGATCCGCAGCGGAGAGCTTCTTTTCCGCAACCGCTTTGAGCAGAGCGAGGCAACGTTGTTCGTTTCGGATCAGTGCGTTCAGCGCCGCACGGCGGTTTCTCTCCGAGAAGTTCGGCAGATTGGAGAGGATCGCCGGCGCGACTCCAGCGTCGTCGATGTCCGACAATCCGCCGATCGCACCCACTTGCAGTTCGTCATTGACTGCCGCGGACAAGTATTTCAGCAACACCGGGCTGCCGCGCTTCCATCCCAGCAAGGCACACATCCGCAGCGCGTCGTACCGCGTCCCGTCAGGAACCTTGGTGTCGTCGGCCATGTCGAGAGACAGATCAAGGGACCGCTGCCACCGTGCTCGTAGTTCTTCATTGTCACCGAGACATTTGCTGATCACGGGCAATGGGAAATCTCCCGAGCGACTGATGCCATTGATGATCCCGCCACCAAGCACGACGGCCTGCCAATGTTCGAGACGTCGATCAGGCAGGGGCAGTGACGAGGACAGGATCTCGCGCAGGCGAGCAACATCTTTCGTCTTGGCGACAGCAATCGACACACGCCAGATCCAGGGAATACGGCGATATTCTTCGGGGCTGCCGGCTTCGTCGGGCAGCCCCAAGACCATCAACGGAACGGCCTTGCCTACGGTTTCGACCGAGTCGGCGATTCGCTGTTCGCGTTCTGCTTGCGGCTGGCGATCATCCAACAAATACCGGGCCAACTCGGTAGGCGAGGCGACCGCCCCCTTCACGACTGGCAGTTCAACTCTTCCTGCCGCCTCGGGAACGCCGTTGCGACTGACGAGATGGATCGCTCGCACATTGGCCAGTGCCGATCGCGGGGTATCACTGGGCCGCAATATCAGTTCAGACTCCCCTTCTCGAATTCGAATCGTTCCGAGGCGTTGAAACTGATAGGTGTCCCAGCCGCCGGTGGAGAGCACAGAGGCCGTCAAAACGGTCTCTTGGACTTCCAACCGGACGGAGTTCCCTGCCGCTTCAGGGGCACACGACCATTCGCTCCACACATCGAATTCCAGTAACTTCGGGGACTTGATCCGCCAGCGGAGAAAGTCGTCTTTTCCAATCCAGGAGTTGACGTTTTGATGGGCCAATTCAAAGGTGATTTCGCTTCCAAAAATCTCGGCCTGCGATGTCTTCAAGGCCACCTTTCGGGGATTCGTGATCTCGACGATCTCTGGCTGATTGCCCGTGATCGTTTTTGGTGGCTGGTGCCAACTGCGAACATAGGCCCAAAGGTCCGACACCTCGTCGATGGTCAGCTGGTTTTCAAAACCTTCTGGCATCAGCGACTTCCCGGTATTCCGCAACTCTTCAATTTCCGCACGCAGAATCGTTTGTTTTTTCCCCTCGGGCAGCAATAGCGTCAAACCGGCTGTCGTCTCTTCGGCAATCTGCCCTGTCGACGTCCGACCGTCTTGCAACGATACGCTGTAGCTTTGATAGCGAGGCTCGATCGCCTGGCTCGGGTCGAAGACCGCAATCAGTAACGCCTGGGCCGGTTTGCTGCTGTAAGAGACCAGATCGGGGCCAACGACATGTCCCTGCTCTTGAATACGGTGACAGGCGGTACAATGTTTCTGAAACAGGAAACGGCCTCGGGTCGTGTCGCCGCGATCATGCAGGCCGGTCAGGTAGCGATCAACGATCTGCTGCCGTGAGCTGGTGGATGACGAACGAAACGATTTATCGGCCTGGGTTCGGATCGCTTCGTCCGCGTGATTTAGCAGAGCTTGTTGCTGCAGCAGATTAAAGTCAGCCGAGGTCAGTGTCCGTTGTTCCACAGATCGCAGCAACAGCTTTGTCCAGGCGGGACGCGACATCAGCAGCGGAACAACCTCTTTGCGGACCGTGGGCGACAACGTGGACCAGCCGTTCAATAGCGAATTCGGAACGATCGAGTCGTCATCGCGGGCGAGCGCCGTGACAATCGTACTTTGCAATTCCGTCGGAGCCCGAGGCGTCAACAACGAGATCAACAGTTCCGCATGACTTTGTCCCAACATCGGTCCCTGCCCAACCAATTGGACGGCTGCGCGTCGTAACGGCAACTCGAGAGATTCATCTTTAGCCAAGATGACGGCCTGGTCGATGGCCGGTTGCCATCGCTCACGAATAGCGGGTGATTTGAGATCAAGACCGGTGTGTCTGCGGCGACTCCATGCCTCGAGGAAGCTGGCCAAACGTTGGAGATTTGCGGCTGTGGGGTATTCCGCGACCTGGTGGCTTAAGTCTCGCAACAGCGATTCGACAGCACCTCCGTCGGCTACCGAAGCCGCCTGGGCGTAGCTCTGATCAATTAGAACGCCCGTCGTTTCTTGGTGTGGTCGCCGTTGCAGTTCATCGAGAACCGCAATGACGTTGGTTGCGGTAAATGAACTTTCAATCGCCGCTCGCAAATAGGCATCGTCGACACGACCCAGCAGCAGATCGGCGAGAGCCTTTGAAGCGTCGGGGTGGTTCCACGCTCCGAGCGAATAGGCCACCTGCATCCGAACCATGGTGTCATCATCCCGGACCAGCCGCGTCACCGCCGCAGCTAACGCTGGTTCAGAATTCATTCTTGGTTCAGACCGCCGCACGGCATGACGCCTGATTCCCGGATGGGAATCGCCGAGCGCCCGTAATAAGGCGGCATCCGACGGTTGTTCCAGCACCGACCAGGCACAGAGAGCCTGCAGCCGAACCTCGGCACGAGAACTTTGGGCGGCCAGTTGCTCGAGCGCCGGGATAATCGAATGATCGTTCCGCCATTGCAACAGCTGCTGTACCAGATCTCGCTGAGTTCCATTCGGCGTTTCGAGCGCCGCAACAAGTTGGTCTGCAGTCAGCCGATCCAATCGCGGGACCGGGCGTCGCGGAGTGTCATCTCGCATAATCCGGTAGATCCGACCCAATTGAGCTCCTGCACGTGGGTCCAAAGTTGCCAGCGTCTCAGGGGGGATCCAAATGGGATGCTCAATCACATAGCGATACATGTCGACAATCCACAAACCGCCATCGGGGCCGGTGCGTGCCTGCACCGGGCGAAACCAGGGATCGGTCGACGCGAGGAATTCCGAATCCTGTTCATCGTCCGCCCGTTGACCTGTGAACGTGGCCCCTTCGGGTGAAAGGATCTGACGATGGACCAGGTTGTTGACCGATTCGCACGAGAAGCCGTTGCCCTGATATTCGGGACCGAGTAACTCGTCCCGATACACACAAATCCCGCAGACAGCTGTCGGCCGGTTGGGAGGTCCCGACAGTTTGAATCGAACCTGATCGGAGATGGAATACAGTCGTCCGGGATCTGGCCCGGCTGCAATATTCACGACTGTGGGCGGCAGTTTGAGAAAGGGATTCCGCTTCAGATAGCGGTCACACAATGGGTAGTGTTGCAGCAAGACCAGATTGTTGCAGCCAAACCAATCATCCCAGTCATTGCGGACGCGTCCTTGCTGTGTCGAACCAGAGACCGCTTCAAAGTCACCGGTCTCTGGATTCAGGCGAAAATCACGACGACCCAGCGGCACTTCTGCTTTCGACAGCGAATTGGTAATCAGGCCGCCGAAACTGCCGCAGGCTCCATACACCCAGCCATCCAGGCCATATTCGAGGCTATTGACGCGGGCATGGAAATTGTGGGTTCCAAATCCGCTAAACAGCTTGCGGACGACATCCGCCTTACCATCGGCGTCGGTGTCTTCTGCATAGAGAATGTCGGGCGCTGCGCAAATCAAGACCCCTTTGTTCCATACGGTCACGCCCGTCGGAAAGGGAATTCCTTCGAGAAAAATCTCCGACCGATCGTAGCGTCCGTCACGATCATCGTCGTAAAGACAACGGACCCGCCCACCCGGCTCATATCGCCCCGTGAGACCCGCCGGATAGTCCCACATTTCAGCAACCCACAACCGCCCGTCAGCACCAAAGCTGATCGCTACGGGGCTTTGAATCAGCGGTTCCGAGGCCACGAGTTCCACATGAAACCCAGGCTTCACTCGCAGCGTCGCCAGGGCCTCAGCGGGCGATTTGGGGCTGACTCCCTGAGTCGTTTTTGACTCGTCGCCGCGAAGGGCGGACGTGACAAAAATCGCGAGAAAAACCAGGATCCCACGGACGCCCGTCATTGGAAAACACTCCTTCCGGAATCGATGAAGTACCGTCCAGAGACGGCGCACACGGTCCACCTCCATCAGGCGGATCAGGCTAAAACGTCGTTGAAAACTCGGCCGTTCTCCGCAGGCGGTCGGAGCCGTCTGATCGCATCGCGATGACAGGCGTCACTGTTGGCGCATCGGCCGAAACGTCACCCCCACCAACAAGGTGACGGATCCCGCGAGTTGGGATCGCTATTTCGGAAAGTGGCGACTGGCGTCAAGCCTTTTCTCGCTTTGCTTCCCAATCGCGAGTTCGAGTTTGTCCGTTACGCTCGATGTTGGCCTTACCGGTGATCGTATCTCCGTCGAGTTTGCCTTTGTATTTGGTGACCATTTTCTGGCCATCGCGTTCACGCGTCACCGAGAAAGCCACCTCACCATCTTTGAACGTGGCATCGTCGATTTTCACTTCTTGATTGCTGCGGCCACCCATAATCGTTCCCGACAGCTTGTTGTCGGTTAACTTCAATTTGAGAATCAGGTCAAACTTGTTGTCCTTGAAGGTCACCGACCATTTCCAGGTTCCGGTGGGATCGGCTTTGTCGGCCGCGAGACTTACGCTACCTAGCAACGCCAATACCAATCCCAATGCCAACAGTTCGCGTCGATTCATCAATGTCTCCCTGGAACGAAATACGGAAGGTCCGGCAAGTTAATCGGATCGCGGCTGTGGTTCGACGCCGCCCCTTGAACTTGTACCAATCCCCGTCGACCCAAACAACGACCGACCTGAAACGGTCGCCGCACCTGCGCTGTCGCCAGCGCTATTCGGCCTGGACGACAGCCGCCAATAAAACATGGTCATCGCCATTGTTCGCGAAGATGACTGCAATCTGTTGCTTTTCGGCCAGGTTTTTGGCCTCCATGTCCTTCTGTACCAGAACAAGTTTGTCGCCCCGCTTTTGAGTCGAGAGGACCGAGAGTCGGCTGGTTCCTGTCAATTTGAGTACCAGGCTCTAGTCGAATTTGCCGTCCGCCGCCCGGTGTTTAATCGTCACCAATTCCTTTTCCACTTTTTCAATGACACCCAGCGTTGTCAGAGGGCGGGGCGTGTCTTCCGCAGCGAGAACCAAGGGCCCCAGGAGCACCGTGATGGATAGGAATGCGAACAGCCGGGAACGCGACATGGAGACTTCCTCTTGCTAAACAGGAACGAATGAGGCGCTCAAACGTACGATCATCGTACTGGTCCGGCAAACCGCATCGCAATTGTTTTCCCTCCGACTTCTGTCAGACGACGGAGAAGTCTTGGTGGCCTCAAGTCCGCAGTTGTTTTCGTTCTCACACTCGGCACGACTTCTTAAGAAGCCGGCTGTAGAGATGGTGACCAAAAAGTAAAGGAATCCCGTTTCCATTCCGCCACGAGATCAGATCTCGCAAAGGGTTCGCCGGATGAGGAGATCCCGGAAAGAGGTCCATTTTTGAAATTCGACAATCAGCGGGGGATGTTGAGGAGACCGTCGGTATTCATCCGCATCCGATGCGACGGGAATGGAGACCAATTCACCAAAGTCTTCAGTTCATTTCGTTGCCACGGAGGCGGTTTTAGAAGTCTTCCGCCATTTGCCCAAGAACCACACCAAGACAATTACATCGACGATGATGAACGCGGCAACGAAAATCGTCTGCATGAAATCGGATCCAAACGCAAACGGAGAAACTGTCGATGTCAGGTATGGCAGTCGTCCGTTCAGATCTTTGCCTTCATTCAGCCAAATCGCTCGTCGAAGATATCCTGCAAATTTCTCCTCGGACGGACTTTCCTGTTGGCGAGCATCGGCCAGCATTTTGGGCAAACAATCTCGTCCCGCCCATAACAGTTGCTGCTCCATCCGGTTATCGGAACTTGCTGTCTTCTCAAGCCGGGCAATGATCGGTGCCACTTGTTGTCTCGCGGCATCCGCAAAGGCGTCCCAGTCCGCCGATGTTGTTTGGGCACTTCGCTTGGCTCGCAGTTCATTCCAGATCGACGAATAAATCGCAATCGGACTCGAGCGGAACGGCCAGCTGAAAGGAAGATGATTGGCCAGTACGACCAGTAGCGAGCCCGTTACGCCGATCAGTGCGATCCACGAGACAACGACCCGCAAACTGGCGTTCCGATCAGCAATCGCTTGCCAGATGTTGTCACGGAAATCACCCATCCATTCACGGATCGATATCAGGAATTTGGCCACAGCTCCTGGCTGGTTCTGTCGTCGATCGACTGGAGGTGGAGCAATCGCTTTCTCGACGGTGGCGGGTTCCAGATTGACGGCGCGTAGCGGCAAACTGGCCAAGCTTTCCGCTCGCACCCAGGCGTCGGTTTTCCCTTTTCGAATCAGGTCATCGGCTCCGATGTCTCCTTGTTGGGCCATCTGTCGCAGGCGTTGAAAGAAGATCGGTCCAATCTGTTTGCCATCTTTCTGAACGTACCAGAACGTCGAATCGGACGATTCCTGTTCGTGATCATTCATTGGTCCGGCCGAATCCATTTCCATGCGTGGTTCCCCTGAGTCTCTCGACGATTTAGAACGAGGATTCGATCACAGAGGTGTTGTTGCGGCTATGCAACTGAAACCAGACATCGGGATTCATATTGTCGCTGGCAAAATGCACGCTGCCATCCAGCATCAGCAAATAGGCGCCGGCGGGATGCAGGCTGCGAGCAGTGGCTTCGTAGTTGACTTCAATATTGGTACTTGAAAAGCAGGGCATTCTCAGACGAAGGAGCTGCCCGGCGCCGACCGCATTTTTCAACGCGGTACATCCCTGAATATCGTCACCGCTGACGGCTTGATTGTTGGGGCCAGCGTCATCTTCATTCGGACTGACTACGCCGTGCCGCATTGTTCCGCTGGCGCCGGAATAACCCAAGGCCCATGAACCGCGGGGATCGAGGGCATGGACGCCCGCACGAATTTCTTCGACACCCACCAGGTTCGACAGCCCGGTTTGCATATCGGCATATTTGAACGCCACGTTAACGCCTCCGACGCCGTTGCCGCTGAGAGTTGTGTTGTCGACAGCCAGGTTCGTGCCATCCACCACGAATCCGTCATCACAGGGCGTGGAGGCGCCCGGCAGCGGAATGTTGTAGCAGGCGCGATTCGTCCCGATATTCATGGCGTAGTTGCCCCGCGCATAGGTGAACCCTGATTGACCCGATTGCTGGCCGCGCTGGTAAAGATTATTGGAACCGTTAAAGGGATCGCTCGGACATTTCAGCGATGCGA
The DNA here is from genome assembly GCA_903871875.1 of uncultured Schlesneria sp. Classification (GTDB taxonomy): domain Bacteria; phylum Planctomycetota; class Planctomycetia; order Planctomycetales; family Planctomycetaceae; genus Schlesneria. The sequence goes on from CAIQIR010000083.1 coordinate 53,622, forward strand.
CTTCGGCGATCCGCGGCTCGGAGTTCGTGAAATCGGCTGTCGGAAGTCCCAAATGGAACAGGTTGTAAATAGTTGTTTGATCGAGTTGTGGCAGGATTAGTATCAGCCAGTTGGCCATCAAGCGATCCGGCTCGCTGGCCGGTGAAATGCCCAGTGCGACGCGGTCCACAATGCCGACCGGAAGCTGGCCCCCAGCCAGTGGCTCACCTTTCGGACCGGCCCAGATCGAAAAGGGAGGCAGGCTTTGAAACTGGCTGTGATAGTTGGTCAGGGCGAGCCCGATTTGACGGAGATTACTGCTGCATCCCACGCGGCGAGCCGCCTCACGGGAACTCTGCACGCCGGGTAGCAACAGCGCGATTAAGAGCGCAATGATGCCGATCGAGACGAGCAATTCCACGATCGTGAATCCGGTTTGCCGACGCTGACACAAGTTCATTTTCCGCTCCTGCGGGCGATGGTGCTCGACCAAATCCGACGCTTGGTCGAGTGGTGGATTCAATCCGGCCGATGGCCCCAATGCCCAACTGGGGCCAGAAGGGAGATTGGTGTCATCGCTCATCGGTCTGTAACCTTCCACTCACCGCACTTTACTTGTTCTGTCTTAAATTGGAGGCCGGTTTTTGCGATTTGTCGCTAGAGACCGTCGGGGGGGGGCAGGAAGCTCGTCCCCCGGACCTGGCGGCGAGAATGCTTGTCCCCTTCTGAAAAGAGTTTGTTTGTCTGGGGTTTGATTTCAGAAATTCCGTTTTCTTGAAATTTTATGCCGATTCATGGTAAGCCGAGCCGTGTGTCCGCGGATCGCCCGGAGGAATGAGGAGCGAAAATGCCAGGTTTTACCTGGACAATTTCCGATCACAATGATCATCCGTTTGCCAACACGAATGGTCTTGTTCCGGCGGTCATGCTCCGGTTAGGTGGCGGTCGCTCTGAGAGCCGGTCCTGTCGCCCTGCAGCGCGCCCTCACTTGCACCGTCATTCACTTCAACGATCGTCGACTTCCCGACGATCGAAATTACTTCGATCTTCGACGTCAAACTCTCCGCTGCCCGTGGCTCGTTCCAAATCGCTGCCGTTCGGATCGCCTCGACCGAAGTTGGTTCCCGCCAGTCCGCCCAATGCTGTTCCACCCCCGGCCGTTCCCGCCGCATGAATGTCAGCCTCGTCGACATGCGAACGCAAGTCACTGTCAAAGTCGGTATAAGCGAGCGACTTGCGGGATCCCGTCCGTTTTCGGGCCGATCGAGTTTCATCGTCCCCGATCATCATTTGCGATTCGACAAATGGTCGATCGGCGGCGATATTCGATTGCGATTGGTGTTCTTGCTGGTCCGCACAGTGGAAGCATTTCCTGGCATAGGGAATCGCCTCCAACCGATCCTCGGCGATCTGTTGATCGCAGACCTCACAGCGACCAAAAGTTCCGTTCTCTAACCGCTTGATGGCGGCGACGACTTCGCGGAGGAGATATTGTTCGTTTTCCAGCAAAACGCTGCTGGTTTCCTGCAGGCTGGCATCCGTACCCATGTCGCCGAGATGCATGGGCGTATTCGACAAACCACCATCCGCCTGTCCTCCTGTCGAGCAACAGGTTTGCTCTTCGACAGACGACGCGTCGCGCTGAAAAGTGTCCGCCAGTTGAATGAGCAGTTTCCGGTAATCTTCCTGGGTCATGGTGGTCATACAGTCCTCCTCGACTTCACGACCAGAGATCGCTCTTCGTGACGGCGAGGATGCTCACCCACTGTCCGGCATGATCTCGACGTCCGCTGAGATGATCCTCCGGTTCTGATTCCATTGCCGATCGAATGATCGAACCTTGTCGAGAAAAGCGTGCATATTGCGCGCCAGGAAATTGTCTTCATCGCCGCGAATCCCGCGCAACTCGGTTGCTCGTTACCTCGACACTTGGGTGCTCTTCAATTGACGTTCGCCCGGTGGCCGACAGCTGACTAGTTTTCGATCGTCACCCGAGTATCCCAGACGCCGGAGACACGAATCCAGAGGCGTTGATCGGCCGCGTCATACCACCAGCCGCTGGGAAGTTTGTCCCATTCGGCCCGGCTATTCTGTTGATCCAACAAGCATTTATCGACGCGAACTTGCCGGGGTGATTGAGCCGTCCAGATCCGGAAAATCGTGTCCCGGACCGGACCTTCTTCCAGTTGAATGTCCAATCCCGTTGCCGAGGGAATGACGGTCGCAAAGCTGCGATCCCGAAACGCCATCGAGGGAAACTTCTGCGTATCCCAGAGAACTGCGGTGCTGCTGTGCGCGGCCGGATAGATATCCAATGTCCGCCAGCCCTTCGAAGCGTCGCTGCCGTGCTGGACGGCGTCGTTGGACACATCCAGCGGAATGATGGAGCCCCGGCGGACGAATACGGGGCTGCGGTCTTCGAGAACATCGACCATGGCCGTCGTGCCACCCTGGTAGTGGACGCCATTATTCCAATAGTCCAGCCAGTCGCCGTCGGGAAAAGTGATCTCGCGACGAGGCTGGTCATCGGTCATCACTCCGACCAACAGGGCGTCGCCGAGCAGAAATTCGTGCTTGCCGGGCCCCAGATGCATCAACTTACCTTCACGCAGGCTGGCCTGCATCTGTTGTGAATAAAAGAACGGGACCAGTTCCTGATGCAGCCACATATAACGCCGGAAGATCTGAAAGAATTCGGCATCAAACTTCCACGGCCGATGCTCGTCGTGTCCGCCAATCAGAAAGAACGGCGTGAGCGCGTTCCACTGTGACCACCGCAAATAAAGCAGTCGGGGCATGCCCTGCGCAGGCTTCGAGGGACTCTGATATCCGCCGCTGTCGGAACTGACCGAGGGATATTCGAGGGCCAAGGCTCGAAAGGCACTGCGAACCGCTTCGTCCAGCCCTTTATCCTTCCAGGAATGTCGCTGGTCGCCCACCCAGGTCAACGGGGCTGCATCCAAGGGAGCATGTGCCTGATCCGAGTGCGTGTTGTAGATATCGACCGATCGCACCATCGTGGCAAAATCCGCCTGACAGGCGCGACTGTAATGCAACGTATCGCGGTAATAGAGATCCAGGTAATCCCGCATGGTCAGCGTCCCGCGCTGGGATTTGCGTTGGGTCAGTGCCAGAGTCTCGGCCGATCCGTCCATCTTCCAGCCATCGACGCCCAGCGACAGCGTGCGATCCATGATCCGATGCCACCATTCCACCGCGGCGGGGTTGGTATAGTCGATCATCGCGCCGCTTCCCTTCCACCATTTGATCGGGGCTCCGTCGTTGACGAAATAGCCCTTGGATTTCCCAATGGTGTACAGGTCTTCTTCATCGCCCGGCGCATCGGCCAGGCTCTCTGGAGTATTGATGAAATTGGTCATCCACAGCACCAGCCGGACGTCGCGAGCGTGCAGTGAATCGATCATCTGGCGAGGATTGGGATACCGTTTTTCGTCGAAGCGAAAGTTGTTGTAACGGGTTGACCACGGGCTATCGATCAGGATGGCACCCAGTGGCAAATCGTGATCACGACAACCGTCGACCAGATCCCAAATCGCTGCGGCCGTGTTAACGTCGTCTTCCCACAGCCACGGCCGCATCGACCAGGGCGGAGCGACGGCCGGACTGCTGGTATCGAAACTGTTCTCGAACAGACCAGGCCCCGTGGAGGCCTCTTGCGACCAGGCGACTGGAGCAGTGTGCGAGGCCAGCCAGCCGATTGCGACGACGGCGATTACTTGAAACGATTTCATGCACGTCACATCCTGAAGAATCAACATTCCGCTCGACTGGGCAACTCGTCCACGGTGGATCAGCGGCCGGCAAAATTCCGATCTTAAATTCACCGCGGCACGAGAGTTCGTGCCGCGCGGGATCACATCGCCCGTATTCAGGTCATCGCCACTGGACGGTTCTCCTTCAGCGACCGGGTCACGGACGATCCACGCGTCCCAGTACCCCCGTATTTCGGTAATGGTTTCCCGAACCGGTGTGTCGGGACGAAATCCGTTTCGCCATGGCGATTTCGCTGCGGATTCACTTCCCACCTGGTGACGCCGTTTTGTGTACGGTCAAATCTTCGCCGGGATCAAGCAATTGGATGACATGTTGGACCCTGTAGGGGCGATGGACGAGGCCACCGGAGCGCGCCGAGTTCCACTGCATCATGCAGACATGATTCGACGTGGCCAGGATCACCGGATCCCCCTTCGCTTCGTTGAGGAACGCCGATTTGCGTGCCAGAATCTCGCGTGAGTTCTCGGGCTTCTGAATGTTGTATACGCCGCCCGATCCACAGCAGTCCCGCGCCTGTGGAGCCAGTTCCCATTGGTAGCCGGTGGCATCCAGCACACTCGCCGGAATGCCCGCCATTTTCTGACCGTGGATCAGGTGGCAGGGCAGATCGACGTAGACGCGGGCCGCACCGTCGCGTCGAGGACGCCGCACGGGACCGATCTCGCCGAGAAAACTCAGCACGTCACGGACGGGCAACCGGCCCGCCAGCGCCTTGCCGAGTGCCAGGCCGCAGCCTGAAGAATTGCTGACGACGGCTTGTACCTCCGACAGATCAAAAGCCTGACGATTCCGTGCCTGCAACGCCTGGACACCGTCCAGGCCGGTATGTTCCTGAAAGGCGCCGCAGCAACCCTGCTCGGGCGGAATCACAACTTGGACGTTGTTCTCGATCAGCACACGAATCGTGGCGAAGTTGATTTCACGAAACAGGGCTTCCATCAGGCAACCGGTCAGGAAGGCGACGCGGGGGCCTGTCGGACGATGGCGTTCCATCAATTGTTTCGCGTAATCGGCCGTCGACTGCACGACCGCCGGACGTCCCGCAAACAGAAAACGGTGCGTCAATAAACCGGTCCGACGTAATAATCGCGCCGGCCATAGCGCCAGGTTGAACAGAGCGGGGCGCGCCGCCAGCAGGGCCGCCAGCCGCAGGACAAGCGGAGGCCGCGACCGTTTCGCCGCGACATGTTCGTGCTTGACCTGTTCGAAGATGGTTCCGTAGGGCACGTTGGCGGGACAAGCCGATTCACAGGCGAGGCAACCAACGCACTCGGACGTATAGAAGTCGGTCCAGGGATCTTGAGCCAACCGGCCTTCCGCCTCTTCACGCCACAGACGCAGGCGACCGCGGGGCGAATTATTTTCGTCGCCGGTCAACTTGTAGGTCGGGCAAACTTCCAGGCAGAAGCCGCAGTGCACGCAACTGGCCAGCAGATCCTGGTCGTGCGACGCGCATTCGCCGGCTGTTGTGAGGCTTTCTTTTGACGTCGTCACTTAATCTTCGATTCCTGCTCGAGAATGGTGATCCAACTCGCTTCCAATGCGGAGGGTGTCGTGTCCGGCAGATGACGTGAATGCCAGTCACCGCCGACGGCCTCGAGTTCGTCCGCTGTTTCTCTGACCAGAGAATGAATTCGCCCCACCTTGTCGGTGCTGTCTTCCAGATAGCCATGCAACACTCCGTTGTAACAGAGAGCCACGCAGCGGATCCCGCCCTGTTGGGTCAGATCATGGGCCAGACGCACAAGCTGTTCGGGCACCGTTTTGAACACAAAATCCGGACAGCCATCGGTGGGGGCCGGAACGTCGCGTTCACCGTTCATTCCCAGTCCGCACGACGCGGCAAATCCCGACAAAAAGTGCTCGATCAACGGCAATTCGGCCGCCGGACAATTCACGACAATCCGCAGTCGGCAGTCGGGCGTCGCGGACTGGGACGTCGCCCCCGGGATGAGATCGATCGCGTCGAACCAGTGCATCCAGCAAGTCTTCAGCAGCTGTGGCACGGCCGCCGCCTGCGCGGCAAACGAACCCGTCATCCAGAAGACACTGGTCACTCCGCAATCCGGACGCAGCCGTAAGACGTAGTCGACCGGTTGACCGAAACGGCAGCCGGTCGACAGCAGAAAGCGAAACAGGTCGTAGCCGGTCGTTGTTTTCACCACGCGTTCGCCGACGCGGATCAGGCGGCCGTCCGGCAGTTGCCAATTCATGCCGACGATATTGTCACAGAACGGACCGAACCGCGACGAAGCAGGAGCAAATCCGGTCGCATTGACCTGTTCACGCAGCGTTGCCGTCTGGTCGATCACCAGCGGAAAGCGAAGCTGATGGGGCGCGGCCTGAGCTCGAATATCCGCCGCCGTGGCCTCGGCCGATAAGCAGAGCACGCCGTCGATCGGATCCAAAAACGGCACAAAGTTGCGAGAACCGACCTTGGCTTTGAGGCTGGCCGCGTCACCGTTTGTCACGGCGATTGGGGAATCATTCGTACTGCCGTTCGGGATAAATCGACGCTCGGCGAACACTTTCAGCGGATTCAGTTGATGTCGGGGATTGAACATCTTCGGAATCGCCAGTTGCAGCCGGGTGGTCTCGGGGCCGAAGACCAGCGGCATATAGTCGGTCTTGTCATTGCCGATGCCATGTTCACCCGACAGCGTTCCACCGACGTCGACCACCCGTTGCATTAACCGCTTGCCGATATGCTCGATCTTTTCCAGTTCACCCGGCCGGCGTGAATCAAACAGGAAATTGGGGTGCAGGTTGCCGTCGCCCGCGTGAAATACGTTAACGGCTCGCAAGCCCGCGGCGTCCGCTTCGTCATAGACCAGTTGCAGCAATTCGGCCAGCGCTCGCTTGGGGATCACGGCGTCTTGCACGACAAAGTCGGCGCTCAATTGTCCCATCAGTCCGCCGGCCGCCTTGCGGGCCTTCCAGAGTTTTTTTCGCTGCTCTTCATCGTCGCTAAAGACGACATCCTGCGATCCGGCGGTGCGCAGAATCGTGGCCACCGCCTCGACCCGCGCGTCGACCAATTCGGGCGGTCCATCGATTTCGGTCAGCAGCATGAACGAGTCTTTTGGCAGACCGACGGCCATCGGACTGTTCTCGACCATCGCCACACAGCGCGGATCCATCAATTCGATGGCCACCGGGAACGACGAATGCGCGACCAGCGCATGAATCGCTTTTTCGGCCGTGATCAGGTCCGGGTAAGTGGCTCGGAACGTCCAGACCTTGTCCGGACGGGGCAGGATCCGCAGCCAGAACCGGGTGAAGGCCCCCAAGGTTCCTTCCGAGCCGACCATGAACCGTTTCCAGTCTTCACGCCACGTTCCGCGGCCGCCCGCTGGACCGCCGAAGCGGTGGACGCTGCCGTCCAGCAGAATCGCCTCGACGCCCAGCACATAGTTGCTGGTCACGCCATAACGGAAACAGTGGGCTCCGCCCGCGTTCATCGCAACATTCCCCCCCAGCGTGCAGACCGGTCCGCTGGACGGATCTGGCGGATAAAAGACGCCGTGCGGTTTGAGGGCTTCGTCCAATTGATTGAGCGTCACACCGCATTCGACTTCGCACCAGAACCCTTCGGTACAGATCTTTCGCACGCTGCGCAAGGCCGACGTATGCACGATCACGCCGCCCTGTGCGGCGACCGGTCCGCCTGACAGAGATGTTCCCGCACCGCGAATACAGATCGGCACGCCGAGTTGCTTAGCGCTCTGGAGGACGCGGATCATTTCGTCGGCGTCGGACGGGATGACCACGGCATCGGGCCGGAATGTCTTGTAACCAAGACCGTCCGCATCGTAACCCGCCAATTGCGCAGGCGACGTCAGGACTCGCCCGCGGACCACGGATTGTTTCAATAGAGATTCGAGCGGAGTGGAGTTCATAAAATCGGTCTTACAGCAGGTCGTCTCAATCATCGCGTCGATCACGCACCAATTCGGCGTGTACCACTGCTTCGGAGCAGCAGTGACATCCCATGGGAAACTCTTTTATAACGCCTTCGCTTCGGCTTCGCTCGCTCGAGCCGTTACTCCAGATCGCCGTCAAAAAAATGGGGCGTTCGTGCGAGCCCAGGGCGGACTTCGTTTCGCCGACTCAACTCCGCTAGCCCAGACGCCCCCGTCGAGCCGTTCAATGCGATGTTGTCATGCAAAAACCGATGATCAAGTTTGATCAACATTGATCATCTCCCCTGTTTTGTAGGGTTTGAGCGATTTTTGCCCGATGATCAAGTTTGACTGACATTGATCAACATCCCTGTTTTGTAGCGTTTGATCAATCCGCCTCACGATGACTCCCTTCAAAAAAGCTCTTCGACTGAGAAATATTTTCCGGCCTTGGCGCGCACTGACACACACAGAACGCCGTCGGAGTTGATCCGCCGCGATCCACGTCACATTCATCGATTGTCACAGTCGCCCCGCTGATGCGTCAGGAGCCACCGCTGGTCGCGAAGAGTCCTGCCGGCTCACTTGCCGTACTGGGCGCAGGCCACCGATGTTGAAAATCGCTTCTAAAACAAGTTTATCGCGGCGACAGACTATGTCAACGTCAAAATGACGCTGTGGTTTGTTTTTTGTGATAAAACATGAATGGTCGTCGCGAGCTACCGGCCAACGCTGCTGGGCGAAAGACTAACGGATCACAATTTCGCCATTGCGAATTCATGGCCCGGAATGCTGCTGGCTGGCGATCGCCGGTGCCCTGACATCGGTTCGCCCAACACGACCTGCCGTGTGAATCTCAATCACGCCCGGAGACTGGCACGATCATTGCGGCCGAGTCAGGGGCGGAAACGAAATGATCCGCTCCGCTGACGAAATGACGTTTCCGTTGGTCGTTTTTGTAAAAGGAACCTTGCCATGAGCGATTCAATGACCCGTACCGCATTGCCGGCCTGGACTGTTTTCTTCGCCGCGAGTGCGACCGCGACCTTAGTGGGAATTTTCACGACGGTCACTTTCTCGCAAGATCCGCAAGAGGCATTGCTGAAAGAGGCACGGGGGACTTTCCAACCCATCCCGAAGGACGGGGCGACGGCGGAATCTCCCGTCACGCCCGATCGTGTCGAATTGGGCCGCAAGCTGTTCTTTGATCCACGGATCTCGATCGACGGCACCGGCAGCTGTGTCCATTGTCACCAGCCCAGCTTGTATGGCACTGACGGCTTGCCCAAAGCGAGTGGTGTCCAGGGCAAGATGACGCCACGCAATTCGCCAACGGTGCTGAATGCGAGCTTGCACTTTCGGATCCACTGGGACGGCGTCTTAGAGGACGTCGAAGAACAGGCGCGGAAATCGTTGCTCGGCCCCGGGTTCGGCAACCCGGATTTCGCCGCGGCGATGATCCGGATCAAGGGGATCCCGGGCTATCCGGAACTGTTTCACAAAACGTTTCCCGACGAGGCCGATCCGGTGACCGAAGGGAACTGGGCCAAGGCGATTGGTGCCTATGAGCGGACATTGGTCACCTCGTCACGGCTTGACGATTATCTTGGTGGAAAGACCGGGGCGCTGACGGCGGAGGAAAAACGCGGGCTGCGAACGTTTCTGGATGTCGGCTGTGCGAATTGTCATCGCGGCGCGCTGCTTGGGGGAACCAATTATGAGAAGTTTGGAGTCACAGGTGACTATTGGAAGGAGACCCACAGCGCCGAAGTGGACGAGGGGCGTTTCAAGGTAACCAAAAACAGTGACGACCGGTATGTTTTCAAAGTCCCCAGCCTGCGTAACGTCGACAAGACACCTCCCTATTTTCACGACGGATCCGTCAAGACCCTGCCCGAGGCGGTACGAATCATGGCCAAGCTGCAACTCGACAAAGATCTTTCGGACCAAGAAACGAAAGGGATCCTCACCTTTCTGGCGAGCCTGACCGGCAGTCTGCCAGAAAACTTCGCCAACGTCCCAATCCTTCCCCCTGCAGCCTTCGATTCGCAGCCTGCGGCCGTCAAATGAGGTGGTCACGACATCCCAATAAATGGGATAGTCGGGCAGCGATCAGGGTGGCGAAGTGTCGAACGCGGGGACTCGATTGCAGGGTAGACTTCCCGTCTAACGGGCTATGGGCTCAAATAGCCCTGGCCATCGGTCGGGCGCCTTCTTGTTCTGATGCCGTAATCCAGAAAAGTGTGAATCAATGTCGACTCCCATCCTTCGGCTGGCGGCGGAATCCGACCTGCCGACAATCAACGAGATCTCCAATTACTATGTGCTGAGGTCGACATGCACCGATCAATTGAAGCCCGAGTCGACGGCGGACCGACTGGCGTGGTTCCGTGAGCACCCTCCTGAGAAATACCCTGTGACCGTCGTTGAGATCGATGACGACATTGTCGGTTGGGGTTCACTTTCCAAGTGGCGTCCCAGGGCGGCGATGGCTCCGACCGGCGAAGCGACTGTCTATATTCGTCACGACAGCCATCGTCGTGGACTGGGGAAAATGATTCTGTGCGACCTGATCGAACGGGCCTCCCCAATTGGCTTCCATTCGCTGATCGGCAGCGTGAGTGCCGATCAGCCGGCGAGCATCGCCTTACAAGAGAGCGTTGGTTTTCAGCCCGTGGCTCACTTAACCGAAGTCGGACACAAATTCGGGCAATGGCTGGATTTGAAGTACCTGCAATTGATGCTTGATACGCAGGCGGCCCGCTGACGAACGGCTCTCAAGACGTGCCGGGTCAGATCAAGAACGCCATCGCCGCCGTTTTTATGAATTCCCGCAGGGACTGGAAAGATGGCCCCAAAAGATCAACCGATGAATCCGCCGCCTCCAGCTGCCGTCGTCGTGGTCGTGTCGGCAAATGTGGAATGGCGTGCCGTTCGACGGCGATTTCCGAATGTCGTCGTCCAGCTCTGTCCGTTCGGTGAATGGCTTGTCACCACAATTGGTGAAGACGCCCGGACAGTGTTGTTTGTGCATGGCGGTTGGGGCAAGATTGCCGCAGCGGCGTCAACTCAATATGTCATCGACCATTGTGACCCGTTGTTGATCGTCAATCTGGGAACCTGCGGAGGCTTCGAAGGCCAGGTCGAACGAGGAACTGTGATTCTTGTTCAGCGGACGATCGTCTACGACATCGACGAACAGATGGGCGATCAGGACGAACATCTGGCCCACTATTCAACGGAAATCGACCTCGACTGGCTTCCGCCCGCTGACCCACACGACGTCGTGCGCTCGTTGATGATTTCGGGCGATCGCGATCTCGCCCCCGATGACCTTGCTCGCCTTAGTCATCAATTCGGAGCCATCGTTGGCGATTGGGAGTCTGGCAGCATTGCTTGGGTTGCAAAACGAAACAATCGGCGAATCCTGATTCTGCGCGGCGTGTCCGACCTTGTCGGCCATTCGGGAGGCGAGGTCTACGGTGATGTGCGCAGGTTTGAAAATCGCGTCGAGGCAATCATGGGACGTTTGATCCGCCAGCTGCCGGATTGGCTGGATCGAGCGTTTGAATCCGGGCCGACATAAAGCGGATGCGTTGCCGTATTGTGCGGAACAACGGCTTTCCTTTTGTCGTCAGTGAGAAGTCTCTCCCTGTGCTGCCGACCTAATGCGACCGTGAGTCATTTCCCTTGGTTTTCTCGCGTCCACGCAACGGATGTTGGTGGCCGTAGGGGCAGGCAAGATCAGGCTTGTCACAAGAGCGGTGCTGAAGAGAGATCAACTCGATGGATTGATCACAAGGTGTTCCAGCAACTCTGGCAGTTGCGACATGCAGGTCATTGGGATCGCGCCGCTACGGGGCAGGGAATGCGAGCCGGGGGCAAAATGGATTGCGGCCATTCCCGCCGCGAATGCCGCTGCCACTCCCACCTCACTGTCCTCGATAACCAGGCACTCGCCTGGTTCGTGTCCCATGGCCTTCGCGGCGAATAAAAATAGCCCGGGGTCTGGCTTCCATGAGTTGACTATGTAGGAGCTAAAGATGTTGTCGCCGAACTCTTTGGACAGTCCGCACAGGTGCAGGCTTTCGCGAATCTTGGTTGGCGGGCCGCTCGACGCAACGCACTTGGGATAGGCGAGGGACGAAAGCATTTCTGGTACACCGGCAATTGGCTTGAGAAACTGCTTGAACAGAGCCGAAACTCGGCCGCGGTACGACGATTCGAATTGCTCCGGCAGGCGGTCACCGAGACGCGACGCCAGATCGTTCAGGATCAATTCCAACTTCATTCCGCGATAGCGTTTGGTCAGGATCTCGACCGAGTCGGTCAGTTCCGGCAACAGATCAAGCAAGGCTTGATTGCAAAGTCCTTCGCTATCGACCAGGGTTCCATCTAAATCGAAGATCAGGCAAAGCCGCTTCATCGAGCCCCCAAGGAACTGCCTTGCGTTTCGGAAATGAGACGGTTCGATTATCTCACGCCAGTGGGAATTTGGAAAAGCAGTTGCCTCAGTTTGAACAGGATGTGACCAACTCTCGCCTGGAGTTTGCCGTGGTGTCCCATTCGATGATGGAACGGATCCCTTGTTTGCTGGCAATCTGTCTTGGGCGCGATCAAGGCCGTCGTGGGTGAAAAATCCTGGCCTGCGTGGTATTTTCAGAAGGTCTGAATGTGAACGGCGGTTCACATTTTCTGTATCTCATTGAGCCATCGATTTCCGAACTGCAAAACGAATTGATGTTTTCGATTTCCGGATTGATGACAGGCTCTTTTTCGATTTTTGGATTTTGCCCCTTCAAATCGAACATCATTTTTCACTCGGGCAGGGGATTGTTTGGATGCCTCTTTATCGATTCGTTTTTGCGATGATTACGCTCTGCTTTTTCGTCTCGGCCAGCGTCATTGCCGCTGATCGGAAGGTGACCGTTCACCGCGACAAATGGGGTGTCCCGCATATCTATGCCGACACGGCAGCCGATGGCGCCTACGGGTTGGGATATGCCCAAGCGGAAGATCGTCTGCATGACATCTACTCGGCGATTCGGACGGGCACGGGAACCATGGCGGAAGCGTTCGGCGCAGCGTACGTCGAGCAGGACTACATCATGCGCCTGTGTCGCAACAACGAGATCGCTCAGAAATCAATGACGACGATGCCGGCGAATCTCCGAGCGATCGTGGAGGATTTCACCGCCGGTATTAACACCTACATCGACCAACATCCGGAACAGGTTCCCGATTTCGCCGTGAAAGTGGAACCCTGGAAAATCCTGACGATCGGCCGGGCCATGATCCTGCGCTGGCCATTGGGCGAAATCGACGATGAAAAGAATCGCGGCCCGCAGGCGAAACGTCCCCCGATGGGGTCGAATGAATGGGCCGTCGCGCCCTCTCGGTCCGCCGACCACGTTCCGATCCTGCTGTCGGATCCGCACCTGACCTGGGAAGGACTGGCCGTGCTGTATGAAGCCCGAGTGCATGCCGGCGAGATGCACATGAATGGATTCTTCATGGCCGGTTCACCGATCCTGGCGATTGGACACAATCAACATGTCGGTTGGGCACTGACGACCGGTGGCCCCGATACGGCCGACGTTTATCAAATGACGATTCGTGCCAACGCCGAGAAGAAGCAACTCGAATACGAATACGACGGCGAGTGGAAGCCGGTCACGCAGCAACTGTTCACGATCCCGGTTAAAGGAGCACCCGCAGTCGAAAAACCCGCGCTCTATACCCATCTGGGCCCGGTCGTGAATACCCCCGACTTGAAACAAGGAACCGCGCTGGTTGGCGCTGCACCCTTAATCGAAATGTCAGGCATGTTGGAGCAGGGATATCAGATGGTGATGTCCAAAACGGCTCAGGAATTTTTCCAGGCGATCGGCAAAGGTGAGTTCAACCCGCAGAACGTGATGTTCGCGGACGTGAAGGGGAATATCGGATTCGTGCGTTGTGGCATCACGCCGATTCGGGACGAAAGCTATGACTGGAATCGGCCTGTTCCCGGAAATACCTCGAAAACTGCCTGGAAAGGGATGCACCCGGTCGAGGATCTGGTACACGTTTTCAATCCTCCTCAGGGATACATGCAGAACTGCAATATCAGTCCGATCAACATGATGATGAACTCGCCGTTCACTCGTGACAAGTACCGTGATTACATCTACCACGTGTCCTGGGATAACGAGAATCCCCGCAGCACGCGGATCCGCAACCTGCTGGATGCGGACAAGTCTGTGACCCGTGAAGAAGCCATCGCCTATTCGCTGGACATTTTTGACGTGCACGCCGAGCGCTGGCAGAACGAGCTGAAGCTGGCCGTTGATGCCGTCGGCAAGCCGAAAATGGAAAATGCACTGTTTGCCAACGCCGTGAAGGGCATTCTGGGTTGGAATGGATACTTCACGCCGGAAGCGACCGCCACCTCCCTGTACAAGTTCTGGCGGTTGAAGGTGGGGACGGAACTGAATCTTGAGCAACTGGAGAATGGTGGTCACTTCGACGCCAAGCAGCAGGGATTGGCCCTCGACATTCTGCAAAAGACGATCGACGAGATGCAGACGAAGTATGGCAAATGGAACGTCGCCTGGGGCGACATCCACAAAGTGGGACGGGATGAGCAACTGTTCCCGGTGGGAGGAACCGATTTTCAATCCGGTTCCGGGGATCTGAATTTCTCGGAGACCTTGTTCGACGTTCGCTCGAAGGATGATCCCGCTCACCCCGGAAGATTCATTGCCAATAGCGGCTCCATGGCGGTGATCCTGATGTTCTTCCATCCCGACGGTATTCAGTCGTTGACTTGCACCCCGTGGGGACAGAATGCCAATCCCAAGTCGCCCCATTACACCGACCAAGGGGAAAAGCTGTACTCGAAGCTGCAAATGAAACCGACCTGGTGGACGGAGAAGGAACTGCTCCAGAACCTCGAATCGACACGGGTGCTGGCGATCAAGGCTGTTTCCAAGTAGTCGCGTCGGCGTTCCATGATCGTGATCGCCTGATATTGCATTCGGCGATCACGATCTATTCCTCTCTGTTTGATCTCCGGGCTTTCCGTGGGCGAAGTCTTAACCAGAGGGGCCTGCTTCTTCAAACTGGAGCAGCAGCAGCAGGCTGCGCGTCAGAAGGGTAATTCGTCGTCCCTGAAAAAAGGCCCGGCTGATTTTCCGCGGACGGGGTGCGTGAATTCAGATGAAAACCGGAGCCGGGTTTCGCGGCTGACATTGGTTTTTGTGTATGAGATCGATGAGTAGCCGCCAAAATGCGTGGACAAAAAACAACCTCCTCAGCAGTTTTCGGATGTTGCTCCCGGCAGCGGCCAGCAC
>CAIQIR010000084.1 GCA_903871875.1 uncultured Schlesneria sp.
GCAGACAACCATTTGTACACGGTTTTTCGTTACGTCGAACGAAACCCCGTGCGGCCCACTCTGATGACTCGGGCTGAGGACTGGCCGTGGGGCAGCCTCTGGCGTTGGGAGCACCCTTCGGAGCATGTTGAGAAGCCCCTGCTCTGCCCCTGGCCACTTCCCCGCCCGACGGACTGGGTGTCCCGCGTGAATCGAGCGTTGACGAAAAAGGAACTCGAAGCGGTGCGGGAATCGGTAGTGCGTGGGCGTCCCTTCGGATCGGAGGCATGGCAGGACCTCACGGCGAAGCAACTCGGCCTGGAGTCCACATTCCGCCCCCGCGGCCGTCCAAGAAAGACAAACGGCGATGGGGAATCATAGAAATATTGGACTTATCCCCTTTTCTTCGCTCAACAGGGCATCTTCATCGCGGCAATTGGGAAATCGACTATTGAGCCGTTGGGCGGATCAATCTGCTGCCGAAGCTACTCGATGGCTTGGCGGGCTTCTTGCTGGTGTCTGCCGTCGCCTTTGAATCGATGGTCTCGCTACTGGCCAGCGTCTGGATCAGTTTTCCAATCAGTTGATGAGTCTGGCGAGTCTGACGAATCACCAACACCAGATTCTCCGACATGATAATGTCGGATCCGGTAAGATTGGTTGGGACGCGGATCAGGCCTCCTTTCGCATCGACAGAAATCTCCTGGATCGTTCCCACGGCGTCAGGGCGCTCGATCGATTGCCAGGTGTCCGGCAGAATGAGCTTCGGCAGTTTGCCTCGAAGATCATTGGCCATCGGTCGCGGCAGGCGATAATAGCCAGCGACCACCTCCGTCGGATCGAGTTGTGGAACCGCGACGACACGGGATTTCGACGCGCGCAGGGCCGTACGATAGTTCTCGAGCAACTGCAAAACTTCATCCAATGCATTTTCCGTGTGTCTGACTACAAGAATTCCGGGTTTGGGAGCTTCAATAACACCGTTGCGAACCGCTCCCTGATTCCATTGAGCCCGTGTCTGCTTCTGGATCGCATCTTCGAGCGCGATCGATTCGTTCTGATCGCGGCACAAATCGCGAACATCGTAGACGGCGGTCTTTTGAAATTGGCTGGCCGCCTCGGCGGTCGCGATCCACAGGACGTCGTCCCGCACATACCAAGTGAGGTCGAGGACTGACAGTAGCGACCGCAGAACGGCGCTTAACTTCTGGTCCGACAATTTCAACGACACAGACGTTCGTTCACGGATGGGACTTTTTTGATCCAATCGAATATTAATCCCCGCCTGACGTGCCAAGTCCTGGACAGCAACGATCAACGGAGTCTCTTCAAAATCGACCGTGACTTTCTTATCAAGGGCAAGTCGAACAGCGTCATTCTGGGGCGCGTCGAGCGTGAACGTGCGTCGTCCGTGCTGGCGAATCGCCGACAGTAGCCCCGCAATTTCTCGATGGATATCGTCTGTTTGTCGGACGAAGACGACATCTCCGATCAGGTCGGCCCGGCCTGATTCTGGCAACTGATGCTGGCCATCCCAATCGCCTCCGCTACATCGCGTGATCGTGCGAACCAATTCCTGCGGTGGATAGCCCGCATCGATTAAATCGCCAAGATGATAGGGAACAGTCGCGTCATGCTTCACGTATTCTGCCCGCGAGGTGATTTGAAGAACGTCACCTTGCTGGTACCAAGCCAAGCCGATTGATTCCAGACGATTGAGCAACAAATAGATTGGCGCACCCGTTAATTCGTCGGAAACGGGATCGGTAACAAGCAGTTTCGTGTACGCCAGGGCTTTATAGTCAACCAGGACGTTGATTGACTGATCACGTTGCAACCAAGTGAAGACGGCCTTGAGCGGTTGCCCATCGAATTTGACCGTGACCTTCGCCGCCAATTGGGTCGGGACGAGCGTTGCCGGATCAACCGTTTTCG
This sequence comes from uncultured Schlesneria sp., assembly GCA_903871875.1. GTDB lineage: Bacteria > Planctomycetota > Planctomycetia > Planctomycetales > Planctomycetaceae > Schlesneria. The sequence goes on from CAIQIR010000084.1 coordinate 1,915, forward strand.
GCTCGTCGGGAATTTCAATGGACACATCCGCGACCAGCTGCCCTTCGGCCTTCAACACGGCCGATTGGTCCTGTCCGCTGCTGAAGTTCGGCTGGAGGCCGGTCAGAAAAAAGAACGCCGTCGCGATCGTCACTGCGTTCCATGGATGTTGAAGATTTGTCGATTGCATGTCAGCCTCGATCTCGAAGAATCTCAGAACTCAGAAGAGGGATGCATCAGCTGTCAAACGTCGTCGCCGAAATTTCATTTCGCAGGGATTGAGAAGTAACCACCGCCAAATCCACCGCCACCCATCCCGCCACCCATCCCGCCACCCATCCCACCACCCATCCCACCACCCATCCCACCACCCATCCCACCACCCATTCCACCGCCCATCATTCCACCAGTCGTCCCGCCAGAGTCGCCGTTTTGGATCTTGTAGATGACGTTGTTGATTTCGTTGTGAATCTTGCGACTTTGCTGGATGATCAGGACAGAGTTGGGGACAATGGCTGCAACCCGATGGTCCTGGCCAGAGCCAACCTCGACGCCAACCGTATTTAACAATCCCGATTTTGATGCAACGAGGCGAATCGTGCCTTTCGCTTCTGGTTGAGCCGGTGACTTCCATGAGGGAGGTTGGATCAATTCCGGCAGAAGTTTCTCAAGGTCGAGAGCAATATCCTTTTGCAACCGGTAATAGCTGGTGATCAGTTCGTCCGGGTTGCCTTCAGAGACTTCGCGAGGGTTTGAAGCTCGTAGCGCCGTGCGATAGGCATCCAGCAATTTTGAGATATCGTCCAGACATTGCTCGGTTTGGCGGGTAACAAGTACTCCCGGCTTTGGACAAATCATCATTCCGCCTTCCCCGTCCAGATTCTGCCATTTTCCACCTGTCTGAGTTTGGATGGCTGCCATCAATCCCGAGGACTCTTTTTGATCTCGACAAAGATCGCGGACGTCAAAAACGGCTGTCTTTTTTTCTGTATCGGCGGTAGCCAGCGTCGTGACCCATAGGACACCATTGTCCAGTCGCCAAGTGAGTCCCAATTTCAACAGTAACGCCCGCAGCACGGCATTGAGTGGTCTGCCCGTCATTTTCAGCGAGACGGGCGCCCTTTCCGAAATGCCCTCGTCATCCATTGGCTTATGGTCCAGGCGGATATCAGCACCGACTTTGCGAGAAATCTCTTGGATCGCGGCATTCAGCGGAGTTTCGACAAATTCGACCGTCACCTTGTCATGCAGTTTCTGACGCAGGATTTCGTGTTGCGCGGGGTCGAGTATTAATGTGCGTTTCCCATGTTTGCCGAGAGCGGCAAATAGGCCTGCAACCTCTTGATGTTGCTGGAACGTCTGGCGAACGAATAGCACGTCGCCCAACAGAACGGACGCGCCACCTTCTCCATCCAAATTCTGCCACTTTCCGCCCGTCGTCTGTAAAACCGTGTTGCGCACCGATTGGGGTTTGTAACCTGCGTCAAACAGATCACCTAAGTTGTAAGGGATCGTCGTCGTGTGTTGCTCGGATTGAGCAACGGAGGTGACGAACAAGGTGTCATCCTCGAAGTACCAACCGAGCTGCATACTTTGAAGTCGATTCAGTAGCAGATAAATTGGAGCACCGTCGGAATGATCCGTAATCGGTTCACCAACAAGGATCCCTTCATTGGCCAGCGCGTGATAGTCGACAAGGACGTTGAAAGACCGATCCTGCTGCAACCATTTTACGATGTCTCGTAGCGGTTGTTCATTGAACCTCACCGTGACTTGGATCGCCAGGGCCGGCGGAATCAACGTTGCAGGATCGACTGTTTTCGGCTCATCGGGAATGACAACCAGAGTGCTCGGCGGTTTCTCACCAGCGGCCGGTTGCGACGGGCCGGGTTCTTTCTCTGCAAGACCCTTAGGAGCCACTGGGGCGTCGACCTGACCAACAACCTGTGATGGCGCCATCGCAAAGGACCACATCAGACAGACGGCGACAGTGGCTGGAGATAAAGATCGAAGAATCCAAAGGGATTTCATACGAGCCTCGATTTCAGTAAGTATTGACGACAGTCTGGACCTGTGACGAATTGAGTATTGCCGAACAAATCCGAAGTCGGCCACAACATCCGTTGTCCGTCTTCGGCTGCCTTGTTGAGAGTTGATCTGGAATAGAAATCTGTCGTAATGACAAAATGGATCAGGGAGTCTACCCCGTGATACCACCCGATTTCACTGCGGTTTTTCTCAGGCTTAAAGAAAAGTTGGCAGAAACTACACGGAAGATTTTCCAATGAACCGACTTCGCCAATGAAGCCCCGTGTTGATCGTCGAGCGACAATCGGTCGCGACTTGGTTCATGGCCATTCCCAAAGAGAAATTCCTGATGGGTTGTCTTCGATTCGTCCGTTCGTCTCTGTGTCTGATCGTTTCGACGACAGATTGGCTACTTCCATCGATCAGCAAGATTCGACGGGTCAGGTAGTCGCAATTGCCCCCACCCTTTGTTGATCGGGGAGAAAATGTTGGACAAGGGATTACAAAAAGCCATGACATTTCGTGTTCGATCCGCTGGGATTCACGCATCAAGAATGGCATCAATTTTCTGCTCAATTTCCTCCAGGGAAGTCGCTTCAACAGGGATGTTTTTTCTTTCTTTCCTGGAATAGACCCGTGCCTCAAACTTTTCGACGATTGTGGCCATTCCAGAGTCCATGACCGTTGTTGAACTCCGTCTAATCCTGACGTGACGATGAACCGTTGGATTCTCTGACATGTCTTTTGTCCGGCCAAATTCATCAAGCCATCGCCACCGTGTCTTTTCGGTGCTTCCTCACTTCGCTGCGGTCCGTTTGTGATCGTCCAGGTTGAAGGCGAGACTTTCGACTAACTGCGTCCAAGCAGACAGACGACCATCGGCTTTCCTGATTTTGTCGAAGCCAAGAAAATCATCCCTACGAAAATCATCTCTGCCTGGAAATAAAACAAGCCACCTGTTGGTGGCTTGTCCTCGACCTGGTGAGGCTTGAATCGTAATTCATCATTGGCAGCATGTGAGGTGAAATCCGAGGACATGGAGCCGAGATGGACCTTCACGAAGAATCTGCCAATTTTACCATTGTTCACGAGGTCGCCTACATTGAGCGCCAATTGCCGCCACACCGCCTCGGTCAGAGATTTGCCGGAATCTGACCTTCTTCGTTCCGACGTTTCTCCAGCATTAACCGAGTCGCTTTGAATCGCTTGAACAATTTGCGGTGAGCTGCTTGATTGCTCAACTTCAATCCTACCCGCAAATGAAAAAAGTCAATCCTGAAAATTGCCAGAAGCGTGAATACCTCATCGGGCTTGCCTCGCAATACAATCCGGGGGCTTCTGATTTTGCACGCGATACGAACACGAATCATGGGCGACTATTTCAAGCCGTGGCGAAAAAAGATCGGTGTCGCGACGCTGGTGATAGCGTGCGTGTTGGCGGGTGGTTGGGTCAGGAGTATTAGCGATCAGGATGTTGTTTTTATTCAGCGTCAGCGCAACGCGTTCGTCGACAATCACGTCTTGATCTCGATGCAGGGAGCCATCAGCTGGAGTCGATGGTCGCCGATTGAGACAGACACGCCAAAGCCGTTGGAATATCGGCACTCAAAAAATCCGGGCCCCTCTGACGATGATTGGAAAGGTGCTGAAGTCCATTGGCACTGGCAGTGGAATGGATTTGACTTCGGTGCCTCGTCGGTCAAAGAAACGATGTGGATGGGACAAGTAAAGCCGTGGACTCGAGAAGTCGAGGTGTGGCAAATCCCCTACTGGTTCCTCGTCGTTCCGCTGATGTTGCTCTCGGCGTATTTGCTATTCAGCAAACCACGAAACCTTCCAGCAACACGCCAATGACCCACGACCGACGGGCCGACACTTGCTGGATTGTCTGCGTCGTTCGACGGTAAGGTGGAGTGTCTCCCACGATCATCGCCATCACGTATTGTGCTGATCGCAACCGCCGGCCTACGGTCTCGAAGGGCGTCCATTGCCCCGCGCGTCAGACCCTGTTTCGGGCAACGCAGAAGCTGCAGCCACGTTAACGCTGAAAAATGGGCAACATCTGGTAAGGGGGCGTCAATGCCAGAACGGTCAGTGCCGTCACGTAGGACTGTCCGTAGCGGGCTTCCTCACCTTCGTGCATCACCCACGAACCATCCGAACGTTGAGCACCCAGCAACGTTTTCACTAACCGTGGGTAGAATTCGCTCCAATACTCACCGCCCAGATGGAACATTCCCTGACTGCAATAAAAGGCTCCGTAACAGGGATATTTCTCGCCAGCAACCGGGTGAGTATACTGATCGAAGGGAAGTCTCAGGATGTGTTTCGCCGCGTTCTGGGCGAGTTCCGAATGGTGTTCACCCGACAGAGACAACGAAAGCGCCCCCGCTCCGGCCATTCCTCGGGGGTAATTTGTCCCTTCGCTATTTGTGTGGATTTGGTAGCGGAACGTTTTCCGCTGCGGGTCGTAATTCCGTTTCATGTAGGCCAGTGCGTCGTCGATCAGTGTGGCATCCACCTCGAATCCGGAATTCTTCGCCGATCGCAGAAACATGACGCTCCAGGAGGTGACCGAAAGATCGCCGTCGCTGTCCCCGTGCCGTTTCAGATAACGCCAGGACCCCTCATCGTCCGGAAAGAGTTTGGGTTGCGAATAACGACGGCTGGTAAACGCGAGCGTTTTTTCGATCGCACCACGAAATCGCGATTCCTGATCCGCTCCACACATCCCGTAAAGTTCGGCGATCACGAGGGAGCAGATTCCGTGGTTGTAAGGCGAATGAAAGCTTTGCCGTTGTCGAGAAAATAGCCCGTCGGATTGCTGGCTTTCGAGAAGGAAATTGACGGCGACGTCCAGCTGTTTTCCGTACGGTCCTTGTCTGGGAATGTGACCTCGAGACATCAGCGCCATGACGCACAATGCGGAAATCCCGGGATCGTTTTCTGCGATGGTTTGAAATGAACCGTCGGATCGCTGCTGCCGGATGAGGAATGCCAACCCTCGATCGACCGCCGTCTCGACTTGCTGCCATTCGGTTTCGGTGAGAACTTTCTGCGAGATGGATCGAGGGCCGGTCGTCGCGTCGTTTTCGCGTTCTTGGCCGATCGCCAATTCAACAGTGTTCACGAGGATGATCACCGCCATCAGGGATGACCACGGCCCGCATCGGCAATGGGAGAGCGGCTTGAAAAAGCGAGTGACGTGTGAGTTCATTCTGTACCTCCCCACTTGGTCAACAGAAAATCTCTCGAATGTCTGACTATAGACTAAACGTCTTTGCCTCGGCGTGCAACTCGCAGCGTGGCCGCGATTGGCTGTTTCAGCCGACCGCAACGGCAAAGCGACAAGAGGCTGCCATCAAGACCGCTGTCGAGTGAACACTTTCTCTGCACGAAAAACGGCGAATCCATTCGGCGGCTGTGATGCCCCCCCCTTGTGGCTGAGGCCACCCCTACCCTGCTCGGAAGAGGCACCCTGCCGCCTGACTGGTATCCCCGGTTGGTGAGGTAGAAATTGGTACAGGTCCGCGTTGACCGAATCCTAACCGCGGGCGACGTGCAGCGTGGTCACCGCCTCCCGCCCAACGGCAGATCGAGACCCAACCTGGTGGATTGGCGACCATTTTTCGATTCGGCCATCCTCAACGACCGGCCTCATTTTTCGGTCTGGTCTCGGAACAAGTCTTGCATGGAAGTGTCGACACGCGATGAGCGACTGACGAACCCTTCGTCCTTTATCAGTTGATCAGACCCCATGTGACATCTGTACGGGAGTGGAAATGAATACACAGCACCCGGGAACGCTGGTGGAAAACTTCGACAGTCAAGAGATTGCTCAGGAGGTGATCCGTGAGCTGATTGCCGTGGGGTTTTCCGCACGGCAAATCGGAATGGTGGCACATGATCGAGTGCCAGACCTGAACGCAATCAGATCAAGCTCGGGCCGGAGCCTCAAACTGGATAATCTACCTGGATTGCCGACTTTGCCCGTGGTCGCGCCGGGAATTGGTCCTGCAGTCGCCAGTGGAATCCTGGGCGTTTTGTTCTGGAGTACGGCGACAATCGGAGCGGCGGGCGCCATGGTCAGTGTGGGCGTTCCCTACGAGGTGGCCGAACACTTCGAGGGTCAATTCCGGGCCGGTCACTCGCTAGTTGTGGTGAAAGCGGGTACTCGTTCTGACATTGCCCGTTCGGTACTGAACCGATTTTCGCAACGGAATTATCTTTCGAGCTTCGCAGTGTAATTCCGTCAAATGTGTCCATCAGCTTCCGCACGTGGCCTGCTTTCCGAGAGCTTCCCCGGCTCAATTTTTGCGCAAGGACACCAACATGACACTGAAATTAACCAGCAGCGCGTTTCAAGACGGAACGACGATTCCCCGTCAGCATACCGCCGACGGGCAGGATGTTTCGCCGCCCCTGAAATGGACGACTCCCCCGCCCGGCACTCGTAGTCTGGCACTGATTTGCGAGGATCCGGACGCCCCGAAAAGAACCTTCACTCATTGGGTGCTGTTTGAACTGCCCGCCACCTCCACGGAGCTGCGTGAAGGCGTTCCTGTGGAAGCCCGATTACCCAATGGATCGATTCAAGGAGCCAATGACTTTGGCGGGGTTGGTTTCGGCGGTCCGTCACCCCCACCCGGCAAACCGCATCGTTACTTCTTCAAACTGTTCGCCCTGGATTGCACCATGGCGCTGCCACCCGGTGCGACGAAAGACAACCTGCAGACCGTCATGGAAGGCCATGTCCTGGAAGAAGCGACATTGATGGGAACCTATGGTCGATAGCCCCTGCCCACTTTCTCTGAGAGGGTTGATTTGTTTGCGGCGGAAGAACGATGCGGGCGGCACGTCAGTTGCGTCATGAAGGGTGTGGTCGCCTCTATTTCGGAGATAGGGGACCTTCTCGAAAACTCAATGACTGGACGACCCCATGAACAGCTTAAAACCAATTCGGCTGGCGGGCTTGTTAGGGCTTTGCAGCCTGACGTTCACGGCTTCGGTGTGGGCACAGGCCAACACGAACCAACCCCAGAATTCGGCGGACAATCCGCAACCGACGGTGACGAACCCGCAACCGGATCCCGCCAATCCCCAGACCAATCCCGTGGATCAAGTCAACGCGAATGCCAACCGCTGGTACAACGGCGTCGGTCAAAGTCCGTGGTTCAACGATCCCGAAGTCCGTCGACAATTAAAGTTGAACGATGATCAAATCCGTCAACTCAATCAAGGCTATGCGCAGTCCTGGAATCGTTATTACCAGGGGCTGAATCAGTTGGACAAAGGTCTGAACGAACAACAGCGAGTCCAGCAGCTGCATCAATTGAACGGCGGCTTCTATCGCGATCTTTCCCGATCTGCGAATACGGTCTACGCCGATCCCGCCGCACGCGAACGATTCCATCAACTGCAATGGCAATATCGCGGATATGGGGCACTGGCAGATCCGGCCATGCAACAGCAACTGAATTTGAGCAACGCGCAGCGTCAGGACGCGATTCAGGCGAATCAAGCTTGGAACCGCCGAATGGCGAGCTGGCACCACGACTATGTGGCTGATCCCGACAGCGTGCTCCAGAAGTACAACGAATCGCGATCGGAATTTAATGAAGGCATGAGAAAGATCCTCACGCCACAGCAGCAAGTCGGGTGGGATTCCATCACGGGTCAGCCTTACGAATTCCCACCCCAAATCTACTTTCAGAATGTTCCGCTGACGACGACCACGGCCAAGCCGGTGCTGAAGTAATCAGGTCAGGTCATGGCCTGACGGAAATCTGCCGCGGGTGCACCCTGTTAAGCCGGCCCGCCGTTGTCTTAACAGGGTGAGTTTTGCGAGAGCGGATCAAGATGCGTTGGATTGTCTGTTAAGGTTGTCGGCGATATTCGTCGTCCGCGACCTTCTCCAGGTGTTTTTCCACCAGCTGTCCCAACAGCCGCAGACAGACGGTTCCCACAATGGCCGCAGCGACGAGGGCGCCGCCAATGATTAACAATTGAATTGTTTCGGTGGACATGTTTGCTGCTCCTCTCTCCATCGTCCGGCCTGTCTCCATCGTCCGGCCTGACCTCAGGCCAATCCTCGGCAGTCATGATTTCCGGCGGTCACGTTTTCCTGTTGAAACATCGCCCTCGAGCCACCGGAGTTCGATCGGAGTGAATGTTGCATTTCCTGGACCTTGTTGATGGGCGTCAGCGAGGGACGGCACATCTTCTGCAGATCTTTTGCGTTCGATGCTGACGACACCGAAACAATTTCGGGGGGGGGGCCCCTGTGTTTCGTCGACTGGGGTCTTTCATTTCTCAATGGTGGGTGCTTGTTTTGGGCTGCTGGCTAGCTGCCTTTATCACTCTGCGCCTGTTTTCGCCTCGGTTTGAAGATCTGGCCAAGGGGGGCGAATTTGTCTTTCTTCCGGCCGATGTGGCCAGCCGTCAGGCGGAATCGCAGTTCAATCGCGCCTTTCCCGGTCGTCGCATGACCAGCAGCATGGTGATTGTCGTTCGTCGCGACGAAGAAAGTGGCCTGACGGATGCCGATCGCCATTTCATCGACGACAAGCTGAAACCGGCCGTGGAACAAATTCGCGATCGTCTGAATTCGTCAACGCAGGTCGCCGGCGGGACCACCCGGTCCGCGGCGGCCACGGACACGCCACTGATCACGGACATTCACACCTATTCGGACCGCGGGATCGGAGAGTTGCTAGTCAGCCATGATCGAAGATCCAGCCTGGTGACGATCGATCTGTCGACCGATTTTCAAGATTCACACAACTGGCCGCCGGTGCAGAGTGTGGCCAAGATGATTGATGATTTCGCCCACAGCAACGAGTTACCGAATGGTTTGCAACTGGCTTTGACGGGTAGTGCGACATTGGGACGGGATCTTTCATTCGCGGAAAAGGAGAGTGCCAAAAACATCGGCCCCCTGACGATCGCGATGGTCGTCCTGCTGCTGATCGTGATCTATCGAGCACCCCTGCTGGCACTGGTCCCACTGCTGACTCTGTTTGTGGCCGTCGACGTCTCGCTGCATTTGCTGACACTGCTGGCGGCTCACGGATATGTTCCATTGTTTCGAGGTCTGCAGGTCTATACGACCGTCATCAGTTACGGGCCGGGCATCGACTACTGCCTGTTTCTGATTGCCCGCTATAAAGAGAACCTTCTCGCGTGTGTGCCATCGCGTCAGGCTCTGGCGGATGCCGTGGGCCAAGTGGGGGCGGCCATCATGGCCAGCGGTGCCACGGTCATTTGCGGTATCGGCATGTTGACGTTCGCTCAATTCGGCAAATTTCACGAAGCGGGCATCGGGATCAGTATCGCCTTAATGATCACCCTGGCTGCCACGCTGACACTCACACCGGCGCTGCTGTTTTTGACAGGTCACTGGGCCTTCTGGCCCAAGTCGGGAATTCGCTTTCCGGACCCGGCCGAACCGGGGGCCGCGACAGACGATGTCGCCGTACAAACCAACCTGTTTCAGCCGCTGTGGACCTACATGGGGGAAGTGATCGGCCGCCATTCCTTAAGCGTTTTGGTGATCACGCTGGGGGCCATGCTGCCGTTCGTGGCCTTGGGGGTCTCGATCTACGGAAACGTCAACTACGGGCTGCTGGAATCGCTCCCCAAATCGGCGCAAAGCGCGTCGGGAGCCGTGCTGTTGGAGAAGGATTTCCCCGCCGGTATCGTCGGGCCGATCCAGGTGCTGTTGCAAAACCCACAGGTCGACTTTCGAGAGGAAGACGGTGTCACGTTTGTCAGCCAGATCGTCGCCGGGCTGATGAAACAGCGTGAGCAATTAAAAATTGTCGATATTCGCAGCGTGTCCGGTCCGCTAGGGACAGAGGCCTCGGCACCCGAAGAATCGTCGGACGAATCGTTTTTCACGAAGGCCGTGGAAAGAACAAGCACACGGCGCCGGGGTGTCGAGCATTATGTTTCCACCGTGCCCGAACTGGAGGGGCATGCGACCGAAATGGACATCCTGCTATCCACCGATCCCTTCTCGACGGACAGTGTCCGCATTCTGGATCAGCTGACCTCCGCGATTCAAGAGGCGATGCCCAAGGATCAAAGGTCGAACACGACAATCGCGTTTGTCGGACCGACGGCCAGTGTGCGCGACCTGAATCTGATCTCGCAGAGTGATCATCAGCGGATTTTTGTGCTGGTGGTCGTCTGCGTGCTGTTCATTCTGATCGCGCTCTTGCGAACATTGACCGTCTCGTTGTATTTGATGGGCACGGTGCTGCTCAGTTACATCGCCACGCTGGGGGTGACCTGGTACGTCTTTTCGCGACTCGATCCGCACGGCTTTGTCGGACTGGACTGGACCGTGTCGCTGTTTCTGTTTGTGGTGCTGATTGCGGTTGGCGAAGACTACAACATTTTTCTGGTGACCCGTATTCGCCAAGAGCAGCAGCAGCATGGTCCCCAGCAAGGGGTGATCGTGGCGTTGGCGCTGACCGGCGGAATTATTACCAGCTGCGGATTCATCATGGCGGGAACCTTCTCGTCGCTCTGCTTTGGTTCGCTGGTCCGTCTGCAGCAACTGGGCTTTGCGCTGGCCTTCGGCGTGTTACTCGACACGTTCGTCGTGCGACCGATTCTGGTGCCGGCGTTCTTACTGGTACTGAACGACCAGCGGTACGGAAACCTCAGCCGATATCTGAAGTGAGGCGTGCGGCGGAACGAACGGGATGTGATGCTGCCACGTTGACGCGGCCGGCGCGTCACTTCGACAAGACACTCGAACGGTTGGCCCGCGTGATGGGCAGCGAGGACATCGTGGGACGGAAGATGGCGGCCGGAAGGTCCCGCACCAGGACGCCGGTCTCCGCAGAATCGACGAATAACCGCGGCGAGTGTACGGGGATCACCGCCGGCGTGGCCACCTGTCCGCGGTAGAAGACCGCCCCGCGCCAATTCAATGTCGCCAGACCGAAATGATTGAGCAGTGCCCGGGTCAGCATTCCCAGCAGGACCACCTGTCCCAAGCTGACCGTCAGAGACCACAGCGGATGGCTGCCGGTTGCACGAAAGGCGATGATGGCCTGAATCTGCTGGAACACCACGATGGACATCCAGCCGGCGACGGCCACATTCCAGGTCAGGGGCGTGTTGGGCGGACTGAGCAGCCAGCCGATCGCGATCGAGGCCACGATGGCAGTCGGGATGATCGAACAGATGATCAAGCGAATCATCGACACGATCAACGCCGTCTTGGACAGCGAACCGTAGAAAATGCGAGGCCAGCCATCCCACGATTCGCGGATCGAATCATACATGCTGGCTCGATACAGCCCTTCGTTTTGCAGTACGGCCAGTCGCGAACCGGACGACTTGGCGGCTTTGGCAAAGGCGACATCTTCGCTGATCTGCGAGCGGACGCGTGCCCAGCCACCGACGGCGTCGTAGCATTTCCGACTGACCATCAGGAACGCGCCATTGGCATAACTGGTCGGCAGCTTGGGATTGTTGACGCGTCCTGGTTGGAACCAGACCATCATCAGCCAGGAACAGATCGGTACGGTGATTTGTTCCCAAACCGATTTCAGTTCCAATTGCGGCGTCAACGAGAGCAAGTCGACCTTGCGTCGAAGTGCCTCGTGAGCGGCGATCGTCAGGCTGTGATTGGAAATCTGCTCGCAGTCGGCATCGACGAAGCAGATCCAATCGCCGGTGGCCGCCTGCATGCCCAGATGCATGGCATGAGCTTTTCCCAGCCAGCCGGTCGGCAACGCATTGACATGGACGACGCGGACCAGGCCGGGAAACTGTGTTTCCATCCGGTCCATGAGGAAACCGGTGCGGTCGGTACTGCGGTCATTAACGGCGACGATTTCAAAATTGGGATGTTGTTGACGGACCAGCGAACGCAGGCAGGTCTCGATGCATTCTTCTTCATTACGGGCCGCCAGAATCACGGTCAATCGCGGCAAGGGGCTGTCCGGAATCGGGGCGGAAGCCAGCAACGTTTGTCGATGCCTCATCCCCGCCAGGATCAGACTCAGTTGCAGCACCCACAGCGCGACCAGAATCCAGGGGACAATCTCAGACCATGCCAGACCCGTGACCCACATCAGATTTTTATCCCGCCAGTCAATGAAGTTGATAACGTCAAAGGGAAGCTTGCCGCGATTGTCTTTCTCGTCGACAAACTCCCGGAACAAACGCTGTCTCTCCCGCTACAGGCGTACAGCGGCGTCGTAAAGATGAAGCCTACACCCAGTAAAATCCGCTTTTTTTATCTTTAGTTTTCGGCATATCTCGCAGCGGACCGGAAAATATTCCGAATCTGCCGATGGAATCGATCACAACAGTTGGTCATGCGCACAAATCTGCCGGTTTCGCCGTGCAGGCACGGGGAATTCGGAAGCCTGGATTGCCCCGCATCGGTCAGCCCGTTTGGTGGTTTGCGGGCGCACCGCCAACATCAGCGGACGCTGAGAACCGACGTCACCGAAGCTTGATGGTCACCCGATCAGCAAAACCTGCTGCATCAATGATCGAAGGAATCGCCCATTGCCTGCCTGATATTTAAGATGCGGGCGTAGCGGGCGTCATCGCCGTCGGGGAAACGCGTGGGCCTGGATTTTCCGCTGAAGTATTTTTGTTCCCGCCGTGACGGAAGGACGAGGCGTTCGCGTGGATTCCCGGTTAACCACTGAGTCACCGCGGTGATGAACATGGCCCCTGTGCGTCTGAGATCCTGGATGACGATCAATGATGTGGAAAATCGATGTCGAAAGCCGACGAAATCGTGCCGGACGGGAGTTGCTCACATCTCCGGTCCACATCGCCTGGATCAAACGTTTGCCGAGAGATGATGCGGACCCTGAAAAGGGATTCTTCGCGATCCAACACGCCGTCTGCCTTTCTGCGAAGTCGCTTCACGATAGAATAGGTCACCCCGCATTGCGGAATCGTTGAGGAATGAGCTTCGATCTGATCCGTCACGCTGGAGGTCGATTGTGGTGGCAAGAAAATATCTCGCGTTCGACATCGAGACTGCGAAGGAAGTTCCGGGGGCGGATTTTGATTGGCGCCCTCATCGCCCACTGGGCATCGCCTGTGCGGCGACACTTTGCAGCGACGCGAAAGAGCCGATCGTCTGGTACGGCAAGAGCCCCTCCGGAAAACCCGGCCCTCAGATGTCAAACGACGACTGCAAAGAGTTGGTGACGTATCTGGTTCGAATGGCTGCGGACGGGTACACGATCGTGACTTGGAATGGTCTCGGCTTTGATTTTGACGTGCTGTCGGAAGAGTCCACGTTGGCTGACGAGTGCAAGGAATTGGCGTTAAACCATGTCGATCTGATGTTCCACATCTTCTGCGACCGCGGCTTTCCGGTGTCGCTGGCTAAGGCGGCGGAGGGGCTCAGAATTCCGGGAAAGCAGGAAGGGGTCACGGGGATCGAAGCGCCACGACTGTGGGCATCCGGACGCCACGACGACGTGATGGCCTATGTCACCCAAGACGTGAGAATCACGATGCAAGTTGCGGAATTGAGTGAACGGAAGTCCGCGTTCGTCTGGAAAACGCGGAGCAACGCGAACGGCCGAGTGGAACTCAAGCAGGGGTGGTTGGCCGTTCGCCACGCGATGCGATTGCCGAAGCCGGATACGTCGTGGATGAATGCACCGATTTCGCGAAGCGAGTTCACGGGCTGGCTTTAAAGAACCGCTCCCGCCAGAAGTCCCGTCGAGCCACCTCTCGACTCAAGATCAGCATTGTTTAATCTTCGGCGATGAGGGATTCGCCCCCCCTGATATCCACTGGCCGTCAAGGTCTTTGATCGGGGGTGGTCAAATTCCGGGAAGATGGCAGCATCAGTGCCGATTGACAAGAACCGACCGGCCGGTACAGTAAATAAAACTTTCTGGTCGGAAGCTTGTATGTCAGCCAACGAAACTCGTAGCAAGATCTGTGAAGCCGCCATTCGCGCCGCGGCCCGGGATGGTCTGCTATCCATGACTCTGGACAATGTCGCCAAGGAAGCCGGTGTCAGCAAAGGGGGAGTGATGTATCACTTTCCCTCCAAAGACGAACTGGTGAGCGGCGTACTGGAATACTTTGGAAACCAAGTCGAGCAGATGGTTTTGCAGCGGATTGCCGACGATCCTAACCCACGGTTTCGTTGGGCTCGGAGCATGCTGACTTGTCTGTTCCCGGATTCACCGTCGGACAACAAGACGGACGGATCGGCATTGTCTCCCGAGATCGTGGATGGTTTTATGCTGGCGGCCATTGCGGCGGCGGTGAACAGTCCGGGGCTGATCGAGCCGTTGCGACAGGTCGGTCTGAGACTTCGTCAACGCCTTTTGAGCGATCCGGAAGACGGTCTGGAGCAGTTGCTGGTCTGGCTGGCGGTCGATGGCTTGTTCCTCTGGCAATTCGTGGGGCTGATCCGCCGCGATGAGCCGCTGTATGCCGAGATTGGCGCGGTGCTGCGAGCCAAGGTGGGCGCGGCTTCCAATGTTCCTTCCGGTCGTTCGGCGATCTCTGGTGAGGTACAGCGATGAGCACCAAGCTGACGACACTGCAGCGACGAAGACCTCTCTTGCTGGGAATTGCCGGATGCGTGGTCGTGCTGGGCGGAATCGCGGGCGCGTCGGCTGTGCATCAGATGAATTCGATGCCGGGTTCGAAAGCATCCACGGTCGGCGACGCGGCGACCCGATTGCGGCCAAAACATGTGCATGCGTTGGGTCGGCTGGAACCGGCGGGGCGAGTGCTGCAGATCTCGCCGCAATCCGGCAACGATGGAACGCGCGTCGAGCGATTGCTGGTGCGTGAAGGCGACGACATTCCCGCCGGCACCACGGTCGCCGTGCTGGACAATGAACGTCTTCGCGAGGCGTCGCTCGCGGAAGCCGAAGCACGGCTGGGTCTCGCGCAATCTCGATTGGAGCAGACCAAGGCCGGCGCCAAGCCGGGCGACATCGCGGCTCAGCAGTTATCCGTGGATTTGCAGGCCGAGCAGATGAAAGTGTCCGAGCGGGAATTCCATCGTTCGCGCGAGCTGCACGCGAAGAACGTGGTGACCCGGGAAGATCTCGACAACAAGCAGTGGCTGCTGGATCGAGTGACGCTGGAACATCGTCGCGCTCAGGAATTACTGAAGAGCATTCGCGAGGTCCGTGAGATCGATGTCCGTGTTGCCGAACGAGATGTCGCTTCCGCCGCGGCATCGGTCCGTCGAGCGCAGGTCGATCTGGACTCGTCTCAAGTTCGTTCGCCGGCGGCGGGTCGAGTTCTCAGAATTCATACGCACGAAGGGGAACGCATTGGGAATCAGGGGCTGCTGGAACTCGGGGACGTGCTGCACATGCAAGCGGTCGCCGAGATCTTTGAGACGGACGTCGCACAACTGCGACTCGGTCTGAAAGCCGTCGTGAAAGTGGATTGTCTGTCAGAGCCCATTTCCGGCGACGTGGCCGAGATCGGCCATCGCGTCGCTCGTAAGGTGGTGCTCACGAATGACCCGGTCAGCGATACCGATGCTCGTGTCGTCGAAGTACGGATTCGTCTGTCACCTGCGGATATCGAACGCGTGGCCCGACTTTCCAACGCCCGGGTGGAAGTCAACATCGAGCTGCCGGCCGAGTAACGCGAACGAGAGTCTCTCAGGTATTTGAAGTCATGCTGTCGAGCCCCTTAGTCGCCTGGCACCAATTGAGCCATCACAAGATGAAGCTGGCGGTGGCGGCGGCGGGTGTGGTCGTGGCGGTGATGCTGATGTTGGTTCAGCTGGGGATCCGTGAAGGGGCGATGGAGAACAGCGTCGCGGTGGCTCGGCGAATCACGGCCGATCTGGTGCTGGTCAGCCCGCGGACACGCACGATCTTTCAGTCGTCGCAGTTTCCCCGTCGGCTCTTGTTTCGGCTGCCGGCTCATGACGCGGTGGCCGGAGTGGAAGAGATGTATATGGGTCAAGCGCGGTTCCATAACCCTTGGGAACATCGCGAGCACCCGATCAGCGTGTTCGGTCTCGATCCGCAGTTTCCGATGTTGAATCTGCCCGGTTTTGCCGCCAGAGCCGACGATCTGGAGCGTCCCGACCGCGTTCTGTTTGATGGATTCAGCCGGACGACCTATGGGCCCGTCGTGGACACCGTGAAGCGCCAGGGCTTTTTAGAGACCGAGATCAATTTCCGGCGGGTGCGCATCGTCGACACCATCAACGTGGGCATTTCGATCACCACTGACGGCAACCTGTACATGTCGCCGGCCAATTTCCTGAGGCTGTTTCCGGCGCGCGATCCCGGTGCGATCGACGTCGGACTGGTACGATTGAAGCCGGGAGCCGATCGCGAGAAAGTCCGCGAGCAACTGGCGTCTTATGTGGGTCAGGAGGCGAGGGTCGTGACACGCGACGAGCTGATCGCCAGCGAAGTGCAGTTCCTACGAGAAAGCGCTCCGATCGACTTCATCTTCGGCATGGGAGCCGCGGTGGGGTTCTTCATTGGATTTGTGGTCGTCTACCAGATTCTTTACACCGAGGTGACCAATCACCTGCCGCAATTCGCGACGATGAAGGCGATGGGATTTACCGACGGCTACCTGCTGAAAGTGGTGCTCAGCCAGGCGTTCATTCTGTCGATTCTGGGGTATATTCCCGGATTCTTTCTGGCTCTGGTGTTATACCGCGTGGCCACCGTGGCCATTCAAATGCAGTTCTCGATGACGGTGCAGCGCGCGACGATGGTGTTTCTGCTTACCTTGATCATGTGCGGTCTGTCGGCGTTGATTGCGATTCGCAAAGCCTGGACCGCCGACCCTGCGGACGTCTTCTGATGATCATCGAACCACTGCCGCAGACTCCCGCCAATGTTGCGAGCGAATTCGCGATCGCAGCTGGCCAATTGAATTTTTCGTTCGGAGAGGGAGAGCTGCAAAAGCAGATCCTGTTCGATGTCACGTTCAATGTCGCGCAGGGAGAAGTCGTACTGTTGACCGGTCCCAGCGGCAGTGGCAAGACCACGCTGCTGACGTTGATCGGCGGTCTGCGACATGTTCGCAGCGGTGAGTTGACGGTCCTCTCACAAGCCATGCATCAGGCCACGAAAACGGACCTGGTCCAGGTTCGCCGGAACATTGGCTTCATCTTTCAGCAACACAATCTACTGCCGTTTCTGACGGCACGAAAAAATGTCGAAATGACGTTCCAACTGCATCCCGAAGTGCCCGCCGCGGAGGTCTACCAGCGGTCGGAGGAAATCTTGACCCGCGTCGGCCTGGGTGACCGTCTCGACTATCACCCCGCGCGTCTGTCCGGCGGGCAGAAACAGCGCGTCGCGATCGCGCGGGCTCTGGCGGCCGATCCGAAGTTGATCCTGGCGGACGAACCGACAGCGGCGCTGGACAGCCAATCGGGGCGAGACGTCGTCGATCTGCTGCAGGAATTAGCCCGCAGCAAGGGCTGCCCGGTGCTAATGGTGACTCACGACAATCGCGTTCTGGACATTGCCGACCGCATCATCCACATGGAAGACGGCCGAATCCAATCCGGTTCGTAAGCGGCTTCTTGGTAAGAAAAAAGACCTGCTGGAGATGAATCCAGCGGGTCTTTTTCATTAAGCGACAAGGCATCCACAAGGACAACGCATTCCTGAAGAATCCCCAGAGAATTTTTCAGAAGTTCCTGTTGTCGTAAAGGATTGCCAAATAGGTCGTTAAAGTTGGGCGATGAGGGATTCGAACCCCAATCGAATGCTATGGCAAAAACTGCGATTTCGCAAGAACGTGGCGCGCATTCCGGCGCGCGTGAGAATACCACTGCCGTAAATAACGGTCTAACGCCCACGCCGCCTGACAAGCTTTTGTCACGCCTTCTGGCAATCTGGGCGGAACTTACGAATGCAGACCGGCTGAGACTGATCCAAGCGGCCCAAGAACTGGTTCACGATTAACTTTGGGAGGAACTTGTTGTCGGAGATAACAGCTCACGCTTTCTGGGGAGGACCAGCCATGATTGTCGCCCTGGTGCCATGCGTACATGTAAAGCATTGTTTCTCTGAAGTTTACTGTCGCCAATAAACTTTGGAATGAGCCTGCGGAGGTATAACTGTGGAATTCATGAAAAGTCAGATTCCATGCCCCCAAAGCAGTGTCATACAATTCAGAGCGCCGCTTTAAGATGAGACAGTTGGAAGTAACATCGCATTCACAATCACGGCGGCGACACAGCAAGTTCAATCGACGCGGAACCAACTCACACGGAGGTGGACTCATGGTTCAAGAAATCTGCAACGTTGCCACGTTATCTGCTCAGGGGATCCAATTGGGAGACCCGTTGCTCCGGGCAGAGCTTGAGGCACGGATTGTGGCCGATCAACCACAAGACGAAATCGCGGACAGGATGGGGTTACTACCCGAAGTCGTCGCTGAGTACGAGACCGCATTCTTCAATCATCGTGGCTTGCGTTGGGATCAGGGACCAGCGTGGCGGGAAATCGTTGGCTGGCCTGATGACGGCGTACTTGACCAGTATGACGTGCGAAAATTTTGGTTGATGGTGGCGTCCCATTTAGGGATGTATTTCCTACGCAAGTACTTGAACAGTGTGAGTCGAAAGACTTTAAATAAAGAAGGACTTCTCGCTTACATGCGTAAGAACCGGCGGCTGCCGATTGGCATGAAAAGGCTCGCCGTACAGACGTTTTTCCCGCCGTTGAGGGGCGAACGGCAACCTGAGATATTCAACTGCAGAACTGGTGGGCACGAACATTGCAAAAAGGTCGATGACGAGGTTGCTGCGGTTATTTACGACCGGGTCGAATGGCACGATGCTGAGGAGCAGCGGCGAGTCAAGCTTGCGAGCCAACTCGTGGCTTCCGAAGGGCAGTAGGACGGGGCGAGTCGTTAGCGTCCACTGCGCCTGCAAAGAGAAAACTGATTCGTGAAGGTTTTGCTCAACGCCATGTTTAGTGTTGACCATAATCCAGATTCTTTATGACGACGAATCATTGGCATGGGTCACGGTCGCCAAAGGACTCGTGTTGCTGACAAGCAGTGCCATTTATCTTCGATTGTGCTTCCCAGGCGTAGCACAATCGCCCCGAAGAATGCGAATCGAAGGCTATTAAGGCTCCACCAAATGGTAAAAAGCCCTCCAAGGCGGCGAAAACCTGCGTATTCCGGCGTCTGTCCCACACCAGATTGCCTCTGGAGACGCATTTGTGAGACCGATTTGCCGTCACTTTTGCAGAGCGATGAAGCATTTTCTGCCGCGCTCGCAATTCATTTAGGCGATGAGCTTGTTCGGTCTGAACTTCAAGCCCGTGTCTTGGCCGACCAGCCACAGGCCAAAATTGCTGAACGAATGGGTATCACGATCGACACTGTGGCTGATTACCATGATCTCGCAACCGTACTGTCGGATGCAGAACAAGATGCCGATGGGCAACGGGCGATTGGTCAAGATGTCCTTCGAGGACGCCTGAAGTCTGCCGGCCATTCGCTGGCTGCTATCGACTGGGCTGTTCATCTCTTGTCCGAAAACGGACTTCTTCGTACGACGATCCTCAAGGAGAAACAAGTCAGGATTATTCGGCCTGGGGTGAGCGAGGCCAAGGCGCGAATGATCGATGTGCCGGCAGTATCCGCGACCGACCAGTTCTGGGAGCGGTGGCAATCCGGAGCCTTCGCCTGGTCACCACCAAAATCGCACGATCCATATCCCAGCAGGCCGACTCAGGACGATGTTTCGGCAGAGGTCGCTGACACTTCCCTCGCTTTGGTGATGAAAGGTGGCGGAATCAAAGGCCTCGCATACGTTGGGGCTCTAGAGATTCTCAGCAAGAAATACAAATTCAATTGGTTCATTGGCACATCCGCCGGGGCTATTACGGCGATCCTCCTTGCAGCTGGATATACGCACGATGAACTCCTGGAAATCATGAGGGGCAAAGACTTCCGAGATTTCTTTGATGCTAAATGGTATCAAATCCCCTTAAATCTGTTTTTCCACAAGGGGCTCCATCATGCCAACAGCTTTACGGATTGGATGGACGAACTTCTGGCCAAAAAGTTGAAGAGCCAACGTCGCGTGCGCCTGTCGGATCTACCCAACAGGGTGACCGTCTATGCAAGCAAGCGTGGGACCGGTGCATTGAAGTTTGACTCAATCGACAGTGACGCGGACGCAGCCTACGCAGCACGATGCAGTATGTCGATTCCTTGGGTGTTTGTACCACAATCTAACCAAGGATTGAAGACCTACGATGGTGGGATTCAGCACAACTATCCAGTTGATAGGCTTCTTGAGGACTATCCGGGAACCAAGTTTATCAGCCTTTATCTTGGGGCAGCGATCTACGAACCAATCAAATCGACGTCAGTGCTTGCCGATCTGATTTCGATTACAACGGAAGCCTCAGATCCAGATGCCGTCGACAAGTATCGAACATCCACTGTCGTCATTGATCCGCGCCCAATTGGGACGTTGGATTTCGGCCTCACCTATAGCGAGAAAGAGTTCCTCCTCGCAACTGGACGCGCTGCGGCGTTGGTTCATCGATTCTTTGGATCACCCCGTTCTGAAGAAGTTGCGAGGTGAAGCATGATCAGTTTTCTTTTTTGGCTGTTCCGAGAAATCTGGGTGATCGACTTCGAATTCTATGCACCTGACGGTGAGCGTCCAAAACCGCTTTGCATGGTGGCACGGGAACTTCGGAGTGAGCGTCGGCTTCGAGTTTGGGGCGATCAATTGAAATTGCCGCCATTCGATCTGGGGCCGGATGTCCTGTTCGTCGCCTATTACGCATCTGCTGAAATTGGATGCTTCATTGAACTCGGCTGGCCAACGCCAGCGCGAGTTTTAGACCTGTTCGTGGAGTTTCGAAATATTACGAATGGGTTGACGACGCCTTGCGGCTCAGGGCTGTTGGGTGCCATGAGTTTCTTCGGACTCGATTCGATCGAATTTGCCGAGAAAAACTCGATGCGAGAGCTCGCAATGCGTGGTGGTGAGTATACGGAATCGGAACGGTTGGCATTGATCGACTACTGTGAAGCAGACGTAGATGCCGTCGCAGCCTTGTTGCGATCGATGTCGCCGAACATCGATCTCGCCCGCGCACTGATACGCGGGCGTTACATGAGCGCCGCGGCCCGAATGGAAGCGACCGGAATCCCTATCGACGTGGAATATATGCGGCGATTGCAGACAAGCTGGGATTCAATCAAGGACCGCCTTATTGATGCAGTGGATGCGGATTACGGGGTCTATGTTGTGGCGAACGGGAGTCCACAGAAGTCATTTTCGTCGAACCGCTTCGCCGAATGGCTCACAAGAAAAAACATCCCTTGGCCGCATCTTGAGTCAGGCAACCTTGATCTGTCGGACGATTGTTTCCGGGAGATGTCGAAAAAGTATTCCAGTGTGGCTCCCCTCCGGGAACTCCGGTACTCCCTTTCGAAAATGCGGTTGAATGATTTGGCCGTTGGATCAGACGACCGCAATCGAACCCTTTTGTCGGCCTTTCGGGCAGTGACCGGTCGGAACCAGCCTTCGAATGCCAAGTTCATTTTTGGACCGTCGTGCTGGCTTCGGGGCTTGATCAAGCCGCCTAAAGGATGGGCGATCGCGTATATCGACTGGTCTGCACAGGAGATTGGAATCGCCGCGAAACTGTCGGGTGACGTCAACATGCAGGATGCCTACCTTTCAGGAGACCCGTACCTTTGGCTGGGCAAAATGAGCGGCGTGATCCCCAGCGATGCGACGAAGAAAACTCATCCCGAATTGCGAGATGTGTTTAAAGTGGTTTACCTCGCCGCAAATTATGGCATGGGTGAGCGCAGCTTGGCGCAGTTAATCGGTCAGACTGAGGCACATGCGAGGGAACTGCTGCGGATGCACCGGGAACGGTTTCCAACGTTCTGGGCCTGGTCTGATAGTGCCGTCGATCATGCCATGCTCAAGGGTTGGTTGACGACGGTTTTCGGCTGGGAACTGCATGTTCGTCCAGATACCAAACCAACGAGTCTGCGGAACTTTCCAGTCCAGGCGAATGGCGCGGAAATGCTTCGCCTGGCGTGCTGCCTGGCGACAGAACGAGGTATCCGGGTTTGTGCTCCGGTTCACGATGCCCTGCTGGTTGAGGGGGCAGATGCCGAGATCGATGATGATGTTCGTGCGACACAGGCTGCGATGCAGGAAGCGTCGGCAACTGTGCTTGACGGCTTTGTGTTGCGGACTGATGTGAAGGTCATCCGCTATCCCGATCGTTACATGGACCCACGTGGTGAAAAAATGTGGAACCTTGTGGGCCAGCTCCTGAACGAATGCGATCCGAGTTAATTGAAACGGTCGCGAAGCCACCGTCGACTTTTCGTCGAGTCAGCCACCGACTTTTTGTCGGTGGCCCTTCGACGAAAAGTCCGACGCGGTCAGTATTATCTTATTTGTCTTCTCTCTTCTGGTGTCTTTGTAAATATGTCAACCTTCGCATTGACCGATTCACAGATCCAACTTTCGGAAGCCAGTGTCGCACGCCGACACCAACAATCCCAAAGGAGGTCACGTGAATTCTTGCGTGGCCCCGTCCCAATAAATTGGCTCGCACATGCAGCTCGTCAAGGGAAACTGGCACAGGCAGCAGGCATTCTTGTTTGGTTCCGTTACGGTTGCCTCCAAACTCGCCACGGTGACAAACTCAATCTGACCGTTTCTGCAAATCAATACGAGCGATTCGGTTTGAGCGCAACAACATTCAGCCGTGGCTTGCGCAAACTGGAAGCGGCTGGCCTGATCACCGTCAGTCGATCGCCGGGTCGAAAACCACAAATTTCGATCGTGTCAGACTTTGAGGATAAACCTTGAACTCGTGGTCTAAAATCTGTGTCAAATCACGCTATACGTACCCTGTAAACTCAAAGCTTAAAAATTCATTGAAGGATTAAATCAATGGCTTCTGTCATAAACGACCCAGACAATCGAAAGCGTGTCGTTTTCAAGGGGTTGGACGACAAACGGCGGTCTATTCGCCTCGGGAAGATGGCGCGCCGCGATGCTGACAGCATCGCCCGGCATGTTGATGCCATTCTTGTTGCCGAACTCTCTCGTTCACCGTTGGCTGCCTCGACAGCGGAGTGGCTGGGTGCAATCCCCGATGCGATGCACAAAAAGCTCGCGGCTGTCGGACTTGTGCATGCTCGCGGAACGGTGGCGGCCCCAACGCTCGGCCCATTCTTGGATACGTATCTCGCTCGCCGCGATGATGCTAAAGCGAGTACTCGGGTGTTCTACGGTCACACCGCTCGGAACCTCAAGGAATTCTTCACTGACCGACGTTTGTTGGAGACGATCAACCCCGCCGAAGCTGACGACTTCCGGCGATGGCTCGTCACATCGGAGAAACTTGCTCCGGCGACCGTGGCGCGACGATGCAGTTTGGCTCGGACATTTTTTCGGGATGCTGTACGGCGTCGTTTGATCGAAAGCAACCCGTTCGAGGGCGTCGGCGGCGGCCCTAAAAACAACCCAGAACGCTCTCGGTTCATCGATAAGGAAACCGTCGCGAAAGTGATTGACGCTTGCCCGAATGCCGAATGGCGATGTCTGGTGGCGTTGTCCCGATTTGCGGGTTTGCGAGTGCCATCGGAGGCCCTGCTGCTGAAATGGGAGGATATTCACTGGGACCAATCCCGCCTGATGATTCACTCACCAAAGACGGAGCACCATGCCGGTAAGGCGACGCGGGTCTGCCCCATCTTTCCGGAACTTCGCGAGTACCTCGACGAACTGGATCAAATTACGGCTCCGGGTACCGTCTACGTATTGGAACGCCTGCGCCACAACAGTGCCAAGCAATGTGATTGGAAAGCCACGAACCTGCGAACCACTTTCCACAAAATCATCGAACGGGCTGGCCTGACTCCCTGGCCACGCCTCTGGCACAACATGCGAGCCAGTCGGCAGACCGAATTGGTGGAAGAATTTCCCGCCCACGTGGTTTCGTCCTGGCTGGGGAACACGGAACGCGTTGCCGAGAAACATTACCTGCAGGTTCTCGATTCCCACTTCGAAAAAGCGGCGCAAATTCCGGCGCGCACTGTGCGTGAATCGACAGTTTTGGAGGCGCATGGAGATACAGAAAACAAAGAAACCCCTTGTTTCCAAGGGGTTTCTTGTGGACTGATGGGCGATGAGGGATTCGAACCCCCGACATCCACGGTGTAAGCATGGCGCTCTAACCAGCTGAGCTAATCGCCCGGTGACGTTGGCCGGACCGCCAACGCCGCGAGCAGTCTATCGAATCACGGAAGGGACGTAAATGTTGTCGGTCTGGTTTCGTGGGCCGGTTCGGTCGGCGTGAATCGAACCGAAGAGCGATTTCGGTTGTGGATGATTCGTTCCGGGTGCTAGAGTGGGATGCCTGGAACTTGATATGACGCCGATCGAACCAGGCGTCAGCGTGAAGCTTGCTTGCTGGAGAACCGACGATGCCGTTTCGGACAATTTTCGTGGTGATGATGGCTGCCTCGATCATCAATTTGCCTGCCTCTGCGGCCGATATCGAATTTCCGGATGCGAATCTGGATACCGTCATCCGCGAGATCCTGAAAAAGAAGCAGATCGACAAGACGGACAAATCGAAAAAAATCACCGACGAAGACGTCGCCTCGATCTACTTTCTGGAAGCGCCCAATCGCGGTATTGAAAGCCTGGTCGGCGTCGAGAAATGTCGCAACCTGGCTCAAGTGAAGCTGACCGGGAACAAGATCAAGGATGTCAAACCGCTGGAAGAATGCGTCAACATTCAGTCGCTGGATCTGGCCAAGAATCAAATCGTCGATATCAGTCCCTTGGGCAAGCTGATCAAGCTGCAGTATGTGGAACTGGACGACAACCAGATTCAGAAACTGGACGGGATCCAAAGCCTGAAGGCGCTGGGGGCTCTGTATCTCAGCCGGAATCAAATCGAATCGGTCCAGCCTCTGGCGGAACTGCCGAAACTACATGCGATCTATTTGGACAAAAACCGGATCACGGATATCTCGCCGCTCAAAGGTCTGAAATGGCTGGAGCGACTGGATCTGAAAGAGAACCAGGTCAAAGACATCTCGGCACTGAGCGGGATGACGGAACTGCGGTATACGTTCCTCGAACGGAATCAATTGACCGATCTGTCGGTGCTGGTCGAGATGGCGAAGAAAGATGTCGCCGGAGAACGGCGGTTCGCCCCCTATTGGAGGCTGTACGTCGCAGGGAATCCGCTCAGCGAAGCGGGCAAGGCCCAACTGCAGGAACTGAGCAAGCTGGGTGTGCGAGTCAGCGTCGAATAATCGGCGGGCTGTGATGCAGCGGGGCTGGCCGGTCAATGTCGCAGGGTCACGAACCTGGTGTGCGGCGTTGCGTTTCAATCGAGGAAACGCAGCAGCCGACGGTAGACGCCGTATCCGTCTTTTTCGGGAACGACGATCACCAGCATCCAGGCCTGCGGATCACTCGAATCGAGCAGCAGTAGATCATCACATCCGCCGCCCCCTTTGGGGGCAGTTTGTCGGGTGATGGAAAAGAGTCCCGGATTGGAAGCGGCCACTGACGTTTGATAGATCCAGCGGAAGAAATCGGCCTCGCCATTTGCCGAGGCGGAGATTTTTGAAATGGGCCCCAGGTTGGGCTGATACATGTTAAATCGTACTCCGTCACGCCTGCGCTTCGAGAACCAGCCGACCGAACGATCGTAGGCCCAGCCGTCGTTGCCGGTGAAACAGGCGACCATGGCTTGCGGTCCAAAGATCTGGCTGGTGGCATCGAGCAGTTTCTGCGGGATGTTGTGGTCGCGAATGACGATCGAGTCGCGATCCGGCAAATCGAACTTCTTCCAGTCCACTTCCGGGGCCGTCATCGTACCGGGAATGAAGAATATGCGATTCAGCTGGGGTGTCCACTTCACGACATCTTGCGTCGCTTCATATTGCGTTGGCATTCGTCCTTCGATGGTCAACGCGTCCCGGTTATAGCTGCGGTAAGGCACGGGATTTCCACCAGGGGTGGTCGGCGCTGTGCCAAAGAACGTCCCGGAATTTTCGGGTCCGAAATTCGTTCGAAACGATTTGAACAGCCCTTTCTCAACATGGGTGGGCACGCGACGGTTTGAGGCGATGAACAGCAATTCAAATTGATTCGTACGCACGATCTCGCCGCTGGAACTCACATCGCGAACGACGACCGTGCGACGTGCTTCCGCCGTGGACATGTAGCTGTTCGACAACCAGATGGTCAGCGCCGTCACTCCGAGGGTCGCCACGGGGAATGTGAACCAGGTCAGTTTACGGATCCGCAACCAACCGAGAATGAAATAATCCCCCGGTCCGATCATCGCCACCAGTGCGAACAGGATCAGTGCCAACAGCGAAGTCGGTACCATTTGGACGCCCTCGGGCATCAATCGATCGAGCAACTCGCCTTGTGGTAGACGGAACCGATTCAGGATCTCATACGCCAGCCCAAACGGATCGGGGTTTGCGACGTCGGTCTCGACGGGCTGGCCTTTGACCCCCAAGGCCAATTGTCGTTTGATGGTCCCAGTAGCGGCAGGCTTGAAACGCACT
The DNA here is from genome assembly GCA_903871875.1 of uncultured Schlesneria sp. Lineage (GTDB taxonomy): Bacteria > Planctomycetota > Planctomycetia > Planctomycetales > Planctomycetaceae > Schlesneria. The sequence goes on from CAIQIR010000084.1 coordinate 28,504, forward strand.
TTCCAAAGCGCACCGACGACCTTGAGCCAGGCGTCGTCCGCTGGGGCGATCTGTTGAGCGGAATCGTCCGTGCAGATCGCGGCGCAGCCGATACCACATTCGAGGACGATGGCGGGGGAGTTGGGTGAAGCGGCATCGCGGAGTAGTTTCCCTGCCGGGTCCACTTGAAAGACGATGTTCTGGCGATCGTCGGCGGCCAGACTGCGGAGAAATTCGAGGTGGAACGATTCCAGCACGCTGCCGGGCTCGACATAACAACTGCCCCCGGCCTTGATCCAGGCCAGCAGTCCCTCGAGTTGCGGCTTGCGGAGACTGCGGAACTCGTCCCCCATCAGCACCACCAGATCGTACCCGCAATAGGCCAATGGTTCGGCAGGCAAGTCGGCCGGGTCGAGTGACGCGAAAATCGTTTTCACGTATTCGGCATCGTCGCTTTCGGTCGGTTCAGCTCTCCGATGGGAAATGAACTTTTCGAATTTCAGTCGTTCGACCAGTTTGTCTCGCTGGGCGGAACGTTTCTGAACCGTTCGTGATTCGCCGATCAGTGCGATGAACACTTTCTTGGTGGCAAAGGGGACGCGCAGCACGTGCGTTCCCAGTTTGCCGGTAAAGTTCTTGCCGCGAAACGAGATATCGACTTGCAGTTGATCGAGCGGGAAGAAGTCATCAATCGTCGGCAACATCACGCGAATTCGCTGGTCGGGACCGTTCAGCGTCAGTTCCTCGGTGTCGAACGTCGCCAACAGCTGATCATCGTGTTTGATCAGGAATTGGAATCGGCCTACGACCAATCCGGGGCCCTGAATCTTGATGTCCCACCAGGTCAACATCGGCCGACCGAGAACGAGTGGCGGCTGCATGGTCGACGATTCGATGGTGACCGTTTGCGAAGCCGCGAAGGCGAACGAAGACGTCGCCAGCCACACGAGACATGAAAACAAAACGATCCCGACCTGGTGACGCGGAGTGTTCCGGTGGGCGAATTGCTGGCGGCGATAAATTGGAATCATCAGGGAACCAGACGGGGCGCTCATGCCAGCACTCCCGACGGCCTTTTCTGGTAATACCACCATTCCGTCAGCAAGAAGAACAGCCCTGCCGCGGCGAACCATCCCCACAGCGGCTGGTCCGTTTTCAAACTGACACTCGACGCCGAGACGGACACTTCCGGGAAATGCAGCTTTTCGACGGCGTTCAATCCCGTTTCGCTGGAAGACAACAGACTGACCCCGGTCTTGAGTGGTTCTGCCGTACCGGTGATTTCGTAAAGGCCCACATAAGGCGCCCAGATCCCGGACAAATATCCCTCTTTGTCACTTTTGCCGGTATCGGTGTATCCGTGGGGGCCGCTCACGTGAACTTCGGTTTCGGGAACGATTCGCTGGGGAGGCAACGTTCCGGTTGGCTGAGCCTTCGCGTCTAACAAGTTCGCTTGTTGTGCGGCGATCTGAATGACGTTCTGAATCAGGATCGGAAATCCGACTCGGTAAACCAGCGATGATCGATCGGTGTGGAACAGGAACTGGTAGATCAATTGTCCGTTGGAAGTCCGTTCGAGAATCAGCGGTCCCGAACGAGACTGGGCCAGGATTTCGTAACCCGCCAATTCGAAATCGCGTTCGGTGACTCCCTTGGTCAGTTTGGGATCGTCGGCAATCTGCACGTCGAGCAACTGAACATGTTGCAGCAGCGGAGCCGTTCGACGCCAGTCGACGACTTCCGTTTGTCCCGAGACCAGATCGACCAGATTCGCCAAATCATCCGGCACAAATCCCACGTTCAAGGTGACCCGACTTTCCGGACCGGTGGTAATCGGGCCTTCGGCGAACTTCAGGTCGACCGACTTGGGTTCGTTGCCTGTACCGGGATACAGCACGATATTCGGCATCGCGGCCAGCGCGTTGCGATAGGTTTCCATGCTCGTCGGACAATAGACCGTCAGCGGCCGGGGCGCGGGGATTTCCAGGAAGGCGACGTTGTCTGCCGTCAGTGAATCGAAGCCGTCGGGTTTGATCCGCAGTTCCAGCGAAGCCGCCACGGTCGTGGTGACCTTGAACACCAGTCGCTCGGCGTTGCCGCCGTCAATCGAGACAGATTCCTGTTTAATCGACTGACCGTTTTGAAACAGTTCGTATTCACACAGGGTTTTCGCCGTGGGCGGACCTTTGGCTCCGTCTGGTGTTTTGGAGCCTTCAATCCGGGCGAACACGTCCCAGCCGGTTCGAGATCGTCGGGCATTGAAGTCGACGATCCCCACATTGGCACCGGCGAAACCGAGCTTCTGGAAATTCAATTTGTAGGGCAGTTCAAAATCGATCTCGGCGGGCACATTACCGTCCGAAATCAAGGCGACCGTATCGATCGGCTGCACGCGAGACATGGCCTGGGCCATTCGCAAACCATCTTCCAAACGGCTGGCGACCTGGTTCACTTCCAACCGCGAGACCGCTTCCCGGAGTAACCGTTTGTTATCGGTAAAATCGGTCAGCTTCCTCGCGGTGGAACTGACAGAGATCAGGCAGAGTCGTTGATCGGGCAGCAGTTGGTCGATCAGCTTGCCGACTCGCTCTTTCGCCTCGTCGAGTCTCGATTTGCCGTTCGGGCCATCCAGGGCGGCCATGCTGGCCGAATTATCAATCAGCACGGGCAAGTATTGGGCCTGTTCCGCTCCGCTAGAGAGATAGGGTTGCATGGCGCCGATGATCAACGAGCACAGCAATAAAATCTGCAACAACAACAGCAGATTGCGTTTGAATTTCTGGAACGGCGAATTCACTCGCTGATCGCTGACGACTTGTCGCCAGAGGGCGAGCGAGGGAATGTCGAATCGCGGCCGACGCAGCTTGAGAAAATAGAAAATGATCAATGGCACCAGCAGTAAAAACCACCAGGCATTCAAGAGTGCCGAGAAGCTGGGCAGATTCATGGCTGCGTTCCTCCCGGATTGGAGGCGAATGTCCCGCGGTCGATGAGTCGTGTCGCCATCACTGGACCCATCCTTTCCGTTTCAATGTGTCAAACAGCATTGTTTCGAGCGGCAAGTCCGAATCCAGACACAGGAATCGTCCGCTGCGCTGGCGGCACAGCGTGGCGAGGTGATCCTGTAGGCCGCGCAGGTGGTCGTGATAGAAGCCGATCAGATCGCCGACCGACGAGACGTCGAGTGTCATCCCCGTTTCAGAATCGACGAAGCGCAGATCTCCGGTCAGTTCGGGATTCAGTTCGAGTCCGCACAGGAGTTGGATGCCGAAGACTTCCAGGCCGGCGCTGTACAGCTGATTCATCGGACGTTCCATGGCACCGAACGTCAGAAAATCGGACAGCACCACGCAAATGCCGCGACCGCGATGCTGCTTGAGCACCGCTTCGACCGCCTCATCAATCGGAAAATCGCCGCCAGGCGGCAGGTTTTCGAGGAAGGAAAAGACCCGCTTCATGCTGGCCCGGCCCGTACAGGGGGGCAGAATCTGAGGAGTCTCGCCGGCATGTTGGCAGGCAAAGACACTGACCTTTTCGATGTTCATCAGGCCCATTACGGCGAAGCAGGCGGCCAGTTGTTTCGCCTTTTCAAACTTTTCGCCGAATCGCATCGAGGCAGATGCGTCGACCAGAATCACCACGTGCATTTCTTCTTCGTGGCGATAAAGTTTCACATAGGCGCGATTAAGTCGCGCAAAGATATTCCAGTCGACATACCGCATGTCGTCGCCAGCCGAGTAGTCGCGGTAGTCATTGAATTCGGTACTGGTGCCGCCTTTGCCCGCGAGATGCTCACCGCGACTGCGATTGGTCATCCGCCGCATGGGCAACAGCCGCATCCGCTCGACCCGCGCCAGGGTTGAGTTATCCAGCAGTGACGTAAATTGCTTTGCTGCATCCATCGTTGGCCAACCCGTCTATTCGTTCTCAGTCTGCATGATTTACTGTTTCCGAGTGCAAGACAATTGCACGTCGATTTCGATGTTGAGCCGCTGCTTCGACAGGCCGCCATTCATCGCTCAGTCACCTTGATCATTTGTGTGGTGAAGTCAGTATTGCCCCGCTCCATATCCGACTCAGATCGTGGATCGTCACGGGAGTTCGCTGAAGCCTCCTAAAAACCATTGGGATTGTCCTGCGAATCCTTCGCCGAACTGAAGCAAGAGTTCAGGCTCTGCCAGGTCGCCCTCTTCAAGATATGGCGTTGCGGCGGTGCCTTGAATCCAAAGTACCAGGTCGAGCTGAATCGGATTGAGAAAGACGCGTCGCAGGTTGATGCCTCGCGTCGGTTTGCCACGCCAAAAGGGGATTAATTTCTGGCCTTGCAGAATCGGTTCGATTTTCGTCAATACTCGCAGCCAGTTGTCAATCATTTCTTGATCGAGATCGACCTTAACGGCACTGGTTTGACGAGGGTTCGGGATCCATTCGCGATCATCGTCGGTTTCCGCCAGTATTCGCTGCCACATTTGACGATTGAGCGTCAGCACCTGTTCCAGATGCCCGAGTGCAACCTCCATTCGTTTGGGTTCGATCACGGGAAGTCTCAGCATGTGGACGAAAGCCAACAGATCGAGGAAGGGATCGAACGAGAATTTGTCGTTCGTGTGGTGGTGCTGTTCCAGCAGAAACGCATGTGGTGTTTTGACGTGTTTAAAAAACAGATGTGCGGAAACGTCGAATAAGCTCTGGGCATCGTGGGCCATCCCGATTTCGCCGAGTGCCAGTAGACAGTGACAACCGCTACGCAGCAAATCGACATCAGCGCGATCGAAGGCAATGGCGAGGTCCTCATCACTAATGCGAACCCCAAATCCCAGTTTATTGATCGTGGGCGTTAGAGCCTTCAGGCGAATCGGCCGCGATCCGAGGTTCAGTGAGATTCTTCCCACGCGAATGGCGACTTTGGTCTCGTCATTGGCGATCTTTGCTAACGTCGCGTCGACCTGGGTCAGGCCATCCAGCCAATCTTGCAAGATCTGACGAAGGGTCGGATAGGTCAGCGGCTCGGCCGGTACCGTTGCGACGGGCAGAATGTCTTTCAGTTCAGTGATATCGTATGTCTGAAATTCATATGCAGCCAATCGTTGTCCCAACCGCTGGACAGCCTGAGCGAATTGAACCAGACCCAGGCCAAACCGGGCATTGTCATCCTGAGGTTGTTCTTGGAGCTGAGCATTCAACGCGACGATGCCGTCGGCAAAATTGCCGGAGGCCAGGATGTCATCCACATTCGGCATGGCCGCTGAAGTGGAGACAGCCAAGGCTAAAAAGGCAATGCAGACAAGTGCGGAGTGCATGATTACCTCATTCAACTGGCCGCGAAAGCCGAATCGAGTGACTGATTTTCCCTTTCGCGGGCTTTCTCGTTACTTCTGATCACATTGTCTCCGACAACGAACTGACACATTCGCTCACCACCTGGTTGATGTCGAGATTTTCGGCCTGACCGTCGTAGTTCAGCAGCATGCGATGGCCGAGCACTTCGCAGGCGAAATGTCGAATATCTTCGAAGGCCACGTGAGCCCGGCCTTCGGCCAGTGCTCGAACACGGGCGGCGCGGATCAATGCCTGGGCCGCCCGCGGGCTGGCTCCCCATTTGATAAACTGACGTACGCGAGTGGGGGCAAAATCGCTGATCGGATGCGTGGCCAGCACCAGGCGGACGGCATAGTCGCGGATCGCGTCGGTCACCACGACTTTCTCAAGGATCTGCCGCAGCGCCATGATCCGTTCGGAATCGAGCAGCTTGGGGATCTCGACCGGTGTCTTGAGGATGGTGCGACTGACGACTTCGTTGAGTTCGTCGCGATTCAAAAATGGCACGACGACCTTGAACATGAAGCGGTCGAGTTGGGCTTCGGGCAGCGGATAGGTCCCTTCCTGCTCGATCGGGTTTTGCGTGGCCAGCACGAAGAATGGCTCTTTCAACTGGAAGATATGTCCACCGGTCGTGACCGAGTGTTCCTGCATCGTTTCCAAGAGGGCTGATTGCGTCTTGGGCGAGGCGCGGTTGATTTCGTCAGCCAGCAACAGCTGTGTAAAGATTGGTCCCTTGCGGAACTCGAAGCGGTATTGGCCATTTTCGTCGCTCGACATCACGTTCGTGCCAACGATATCTGCAGGCATCAAATCGGGCGTAAACTGAATGCGGCGAAAATCCAGATCGAGCACGCGCGACAGGGCTTTGACCAGCTCGGTCTTGCCCAGGCCGGGGACCCCTTCCAGCAGCACGTTGCCCCCGCACATGATCGCGGTTAAGGCGGCTTCGACCGTGCGAGTTTGCCCGACGATGACCCGCCCGATTGCGGCGCGGGCCTCGGCGAATTGCGTTTTGAAATGTTCGGCTTCGGCTTCCAGAGAAACCAGTTCACCAACTTCGACGGCGCTCATGTAACTCTTTCTATACAAGGAGGACGTTATTTCTCAGGAGCGTTCAGTGTTCCGTGTGCAGCACCGACGTCCGGGTCAGTCTGATAGTTTGCGGGACCAGGAACGCTACGTGGTCATTTCTGAGCAACTTCATTGTTGTTGGGCTTTATTGTTGTTCATCGCGTTTTCGTTTCAGAGCCAATAGTCGTTCGGTCGTCGACGTGGGTGAATTGCTCGACGACGGCGGTGGTGCCTCGGACAGAGGTTGTCGCACGACGGTTGAGGAACTTGAGGTGGTCGTTGACGTCGGCTTGGGAAGCGGTCGGTCGGACTGAGGCGGCAAGGGCCGTTCTGTTCGTCGTGACTCAATGGACGCCGTCGCGCTTTGTTTGGCTTGCAGTAGCGCGCCCATGGTGGCTGACGTCGCCGCTCGACGGCCCAGCCCGAGGGCGGACTTGATCGAAGCGAGATCGATCTGAATGCGGCGGAGTGCCACATCAATCGGTACGAGGATGGCCAGCGCGATCAGCAACCAGTCGAAAATCGGTTTGGAACTGCGTTTGGGGGCTCGGCCGTGGCGGAAGATATCGTCTTTCACCGGATCGCCGGAAAGGACACGTCCGCCCGTGCGATCGGCGACTTCTTGCAGAGTCTGACGATTCGAGCGGAACCGTAAATACTCGGGTGAATAAGGCACGATGAAACCGCCAAACGCCAGATCCTTGCGGTCGCTGCCAATTCCCTGGGCGATGGCGTGATAACGGCCATGCCCCCAGAGAGGGACGGTCGCCTGATAGCGACGGGGTGCGACCTGTTTCAGTTGGACATTTTCGGACTTCTGATTAGGACCGGCGAGCTTGGCGGTGAGATCGAGAAAGCTTTCTTCTGGATTGAAGTCTTCGACGACGATCACCGCATCTCCGCCAGCGGTGTGAGTCGACATCCGCAGGTGCCCGTCCTTTTTGACTCGGCTGATATCGGTCAGCAGTTGTTTGATGAACGGCTGAAAGTGATCCCACTTCTGCCACTGTTCACCCCAGTTGGTGCTGAAGTCGGACGTGAACGCGGCGGTTTTGCCCAATCCATGCTGCCAGACGGAAAGAATCGGATCCTGTGCATCAGCATCGGCCGCGTCGGGCGGTACGGTCAGGATGGTCATCGCGGGCGTGCCCTTGGCAGTCGTAATGACATAGCCTTTCAGTTCGGGCAAGCCGTCGATGCCTTTGAGAATTGGTGAGGGAAAGGCGACTTCGGGTGTAAATTTTTTGTTTTGCAGCATGCTGCGTTTCAGCGTTTTGGATTCCTTGATGAAGATCGCCGGAAGTTGATTGGGATCATCCGGGAAGTAATAGCGGCCTCCCGTGACTTCGGCGACCGATTGCATCTTCGAGATTTCCAAACCGCCGTGCGGGAAGATGGCGACCATCGAGACGCTGACTTTGGCATCAATAAAGTCTTTGATCAATGCCGGCGTCGGGGGCTGTGGATCACCATCGGAAATGATGATCATGTGTCGCGTCGCCGCGTCGCTTTCCATCAACCCCTTCAGCCCCAGCGCCATCGTGTTTTGAAAACTGGGCATGTCGCCAATTTGAGCACCATTGATCAGCGGAACGACTTTTTCGTAATCACCGGCCGGAGTCAGTTCGAACAGCCATTTCTCGCCCTCTTGCGTGTAGGCGAGCACCCCGACTTCGTCCTGTGCCCCCAGGACCTTGATCGCCTGTTTGGTGATTCGCTTACCCCAGGTGTTCCCTTCGGCGAATTCGCAGGTGTGCAGAATGATGGCCAATGCCCCCTTGGGCAGTACTTTCTTTTGCGAGACATCCATCGAAACCGGCAGAATGTCCTCGATCACCGTGCGATGATAGCCGCCGGGACCAAAGCTGTTCGGACCGCCGACCATTAGGAAGCCGGATCCCAGGTTGTAAACGGCGTCACGCACCGCCTGCAGTTGCTGAACGTCGAATTGATCATGCGGCACGTTCACGAAGATGATGCAGTCGTATCCCATCAGCGACGTCGCGTCGCGCGGCAGATCGATTCCGTCCATCCGTTCGACGGAACGCTCGCTTTCGCGGATCGCGCGTTCCATCTGTTCCCAATCTCGCCGATCACCGGATCCATCGGTGACCAGCAGCACCTTGCCTTCGCCTTCGACGAAGATATAATTCAGGACCGAATTATTCTGGGGTAGACTGTCCTGCGCCTTCGGCACTTCGATGCTGGCGGTGTACTCGTAGTATCCCGTTGATCGCAGTGTGATCGGGACTGTGTAGCGATTTGTGCCGGCTTTGTAGTCGATTTCTTGTTCGGCGATGACGTTGCCGTTTTCGCGAAGAACCAGTTTTCCTTTGCCGTCGTTGAGCGATTTGACGAGCATGCCCGCTTCGTAGGTTTCACCAAGCTTCACCGCCTGGGGTAAATCCAACCGCTCCAGCCAGACTTCGTTGCTGTAAGAATAATCAATCGGCAGCACGTCAACGGCCACGCCGCGGGCCTTCAGGTCGTCCAAAATGCGAGACAAGCTGCCTTCGGTCTGGACGCCGTCGCTGATGAGGACCACCTTGCCCTGATTATCCTCGGGCAGCAGTGCACCGGCATACGACAGCGTCTGCTCGATATTCGTGGCGCCCCGATCCACCTGCGAGTTAAACGCTTCGAACGGGAAGCTCATACTGGGCGACAGCTCGCAGGCGGGTGTCTTGCCGAAAATGATCAGACCGGCCTGATCTGACTTGCCTTTGGGACGCTGCGTTTGCACCGTCTGCGTGATGTATTTCAATGCGTCATCGGGGCTGTAGATCGAATCGCTGACATCGAGGGCGAACACGACCGACATCACGTCGAGCGACCGAACGGCGCGTGGTTCGGCCATGACCATCACCAGCAGACCCAAAAGACCCAGCCGCGTGAACAGCGCAAACAGGCCTCGCAGCCTGGGCAAACCGGCATAGCCAGCTTGATGCATCCACCACACCCAGGGGGCCAGCAGAATCAGGCTGAGCATGGCCGGTCGAGCGAACATCCAAACATGGCCGAATTCCAGCCAGGCACAGACACCACAAAACAGGACAAGAAATGTCACCAGCGGCCACAGATCGCGCCATCGAAAGGCGCGTCGCGGCGTGGGGAAAAAGCTGGAGATGAAGCGACGCAGCTTTCTCATAATTCCAGCTCCACGATTCGGCGGTTCCCCGTGTCACACACATACAACCGTCCGCGGCGGTCGATCGCCACTCCCCAGGGGGTGGAAAATTGTGCCGTTGTCTGACCCGATCCCGGTTTACCGTAACGCCCGAGCAACCGACCGTCTCGACGGAATTTGGAAATGCGTCCTCCACCATATTCGACCACGATCAGATCGCCATTTTGATCGACGGCAATGTCGTACGGATAGTGGACTTCAGCGACTTTGTCGCCATCAGCCAGGACGGCAATCAGCTTACCGTCTTCTTGAAATACCTGAATGCGATTGTTGAACGCATCGACGACAAACAGTTCGTGTTCGCACCAGACGATGCCGCTTGGTCGCTGAAATTGTCCGGGTTCGGTCCCCGGTCCGCCGAACTGCAGCAGGAATGTTCCGTCAGGCCGAAATTTCTGTACGCGATCGTTTTGGCCATATTCACACACGTAAAGGTTCTGGTCGGGATCTTGTGTGATTTTCACCGGATAGACGAAGTCACCCGGTTCGCTTCCATACTGACCGAACGTTCCCGTGACCTGGCCCTGATGATCGAACAACACAACGCGATGATAGTGCGTGTCGGCGACAGCGATGCGACCATCCTGCAGCACGCAGATTCCCTCGGCCTTACCGACGGAATACTCGGGCATCCACCACTGTCGCTGGATGTCGCCATTTTTGTCGAATACCAGCACTCGTCCGACATTGTCGAGGACCAGGTATTCGTCGTTCGGAGAAACTGTCATCCCTCGCGGAGCCGGCACGCGCGGTCCGTCGGGGGGCATCAGCCAGTTCGATTCCTTTCGCACCGAGAGTGTGGGCGAGGCGTCCTCGAAACAGCCAGACAGGCCGACGATCAGCAGCAACAACAGGACTTTCAAGATGACTCGTTCACCGCGCTGGACCCGAGCCATTCCGCGCGGTCGATAGATGAACTGCCTGATCGTTCCAGTCCGTTCGTCGCGGATATCGATTTCCGCCGCCGAACCCACAAATCGAGAGGCCTCGACCTGTAGCGGACTATCCGTGCTGGCTTCGACTTCCAGACATTCGGGACGGACACAGGCATCGCCACGCCGCGAATCGGATGATGGCGATGGAGCAGGCTCGCGCTGTGGCGGGCACCAACGAGTCCTCTCGTCGGGAGGCAGCCAATTGCAGGGGCCGAGTAACGTGGCCAGTTCGGGTGATGCGGGTTTTTGATAAAGCTCGCTGACGTCACCGCAATATGACACGCGGCCGTTTGTCAGGCAGATGGTTTGGCTGGCTTCCCGCAGCACAACTTCCGGCGCATGGGTCGAAAAGACCAGCGACGTGCCGCTGACGGTGCAGTGCTGGCGGATCACATCCCAGTACCGACCGCTGCGTGCCGAATCGACATGCGACAGCGGTTCGTCCATGACCAGAACCTGGGCACCGGAAAAGAGTGCTCGGACGACGTTCAATCGCGATTGTTCGCCTAAGGACAATGAATCCGGTTTTGCGGCGGCCTTGTCCAGCAGATCAAACTTCGCGAGTAGATCATCCGCCCGTGCGGACGTTTGCTTGTCGAATTGCGGCGACACGTTGGTCAAATGGTCCCGTACGGACAGATGAGGCCAAAGACCTGGATGTGGTGGTGCCCAAAAGACAGACAACCGATTGGCGGAAGCGGCGCCGCGAAACCGAATTCGCCCCGACGAAGGGCGTTCGAATTCCACCAGCAGATTCAACAGCGATGTTTTTCCCGCACCGGATTCACCCAATACGGCTGTCACACCCTGATCGATGTCCAGTGTCACATCGTCCAGTCGCGGTGAACGACGACCAGCCAGCGAGACGGATTCAAGCGACCAAAGCACGGGGATCACTTTCGAGCGACAAAAGAGACGGAATGACATAATCGTAGCGGTACGCCTGACGCAACGCTATCGAACCGAATCATTTTGCGAAAGAGCCGCCATGCATCAAAGGGAGCCGCAGGGAGAATAAGATCCCCGCGGTGGGACGCCAGGCGTGGCCTTTATTCGGGGTCAGAATCGGGCTCGGCGTCGGATGTCGGTTCCGCTTCGGCGTCGTTCTTCGGGGACGACTCCTTCTTCTGGACAAAACGGTGCGGCTTGCCTTCTCGATATTCGGCCAGGAGTTTTTCCTGTCCCTTGATTTGAGGAGCCAGCTTCACGGCGGCCTCTTGGAACTCGACCGCCTTATCAAAATGCCCGCATTCGGCATGGGCGGCGGCCAAGGTCGCACAACAGATATAGGTCTTTGTGATGCGGGCCTCGTAAGCCTGTTCAGCGTGCTTGAGCGCTTCCGGGCCATTGCGGATTTTGTCGTCGTTGCAATTGGATAACACCGACGCGAGATAGAGGTGCCCCTTTTCGCAGTCGGGGTTAATGCGCAGAATTTCCTCGTAATCTTTGATAGCGGCGGCGAAATCACCACGGAAACGACTTAATCGCGCCCGTTCGATCAATGCGATCACGAAAGCGGGGCGCAGTCGGATGGCCTCGGTGAAATGCTCGTGTGCCTCGTCCAGTTTGCCCTCACGCCATGTGCGCTTACCCGCGTCGAAAGCCTTGCGGCTGGGAATCCAGGAATCGGGTCGCGCATAAAGACGCGTCGTTCCGACTTTGACCTTTTTCTGACGAAGAGCCATGTTGGACAGTACGCAAGGATAATGATGGATGTTGCCCGACGTTGCTGCTGCTTCCAAGTAGGTCCGAGCTAATTCCGATTGGCCGCGATTTTCGAGAAACAGTCCCGCAAACAAATAGGCGTAGGCGGCATTTCCAATCGACGAGAAGTCGATCAATTCATCGAACGATTCGCGATTCCAGGGATACGGATCTGGCTGATGCAACGCTCGACGGAAAAAGTGGACCAGGATCGGCATCGGATGAGTCGAATTGAAGCGGGTCTCAATTTCTTGAAAGTACCCGTCTCGGGCGGCCGTGTCTTTCAGTTTGTCGGCCAGGATGGCCGCCAGGATCAAACTGTATTCATCAGGAGCCCGTTTGTTCGTGGCGTCGACCAGCATCTCCTGAGCCTTTTTCAGGTTGCCGTCGGCGATGTCGCCGATGGCGCGGCTCCAGATTTGATCCGACCTGAGCGGCGGTTTCGCTGCCTTCCAGGTTTGTTCGGTGAAGGCACGTGCCCCTTTGATATTTCCTCGCCCGCGGCGCAGGCAAAAGTGGTACCAGTTGTCGGCTGATCCGTCATAGCGTTCCGAAACGGCGCGGTAATACTGTTCGGCCACCGTCCATTGTTTCAAGCCTTCAGCACACGTGGCGGCCGCAATCAGCCCCCATCCCGAATAAGACTCGGCCGCGGCAAGAGCGTGTGGCTGTGCCGCTTTCCATTCGCCTTTGTTCATCAAGATGTAGGCGATTTGGGACTGGGCGTTCCAGTATTCCAGGCTGTAACTGGGTAATTCCAGCGACTGTTCCAAGGTCGCCTGGCAGGCTTTCATCTCATCCCGATCGCGATACTCATCGGCGAGTGCGAAATGGGCTTCATAGGTGGGCGTGATCTCAATCGATTTTTTCAGACAGCGTTCGGCGTCGTCCGGGTGATGCCAGCGGCGGTGCTTTTGTCCCAGAAACAGCATCAGCTGGGCGTTGTTGCCATATTTGGCTTCCCACTCCTCCGCGCTCTTTTGGGGGAAATCTCCACTCATCTGGATTTCCCAGGCAATTGAGCGTGGCTGATAGGGCGCCACTTCACTGATTCGTTTGAAGGCGTCGTTGTATAAGTCGGGAATGTTAGAGGATCCGGAACGCAGCAGGTCCTCGAACAGGATATCCCGATGCCGAATCAACTCGGTGGCGACCCGGTTATAGAAATCCGGGTTCACGCGATGGGCCCAGACCGTGAAGGGAGCGGCAGGCAGTTCCACGCTCGTGGAATCGGCGACTTTCACCAAATCGGTCATCGCCGCTCGGCCTCGTTCTCGATCGGTCGAGTAAACACGAAGGCAAGGACCTAGCCGGTGCTTTTCGACCAGCGGAGCCAGGGCGTCGATGGAGATGTCCGATTTCATACCCAGCAGCGTGTTTTCGCAGTCGACGACGCGCCAGGCTTGAATGAACGAGGCGTCGTAGGCCAGGTCCGCCAGTGCCTGCCAGGACGGTTCTGATTGATCGCTGTTCTTCTGGCTGGCTTGCCGAAGTTGTTCGATCATTTCGACTCGAGCCCGGTGTTCGTCCGCGGGGTCGGCCAATTTGTCGGGTTCTTCCTTGTGGCGCTCTGCGATCAGTCTGGCACCTTCCGGCAACTGCGGAATTGCCAACAACTGACGATAAATACCGGGCCACATTCGATCGGCTCCGCCTTCCGTGACGCTGCGGGTCAAACCCACCGCGCGCATGTCGCAAATCAATTCGACCGCGCGACAACTGGCGGGAGTGACCTTCATAAATGCCTCGATTGCGGCCAAACCCGAGTCTTTATCGAAATGGGGATCGACCAATCGCATTCGCAGATACAGTGCGAGTTCGTTGTCTGGTCCCGTTGTTCCTTCCAAGATCTCTGGCTGATATTTGCAATAGGCTTCGATCAACTTGAGCCAATCGGGAGCCGCCAGCCCGTCGGCCGTTTTCGCAGTCTCGATGTCTTCCAGGGCTTTGACATGATTCCCCGTCAGCGCCCGTGCGTAGGCTCGATGAGACAGGCCGAACGGAGTTTTGCCGTATTTGGCCAGCAACCGTTGTGCATAAATTGTCGATCGGGCTTTGAAGGCCTTGGACGCGGCGCTCCAGTGAAAATCGACCAAATGCCCGAGATTGGCGTAGGCTCGAGAAAGGGCTCCGAGGTTCTCCGGCGATTCGGGCTGATTTCGACGTTGCGCATGTAGCTGTCGCAGGACAGAGAATTGCGTCACGAAATCCAGATGTTCTTCGATCGTCTGAGCCTTCTCGGTTGCAGGTCGTTTTTCGTTGACTGCCGGCGAGAATCCCAATTCCTTCAATGCCTTGGTAAATGTCTCGCGAGATAAGATCTCGAATTGTTCGGCCAGTGCATCCAAGCGATTCTCGACGGGCAAGCGAAGCGTCGTGTTTGACCAACTGCGCCACTTGCCAGACGCATCCGGCAGGGACAGTTCGAGATCGACTGCAAATTGGGTGTTGTCGTCTGGAACGTGCGTGAACCGAACGTCCAACTGATAGGGGTAAGTCTCCGGCGATTCGGACACAAACGTGATCTCGCCAATCGACGCATCCAGCGTCGCAAGTCCGAATTCGTCTCGGGCCGTCACGAGCAAGCTTTGTCGAATGAGTTCGCGACCGAAGGAACCGCAGAACCCTCCGGGTAATTTGTTTTCGATGTCAGTGGTGCTCAGTGTGAAGACCTGAGCACCGACCTTGGTGATCCCGGCCTTCGGCAGGCGGCGCGCTTCGGCTGGCGGATCGGCTTGCGCCGCGGCGCCAATCCATAACAGGGTCATTGCGGTCCAGAACGACAAACCAGATGACGTTGCTCTACCTACAGGATTCATTCGTAAGGTTCCAATTTTAGCCCGAGCCAAGTAACCGTCCGCCATTGAAATTATCAGAATACCCGGTCAAGACAATGCGACTAGTGAACAGTGATCAAACGGATTAAAGACCCACGTGAAACAGGGAGGCTGTTCCTCAGCAGAGGGTTTCCGGGACAGACTTCAATGACGACATCATATCGTCGATTGGGTGGAACCGGTCGACGATTTTGGGAACGCGTTGATCTTCTGGCGGGATGAATCTTGTCCGTAGGCAAGAGGTTGCGTCGTCGCGTTAAACGGACCTGGCTGGCGGTTCTTTTCCTCGGTTGACCCGCGATGGACGAAATCGCATTGAATTATCTGGTCGATTCAGAAGATAATCCGAATTCTGACGCAAGTGATCGTGCGGCCGTGACATCCCAGGGGGGGCACAGCGCCGCGGAAGGAAATTTGTTGATGCTGAGCATTCAATCTTCCGGAGTACGCCTGTGCGATCATGTTTCGCGCCGCGAAGTCATGCGGATCGGCGGACTGGGAGCTTGCGGACTGTCGCTGTCACAACTGTTGAATGTCCGTTCCGTTCTGGCTAAAGACGCCGCCTCGAATGACGTGATCAATGCCTCGGGCGGAAAAGCCAAATCTTGCATCGTCCTGTTTCTGATGGGCGGACCGCCGCAGCATTCGACCTGGGATCCCAAGCCCCACGCGCCGCAAGAGGTCCGAGGACAAATTGGTCCGATTGCCACTGCCATTCCCGGCGTTCAGTTCGGTGAATTGATGCCGAAGCTGGCTTTGCGAGCGGACAAGCTGGCCGTATTGCGAGCCGTCTCGACCAACGACAATGCCCATTCCTCCAGCGGCTATTACATGTTAACGGGGCAGCCGCACGCCCCGATGAATGCCGAAAACGTCAATCCTGGCGCGCCGAATGACTGGCCAAACTGGGGCGCCGTATTGCAGCGACTGGCGCCGCCCGCGCAAGACTTGCCGACGTCAGTTCGTCTGCCGCATCAGATCTTCAACACCGATGGTTCGGTCTGGCCGGGGCAAGATGGCGGAATGCTGGGCCGCGCGGCCGATCCCTGGTTGTTCCGATGCACACCCGCATCGCCCGATTATCGCGTCGCCGAATTCCAGCTTCCCGGTGATGTGTCCCTGGACCGTCTGGCCGCACGACGCGATCTGGTGCGGACGATCAACCGTCAACCCGACATGATGGCCGGATTGGGGCTTGCCAAAACGTTCGGCGATCAGCAGGAACGGGCCTATCGGGTCTTGGCCTCGGCCACTTCGCGCGGGGCGTTCGATTTGTCCGCCGAAACCCCTCAGACGCGAGATCGCTATGGCTCGACCCAATTTGGCCAGAGTTGTTTGCTGGCGCGACGACTGATCGAAGCCCAGGTGCGACTGGTTCAAGTCAACTGGTATCGCGGTGCCGACGAACCGTTCGATCGACCCTGTTGGGATTCGCATGTCGACGAGACGAATCGCTTGAAGAACGTGCTGTTGCCGCCGACGGACGCGGCGTTCTCGGCGTTGCTTGACGATCTGAGCGATCGAGGATTGCTTGATGAAACGCTGGTGGTTTGCATGTCGGAATTCGGGCGCAGTCCCAAGATGAATGCCGTTGCCGGTCGCGATCATTGGGGATCGGTCTTTTCGATCGCCATCGCAGGAGGAGGAATCCGCGGCGGTACCGTGTACGGGGCATCGGATGAGTTGGGGGGGTATCCCAAGTCGGGCCGGATTGGTCCGGAAGACCTGACGGCGACAATCATGCACTGTCTGGGATTTTCGCCCGATACCGAATTTGTCGATACACAAGGGCGGCCGCACCCGCTAAGCCGTGGTCAGGTGATTCAATCCATCCTGGCCTGAGGTGTCCTCGGCTTCTCGCTAACGTTTTTGGGAGAGCACCTGCCGGCGGTTTAGATACCGCTGCCATCTTCAAAGTGATGCGGAAACTGCTGGTCCATTTCCAAAGCCGGATTGGCGGTCGTGTTGCGAGCAACGATCCGAGCGGGGACACCGGCGACCGTGCAGTGTGGAGGGACCGAATCCAAGACTACGCTGCCTGCACCAATTTTTGCACCGGCCCCGATCTCGACATTCCCGAGAATCTTCGACCCTGCACCGATCAAAACACCCTGCCGAACCTTGGGATGCCGGTCGCCAGATTGTTTGCCCGTTCCACCAAGCGTCACTTCGTGCAGGATCGAAACGTTGTCTTCGATGACCGATGTTTCCCCGACCACGATGCCCGTGGCATGGTCCATTAAAATGCCGGAGCCAATTCGAGCTGCCGGATGAATGTCGACGCCGAAGACTTCCGAAATTCGATTTTGCAGAAAGACCGCCAGAAATCGACCACCATGATTCCAATGCCAATGCGCCACGCGATACGCCTGAAGCGCCTGAAAACCTTTGAAAAAAACGAATGGCTTCAAATAGCCCCCCGCGACCGGATCGCGATCGACGATCGCCTGCAAATCCCGGCGGATCGCCGTTCTCATCGTGGCACAAGCGGCAAAGGCCTGCAAAATGAGCGACTTCAGACGATCTTCGCCCACGCTCTCCATCGCCAATTTCGACGACAGAATTCCGCCCAAAGCGTCTTCGAGACGCAGGGGTTCGAGGACCGATTTATTCAGGAACAGGCAGAGGCATGAACTCTGACTTTCTTCCGCCTTGGCCTCTTGGCGGATGGCCGTCCAGACTGGATCGGCCGCGTCGTCGATTGGGGTGGGCGCATTCGCCTGAATTTCCGCGACCAGTCGAATCACATCGAAGGCGTCTGCCGGTTTCTTTAAGATCGGAAGCGACATCAATCGAGCCTCTCGCTGGGGGATGGACTGGGGCTTTGATAGCAGCGACATCTGGAAATAGTTGTCTTGAATGCTACGATTGCCACTCGTCGCATCAACCGGTCCTCGGTGACATGCTGTTCGCAGACCCTGCGAACAGCATGTCACCGAATCGACCCGGATCGGGATTCTAACCAATTCGAAGCGATTGTTCGCTGATCGACGAGGTCAATCACGTCTTTCAAAATCACCGCGACGAGATGTCGTCACGCAAGTGGGTCTTGAATTGCCGTTTGCGAGCAATGCGATCGATCTGAATCACGCTGCCGTTTCGCACCGTAATCGTGATTTCGCCGAACTGCAAGCCCCTGAGGGCCTGGCGGATATTATCCACGACGGCTTCGGACATTGCATCGCCCGATACGGCGTCCAGCAGGTCTGGCGAAGTTGAAGGAATCGTCGGCATGGGTGGCTCCCAAATCAATCGGAAAGAAAGGTTTGCGAAGATCGTTTTGATATCAGCGCAGTGAGGTTTCGGCCGCTCCATTTCAACCGCTCGACAGATCCAGTCTTCCTGGTGCTCGATCATTCATCGATAAGTGGGAGACCAGGGCCGGTCGTGCCCGCCTTTGCAACTTGGGCCGAGGCACGCCGGTGCTCTGCTGGATCTGAATCGACTCGACGACCGTTGACACACCTGTCACTCGGCGAGCGATCCCCATGGCGATCGCCTTGTCGTAATAGTCCGACACCACCCCGGACAGTTCTACAATCCCGCAGAAAGCCACCACCGAAATACGATCGAAACGGGAGCCACCGACATCGATCAAAGCATCTTCCACACGAGCGGCTGTCTCGGAGTTATGGAGAGACTGATAGAGTTCATTCGTTTTCACCATGAAATCACCTTATGAAATTGACCGCGTGCTTCCTGTTGCAAGACGATCGAACAGGATCGCGGAGAGAGACGCAAAACAACCCTTGAACGGAACGAGAGACACGTAGAGAGATCGACGAGTTCGCTAAAGACCAGATCGTGTCAACAACAGCGAATCGCGGTCCAAGCCGAACACGAAAGACAGCGTCGTCTGTCGGCATGTCGTGACACATGCAGGGAATCGCCGCGAACATTAAGGCGGCGAATGCTTTGCTCCGCAAGCAGTGGCTTCATAAGAGAGATCCAAGCTCTCGACCGAAGTTTCCGAGTTCTTATCGGAAGGAACCGGCCGTGTCGTGATTGGGTGGTGAGTTCTCGCCCGGCGCTATAAATATCACCATCTGAATGTTGCTTTATTATCGACAGCTGTTTCGACTCTGTCAAGCACTCTTTTTCCAGATTTTCGATGACCGGTCCGATCTGCCGATCCTCGCTCTTTCGGTGGGACTTGGCCGAGTTAACTTTTGTTCACGGATGCACGTTCGTGGCGACTTTCTTCCGACGAGATGAAATTACCTTGCCGTGTAAGTTCCGCAGCCAGCAACGGATCTTTCTGTTTCTTCGGGAATCGCGTTTTTTATTCGAATTGGCTTGACAATCTTTCGTTATTCGCCGAAAATAAAAACACGATTAAATTAGTGATATATAGTTCGTGGCTCATCAGGCAGTCGAGTACAGCAATCCCAGCCTGCGGAGGCTCTGATGGAAAGAGATGTGCCCTACTCTTTCTTGGCGGTGGTTCCGCAGGCTGTTTTTCAAACCTTCAAGCCTATTGGCAGGACAATAAATTCATCATGACTCAAAACTGGAAATGGTGGTCCCCGGCGGTGTTGGGAATGTGGGTGTGGGGCGGAATTGCGCCGTTGTCCGCTCTAGCTGATGTCCCCCAAGTTCGACGTCGTGACTACATCGTCATGGACCGCCGCCTTTTGAAGTATCTCAATCCGCTGGAACGGCTGAACTGCGGATATTGCGAATACACGAATGGTGTTCTGGCCTACGTGCAGGAAATTGCCGGCCGCACCGAACAGTATTGGTGTCCGATCAAACATGCAATCGGTCTAAAAACAAGGCACAGCCGCTATTCACATTTTCTCGACTTCGGCGACGCCGAACAGTACCGGCAACGGATCGAGCAAGTGCGGCGAGATTTTGAAGACCTTCGGAAGTAAGAGGATCGCGGTCAATTGTCCACATCATTCCAACTGTTTTACTCACCGCGGAAGACGTCGCGCTCAAACTCGGGCTAAGTGGTGGAGCGGAAAAAAGGCGATCGCTTCGAAGAGTTTCGTAGTCGATGGCGAGGATGCCATCGAGCCGATTAATGTTTGAATGACGATCCTTGAACTCGTGAGCGGAAGACCTTGAATTATGGACGATTCCACAACAAACAGCCTTCAGCCGATTGCCAGCACAACGCCGCAATACGAGTTCAAGATATTCTCCGGTACGACGCATGTCAGGCGGGGAACCTTGATCAATTGGTTTCTGGAGGGTGGGAATTTCAGCTCGATAGACTGGGCCAAAGTCGACGAACAGCTCAATGGATTCTTAGCCGAAGGGTGGGAAGTGTTTTCGGCAAATGCCAGTTCTTACGGCAATCTGATGTTTGGGATCGGGACCCAAGATCCAATCATCACCTTTGTCCTTCGCCGACTTCGACAGTCTTAAGTTCTGCCACGGTCTTTTTCGGGATGGTCTCAACAAGGACTCGTGCCGACGACAATGTCGAGCGGACTTGAGGACCCTATCTGGACAATCCGAGTTGATCAAAGAATCGGCGAAGTTCTGAGCGAGGTTTTCTGACGCAAAACGGGAGTCGCTGGATACAATCTGGCGGCTTTCCTTATTTTTTCAAATCCGGTCAGTGAGCGTGATTCATGGATCTGTACCGATGGTTGACACCGTCTGTGTCCGACCCGAGGGTATACCTCGTAGTTTTTGGTCTCTGCACAGCCGTCGCTTGCGTCGTCCATTTTGCCGGTTTTCTTTTTCAAAAGCATCCGCCAAAGAAGTAGGAGTCAGCGAATCCCGTCCCCACGCGTTTCTGATCCCGGCATTGAGGCACGACCGAACCGTCCTCGCCGCTTGCGACGCGAAGGTGGTTATGCGACGCTCAATCGGGATGAACGTCTCGCCCGTCGTCAGGTTGTCGGGTGTCTTTCGGATTTGCTCTTCTTCTGAGTTTCTGGTTCCGTATGGCTCGCTACTTCAAATTCAAAACAGCTGACGAATTGGCCGCCGAAGCTCGTGCTCTTGGGGGTGATCTGCCGATTTCGAGCGATTTTTCTTCGCTGTTCCAGCCGATTTCGATCGGCTCAATGACGGTTGGCAATCGGTTCTGCATCCAACCGATGGAAGGTTGCGATGGAACTTTAGAGGGCGCCCCGGACGAATTGACCTATCGCCGTTTTCGGCGATTCGGTGCGGGTGGGGCCAAGCTGATCTGGGGCGAAGCGACTGCGATCGCCGATGCGGCGAGAATGAATCCGCGACAATTGTGGCTGCATGATGGCACGGCATCGGCGATGGAACAGATGCTGCGCGGGTGTCGTGAGGCGCACCGGGAGACGTTTGGATCAGAACAGGGGCTGATGGTCGGTCTGCAATTGACGCATTCGGGCCGCTACAGTTTTCGTCGTCCGCTGATCGCGATGCACGACCCGCTGCTAGACCCGATCACGATTGATAAGTCGACCGGACGCGTCGTCGACGATTCGTTTCCACTGCTGACGGACGACGACCTGCGACGGATTGAGGATCAATATCTGGCCGCGGCGCGGCTGGCGGCGAAGATTGGTTGCGACTTCGTCGATATCAAGCAGTGTCATCGCTATCTATTGTCCGAAATGCTGGCGGCGAAGAATCGTCCGGGCGAGTTCGGTGGCTCGCTGGAGAATCGAACTCGACTGGTTCGCAACGTCATCACTCGAATCCGGGCGGAACTGCCTTCACTGGTACTGGCGTCGCGGATCAATGTCTATGACGGCATACCCTTTCGAAAACAACAGGATTCACAGGGGAAGCCGGTTCCCTACGAACCGCCGCTGCAGACGTCCTTTGGTGTCGATACCACTCACTACGAACAGCTCGATTTGACCGAACCGCTGCAAGTTGTCCAGAGATTGGTGGAATGGGGTGTTTCCGTGGTGAATATCACAATGGGCAATCCCTACGCGAACCCACATGTCGTGCGACCCGCCGAATTCGCTCCGGTGGATGGATATCAAACACCGGAACACCCTTTAATCGGTGTATTACGTCATTTTGATGCCACGGCAGCAATCCAGCGACAGATTCCTTCCGTCCCCATTGTCGGCAGCGGATATAGTTGGTTGCAGGACTTTGCGATTCACGCCGCGGCGGGGAACCTGGAAGCAGGCAAATGCTCGCTGGTCGGACTGGGCCGCGCGACCCTGTCGCAACCCGATTTCGTCAAACAACTGCTGGATCACGGTCATTTGAACCGGAAAACCACCTGCCGGACCTTCTCCTACTGTACCAACCTGATGCGGGCGAAAGACCATCCCCTGGGACAAACGCCGACCGGTTGCCCGCCCTTTGATAAAGAGATTTACGACCCAATCTGGAAGGAAGTACAGGAAAAAAGAGGCCATTCCTGAGTTCCTGAACCTTCGGTAAATCACGCGATATATTCAGGAAAAGCGCGGGAATCTGTCTTGCGGCATCCAACAGATCAACCTATTTTTGTGTATTCGCACGGATGCGGTTTGCCGTGACTACGATTCCTTTCAAGGGGCTGAACTTCATGATGAGGCTTCAACTTCACGAATCTGATGGTTTAAGGATCTGTCGAACGTTGTCCCGGACTTTTTTTTCGCTCTTCATGCTCTGTGAAGTGATGGGCATTCCAGCCACCAGTCTCGGTGCGGATCCGCTGTCCGCTGCGGAATACAACCCTCAGTTCGTTTCTCCCGGCACCCTGTTCATCTGTGGCGGGGGTGTTTTACCGTCTCAGTTGATTGACCGTTTCATCGAATTCGGTGGTGGTTCCAAAGCGCGAATCGTGGTGATCAGTTCGGCCAGCTACTACGCCGATTTTGACATTCTCAGTCGCCTGTCTCATTGGCAAGATCGTCTGGCGGACGGTCGGATGGCCTCGTTTGACGTCTTACATACCCGGTCACGCGACGAAGCCGACGATCCGGAATTTTCGAAGATTCTGGAATCTGCCACGGCCTTGTGGTTTCTGGGTGGCAATCAGAACTGGCTGACCCAAGTCTATCTCGGTACGAAAACAGAAGCGCGAATGCATGCGATTCTGGCTCGCGGCGGCGTCGTTGGCGGCAGCTCTGCCGGAGCGGCCATCATGTCTCGTTGCATGATCGCGGACGGGAAAACAGAACCCATCATGTCGACTGGATTCGGTTTTCTGCCGGGTACGATTGTCGATCAACACTTCCGCAAACGCGGTCGATTGGAACGATTGGAACGGGCATTGGAATTGCGTCCCGGCCTGGTCGGGATCGGAGTTGATGAAGGTACCGCGCTGATTGTTCGCGGACGTTCGATGGAAGTCATCGGCGAATCGGACGTTTGCTTGTGTCTGGCTCCGTCGGCCCAGCGTCCGGCGCGCGTGGAACCGCTGGTGGTTGGGAAACATGCTGACTTGGTGACTTTGCGGCGTGCGGCTGTGGCACGAGCCGATACCGTGATCGCCGCTTCTGGTTCGCATGTTCCCGATGTTCAACACGGGACCCTGGTCATTGCCGGTGGTGGTCCGACGCCCCAAGAAGTGATTGATACCTTTTTGCGAGCCGCAGGCGGAATGGAAGCTTCGATTGTCGTCGTCTCGAACGCCATTGGTGACACACCGCCGGAACATGCCGCCGTTTGTGGTTGGCTGCGTGATGCGGGGGCAAAGAACGTCCGAATGCTGCATACCACCTCGGGCGAAGATTTGTCCAACCCCAGTCTGGTCGCGCTGTTGAAAGAGGCTCAAGGCGTCTGGTTCACCGGTGGTCGTCAATGGCGGCTGGTGGATGCATTTCTGGATACGCATGTCGAAGAATTATTTCATGATGTGTTGCGGCGCGGCGGTGTCATCGGCGGCACGTCGGCCGGAGCCACGATTCAAGGCGAATACCTGGTTCGCGGCAACCCTCTGGGCAACGAAGAAGTCGCGACCGAAGGGTATGAACGCGGTTTTGGATTTTTGCCGGGTGTGGCGATCGACCAGCATTTCACTCAGCGCGAGCGCCTGGATGACATGGCCCAGTTGAAGAAAGACCATCCAGAACTGATCGGTGTCGGTGTCGACGAATCAACGGCCGTCGTGGTTCGTGGCAGTACGATGCAGGTTGTCGGTCAACACAACGTGACGATCTTTGATCGTCAGTCGGAAGGGGCACCGCAAACGCCAGATTATGCGGTGCTGAAATCGGGCGAACGTTACGATTTCCGTCAACATCGACGGATGGAGACAGCGGCGTTGGTGGGGACGGCGGCAACGGTAGGGGCGGCAGCGACGGCGGGGACCGAATTGGCCGCTCCGACCAAATAGTCGCCTGCGCGATGTTCGCCGGGTCAGGGGTTTCCCAGAGTGGGTTGTCTGGCTGCGCGTGTGTTCGCATTTCGCCTCGACTCAACTATAACTTCGTGAGTGTCAGGGTCGGCGCGCCCCGTCGGATTGGAAGATCCTGCCCGCGGGCGTGGATGTGCGGCGACCGGAACGTTCTTGTTTCCGGTGAAGAAACGGCCGCGTTCAGCGCTAACGCGGTCCTAAGAGGAGAATCGGTTGTGTTTCCGATGGATGGTTTCGCGAATGAACGCAGGTTCCGCGCGGCTTGGGAAGCCGTGAAAATCATTCGAGGTGTGCGCTATTCATTGTTCACCTTCGGTGAAACCGATCTGCCGTATTATTTGATTTTGTCGGGCTTGAAAGAAGATCAAGCGGTCAGCGTCACTCAAGGGGATGTGAAGATCACGCGTCCCATGATCATCACGCCCGACCGTTACATGCCCGAGTTTGAAGACTTCTTCGAGGATGCAGATGACGAGAATCTGGCCCAGTTCATCATGGCGCGAACGGCCTCATTTTCGAATTTGAAATTCCGCAATCAGACCGGATCAAAGCGGCTGGTCAGCGACAGTGTGGAAGAAACGGCTGCCAAGCTGAATCGGAAACTCGATGACGAAGACGAAGATCGAGTGGCGATCCTGACCGCTCCGGCGGCCCTCGCGGGCTTCGCCGTCTTGCGGTACGCGTCGGAACGGATCATGCAAAGCGCGCCTGACAATATTCAGGAGCTGCGGGAAAAAGGCTTCCTGCCCTGAGGGCAACAAAGGTCTTCTCCCCGTAATCCCGAGAATGGCTTGCTGCCTTAAAAGTGGACTAGCAGGCCGACGGCGTTCCGCGACCGTTTGCCCGTGTTACTTCCAGAAGCCGGCCAATAGCCAGGCGATTCCCGGTTCCACCGTCGAATCCTGACCCTGAGCCCAAACTGTTCGTAACAGGTCGGCCGAGACCACCGCGCCCACGATCGAGACGCACAGCGATGCGAACAGCAAGCTGCAAAAACCGGCGCTCCATTCGGCTTCTTGAACGACAGTGACTTTCCGCGGCATCGTGATTTCAAACTGGCTCGAGCCTTCGCTGAAACTTTCGCTCGCATCTTCACCCTCGTCGTCGAAGGCCAGGTCGTCGAAATCACCGGCGCCGCTCAGGTCTTCGTCCGAGACTTCCAGCTCTTCCATGGGCTCTTCGACCGAATCGTCCAGATCGAAAATCCCCGATTCGACCGATTGCTTCTTGCGCTTCTTCGAGACCGGCGCTTCGTCCTCGTCTTCAAAGATGACGACGCTTTGTCCCGAGTCGGCTGGCGACTGCAATTCGGACGTGTCGCTGCTGTCGTAGTCATCCAGATCCAGCAAGTTGGAGTCGAAATCTTCGTCGATACTCAGTAGCGGCTGCGTGGCCGAGCTGTCGTCTTTGTCGTCCAGATCCGGCAACAACATCGGGGTCGTCGATTCGATATCGTCGTCGTCATCGGCAAGCGGTGGTCCACGGCGAATCTTGCTGCTGCCGCCTTTCCGCTTTTTTTTGCCCAGATGACTGCTGCTGCTGGGCGACGCCAGATTGATGTCGCTGTCATCACCCAAGGTAATGCCGCTGTCGACGAAGCGAATCCCGCTATCCATCCCTTCGAGCGAGATGCCGCTGTCGGCCGGTTGCATCAACTGGACACCACTATCCTCGGACAAACGGATGCCGCTGTCGCCACCCAATCGAATGCCACTGTCTCCGGCCAAAGGCAATCCGCTGTCGTGGCCCAGTTTGATACCGCTATCGCCTGCCAACTGAATGCCACTGTCGCCGGCTAATTGAATGCCGCTATCGCCATCGAGCGAAATCGTCATTTCGGCCGAGTCGCTCAGAACGGGGGCATCTTTGTCGGTGTGGCCCAGATCGAAGTCAATTCCGCCAATTCCGGAATCGAGCGGTGCCTTTTCGAGTTTCGCGGCCAGTTCGCCGGGTGTTCCCCCGTGTGAACCTCGGCCCAGCAACATCACGTCGCTGTCGCTGTCGGGCAAGCCCTTTTTCGACTTCTTCCCAATCAGTTTGACGTCGCTGTCGCTATGAAACAGCGGCGCCATGCGGACATCGCTATCCGAATCGATCATCGAGCCACTGGTCGGTAACAATTTGACGTCGCTGTCCGAATCGATCATCGAATCGGACGAATCAACCATCTTGACATCGCTATCGGAATCCGACTTCATCCCGGCTTTCGGCTTGACGATTTTCACATCGCTATCGCTGCCCGGTTTTGTGCGTTTGGGTGGTTCGACCAATCGGACATCGCTGTCAGAATGCATCAAGTCGATCGCCGCGACTTCCGCGCTGCTTCCCGAAAGCTTCTTTTTCTTGGAATCGTCGGCCAGCACCAGTCGGACATCGCTGTCGGAATTCAGTCCGGCCGGCTGTTGTCGGCTGAACGTTTGTCGCGGGGGCTCTTGATCGTCGTCCGATTCGTCCATAATCGGCAGATCGGGGTCCGAATCGGGTTGCTGACGGCGACGATATTCGGCAATGTCATCTGCCTTGAACTTCCAGGTTCCCCGATCGGCAAACCCGCGAACATCGCCTTTTTCACGCAGACGAATCAGTTCGTCCGGCTTGAGGCCCAGCTGGACAGCGGCTTCTTCCAGGCTCAGATATTTTTTGTTGGGGGCCATCTTTTCGAACTCCGCTCCGGAAGAAAACCAAACTGGTGGACGGTCAGCCAATCATTGCCACCGCGCGACAGCGATGATGACAATTATGACAACATCCCGAGCCGAAAATAACATTTAATCAGAAAACTCGCCTGAAATATTCTCTAGGGCACGGCAAGCATCCTTCAGGTCTCGTTCCTGGCAACAAAGAAACGACGATCCGACACATGGTGAACCTATGATCGGCGTTTCGTGAAATCGGACTTGGCCCACGTGACCGCGAGTTGCCGACAGGAATCATGAAATCGACAAATCGCAGGCAGGATCGTTAGGGTCGGCGTGCCGCTAACTCGAGTCTACCGCGTGATTTTCTCCGTTCGCAAGCACGGATTTTTGACTTCGGATTCCGGATGCGAAAGTCCTCCTGATGGCGTGAGATGTTCCCGGTCCAGTGACTTTGCCGGATCTGCCGCAGGAATCGATTATGACGAATCTGATTTGGCAAATCCTCAGGTCAGTCCATGCTGTCGGGGTTTGGCTCCAAACGTCGCACAATCCGGGAAAAAGACTGCATCGCATTCCGTCTGAGCCACCACCACAAGGCTCCATAGATCGCGAAGTGGACTCCGATGACGAACCACGCAAATCGAGGATTCATGACATAAAAAGTATTGGTAATCGGGTCGACGCCGCGCGACAGATTGCCCGTCCCGAACAGGACCTGCAACGGGTTGAGCCAACGCATCAAAAAAATCAACCACGGTTCCTGGGCCTGATTGAGACTCGGGTTTTGATTGAGATCCAGGTTGTCCCACGAAACAATCAAAATCACCGGCAGGGCACAGGCGGCCCCGATGAAAGCGAAGGTTGATAGAACCGCTTGGATTTGCGTCCGCATGCGTAAGCCCATTTGGAAACCGGTCCACATGATGACGGGCATGTAAATGACGGTCGCCAGTGAGATGGTCGTCAATTCCAGCCAGAAATTCGCGCTTTGCCACGTGGTCGCACCCTGGATCACATAGCCGCTCCAGATCGCTTGGAACAGCACCAGAATGGCAAAAGGGACCGTCAGGATCATGATCAAGCGTCGGACGCCGGCCAGTTTTTCCCGCACGATTTCGGCGGGTGCGATGGGGCAAACCAATAGGACATCCAGGGTCTGGCGGATCCGTTCGGACGGGATCGCTCCGGTCGCATGAATCGTCAGGCAAATGACGGAAACGACCCAGAAGAATGCCGGAAAGATGCGAAAGGGGCTGGTGAAATCGGTGCGGCTTTCCGTCAGGACCGCTGAAATGGCCAGGATCAGTGGCGCGAGTAGGAGCATCAAGATCCGAAACTGATAGCGAAATGTTCCCAGTGATTTCTTTTGCGTTTCCCGCCAGGCGATCGGATCGAAGTGCGGCAGGCTGATACGGTCTGGCACCAGGATAATGCCACCGGTCGTCGCTTTGTTCAGCTCGTTAAAAAAGCGATCGGCGAATCGGAACATCTCCAGCACGATATTGTGAGCAGGGACAAACGCCCGCATGATCAACACTTTTGACGCCAAAAACAGGCACGCGATGCTTAGCAACATCGGCAAGATGACCAGACCCAGGAGACTCATCACTTGGGGCTGCATCATCATATCGGTGATCGCGTCCCAGAATGTTACCACCGGGGCGGGCGGGAAGTTCCGCATGCGTAGAGAAATGACGATTCCGTAGGTGAGCGGAACGACACCGCTACCAAGGATCAGCAAGAGCAGGTAGGTCATCACAAACGCGACCGACGTGGTCCGAAACCAGGACGAAGTGAGAATCGACAGTGATCCCACCACCATCGTCAGCGAGATCAACGCGACGATGGCGAAGATCAGTTCCCCCAGCTCAACGCCCCCAATGCCGTAGACAATTGCAAACAAGGGCAGGGACAGTAACTGGTACGTTCCCATCGCGAAAATGCGGCTGAGGAATTTTTCGAAAATGATGGTCCAGGGACTGAGTTTCGTCAGCAGCAACAGCGCGAGCGTGTCTTTTTCTTTTTCCACCGTCAAGGCGCCGCAGGTGATGGGCGGCAACAGCAACAGGATCATCCACGCCTGTGTCAGAGTGAGGATCAAAAACAGATTGCGACCCTGACCGAAGTTCACCACGCCCGATGCCGATCCGCCGCCGTTCAGGTTG
Source organism: uncultured Schlesneria sp. (assembly GCA_903871875.1). GTDB lineage: Bacteria > Planctomycetota > Planctomycetia > Planctomycetales > Planctomycetaceae > Schlesneria. Next base: position 57,593 of record CAIQIR010000084.1, read on the forward strand.
TGGTATTGCAGCAATGCTGGAACATACAGCGCCGCCGCATAGAGGGTTCGCAGGATATAGGTGCGTTTGTTTTGCGCCTGCTCGATCAATTCCTTGGTCAGCAGTGGCAGGCTGAAAAGTTGCAGGAACTGCACGAATCAAGTCCTTGGTGTTGTTGTCGCGAATCGCCGTTGTATCGGTGTCACAGGTCCCCTCCCGTTGGATCAGGCGGTCTGGCCTTCCGTCAGCTTCATGAAGGCGGTTTCCATATCCATGACCTCGGGCTGGAACATGCGAATCCGGGCCCCTTCCGCGTGAATGATGTCGTGCAAATCTTCGACTTCCAGACGTCCCTCTTCAAAGCGAATCGAGATGCGATCGGCCTGATCGTCAACCGACGTGACCCCCTCGACGGCACGAAGTTTGGCGATCAATTCTGGCGTTTGACGGGCGACCTGAACATGTACGATCTTGAGCACCCCCAGCCGCTGATAAATCTCGGCGATCGATCCTTGGGCCACCATGCGCCCGGCTTCAATAATACCAATCGTGGTGCATAGCTGTGCCAACTCATGCAGAATGTGGCTGGAAATCAGGATGGTCTTGCCCATCTCTTTCAAGGCTTTGAGCAATTCCCGCATTTCGATGCGAGCTCGTGGATCCAGGCCCGAGGCCGGTTCATCGAGTAACAACACGGCGGGATCGTGTAACAACACTCGTGCGAGCGACAAACGCTGCTTCATGCCGCGTGACAGCGAATCGACTTGCGAGTCGATCTTGCCCGTCAGGTCGGTCAATTGCAGCACATCGTCGACGACCGATTTGCGTTTGGCGATCGGCAGGCGATACGCGGCCGCAAAGAAATGCAGGTATTCCCGCGCCGTCAAATCTTCGTATACGCCAAAAAAGTCGGGTACATAGCCGATCTGTTCGCGAACCAGGTGTGGCTTGGAGCGAATATTGAAGCCCATGACTTTGGCGAACCCGTGGTAGTCCGGTTGCAACGTGGCCAGGACCCGGATTGTCGACGATTTCCCCGCTCCGTTCGGCCCGATGAAGCCGAACACTTCCCCGCGAGGAATTTGCAGCGTGATGCCTTTGACGGCTTCCAGCTTTCCATACTGAATCGACAAATTCTGTACATCAACCGCCAGCATGCCGGGCCTTTCCAGACAAATGGAGAGCGTCTTTGCGGCTTCCCGTCAGTGTCGTCCTGATCGCCGATCAGACAGGGCGAAGACGCCGTGTCTGACAGTAATCATTTCTCACGACCGACGGCAAGTGCTTCGTCAATCTCGATCAGGGCGGCTCCGCGCTTCCATGATACCCATTGAATCAAGCGAGTTGCGCAACGGGACCGGAATCATTCGCTTTCTGTCTGGCTGAAGAGGCTCACGTCATGGGCCAGGTCAGCACCGGTTTGCGAGTCGCATTCACTTCTTCGGGACGACTGACGGGCGTTGTATGGGGGGCTGTCTGTAACAGTTCCTTGTCTTCAGCCACGATCTTATGAATGGCTTCGGAGAAAGCATCCAGTGTGGCTTTCGATTCGGTCTCGGTCGGCTCAAACATCATTGCTTGCGGGACGACCAGCGGGAAATAGACGGTCGGTGGATGGAAGCCAAAATCGAGCAATCGTTTGGCGATGTCCATGGCCGAGATGCCGCGTTCTTTCGCCAGTCGATCGGCCGACGCCACGAATTCGTGCAGACAATGCTCGCCATGGGCCGACGGCAGAACGTCTGCCAGTAATTCCTTGAGGTAATTGGCGTTCAAGATCGCCTGTTCTGCAGCCGAACGAACGCCCGCTGCGCCCAGCGTGCGCAAGTAGCAATAGCCGCGAACCAGGATCCCAACATTTCCGAAAAACGAACGGACCCGGCCGATCGTTTTCTTGGGCGTGGCAAGTTCGAATCGCTTGCCGCTGCCGTCGTCGTGTTGACGAATGACGGGGCCGGGCAGGTAATCGGCCAGAAAATCACGCACGCAAATCGGTCCGGCACCGGGGCCACCGGCACCATGCGGTCCCGTAAAGGTTTTGTGGACGTTATAGTGCATCATGTCGCCGCCGAAATCGCCGGGACGCGTGATGCCCATAATGGCGTTCATATTCGCACCATCGATATAGACCAGCCCGCCGACGTCATGCACGATTTTGGCGATCGCCGCGATATCCTTTTCGAACAACCCCAGCGTGTTCGGATTGGTGATCATGAACACGGCGGTCTTATCGTCGACATGCTGCTTCAATTCTTCCAGATCGACGAAACCTTCGCGTCGTCCATCGGCGTCGATGCCTTGCAGTTCGACACATTCGAACCCCGCCATCGCCGCGCTGGCCGGATTGGTTCCGTGAGCACTCGCGGGGAAAATGACTTTTGTGCGCTGTTCGCCCTTGTCACGAAAGTAGGCTGCCGCGACGAACAGGGCCGTCAATTCGCCGTGGGCTCCGGCTGCGGGTTGCAGCGAGACGGCGGGCAGGCCCGAAATCTCCGCCAGCATTTCCTGCATCTCGTACAACATGTCGAGCAACCCTTGAATGTTGCCGACAGTTTGATGCGGGTGCAGATCGACAATTCCGGGCAGGCCCGACAGTCGCTCGTGTCGCTTGGGGTTGTACTTCATCGTGCAACTGCCCAGCGGGTAGAAATGCGTATCGACCGACATATTCAGCGTCGACAGATTGACGAAGTGCCGCACCACATCGGGCTCGGCCAGTTCCGGCAGCGGTGGTGGTGACGCGGCGAGAAAGTTCGCGGGCACCAAATCCTCCAGTGGCCAGTCCGGGACATCCGATGGGGGAAATTCTGCCCCGCGCCTCCCCGAGTGTGACAGCTCTGAGAGTAATTGCGTGGCTTGCCGATTTCGCATTGTCTTCAATTCTTTCTACCAATTCCGTGGATCGTCGTCCGGCGGATTTTAAGCTTTTTTTCCGCTACGAACAGTCTCACCAGGACTTCCCCAAAATGGCGGTTGATTTGTTGCCTTTTCACTCAAGAAATATTAGCTATTGACCCCACTGCCCCAGCGTTTCATCAGTGTATTGGGCACGCCCAGTTGATCGCAGATGCGCGCCACGATGAAGTCAACCAGATCGGAAATCGATTGCGGATCGTGATAAAAACCGGGCATGGCGGGCAAAATCACGGCTCCGGCTTCGGCGAGCCGCTTCATATTGTCGAGCGCAATCACGCTCAGGGGGGTTTCACGCGGGACGACAATCAGCTTGCGACGTTCTTTCAGCTGCACATCAGCGGCTCGATGGATCAAGTTCTGCGATTGTCCGGTGGCGATACTGGCGAGTGTTCCCATGGAACAAGGGCAAATAACCATCCCGCTGGTCAAGAACGAGCCGCTCGCAATACCCGCCGAATAGTCACGATAGTGATGGTAGATGATCTGACCTGCGGTACTATCGTTGGCGCGGGGCGCTGGATTTGTGGCAGCGCCTGGTGTCGTTTGTGGGAGCCGACGATCGCTGTCCGGTGCCTGATCATTTGGAAACAGTTGCCGTGGATCGAAATGGTCCAAGCTGATCGTGACGCCCAACTCCTTTTTGAAGACTTCGACCGCTGCCGGGCTGATCGTGAGATGCACAGTTTGCCCCGCCGCGACCAGTACTTCCACTAAGCGCGTCGCATAAACAGAGCCGCTGGCCCCTGTCATACCGACGATCAAATTACTCATCGAACCCGCCTTTTTGCAGAAAATCTCAGAAGTTGACCTCTATGGCATATCCGAACGGACACCAAACCTGAAGCCCGTCGCCGCACGGTGGAAAGGGCGTTGTCACGGCGGCTGCTTTCCCCTGACGGAGTGCGCGGGCTACATTGACAGGGAATGTCGCATGGTGCGACTTCGAATTGTAGTACTGTCTTCGAAGAATGACCGTGCTGAACTCGTTTCTCAATCCCTGGATGCTGGCGGGGTTGGCAGGTTTGCTGCTGCCGGTGATCGCGCATCTGTTGAGTCGGAAAAAGTACGATCAGGTCGACTGGGGGGCGATGCAGTTCCTGGAACTCGACCCGCGAGCCCGCCGTCATATTCGCCTGGAAGAATTACTGCTGTTGCTGGTGAGAATGGGGTTGGTCGCGCTGCTGGTCGTGGCCTTCGCGCGTCCTTGGATTGGCGGAGCATGGCTGGGTGGTATGGCTTCGACCGAGCCGCGTGATGTCGTGCTGGTGATTGACGGTTCATACAGCATGGATTGGGACAGCCAACCCGCCTCTCCCCGGGTTCAATCACTTCAGCTGGCGCGACAGTTTTTAAACGAGCTGCGGTCCAGCGATACGATCCAGATCATCGACGCGCGCGAGCAACCTCGTCTGCTCTTGCCGGAACCGGTTCGAGACATCTATCGCGCTCGCGAAACTCTGAACGAGCTGCCTGCTCCATCGGGTACGGCAGATCTCGCGGCCGCCGTCAAACGAGCGGTGCAGATCTTATCCGTCGGGACCAATCTGCACCGCGAAGTCGTCGTCTTCACCGATTTGCAGGCGTACGGCTGGAAAGCCGACGATCCGGCGTGGTGGTCAAGATTCGACGACACGCGCAGCCAGTTGCCAGTTTCGCCCCGGATCTGGGTCGTCGACGCGGCCCAGGGAGAACTGGGGCACGCCGCCAATTTCACGATCGAACGGATACAGCTGTCGCGAGAAATGGCCGTGCGAGGCCTGCCGATCAAGATTGCCAGCAAAGTGAAGTACTCCGGCGGCGATGCACCCTTCACGCGCAAGGTGTATCTCGAAATCGACCAGCAGCGGTTGAACGATCAGACGGTCCAATTGAAATTGACTCCGGAAGGAGAAACGAGTGTCGATTTTGAATATCGATTCGAATCGCCCGGCACGCACTTGATCAGCCTGGTTTTGGATAACGATGCCCTTCCCGGCGACAACCGGGCCGATGCCGTCGTCACGGTCGCCGAATCGCTGCCGGTCTTGCTGATCGATGGAGATCATCGGCCCGATCCAACAAAAAGTGAGACGTACTTTGCAAAAGCGGCGCTCCTGGCGACAGGGGATGATCATCCCTGGATCAAAGCCACCGTCATCACTCCCGACGAGTTCACGATCGAACGTTTGAAACCGATGTCTGTGGCTGTTGTCGCCAATGTGGAAACGCTCAACGAATCAGTCATCGAAGCTCTGCGGCAATTTGCGATCAGTTGTCACGGCGTTCTGTTCACACTCGGCGACAAAGTCGATAAGGATCGCTATCGAGAGATGCTATTCAAGGCCGGTGCGGAACTGTTTCCGTGTCGACTCGAATCGCTCGCGGCGGAAGAGACCAACGAAAAGCGGGGTGTTCGCATCGCCAGCAACAGCCTGGAGCTTTCGTGGCTGCGCCCATTTCGAGCGGATCAAGGCGGGACGCTCAGTGATGCTCGCTGGTCACGCTGGTGGAAAGTCGCGGTCCCCGATCTGCCAGTGCGGTCGTCGGGGCCGCCGACGGCGAAGAATGACCTCACGGACGATGAGCTCGTGGTCCAAACCGACGCTGCGCACGAATCACCCCTCGTGGGGAATGCCGTTGTCGAAGCTCGCCTGACGAACGGCGACCCGCTGCTGATCGCACGACGATTCGGTCGAGGGACGACGGCCGTGTTGACGTCATCGCTCGACGCGGATTGGAATACGCTCCCCGCGAAACAGGACTATGTGCCGTTTCTGCACGAGTTGTTGTTCTCACTGGCCTCACCCACGACATCACGCAATACCGAGGTCGGATCGCCACTGCTGCTGGTGGTTCCCGCCAATCTGAAGATCGGCGAGTTCCAATTTCTGACCCCCACCAACGAATCATTGCCCGCCGAGAAACTCGACGATCCCTTTCAGCCGATGGTTCGCCTGAGGACAACCGCGTTGCCGGGCGTCTATCGGTTCATTCGCAAGTCGCCCCTGCCCAACGAGCTGAATCGGCCTGAATATTTCGCGGTGAATTTCGATCGCGCCGAATCGAATGTCACGCCGTTGACGCTGGCGCAGCGTGAGTTTCTCTCAGACCAGGATCGCCTGAAGTTCATCGCCGACTTGCTCGATTTGCGGCAAAATATGTTTGCGGAAGACTCGCGCGCCGAATTCTGGTGGCTGCTGCTGTACGTCTTTCTGGGCAGTCTGGCGATCGAAACCTGGATGACTCGTCGGATGGTTCGCGGCGGTTATTCCGATGGGGCTTAGTGAATCGTTTATTCAATCGACGATAAATCGTCGATTATTGAAGCGGCTTGACGTTTGTCGGCCGATGGCTAGGATGACTTTGTTCACCTGCAATTCGTCGCCTGATGGGGCGAATTGGTGGACCTCGGGGGCGACCGGATTCGACTGGGTCATGCGAGGTCTGGGTGGCGTGCCGTGGTTGATCAGTTGGCCACGTAAAAAGCTGATCAAACAACAACTGCTAACAAGCCGTTGACCTTGGCTGCCTAGAGTGGCCGTGACTGAGGAATCCCCGCCTGCGGAGTCTGAAAGTCACATGTAAATACAGGCTGGCTCCAGGTCAATGTGACCTACGCCTGGGGCAAGATTAGTGGGGCACTGGTTGCCAGAAGGCTTCGTTCGTTGAACCTTCGGCAATGACTTAATCAGCGAACTACGCACGTAGATGCTCTTTCCAAGGGATCTCAGGACGGGGGTTCAATTCCCCCCGCCTCCAAATCAAAGCCAACTTGCATTCGACGCAAGTTGTCTTTTTTCATTGACTTGTGGATATGTGCAGATGTTTTTTAGTCGGCTAAAACGGGGTTCGGTCAGATTGCTGGTCATATTACGGTCAGATAGTGGATTGATCCGGTCAGATAAGACTGTAGAATAAGTGGATATTTTTATTCTTATCTGACCGCTATCTGACCGGAATTCGGCAAATGGAAACCCGTAAAACTGTCCTCAAGCCTGACCCTCGCGGCGACTACCGCCCTTACATCGGGTATCGAAAGGACGGCAAGCAACAGCGTTTCAACCTTGGAAACAATCTCGCCGATGCGGAACGTCGTCGTGATCGAATTCAAAGGCTCTACGCAGAAAGTGTCGCGGCTCGTCAAAGTTATAGGCAGCAACCAAGCTGGACTGATGCTGCCCTGTACGCGGCCAAGATGATCGAAGACGGTTTTGAGCAGATTGCTCTGCCTCTCGCGAGTGTCATCAATGAAGCGTGTGGGCCAAAACTGGAAATCGGTGGTTATGACGCTTGTTGGGATGAGCTTTCGCCTCGCGCCCTGATTTGGGGTCATATGGTTGCCAGCCGTCTTTACCGGAGCGTGAATTGGTTATTACCGCAAGGCGCAGAGGGCCAAGCCGCAATCGAATTTGGTCAGAAACTCTTCGATTTGCAAGCTCGCCGCCAAGCCCTGATTTTGAATGCGACGGCACCTGCAAATCCTGTCGCTGGCACCCTCCACGAAGCGCTAGACAGGTACGACCACTACATCGACAGCGATGTGTTGTCTCAGCGGATCGGCCAC
>CAIQIR010000085.1 GCA_903871875.1 uncultured Schlesneria sp.
AACGTCAGCTCGTATTTGATCAGCCTCTGGGGATCAATCCGGATCTGGTACTGTTTCTCAAAGCCGCCCCAACTATTAATTTCCGCCGTGCCCGAGACGGTTCGCATCGCGGGTTTCACAATCCAATCATGCACGGTTCGTACTTCCGTCAGTCGTTGTCGCTGTCGCTCAGGGGATAAGCCAGAGATGTCCTCGGTCGGCTTGACGACGTAGTGAAACACTTCGCCCAGCCCCGTTGAGACTGGCCCCATCTTCGGTCTTCCGATTCCGCCAGGAAGCTCCACCGTCGTCAGCCGTTCGTTGATCAATTGCCGTGCGAAATAGATATCGGTGCCATCCTTGAAAACGACCGTTAGCTGTGACAGCCCGAACTTGGAAACGGATCGCAAGGCTTCGAGACCGCGCATCCCGCCCAAGGCCTGTTCGATGGGAAAGGTGATCTGTCGCTCGACTTCTTCCGGTCCCAGCGACGGCGCAATCGTGTTGATTTGAACCATAACGGGCGTCGTGTCAGGGAAGGCGTCGATGTCGAGATATCCAATCGACAACGCACCGACGGCGGCGCCCGCCAACGTCAACATGATGATCCACAGCCGATGCCGTAGTGAGAAATCGATCACCCAATTCAGCATGTCTTGTCCCTTGCCCCCGTCGCGTGCTGTGATGCCGCTGTCCAAACATCAAAACGTCGTCGAGATGGCTAATGAGCACAGCCACATCCGGCGCCGAGATTCCCTTTGAGCAATTCCACTCTCAGAGCCTCACTCCCTTTGGTAGCAATCACTTCTCCGGCGATGAGGCCAACAATGACCTCGGTGGTCTCTGCGGTTTTTACTCCCAGCCTGACCTTACGAACGTGGAACAGTTTTGGGGCGTCCTGCTTCAAAAAGTCTTTGTCTCGGACGAACACAATCTGGCAGCAGCCATCCGAATGCACGGCCTCGTTGGGAATGACGATCGAATTCGGTGTGTCACGTAACACGATGCGACCCGTGCCAAAACTGAAGGCTTTGATTTGTCGGGAATCGTTCATCACCTGCGCCCGCAGCTTCACGGTGCGAGTCTTTTCGTCAATCGTGTCGGCGATCCAGTCGAGTTGTCCTTTGATTTCGGTCTCGGAACCATCCGGTTGGAAGATCAGCGTCTGACCAATCCTGACGTACTTGATTTCCTGTTGTGGCAGATCGATGGTGATCCACAATCGACTACGATCCGCCACGGTGAACAGCCGTGTCGACGTGTCAATGACTTCGCCGCGGACGGCATCTGTTTCGATCACCACGCCATCAACGGGCGAAATAACCGGGATCAGATTGGAACTGGCCGTCGAAATGTCCAATTCCGAAACGTCATCATGGGGAATGCCGATGAATTTCAATTGACGCAACACTTCGTTCACGTCCATTTTGTCGAATCGATCGGCTTTCACCGGCAAGCCCAGATTGACGAGTGCTTCTTGCGTTGCCAGCAACCGAATCTCGGCTTCTTGCAATGCGGCCTCGGCATCCACGATTTGGCGTCCTGACACCGATCCAGAGCTTCCGAGTGGTGTCAGCCGTTCGACAACACGTTTCTTTAATCGCATATCCGATAGAGATTTTAAGAATTCGCTTTTGGCTTTGCCGACTTCGAGCGCGTCGACTAACAGCAGTACATCTCCCGCCTTGACCTGGTCGCCGATTTTCTTTTCGACCCGCCAAATCGTTCCGGGGACGCGGCTGGAAAGATGAGCGGTACGAGTCTGATCGAATAGGATCTGTCCATTCGCCGAGATGGTTTCGATCACCCGTTGCTCAGAGGCCACGTCAATTTCGATGCCCGTCTTCTGCAGCGACTCCACGGAAGGGATCTGAATGATTCGTTCTTGCGTTTTGCATTTGCTGTTGTTGCCTTGACGCCCTCGAACGGAAAGGGCTTCTGCCACGCTCTGCAGAAGTTCATCGGACGTTTGCGGTACGACGGCAAGCTCGGCCACTTCCGGATGATCCAAGGGGCACTCCGAGACTCCATGCGTCTTACACCAGCCGAAACTTTGGGACTTTTGCGTGCCAGCGCCCTGACAGATCACACAAGTGGATTCGGGCACCCCATGTTCTGAACACCAATCCGTGGCCGGTTTCGCGTCCATGCCAGAGATCTCGGAGAACTTCGGTACCTTCCAATCGTGATGATGCCCCCACCAGGCGACAGAACCGAGTCCCGCAAGCACCACAATGGTCGGTAGGGAATGCAGGCACCGATCAATCAGGCCTGGGCGTCCGGAAACGCGACCACCCTGGGAATCAATCGGCGGTGGCGTGACGCCGTCGGTCAAAGAAGGTGACATCAAACAGGCTCTCTTTCAGGAAAACTCACCGCATGGAAACGGGGACACGCATCCAAATGAATGGAGGTACGTCAGGCCGATTCACCAACCTGGGCCGCAGCATTCGAGTACGCTCGGTCCAATCTCACCGCGGATGCGGGAAAGGACCGAGGGACACTGCCAAGAGAAGTGTTAACAACGTAGAACGGTTGTCATCTGCGCAATGGGGTGGCGCGAGGGATCCGTCCGGCGATCCCAGTGCAGGATCAACGAGCCGATCGAGCTCGGAATCATTGCTTGAGGTGCAGGCAACCACGAAATGAGTGCCTCGCCAACTGCCTGCCCCCTGGCCGATTCTGTTCTGATCGAATCGTCCTGTTCCATCATCAGGGGAAGATGAGTGCAATCACACTCGTGCGTCAAAGCGGCAACCGGCTGATCGTCCGATTTGTCGGCTTCACAATTGTCACAGCACGCGGGCGACGGACACGCCGGCGTTTCACGATCAGTGTCGCAACAACAAGTACAATGCTCGTCGCCGAATTCCACACAGACTGATCCACTCTTGCTGATGCACAAATGAAGCGGTGCCGCAGTCCATGACATGAACTGGGTCACGACAAGCATCAACGAGAGAATCTTCATCGCCATAAAATCTGAATTCCAGCCGAACAATTCGGCATGCTTTCGATATCGGCCTGGGCGAAGTGTAACGGTGAGAAAAAAAAAGACCAAGTCCATTCGCGACTCTACGGCAGGCTTTGCCATCGAGAACCGAAGAACAGCCGGTGTGAGCGATCTGGGCGAGGCGTACATCAGGGGCAGCCTGACAGGTCGAATCGCGACGGGCCGGTCGCAAAAGCCGCGTTACGGGATTGGTTCGATCTGGCAGTTGGGTAGCACCCTCCGCAGCATGTTCTGGCCTGCGGCGGTGGTGGACGTCTCGTCGAGCTTCCGCATGGTCAGGCTTGTCATTCCCATCAAAATCACGCCCACCACAATCCGCCCGAGATGTCGCCGGACAAATCGTCGCACCGACGCACGCTCGTGAGACACTTCCGCCATGAAGTCCATTTCCCGACCGAGCCACAACATTAGGAACGCCATCACACCGACCCAAGTATCCGGGGTTCTTGCTAACACGGCAAGTTCCAAGTAGAGATGGATCAAGGATCGGGCTCGGACATCATCTCGTGATGCCAGATTTCTTTTCGTCGGCTGATGAGGTCGCAGTTCCCAATCTCTCCGTTTCTTCCCGCGGACATTACAATTCCTCCCATGGTAAAGAAATCGTCGATTGCCAACGGCCAGGAGCATCATGGGGACATACACGGCGTCAGTCATCTGGGAACGACGGAGAGCGGCCTTCACGGACAACCGCTACGGCAGAAACCACGAGTGGCATTTCGATGGAGGCGCGATCGTCCCTGCCTCGTCGTCGCCCCAGATTGTCCCCCTCCCGATGTCAGACCCATCAGCAGTGGATCCGGAGGAAGCCTTCGTCGCCAGCCTGTCGAGTTGCCACATGCTGTGGTTTCTGTCCCTCGCCGCCCAGCGAGGTTTCGTCGTCGAAAGTTACCGCGACAATGCGGAAGCGGTGATGGAACCGAACGCCAATGGTCAGCTGGCGATCACGCTCGTCACACTTCGTCCGCTCGCCGTCTTCGACGGAACTCGGACGCCTTCGGAACAAGAAATCCACGACCTGCACCACCAGGCCCATGCAAACTGTTTCCTCGCCAATTCCGTCCGCTCAGAAGTCAGGTGTCTGCCCAGAACGGAATAGAACACGGGGCGAGAAATAGTGATCATGAAATCTGCACGACGAAAACGGCAAAGGTTCGGACATGAATCGAGGTGAGCATCTCGACTGCATTTTCGTGAGTCTCGCAGCAATTGCTGTGGCACCAGGATTTTCGATTGACCTGAGCAGCCGGGGATTCGCCCGATCGACGGATCAGGCCGTCCGAGGTGGAGGGGACAAGCATGCAGCCGTCGAGCGAAGACCGTGATCTCGAATTGGAAACCCTCAAGGCCGAGCGGATCGCCCCGGACCATCAGGCGAGGAAACGCGGGATCCTCGGGATCATGCTCGGCTACGCGGGATTCGTCGGCGTGCTGTATGGGACCGCCGTCGCCGACGATCAGTCCTTGGGCTTCGTCCTGGGCATGCCGCTGCTCGCCTTAATGGTCGGCTGGTGTTTTGAGGATGCCCGTCAACGAAATGACATCATCGGCCGATTTCTACGACTCGGATTAATCCTGTGCTTTGCCGCAGCGTTTCCCATTTATGCATTCAAAAGTCGCGGACTAGCCGGATTTGCGACTCTGATCCAGGCGCTGTTGTTCGCCGTTTTGCTCTGGCTCTGTTTTTCGACCACGAACTTCGTGGCCGCACGCATCTTTCAATGACCTGAGCGTCGAACCCAAGGTGGGGCGTTCGAGCGGGGCTCAGCTAAGCCTGACATGAGTGGGGTATCGCCCTTGATCTACTCGAGGGCCGACGAAATTCTAGGTCTCCCTCCTTGGCCCTCCGGCGGATCGTTGTCGTTCGCAATCCACTCGCGCATGAGGCCTTGTTGTCCGCGGACGCGAAGACAGCGGTGGCAAGTAGAAACCAGCAAAATAAATCGGCTGAGCCGAGTGCAGTTCCGGAAGGCCCTGCCTACCGCGCCGCGTATTTTGGATAGTCGCTCACAGGTACTCCAACGCAAACCGATATACAAAGGATGCGCTGGTATAGGCGGCGTATGGCTGGAATTCGTCGCCTTTCCTTTCGTCGCCAAAGTCACAGATTGATTTCACAACGAATGCTTTTGGCTTTGGATTTGGGGCAATTTCCGCGGCCATGAAGACACCGTATGCCTCCATTTCTATTCCGATCACTTTTCGTTGTCCACGCTTTACGGTCTCTATAAGCCATCTATTTTCGAGGACGGCGGCGCCGGAGGCCAGCGGTCCGATTTGGGCAGTGAGTTGTCCGTCGGGCTGAAATGGCGAATTCTCGCGGATGTCGTTCAGCACCGATTCACGCGTCCGAAATTCCGCGAGCCGACATCGAAGGTAATGATCCAGCGGTATCGCCTCGGGTGCAGGGTCGAATAAGCTTAAACCCATCCAGCCTGCCCGATTCTTTCCACTTCCATAGTCCCATGTTTGGTCGGCAATCAGAATATCACCAAATCTGCCTTTGACACCGGCCGCTATACCACACATCGCAATGTATTTCGGGCGAAATCTACAAATCATCTTCATACTCAGTGCCGCTGTAGCAGGCATACCCATCCGTACCGCCGAACCCGCTACGACGGTTTTATCGCCCCTTTCAGTCTTCATAATGGCCCGATAATACACCGTATCGTCATCTTCGGCATGCAATGGGGTCCATCCCAGCGGCAATTTCAGGAGTTGTTCTTGCTCAACATGGGTCATCGCCGTAATCAGAACCAAGTCAGTCTTGTACCCATCCTCTTGCTGTGCGTGCCCTTGCGCGGCCGCGGCCGCGTGCACCACGATCCGCGACAGTCTCTGACGCCATTCCATTGCGGAGTGCGAGTATTGCAAAAGGAAGAAACCCTCCCCCTCGAATTTCGCCTTATGTTCGATCTGAAGGTCGTCGAACGCCGTCAAGCCAACCACGCTTCTCGGCTGCAGCAATCTCTGGCCCGGGTCTGATAATCGATCAAGAAGTTCTAGTCCCATCATCTCGGCGTCAGAGGTCGCGTCCCGCGGCAGAAGAAGGTCTATCACGGCTATCTCAAACTGCGTGTTTTCCATCGCCTCGCAGGCATCGACGTAGTTTCCCGCAATTGATACATTGGCGCCCTCTGTGCCTGCGATGTCGTAAATAACACTCCGCACGCCTTCCACCTTGTCTGTGTCATCATCTACAATGAGGATGTTTATCACTTATTCATCGCTCTTTCTATAAGGTCGCCCAGCCCCGATTTCCAGTCATCCTGCGCCGGATGATAATATATTGTGCCGTTGTATAAGCCGGCGAATTCTTGAGCTAACGATTGTGAGAGTTCGTCCAGGGTAGTGACGTCGCCGCCCTCACCGAACTGCTCAAACTGCGTGACGACAACAATCCTTGTCCGGATCTCTAGACGCGCCAGTTCGTGCAGAATGTCCCGGCCAGCGAAAAGTAGCGACTCCACTTCGGATTCATGAGGATCATAATTCGGTAGGTTCATGTCCAGCAATATTAGGTCAGGAGTGTTATCGATTGCTTCACATAGGCCACTTTGGTACGAGACCTTTGTGACAACGCGGGCCGCTGGGAACCTGGATGTCACGTATGATGCGAGCTGGTATGACTTAAACTCATCGTCCTCGATGATTTAGAAATTCATGGGCGCGCCTCCGTAATTAGGCTATTGGAAATTAGGGAAATGATAACCCGAAAACGGCGTGGATCAGGTTGCGATACGGTAATGTCATATCCGTCCTGCCGAAGGTCGTTGCGGACAATATTATGCAATTTGGCAAAGCCGGACCTTCCCTCAATTTGAATCCGCATTTCTTCAGTTCGCAGGCTCTTTAGGTCATTCGTTTTGCTGATTATTTCGGTTAACTGCTCTGGTGTCAGGGACGTGCTTATGAGATTGTCTGTAACGAGCTCCAATCGTTCGGCATCGTAACGAATCGCGACATGTGGTTCGGCATTGGGTTGATGTCCGTGTACGACAATATTGTCAAATAAAATAAAATAAATATTGAATAGAGAGGTAAAAGAGTCGCCTCGGAGTAGCAGTTTTTTTTGTGGTGCGGTCAGAACGATTTCGGGGTGAAAGCCGTGGTCGGGATGGATTCGCCGGACCATTTTTGTTGCGGTGTCAATTAGGAGCTGGAAGCCGAAGGGCGGCATCGATCGCTGTGTGGGAATTGTGAACCACTGGGCAACAGCTTGGACGTCTCGCTGAATCGAGGTGCGGGCATTTGCAAGGTTAACCCCGAGTTCCGATTGAGCCGCCCCGGCCCAAACACTTTTTACGGCCTCTTCGGCTCTAGCGAGGGCGTACGATAGTCGGTCCGTAAGCTCCCCGGTCAGCCGCTCGCGTATTAGGCGTAGTAGCGACTCAGTTCGGTCCCAAAGGGCTTTCATACATTCGGTGACGAATTCTCGATGTCCGGTCATGGTGCCAGCCAGCGGGGCCAACCTGAGGTAAAGCGTTACTACGTCCAGTTCGCTGAAGGAATAGTCGAACATGCCTTTGTCCTCAGTGTCGCTTTTTACGCGTATCCACGTATTGCTCACCTCGTCGATCAGGGCGTCTACTTCCTTCGAGAGCAAGCGAAGGAAGTCGGCGATCGATTGCGTCGAAAAATGGGAGACGCCGGGCAGTCGGTCGCTCCAATACTCATTTCTTGCGTATTCACCATGCGCGGTTGCGCGACGTGCAACTAGGTGCAGTCGTTCGAATGGGCCACGCAACGTACCGCTGAGCGTTCCGTGCCTGATACGCATACTGAGATATGTGTTCAAGCCGTCCGGTTTGCTCGTTACGAACGCGTCGCGAACTCGAAGGAAAAGATCCCGAAACAGTGCATATCCTAGATCTTCGTATGTCAGCACCATATTCACTTTGAAGCCGTCAAGCTTCAGCTGTTTTCGGAGGCGGACATCCTCAATGGCCACGATTCGTACAAACCGTTGGAACGTCACTTTGTGCTCAGCGCCAAGTCCACGTTGGATGCCTTCGGCATTAACATAAACCCGACTTTCCTCGACGTGTTGCACTGCATCACGGAGCATTGCTTTCTCAGTAAGCATTGCAATCTCGTCGGTATATGCTTCTCGCCCGCGGCTATCGTGCCGGAGTAGGTATTGAAGGATAAGCAGACGTTCGCCCTCCATTTCGCGGACAGATTTGAGGCGATATGAACGACGCAGTACTTCTGGGATGCAAACCAGGTCGAGGAAACCCAAAAAGCCATTGCTGGGCTTGTCAACAAATAAATGGCTAGGGCGTTGGGCATTGAACTTACGAAGCTCAAGGGGTATCATACGAATGAACAGTTGGCAGGCGCTGAGAAGATGGACCTGCGGACCTACATCCCAGAGCCGAACGCGCGTTATCCCCGTCGCTGGACGGACAAGCCCGCCGAGCAGCAGAGGGCGGTGGCGAACAACCG
>CAIQIR010000086.1 GCA_903871875.1 uncultured Schlesneria sp.
ACGCTGCCCACCGAAATCCCTCGCCGCTGCAGACGGCGACTGACGTGCGGCAGCGCGTCAGGTGATAACATACGAAAAAAGAGACGTCGTCCAATAGCAAAACGCGTCTTGTTTCCAAACGTTTGGAAGATTGGTCAAAAACAGTGATTTCCCGGCGGTGAAATGAACAAAAAACGACCGCGAAAATAGAGGATTCGACCTCATACTCTGGGTGGCCCATCCCGCGAGATCTGGTGCTGATGACCACCCGGCGAGTGTGTGCTAATTCAGTCTTTTCGTCTTGACGCACCTGAGTCAATTGTTACCATCCGCCCGCTGACAGGTAGGGGTTGGCAGCGGACTTGTCTATGGCACTGGGCTATTTTCGTCTTCGCGACGGAAAGACAATCATGTTGCGCCGCTTCAATAATCGATCAACGCCGGCCCGCGTGAGCCTGATCATTGGGCTGTTGATCAGCAGTGGCAGTGGTTGCGCTCGCGCCTTTGGCCCTTACAAGTACGGAGATTTCGCGGATTCTTCGTATAAGCGTGGTCTCGATGACGACCCCGAGCCGCTTCTAGGTGACGAACACAAATTCATGGACGGTCTTCGCGGGGCACTCGACTGGCCATATCGCGTCGTCGCTCGTAAACCGAAGCCAGCCAGTTACGCTCCGACCGAAGCTCAGCAGCAGACGATCCTGAGCTACCTGGAAGAGAACGATCTCGCGGACGTTCAAGTTGAGTTCCATTATTTCAGTCCATCCCATCGCTGGCGGCGGCTGCGTGAAAATCAAGGCGTCGCGTCCGGTTGGAAGTACAGCTTTGGACTGTTGTCACTGGCGGGATACACAATCTTCCCCGGTCGAGTATTTGGGACAACGAGTTACGACCCGTATTCCAATTGCCTGCAAGTCAACAACAATCGAGCGTATGAATCTCTTGAGGAGGCCGCCGAGGCCAAGGTGGCTCATCGGCTACGACATCCCGGCACCTTTTTGTCGGTCGTGGGCAGCATCCCGATCGTCAGAGTCTATCCACAATTGTTATCGAGCGGTGACATCGTGGAATATGCTCAACAGCGCAAAGACTGGCCGCTCGAAAAGAAAGCGATCGAAGGGTACTACGTCGACGCGGCTCTCAATGCGTCGTCCATCGCATTTCTCAATCCAAATTTTGTGGAAGGAGCTGTGATTAACCTCGCCTCGGGAGCCGTGGGAGAAGTGGCCGCCAAAAGTCATATCGCAATCCGAAATGCGGAACGTACAAATAACGGCGAGGAAGCTGAGGAAGATCGTTCGAAAAGTGTCTACGCCGACAACGATCAACCGAACGAACTCAGCCACATCCTGTTCGGCGACCGCCGCTGAATCAGGAATCGAACCCTTACCATTGATATCCCGCCGCCAAGGTTAAAAGGGGGGCACAGTCTAGTTCAGCTGGGTGCCCCTGTCGGAAGCCCCCTGGGTGGCCCAGGTTGCTCCGCAACCTTTGGGGGCCGCAGGCCAGGGAGGCTGAAAAACCGCGACCATCATCGAACCCATTGGATAGGAACGTCCACGGTTCGCTGATCTGCGTACCAGCGGAGCCGAACTCCATTTCCATTCAGTCGCGCAAGTTACCAGAACCCACGGACCGGATTTTGATGCATGTAGTCCAGCTTCTCTTCCTGCTTCTTTTCATCGTCGATCTCGAAAGAGTAGTACTTGGTTTGCCAGAAGCCCTGGCCTTCGCCAAATTCTGAAAAGTACGCGGGAGCCGTGGTTCGATACCAGTTTCTGAGCTCGAAACTGCTCATCCGTTTCCAGCCGTATATGAATCTGGACAACCTTCCTGTCGTCGGAAACCAAATCAGAGCGTGAACATGGTTGGGCATCAAAACGAAGCCCACACACTTGGCCTGGTAGGATTCCAATTGATGATTGAAAACACCCAGCACGATTCGCTTCGGTTGGTCCAGGTCCAATAACCTTCGACGACGCTCCACCGAAAAAGTGATGAAGTGAGTGAAGAGCTGATCATCGATAATGCGACGTCGGTCCATTTCCCGATCGTGATTTCACACAGACTGACTGTCAAGGAAGACTCGAGCATTCTGAGTGACGTGACAAGTTGCTCGAGATTCAGGACTCCTTGGCCTGCGGCCCCCAAAGGTTGCGGAGCAACCTGGGCCACCCCGCGGAAGCCCTCTGTTAGCCGCTATTTTGCTCGCCTTCTCACTAACGATACGGTGGCGACAACAACAAGAAGTGCGGCGTTGGCAATTATCAGCATGCTCCACGAGGATGACTTCGTTGGCGGTTTGGCGAATGCTGCCTCTGGCAACTTCTCGCTTCGAGTCGGCACCTGGTCTGATAACTTCTCGTTCGGATTCGGGACTTGATAGGACAGTTCGCCGAACGGTTCTCGTGTCGACTCTGCCAGGCTTCGGTCCGCGACGTGGGATCCGGGACCATAGTCAATCGAATAGGTTTCGTTCGTGGGCACATCGAATGAAACCTGCCGTAGTTCATAGGTGGCCGTCTCTGTTGGCGACGAACTGAATCCCAGCAAGTAGGGAGGAGTTTTTACGAATTGCCGCCGAATAACCGTTTGCGGCAACCACAGCCCGTCGGGATGGACCAGCTGGAAATCAACGCAGTCGGTTTGGAAAATTAATTCCCCGTCTAACGTGCGGTCCTCGCGACTCTTCAGTGCGTATCCTTTCTGGCAGTCAAGCACCACCGTCGTGTGCCGGAACGGCTCGCGTGACCGTAAACTCAGATATCGCTCGGCGATTGCCTGACCGCCGTTGGGTTCTCCGATGAAGGACCGTTTGGCAACTTCATCCAAGTTGACTCTCTGTGCAATGAGCACGGCCGGTTCGGGAGTCTTCAGTTCGAGAATCAGGTCTGACTCGCTTTGGGTCACAGACAATAACTGGCCCGCTTTGATTGCTTTCAAAACGAACGAACTTAAACCGCGATAATCGTGATAATTTCGCCAATCGGCGATTGTAAACGGCAAGTCGAATCCAACCGTCCCGAAATAAGGGTCATTGGTCTGAAGCGTGGCGGGCTGGTCATCCAATAGATTGGTACCCAAAAACTTCATCATCATTGAAGAACGGGGGGCTGTTCCGCTGCCAGTAAAGAATACCTGGCCATCAAAGGCGTACTCGATGAAGCGCGGCACTTGGCGATCTGGAGTTCTTATCTCGTGTCGATGGTGATAGCGTCCTTGCGAAAATACAGAGAATCCTGTTTCCGTCGCGGGACCGCTTTGTTCCGGAAATTCGTAAGCCGTTTCGTACTCAACTTTGCACTCGCGAAGTAAGCTCGCGCTCTTCATCAGAGCGGACCGACATTCATCGGGAAGCATTGCCGCTGCGGGGGCCTGTGGTTCATCCTGTTGTGGTTGCAGTCCCAGGGCGAGGGCCAGAACACACAATGCGGCTGCGGCGAATTTGAGATTGACCAGCAACATCGATTTCATCGTTCCTTGTGTCAGGACAGCCAGCTTGGAAGAAGCGATGCCAACCGGCACTGCCTGTCCGACTGATAAAGCGCTGGCCGTTTGCAAGGCCGACGTGACCAATGACGCCGGTAGCGCGGCCGAGGCCGCGTTCTGTGACAACAGCAAACTGAGTGTGACCGCAGACAGAGCGACCCCGTGACGTTTCAGACGCTGAGCCAAAAGCGATCGTGCCTTCATGAGTCGTGTCGACACCGTGGCATCGGGCCAGCCCAATTGCTCAGCGGCTTCCTTACGGGTCTTGCCTTCGATATCACACAGAATGAGGGTGATCCGCAGGTCATCAGAAAGCCGTTCAATCTCCCGATCAAGTACTGGAGCCAGATCCGACCAGAGTTCTTCCTGATCGGAGTTGGATGTCGCGATCGCGTCCATTTGTTCTCCCCATGGCCGATCGAT
Organism: uncultured Schlesneria sp.; assembly: GCA_903871875.1. Lineage (GTDB taxonomy): Bacteria > Planctomycetota > Planctomycetia > Planctomycetales > Planctomycetaceae > Schlesneria. The sequence goes on from CAIQIR010000086.1 coordinate 3,892, forward strand.
TCGTTGTCTTTTGGAGGCGGACTTTTTGACTTTCAGTGCGGCGTGACGGGCGACGCTGTGTAACCAGTTGGCTAACAGCTCCGGGCAGGCGACTCGTGCCGCGTTCAACGCCAAACTGAGAAATGTCGCCTGAAAGGCATCCTCGGCCTCGTGATGCCGCCGGAGGATGCGGCGACAGATTCCGAAGACCATCGGACCGTGCCTGAGCAGCAAGGTTTCAAATGCCGTCTGATCCTGCTGAACAGTAAATCGCTGCAGCAATTGCGCATCAGTCGGGTCAGACGTCCGCGTTGGTGATTCCGTGATGGAATGGGGCTCGTTCATGGATTCGCAATTGTCGAGGTTTCGTCACCAGTTTTCGACATGAAACAGTCATCTCGAAAAATGGAATGTGGACAAGAATGATCGCCCGATCGGAGCCAAATGACACCACCAAAGGCCAGCTGAATTTGGTTCGTCCACCGGAATAGAGTTCCACCGGTGCGCCGCTTTTTTGAAATTGTCGAAAACTTCGAACTTTTTTGCGACTTCCCCGGCTCGGGCTTTCCTGCTGCGTCACTCCCTGAAAGCCACAGGTTTAGCAGGCCATCGCGCCGTTATTCGAAAAATTCGCAGTAATTTCTGATTTTTGTTGGACCGCCGGAGACGAAAACGGCCGTGCCGTACGTCTAATGGGTGTGGACAGCCAAGCTTGACGCACCCATTAGACGTACTGATGGCTATCTTAGGTAAATAGTGACAATTACACCTCAGCACACTGCGTCCGACGACGAACTGCAGCTCGCTTGGCCGCAATCGCACGGAGAGCTGGCGATCTTAGTCGATACCTATGCGGAACGGTTGGTGCGGTTTGCGTTCCGTCAGTTGGGCAACTTGCAGGATGCCGAAGACGTGGTGCAAAACGTGTTCGTACGCGCCTCTGAGAGCCAGTCCCAAGGTACGGAGATTTCGGCCGTCGGTTCCTACCTGTATCGGGCCGTCACCAATGGGTGCATCGACCTGCTGCGCAAGCGGAACGGCGCGATAGGTTGTTGCGAAGATGTGGACATGTCGCGGCTGTCAGGCGCTGCGGGTGAGCCGTTTGAGGCTGCGCAAGCGGCCGAATCGTTGTGTCGGGCGGAGGCGTTGCTGGGTTGTCTTCCCAAAGAACAAGCCGAAGCGATTCGTCTGCGCGTGTTCGACGAGATGCGATTAAGAGAGATTGCCGACGTGGTGGGGTGCTCGGTAGACACCGTGTGCTCTCGCTTGCGGTATGGCTTTCAGAAGCTCCGCCGTCTCGTCGACAAGAAATCGGAGTGAAATGATGGACTGCCGACAGTGCCAGGAATTGCTGGATGATTTGCTTGTTGCTGAGCCGACGCCGGCCCAGCGAGCATCGCTGATTCAACACACTGAAACATGTCCCGAATGTGCGCGGCAGTATCAGTTGGCCAACCAGGTGCTGGCTGCGATGACTCCGGTGGCTCCGTTATTCAATTCCGCCGAATTCAAGGAGCGAGTGATGAGTGCGATTTCCGATGCCCGCCTGCTGCGGCCCAGGCTGCAGAAGATTCAGGGGCCCCGTGACCGCGTCAAGAAACTGCTGGCCGTCGTTTCAGTGGCCGCCATGTTGCTGGTTGTCGTTACGTCGCTTTTTCGCATTGGATCTGGTCCTGACGAACAGGGATTTCGTGACCGATTTTCCGCATTCAGCCTGCTGTCTGAGGCGTGCGCAGCCGAAAGAACTCTTTTCACGGGAAAAGAGATCGTTCATTTCGTCAACGAAATTACGGTTGTCCCGGTCGCCGATCCAACGCTGGCAAAAAGTCGATGGTTCCCGATGGTGTCGCTTGATGCCACGGGCAAGCCTCATTTTCAGCAACTCACCCTGGGCTTAGAACCTGGAAAAGGATGTACCATCAAAGACGAGTCCTGGTACGATCCGACAACAGGCCGTTATACGCGGGTCATGACTGCCGCCGGCAAGCCGATTTTTGCCACCGCCTTCGATGGCAGCCAAGTCTATGATTTGGAAATTCCAGCGACCGGCACGCCGCGAGTGGTCAATCAGGCGATCAGTAACGATTTTCAGCCGCCCAAGAGTCCTGCAGAGTTTCTTGGGATCAGTACCGGGCTGGAAAGCAAGGTGGATCGCAAGGACAAGTCGCTGGTGCGGGACGTTGGCAAGACGATTTTGGAAGATGGCAGTGAGGCCCATCAACTGAAACTGGGAATGCCGACCGACGGCGGCCCCAAGGATGCGGTCGAGTCTTACAGTTTGATGACGATCCGGGCGGATAACAATCGGATCGAGAAGATGGAGTTGAATGTTAATGGGCAGACGATGTACGTCATCCGCCGTGGGAAAAGTGTGCCTGGAGAGAAGCCGACGTCGGATTGGAACTTGGCCGGAATTGCTCAACAGGCTGCTGGTAATGCACCAGCGTTGGGGCTCGGCATCATTGCCAACATGGTGATCCTCGATGTTTCCGTCGAACACATGGCAACGAAATCGGACTTCGCGACCTACGTGTTCGCCAACGATCCTGCCTGGGCCGGCGATCGCACGATCACCGACGTGTTGGACCCACCCAGTCCATCGCACCGCATGTTTGTGATCACTTATCGGGGAAAAGACGGTCGTCACGTCGTACTTGTGCAATCGCACACGTTCAATCAGAAATTGGGCAAGCTCACAGAAGCCGCAAAGCTGGTTTATACGTCACGCGATGGGGTCAAGGTGTGGAGCGGCGAGCGCGATCAATGGATGGCCAAGATTCTTCTGCAAAGCGCTCGGGCGGCAATCAAGGATCCTCCGGCAAAGGAAATTACTGGATATCTCTTGGAAACCCCCGCCGGGACGTATCCCGCATTGGCGATCAACGGCAGTGTCACCGAAGAAGAACTGCACGCTTTGATCGACAGCCTGGTTCCAGCAAAGAAGCAAGCAGAAGAGTGAACGGCGTAAAAATGGGGACTCGCGAATATCCGCGCTCGGAAGCCAATTGATCACACCGCGACGGCTCTTGATCCACAGTTTCGATTCTTGGTGGCTGCTGGGGAAAAAGTAGGATTGGGGAGACGTCAATGCGACGGCTGAGTGATATAAGATTCTGACGATCAGAGATTCATCCGCTCGGATCGCCCGTCTGACTTTCCCTGACACAACACGGATAACGACTTCTCACCCTGGCGGTTTAACGGTCTTGGCAACAGCTCGTTAACTTCCAAAGTGAAACCGTCGTCAGCATCACCATGCGCGCTCCTGTTCCCCAATCGTCTTCGAGTGCTGCGAGGGTTGGCGTCGCCGATCGATCGGCGAAAGCCTCTTTCCGGCGGGTGCGTTCGATTGCGCAGTCGATGCTTGTCCGATCCGTCAATCGCGATTGGAGAAAGTTCTCGCTGTTGACGATGCTAAGTCTATTTCTGCATCTACTTGTGCTCGGCGCCATTGGCCTGATTGTTATTGCCGATCCGCGACTGATGGAAGAATTCGTGACCACGATCGTTGGTGGCGAAGAACTTGCCGATCCAATTACCGAGGATTCCCTCCTCGCGGTGGAGGGACGTTTGGAAGTTGCACGCGACGAGCTACTGCCGCCGGCCGAGACTTCTGATCTTCAAATTGACGCGAAAGGTCCGGAAATTGACGTGAAAGGCCCATTCACTCTGCGCGAAAGTCGTTTCGTTCCACACGTCGAACAGACCGCGAGGGGAGCTACTCCGATCAATCCTGGGACATCGAGCGAACGGCCAGGGGGCGAAACGTTCACGGTTGAGGTTGAGACGTCCGGCCGAATGTCGGCAACAGCGAAAAGCCTGCTGATCAAGCAATTCGGAGGGAACGAGGCCAGTGAGGCGGCCGTTGCTTCCGGTCTGAATTGGCTGTCGGCTCATCAGCTGCGCAATGGCAGTTGGAGCTTCAATCACTCGAAGCATCCGGATTGCAAAGGGAAGTGTTCACAAGACGGCAGCTTGAGAAGTTGCCCGTACGGTGCGACCGCGATGGCTTTGCTGTCGTTTCTGGGAGCGGGTCACACGCATCTTAGCGGTGACTACCGTCAGCAAGTCAGTCGCGCCATCGAATTTCTGGAAAAATCGGCCAATCAATCGCGGACTTCCAAGGGGCTGGACTATCGCGGACCCAATGATCCGCCGTTCCCGCAAATTTATGCTCAAGCGCTTTGTGCGATCGCACTTTGCGAGTGTTTCGCGATGACAAACGATGCCCGTCTGCGGCCGTTGGCTCAAGGGGCCGTCGACTTGATTGTGAATTCTCAAAACCCAGCGGACGGAGGTTGGCGGTATCGACGGGGCCAGCCAGGCGACACGTCGGTGGTGGGCTTTCAGATGATGGCGTTGAAAAGCGCCGCCAACGCCGGAATCGATGTCCCTTCTAACGCCTTCAAAGGAGTCGCCTTCTTCCTCGATCTGGCACAAGTCGAACGCGGTACGAAATATGTTTATGTCCCTGGTCGCCAGGAAAGGCCCAGCGATTCTATGACGGCCGTCGGTCTATTGTGCAGAATGTATTTGGGAGGAAGTGTGAGAAATCCTCAAGTGGAGGTGGGAGTCAAATACCTTGACGGAGTCCGACCCCAGTTGAACAACATGTATTTCAATTACTACGCGACCCAGGTCATGCATCATTGGGGCGGCGAGGAATGGACGCGCTGGAACGAAGTCATGCGCGACCAGCTTGTCCGAACGCAACGTCCTGCGAGGTCGGGCCACTTCGCCGGAAGCTGGGATGTCGCCGACGCACATGGTGACGAAGGTGGCCGACACTATATGACCTGCCTGGCGATTATGACGCTTGAGGTCTATTACCGCCACCTGCCGCTCTACGATCGCGACAAACTCAAAGTCGATTTCTAACCGATCGAGTTTTGTGGCGTCTTCGACAACAGATTCGTGCGGGCTCCTCGACGTTTCGAGACAGGATTCTTGGTGCCCCAACGAAATGGGACGCGGGAAACGCTGATTCGGTCACTCGACCGGTATGGTCTGTGCCGATATTCTCCGGGCGAGATTGAATGCCCTTCCCTGCAGGATCGTCTCTGCGTGATTGGTTCAGTTCCTGATGTGCGACCCTGCTGCTCTGCGAGATTGCCTGATGAACTCGGTTTGTTGTGAAAAACGCTCGGCCTTGATTGCGTGGTTGCTGCTGACGACGGCGGTCTTCGGGATACGGGGACTGCACGCAACGGAGCAGAGTGAACCCAAGCCAGAAATTCCGTCGGCCGAGCGTTACACGAAGTTCGAACATCGTATTCCGATGCGCGATGGCACGCACTTATTCACCGCGGTCTACGTTCCCAAGGATGCCACGCACACGTATCCCTTTCTGGTAAGTCGAACTCCCTATTCCGCGAAGCCCTATGGGATCGACAAATACCCCGGAACGGTGGGCCCTTCGAAACGATTCGATCAGGCGGGATATATTTTCGTCTATCAGGATGTCCGAGGGAAATGGAGGTCTGACGGTGAGTATGTCCATGTCAGGCCATTCCTTGCCGCCGGTTCGAATCCCAATGATGTCGACGAGTCGACGGATACGTACGACACGATCGAATGGCTGCTGGCCAATGTTCCTCAGCACAACGGGGCCGTGGGATTTTGAGGAGTCTCGTATCCGGGGTTCTATGCGACAGGTGCACTGGTCAATGCTCATCCCGCCGTCAAAGCCGTGTCACCGCAAGCACCGATCGCCGACTGGTTTGTTGGCGATGACTGGCACCGTAACGGGGCCTTGTGTCTTTCGAAGAACTACAAAGTCCAGGCCAAGCCTGCCTCACCGAAAGAAGCGGAAGCCGTGCCGACGAGTCCCCAGATCGATCCTGTGGATGGCTATGCGTACTATTTGAAACTCAATCCGCTGACGGAAATTGGCAGGCAACTCTACAAGGGGGATCTCCAGTTCTACGAACAAGGGGGATCTCAAGTTCTACGATGACGTGATGCGGCATGGAACTTACGATTCGTTCTGGAAAGCACGTGACATTCGGCCGCATCTTGCCAATGTTCGTCTGGCGGTCATGACGGTCGGAGGCTGGTTCGATGCTGAGGATCTCTTCGGAGCCTTGGAGACCTATCGGCAAATCGAAAAAAGTTCGCCCAACGCCACGAATATCATCGTCATGGGGCCCTGGCTTCACGGGGGATGGCGCCGCGCAGACAGTTCCAAGCTAGGCGACGTGAGCTTTGATACCAATGCGGCAGAGTTTTATCGCGAACAGATGGAATTTCCGTTCTTCGAGTTTCATCTCAAGGGAGTCGAAGCCGAGATGCTTCCCGAAGCGCTTATGTTTGAGACAGGGACCAATGTCTGGCGAAAACATGACGTTTGGCCACCCGCGGCCGCGGTGACCCAATCCTTCTACTTCAGCGAGCAAGGACGGCTAGAGGCCACGTCACCGCGCGACGACTTACCGGCGGTGCGTTTCGACGAATATCCCAGTAATCCTCACCGCCCGGTCCCCTTCATCAACCACGTCGCCATGGGGATGCCGGTGGAATACATGACGGCTGACCAGCGGTTCGCTTCGCGTCGCCCTGATGTGCTGGTGTACGAGACCGAACCGCTGCAACGCGACCTGACGATCATTGGTCCCATTCAGGCAGAATTGTTTGTCTCGACGTCGGGAACCGATTCCGACTGGGTGGTGAAGGTGATCGATGTCTATCCGCTGGAAACTGCGGATCCGCAGCCGAACCCCGCGAACGTACGGATGGGAGGCTATCAGCAACTGGTCCGTGGCGACGTGATGCGTGGCAAGTTTCGCAACAGTCTCGAACAGCCAGAGCCCTTCACGCCAGGTGAGCCCACACGCGTGAAGATCGAGCTGCCCGATGTTTATCACACGTTTCGCGCCGGTCATCGACTGATGGTCCAGGTGCAATCGAGCTGGTTTCCACTCATCGACCGGAATCCGCAGCAATTTATGGACATCTACTCGGCGAAGAACTCCGACTTTCAGCTGGCGATGCAAAAAGTTTTCAGAACCCCATCCATGCCCTCGCGGGTGGAAGTGCTTGTGATGCCTTAAGCGAGCGTTGACTCGATCAAAACCTGGGTGCGGATGTGGGATTGTTTCGGCCGGTCGATTTGATCAGGATTGTTGTGCCGGTGTCCTGACGACCTGAGACTGTTCGACAGCCCTGATAACAAGAATGGACAAAAAACGTGAATTCGCAGCTTCCCCGCCGAGAATTTCTCAAAAGCGTCGCCCTGACGACGGCCGCGATGGGTGGAGCGTTTTCACCTTTGGCCCTGCAGGCGGCTGACAAGATTCCTTTGACCGCTCGCGAATATTTGAAAGAGATTCTGTATACGCGCGACGAAGTGGAGCAATGGCTGGCGCTCAAGGCGTTTCCCTTCGCGAAGTATAGCGCCGAATTTGGCTGGCTGTTGCGCGACGCCCGCTTCCAGGATGGAATTGACGGAGCGATCAATACGTACAGCTATGGTCCGTTCGATGAGCGGATTATGATCCAATACCGTGACCAGCCATGCCGCATCAACACCTATGGCAACAGCTATACGCAATGCCATCAGGTCAGTGATGGCGAAACCTGGCAAGAGGTGCTGGCCAGTCACCTGCAAGAGCCGATCCGTAATTTCGGCGTGGGTGGGTGGTCCGTCTATCAGGCTTACTTGCGCATCTTGAAGGAAGAGCAGCGGAATCCGGCCGAAGTCATCATCCTCAATATTTACCAGGACGATCATTTTCGGAACCTGGATTCGTGGCGTGGGATTCGTGCCAAGAAGCATCAACGATTCATCGAGCCGACGTTGCCGTACGTGGAAGTCGACGTGAGGGCCGATCAATTTGTCGAGCGGGCCAATCCTTGCCCCACCCCCGAAAGCGTTTACAACCTGTGCGATTTGGATTGGGTGTTCGATCGTTTTAAGGACGATTTCGCCTTACGAATCCTGTTGGAACATGCCAATGCCAAATCGCCGAATCCGGCCTTGAACTATCAAGAGACGATGGATTTGGCCGCGTCGCATGGCATCATTACGCGGGTTGATACGAGTAGAGACTTTTCCACGGCCGCCGATGCGCTGCATCAAGTCACGGCGTACTATTCGACTCAGCGGATCATCGAAAAGCTTGAAGTCGTTGCCCGCGAGCAAAAGAAGAAAGTCCTTTACGTGCTGTCCTATCCAGCTCAATTTATTGCCAGGACCGTGAGAGAAGGGCGGCGTGCGGATCAGTCGTTTGTGAATTTCCTGCAGCACAAGGGCCTGCCGGTGGTCGATCTGATGCAGGCGCACCTGGACGAGTTTGCGCATTATCAGGGGCCCGTCACCGAATACCTCAAACAGTACTTCGTCGGGCATTACAACCCGCGCGGCAATTTCTTCACGGCCTTCGCCATCAAAAATCGGTTGCTCGAAATGTTGAACCCCAAACCGCTGCCCTATCGCCCAGACCCCAACGTCATGTAAATGCGAGCCACTTCCGGTGGCCCACGACCTGTCATCTCTTCCGGCCCCCGCGAGGCCAGCCGGAATGACTCGGAAAAAACAACGGTCTCGTGATTTTCGCCGCGACGTGCGGCGAGCGATCTTAACGGTCGCGTCAATCGCGAAACGGGATCCGAATTGATCCCCCGTTTTTGATACCCAGATGGCGAGAACGTTACCGCGGTGAACGAACTTGATGAGTTGATCAGCGAGTACTACCGCTTGGAACCGACGCAATTTACGATCTTGCAATCGTTAACGATGACTCAGTAACTGAGTCGCCAAGGTGTGTGCGAGCAAACAGTATCGCTGGTACTATCGAAAGCACTTGCGGGCGGAGGTTCGAAACGCCACTTGTCATTTCGAGGCGTAAGAACTCTTGTCATCCGGCAGCCCCAATGGAACGAGATGAGCATCGGACTTTTGGAAGTCCTTGTTGGCGAGCCGATTCCCATTGGCCAGGGCAAATACGTGGTTCGCGATGCTGATCAGGATCGCGTGGTTTGGTTTGAGGACATGGAATTCGACGCGTCTATCCGCCGAAGGCGAGTGGAAAAGGATGTTTTCGGGTGGTCACGGAGAGCGGACTTGAATCGCCGACAACGGCCGACAATGACGGGTCCGAATTATTGTGGGCGACGCCTGATCGTCCCGATAAATCTGATTGAAAAACTTGCTGTCGAACGACATCAGTCTCGGGCGGCCCTTTTTTGGCGAGAAAGAACGCTGCTTTTCCGATGGCTCTGCCGCTATAGCACTTCGTTTTACACTGGTATTAGTGATGTGATTCACGGATCTCATATGCTCCGATATAAATCGCATAAGAGTTGATAGCCCACCTAGTTACGCGTTAGCGTCTTTAGTTCGTTTGTCCTGAGATCTGTTTTTTGCTCAAGCATTCTGCGTCGGTCCAGCTTCTGGTTGGATTGTTCGTTCGCTTTGTGTTTGCTCAAGCTGATCCTGACGGCTGATTCTGTTGTGACCGACTGATGGCAATACTTGAGAATCTGACATGCTGATTCAATTCCTGGAGCGATTTCTGAAACGGTTCTCTTCTGGGGTTCGTTATCGCCGCCAAAATCGCTCGTTCGTCAGCGATAAGTCGGCGCTAGTCGAAAGACTCGAATTACGTCAAATGCTCAGCGCCACACCGTTGTTGGTGGTGAATTCGGCGAGCGATACAGATCAAGCCGGGAAGACGACGCTTCGGGACGCGATCAACCAGGCCAACAGCGACGCGCCGGGTGACACGATTACGTTCGATCCCAGCCTGAGTGGAAGTACGATCACGCTCACTCAGGGCCAGCTCAATCTCACGAACTCGATGACGATCACCGGCCTGGGGGCCAATCAACTGACCATTTCCGGCAACAACGCGTCGGGAATCATCGACGTTTCTGCGACGACGGCCAGTGTCAGTCTGACGGGTGTGACACTGACGGATGGGAATTTCACTCAAGGCGCCGCCATCGAAAACCGTGGTACGCTGTCGATTTCGAATGACATCATCTCGAACAGCGGCTCGGCCAGCCTCATTTCGGGCGAGGGAGCGATCTCAAATAATGGCGTAATGACCAGCCTTGGTAACGTCATTTCTGGAAACGAAGCGTTTACCGGGGGCGGAATCGTCAACTATGGCACTTTGACGAGTGTCGGCGACACGTTCTCGCAAAATACCGCGATCGGTGCTGTCGGTGGTGCGATTAACAACTATGGCATGTTGACGATCACCAAAGACCGCTTCACGGGCAATATCGCCGGGGTAGGCTACACCAGCGCGGGCGGCGCCGCCGTGGCGAATTCGCGCACCACGATTAGCAGCGACAACACCTTCTCGGGCAACAACTCAGGTTTAAACAGCGGCGGGGCGATCGAAAATCAAGGGACGTTTACGAGCACGAATGACACCATCGCCGACAATTGGGGACTTGGAGGCGGTGGTATTTTCAATAATGGGCAACTCACCACGGTCAACGACACAATTGCGGGCAATGTGGGTGATGGCGTCGTGAACTATTTCTCGACCTGGCATTCTCTGAATACGATCGTCGCAGGCAATGTTCAGATCATGGACTCTGCCGGCACGATTACCGCCACCGATATTCCCGCCGACGTATTTAATTACAGCAGCACCTACTCGCCAACGCCGATTGATGCGTGGTTTACTTTGATCGGCGACCCGAATTCTGCGGGCGGTATCGTTGGTGGAACGATTGGCAATGTTGTCGGGGCGGCCACCGGCGCGGTGTTCGTCACCGATGTGAATGGCAACCCGATCCTCGCGAATCATGGCGGGCCAGCAGCAACCATTTTGCTGACGTCTGGCAGTCCGGCGATCGGCGCGGCCGGTGCCCTGGGGGTAGTGACGGTCGACAGTGGTAGCACGACACTGACCGTCAATAATATCACCTTTATCGCCGTCGGTGACGAGTTGAAGATCGGCACCGAGATTGTTTCTGTGTCAGCGATAACGCATGGGACGGGAACGACCGGAACTTTAACGGTTGTTCGCGGTCAGGAGGGGACGTCGCCAGCCAACCTGACTGGCCAGTTGATCAATCTGGCGTTCGATGAGGCCGGTGTTCCGCGGACGATCAACAATCAGGGAGCCGTCGAACCGTCGGTTCCGGCGGTGGTCGCCGCTGACGGGGGCGGAGTTTTCAACGGCTATCCCTTTTCCGCTGAGGTGAGCGTGAACGGTGTCAATGGAGCAACGATCAGTGGTAGCACGTCGGTCCTGTATTACACCGGGAGCAGCGTTAACGGAACGGGTACCTCGGTCGCTCCGACGAATGTCGGCACCTATACAGTGGTCGCTTCGTTTACGAGTTCCGATCCGAGCTATGTGAGTGCGTCGAGCGTCCCTGTGACGTTTACGATCACTCCGGTGCAGCGAACGGTGGTGGCGTACGATCCGAGCGGACCCTACACCGGAATTCCGTTTTACGCGGGAGGGACGGCCACGGGGAGTGTCGGAACCTTCGGCTTTACGTACTACACCGGGAGTAGTGTCAACGGAACGGGTACCTCAGTGGCTCCGGTGAACGTCGGCACCTATACGGTGGTTGCGACGTACACGAGTCCGAATGGGAACTATGCGAATGGGTCGAGCAGTCCGTTGACGTTTTCGATCACACCAGCGACGGCGACCGTGACGGGTGCCGGTGGTGCGATCGTGAGTGGTGGTACGTCGTTCACGTATTACGCGGGCAGCAGTGTCAACGGAACCGGAACCGCAAATGCTCCGATCAATCCGGGCACTTATACGGTGGTGGCGGCGTTCACGAGTTCCAATCCGAACTACAAGAATTCGTCCAGCAGTCCCGTGACGTTTACCATCACACCGCCAACCGTGACGACGACTCCGACGGTGGTGGTGATCGATGTCGGTGGAGCTTTTACCGGCCTGCCGTTCCCCGCGACGGCGTCCGTGACGGGTCTCGGCGGCGCGATCGTGAGTGGTAATGCCTCGTTCACGTACTATTCGGGCAGCAGTGTTAATGGAACGGGCACCTCAAATGCCCCGATTAATCCAGGCACCTACACGGTCGTGGCGGCGTTCACAAGTTCCGATCCGAACTACAAGAATGTGTCGAGCGCCCCAGTGACGTTTACGATCACGCGAGCGACTCCGACGGTGGTGGTGACCGATGTGGGCGGAGTTTTCACTGACCAATTGTTCGTCGCGTCCGCGACGGTCACGGGTCTCGGTGGCCTGAACGTGAGTGGTGCCACGTCGTATATGTATTACACCGGGAGCGGCGTTAACGGAACCGGCACATCGACACCGCCGACCAATGTCGGGACCTACACTGTGGTCGCCACGTTCACGAGTTTCGATTCGAACTACATGAGTGTCTCGAGCAGCCCTGTGATCTTCACTGTGACGCCGGCGACTCCGACCGTGACGATCAATGCGGGCGGAGTTTACTCGGGTCAGTCCCTCCCCGCTCTGGCGAACGTGACCGGTGTCGACGGAGCAACGGTGAATGGCAGTACGTTGTTTACGTATTACACCGGGAGCAGTGTCAACGGAACGGGGACCTCGGTCGCTCCGACGAATGCAGGGACCTATACCGTCGTGGGGGCGTTCACGAGCGGGACCGCGAACTATGTAAATGGGACGAGCGCCCCTGTGACGTATACGATCGCGCCAGTGCCGCGGACGGTGGTGGCGTACGATCCGAGCGGACCCTACACCGGAATTCCGTTTTACTCAGGAGCGTCGGTCAACAGCAGCAACGGGACTTTCGGTTTCACGTACTACACGGGAAGTAGTGTCAACGGAACGGGTACGTCGGTAGTTCCGGTGAATGTCGGCACCTATACGGTGGTCGCGACGTACACGGGTCCGAACGCGAACTATGCGAATGCGTCCAGCAATCCGGTGACGTTTTCGATCACACCGGTCACTCCGACCGTGACGGTGATCTTTGCAGGCGGAAGTTTCACTGGACAGGCGTTGCCCGCGACGGCGGATGTGACGGGCGTCAACAACGCATCGGTGAGCGGCGCCACGTCGTTCACGTACTACACTGGTACCAGTGTGAATGGGACCGGAACTTCGGTCGCACCGACCAATGTCGGCACCTACACAGTCGTGGCGGCATTCACCAGTTCCAATCCGAACTACGTGAACGCGTCGAGCAGTCCGTTCACGTTTACGATCATGTCGGCCTCGCCGAACTTTCCGACAATGGTCGTAACCGACGCGGGTGGCGCCTTTACTGGCCAGCCGTTTGCCGCGACGGCGAACGTGACAGGCATCGGTGGCGCGACCGTCAGTGGTTTCACATCGTTCCTGTACTACAGTACCAACGGAACCTATTCTTCAGTCGCTCCCACAAGTGTCGGTACCCATACGGTGTTCGCCACGTTCACGAGCTATGACCCGAACTACACGAGTGTGTCGAGCACTCCGGTGACATTTACGATTACACCGCCGATCGTGCCGGTGACTCCTAATGTCGCGGCAATCAATGCGGGTGGAGTTTTCACCGGCCTGCCCTTCGCTGCGACGGCGAATGTGACGGAGTTGAGTGGCGCGACCGTGAATGGTAACTCGACATTCACGTACTATGTGGGCAACAGTGTGAACGGGACGGGCACCTCCGTGGCACCGACGAATGTTGGTACCTACACGGTGGTGGCGACATTCACGAGTTCCAATCCGAACTTCGCGAATGCGTCGAGCAGCCCGGTCACGTTTGCCATCACACCAGCCACTCCAACTCTGCATTTGATCGATAACAGCGGTACGTACGGTTTATCCTCTGGCGCGGTAACGTGGGCTACGGGTGCGAATTCTGGTGCCCTGACCGGGACAATCGCTGCAACCTATTACTCGGGGATCAGCGTTAACGGTACGGGAAGTTCGGTGTCTCCGGAGAATGTTGGCACGTACACCGTGGTGGCGACGTTCACGAGCAGCACCGCGAACTATACGAATGTAACGAGTGCCCCCGTCACGTTTACGATTTCACCGGCCCAGGGGACGGTGACCGCGATCAGTCCAGGCGGTCCTTCCTTCCCTTACATTGGAGCGACGAATTATGCCGGCGGAGCGTCGGTCACGGGCGGTGGTGGTCCCGGGACGCTTGGCTTGACGTACTACACAGGGGCCAGTGTCAACGGAACGGGGACTTCGGTGGCTCCGAGGAGTGCCGGCACCTATACGATGGTGGCGACGTACACGAGCACATCAGGAAACGTCGTTTATGCGCCCAGCAGTCCGGTGACATTTACGATCACGCCGGCCACTCCGACCGTGGTGGTGACCGACGCGGGCGGAATGTTCAATGGGCACCCCTTCCCTGCGACGGCGGGGGTCTCGACAAACCTGAGCATCATACCGCCGAGCGGTACGATGTCGTTCACATACTATGCGGGTAACACTGTTAACGGGATCGGGACCTCGGTCGCTCCGACAAATGCAGGCACCTACACGGTGGTGGCGACATTCACGAGTTCCGATCCGAGCTACGTGAGTACGTCGAGCAATCCGGTCACGTTTGCAATCGCACAGACGACTCCGACGGTGGCGGTGAGTGATGTGGGTGGAACTTTCACGGGGCGACCGTTCCCCGCAACGGCGGCGGCGACGGGTCTCAACTTCGCGCCGGTGAACGGCACCCTGTTGCTCACGTACTACACAGGGAACGGCGTGAACGGAACCGGCACCTCGGTGGCTCCGACGAATGTGGGTACCTATACGGTGGTGGCGGCGTTCACGAGTTCCGATCCGAATTACGTGAGCACGTCGAGCGGTCCCGTTACGTTTACGATCACACCCGCCACTCCGACGGTCGTGGCGACTGATCTGGGCGGTGCATTCAATGGGATTGCGTATGCCGCATCAGCCACGGCCACGGGGACTGGTTACGGTCCACTCTACGGCACGATCGCCTTCACGTACTACACGGGCAAGAGCGTTAACGGAGCCGGTACATCGACACCGCCGACCAGCGCGGGCACTTACACCGTGGTGGCCTCGTTCACCAGTTCCGATCCGAATTACAGCGGTGCCACCAGTAAACCGGTGACATTCACGATCAGTTCCGGTCCGGCGGCGAAATTGGTGATCCAATCGGTCGGTGGAGGCAATGCCAGCGGCTATCTGCAGTCCGTAAAAGTTGCGGTGGAAGATGCCTACGGCAATCTGATCAGCGGTAATACTTCGACGGTCACCATCGCCGTGGCCAGTGGTCCGGGTGGCTTCGCGACGGGCAGCACGACCAGCGTCGCGGCCGTCAACGGGATCGCGACGTTCTCGTCGCTGATTCTACGGACCGCGGGTACGTACACGCTGAGTGTCAGCGATGGCACGTTGACCGGAAGCACCTCCGGATCCGTGGTCGTGACTTCTGGCCCGGCCAGCAAGATCGTGATCGGCAATCCGCCGCTGGCGGCGACGACCACGGTCACCGCCGGAACGGTGTTCACACCGACGGTGCTGGTGGAAGACAACTTTGGAAACGTGGTCACGGACAACGCGACACAAGTCTCGTTCAAGTTCGGCAGTGTGACCCTTGGTCCCCAGACCGCCGTGAATGGCGTGGTCACGTTCGCCCCGCAGACGCTGACGGTCGCCGGCACAACGCACTTGAATGCCACAGTGATGACGAGCGGTTCCACGCTCAGTAACGCCGTGACGATCACGCTGGTGACAACTCCGGCAGCGGCGGCCAAGCTGGTGATCGTTCAGTCGCCAACGAC
>CAIQIR010000087.1 GCA_903871875.1 uncultured Schlesneria sp.
AGTGAATCTCGCCTCGATCGGGTATCATGGATACCAATGGCCATTCACCAAAGATCATGCCAAATGGGGAAGTACCGAACATCGACCGGCCGGACTTTTCCTACATCATCCTGGGTTTATCGTCATCGCCGACATCAATCGCGACGAGACCCAGGCGAAACGAGGCGGAGGAGGGTTGGCCTTTCAACATGACGGCATCTGGCGCGCACTGAAGTCGGTTGAGAAGGTGGAAACGACCGTCAAGAAAACAGCGCATCGTTCCGCGAAGGCCGCCTAGTTGTGGTGATCGGTTACTGTGTGATGCTGGGCCGACCCATGGCCGACAAGTGCGCCCGACTCGTGGCGTAGAAAACGACCTTCGCTTTCCCCTCGACGTCAGGACCCAACGATGATCGGTCTCGCGCTTTTGACCAGCCGAGCAGAGTTTCCCGCTCACGGAGTGGTTCAAAACCGAATTGAGATTAGGGACCAATCACACGGATCAGGATGGTAATCCCCAGGACAATCACGGCCGAGAGAGCAACGAACCGGCGATTCGTTGCCGAGTCCTTGATAAATCTCGTGACGGCTCGTACCGAGAATCGACTCCAGTCGAGCGGTGGTTGTCCGCTGGGATGTGGCCGCTGCCGATTTCCCGGTTTCAAGCAGCCAGCATCACGAACGCTTTGCAGGGCGGATTGAGATTTCGCCATGATCGGAGCTTCAATCGATGCCATCGACACGGTGCGTCGGAACAGAGAATCGGTTGCCGCTCGAACGGTGAACAGGCGAGGAATGCTGACTGCCGGGACGAATGGGCCTTCTTGGCCTTGGCGGACGAAATCGACAGGTGACAATCGACCGGTGACCGCCCAGGTCAATAATTCCGTATAGTTGATCGGTCCGAATTCCTCGCCGCCGATCCATCCGGTCCATTCAGACCCCGCCAAATCCGATTCACAATGCTGTTCACTTCTGAGCGTCGCGGGAAAGACTTGATTGAGTGACGACAAGGTTCCGAATTCGCCCAGGATATTGGTGAGTGAGTCTGTGGAGTTCAATTGATCGATCAAGGACTTCGCGTCGACCGATCTGGTTGATCGGTCGGTCGGAAATAAGATGACATCCGCTTCTTCATTGTCACTGGGATCGTCGGGGTCCGGTGTACCAATACCTTGGGGTTGAGATCGGACGGTTGTCTGGCGTCCGCCAACAAAGTCCGAGTCTGGCTGCGAGACCTGGTCTGGCATTCCGATCGCTGAGTCGCTGGTGTTGTCGTCAGCTGTTTTGAACCACTGATTTCTCTCGATCAGGGTCGGACGGTTAGCAGTCGATACGGGGCGACGTTGCTCGTCAGGAAAGGGGAGCAATTCAACAAGGCGGCGGATTGAACTGACCTGTTTCCAGTAATCATCCGCTTTCGCTTTGACTTGTTCGTCCGGTGAAAGTTCGCCATCGACCGCCAGTTGGATCAGATCAACCAATTTCAGCGGCCCAAAGTCTCCGTCGGCTCCCCGACAAAACCATTCATCCCGTACGGTTCGCCGTTCCACATCCCGGTCCGATTGGGGTGATTTGATCGAGTCTCGCAATTCGTAGGCGGCACAGGCCAGGATCCAGTTGGATCGAGTTGCTTCGCGAACTTCATCATCCGGCGCAATGGTTCCTGCGGCGACGAGCGTTCGAACCAGATCCAGTGAAACAGGACCGAATTCCTGTCCGTAGATCCGATAAAACCATTGTTCCGACATGAGTTCGTCCTGTCTTCAGTCCCCATTGATATACGGAAGTCTAGCTCACAAAACCGATTGTGCAGCGACGATCTTGTGAAGTTTCAATTTGACGATTGTCGGGATTAATTCGAGGTTTTCGCCCTATCGAGAAGGCCGGCCAGAGAGTGCGACTGTCTGGAAGGCATCCGAATTTCGCGCCGGGCTATGACTGCAAAGTCAGATCAGTGACCTGGTTTCTTCCATGTCAGCACGTTTGGGCCACGCCGACGTCGGACTGCAACGCAGGCACGTATCCCGCGGGCGCGAAATTCGAGCGGCACCTGTTTTGATCAGCGTACTCGGCGAGGAACTGTGCCGCACCGTGGGCACCAACCGTCTTCACGGTCCTTGTGCAATTACGCGGAATCAGGGCTTCTGTCGCGATATGTCTGGAAACAGGTCTGACCTCGGCCACTGCGTTTCGCGACGTACATCGCTTCGTCGGCTTGCCGCAGGCATTCGAAGAGATCGAAGGGACGACTGGGAAGGTCGCGGTCGGCTCGGATCGTGACGACCCCAATACTGAAGGTCAGGGAAGGATATTCGGAATTCAGTTCGTTCTGCAGTGCGGTACGTAGACGTTCGAAAACGGCCGGGATCTCGGCGACGTCTGCTTCGGAAAGAATCAGCACGAATTCATCGCCTCCGAACCGACCGAGATGGTCGTAAGCGCGAGTCTGTTTTCTTAATGCCGCCGCAATCTGTTGCAGCGCTCGGTCGCCGGCGAGATGACCATGTTGATCATTGATTGCCTTGAATCCGTCGCCATCAAGCATGGCGACCGAGAAGGGGCGTCGAAATCGGCGAGCTCGGCACAACTCCGATTCCAATGCGTCCAGGATGGCCTGACGGTTGGGCAAACCGGTCAAGCTATCAATGCGCGCCGATCGCTGCGCCCGTTCCAGGTTTTGTCGAACTCGTGAAGTCCATAGGATCAGTAGTGAGTTCAATGTCGCTCGGCCAGCGAATCGAATGAAACAACCCACCACCCCGTCGGATGTCTGTCGAAATTCGGCCAGACTCTCCGTGGCCAGAGCGATTAAAGTCAGGACCAGAATTGGTCTTCGGGGACAGGTCCATGCTCCGACAACGGTCAAGAACACCATCAGCAGCGCGTTCTCCGATCGCCAATCTCGATCAATACCAGTCACGTTCAATATCGAGAGAAATCCGAGGCCCAGTGCATAACCCACGATTGCCAACGGATTGTCAGTCGCACCGGCGTTCGCGGGTGAAGCGGTTGTTTGGTGCCGGTCCTTCGCAGCCAATTGGTCGTCTGAATGGGGGCTATCCATAGTGAGCAGAGTATAGCGGGCAATGGTCAAACGGCGATGGACGATCTACAGGTGGTTTTGACCGCTGCAACCGTCAGCCGTTCGACAGTCAGGATTACGGGTTCCCGTAAACGAAAAAGCGGTGGCCTCGATCATCGAGACCATCGCCATGTTCCGTTTGACGCTGAACTAAATCAGAAGCTTAGAAGCCTCGGCTGTCCAGGGTCGCTTCACCGTACGAGACGCCGTTTGAAGTCAGCAATCGGGCATAGATGTTCTTATCAACTTGTTCGCTGATAAATTTTCCAGACCCGTCGCACATGATGACGTTGACGCCGCCAGCATGTTGTGAACTTGGTCGGGGAGCACCACCGACCGCAGCGGTCAAATTGCGATTGATGTAGCTTGCATCGGGAGCACCATGCGTTCCAGTGACCAGTCCGAGCCAATATGCTGAGTTCATAGTACTTGGCGTCGTGGCGCCGGCCAGCGGCGCATTGGTTGACGCGACCATGACCTCAAGGCCGAAGCCGATCTGGTTAACTCCAAATGAGCCGGTGTTGTAGTTGGCTCCGTTACTAGCCGAGCCGCTCCATGGCCCGGCATTCAAATTCTCCGTCAGCATCAGCGTGGTCGACGTTCCGTCTCCCGTGGAGACATAATCGAGAGAAGGAGCGAACGAGTTTGATCCAGTGCCGGCTGTGCCGCGGAAGAAAACGCCTGTTGCCAGTTCGATACTTTGATCTGACGGGTCAAATCCTGCCCCCGCCGCGTGGAAGCCATCCATCGAATAATTTCCGCCACCATCCCAGTCAATGATGTACGGCTGGTGCATTGCAAAGCTCGACAGGGATCCGCCGTTTGACGCCGGCGAAAGTCCAGCGGTGTAGGTGAAGGTTTCGTACGTCCCCCAAATTGTACTCGGGATAAAGCCCGCATTGACAACGTAACTTAATCCGCCGCCCACGCGGAACGAGTCGTTATCGTCTGGACAAGTAAACGCTGGTACCCAGACATTGTCGTTCACGGGGGGCGAGGCGGTGCTGACGGCGCCGACGCTTCCCGTGACGGCGAAAGGAACGTTCGCCTGTGGAGGGGTCACCGAGACCATAGCGGTCGCGTCGCTCTTGACATTCTTCAATAGCGCGGTCGCATCCAACGCCGGCAACAAGGCGATAGGCCAGCCAGCACCGTAGATGAAACCGGTTACGTTGCCTTGGCTAATCGGGATATCACTGGTCAACGGCGGCAACGATCCGCCGGTACTCGACGCGAAGGACTGCATGGCGATGCCGACTTGTCGAATGTTGTTCAAACATTCCAACTTTCGGGCAGCACGTCGGGCAGATTGAACTGCGGGCGCAATCAGCGAGGCGAGTACGGCGATGATCGAGATCACCACCAGCAGTTCGATCAAAGTGAAGCCGCGACGCGGCTGGCGTTTCGTCGAAAGGCGTGAGCGAGTCATGACGGAGTCTCCAGATGAGGTGAGCGACAGGATTCGAGCAAGTGAGTTGAATTCGCTATCGGTCGAAGTCGCCGTTCGACTGCGCCGCGCAACCAAATGTCAATTCTAGCAAACCATAAGCCAGATTTACAATCTTTTTTCAAAGTCCTTACCGAAGTTCGAGTTATCGTGTTTTCAAGCCCCTGAACGCCACCGCAGATTTGGTTCGAAATGGTGCGAAATTGTACCTTATTGAGTATTGTTTTGGTGCATTTACGAATTCGCCCCTGAATTTCGGCTTGGTGTTGGCCGGACAAAATCGAGAACGCCAGCGATTCGGTTGCCCTCACGGTCGATCGTAGCCAGAGATGCGGGGTTGTTTGTGTGTCGACGTAATTCTCACTCATCGATCAATCTTACCCTACAAAATGCAAGATGAGATGATCGTCAGTTGTGCCGTCCATTTTGGATTATCGCCAATCAAAGCGACCTGTTGATTTTGGATCGGTCTCTGGGCTCCGCACGCAAGCGACGTCTACCGAGCAAGAATCCTCGCGAAATGAATCTTGAGATCCTGAGTCCAAGTGTCCCTCGGACGTGCCGAAGTTGGCGAGAAAGGAATTAGGGGGCCCGTTTCCTGCTCAACCGCACGGCTATGAGCGTGAGTGGTTTGAACGTGATCGGTTTGAAGAAGTCGTTTTGCCCCTCGCCATTTAATCATCCGTGAGCGGCTGTGCCAATTGCGGTCCTTGGTTTAATAAGGCCTCTGGGAGGGCTTGGTTGAGTTTTTACAACAGCCAAAGTTTGCCTGTCGTGATCGACACGCAGCATGAGTTGGCAAAACCTATGGCAGTGTCCGAAAATTCGGAAAGATTGTCTTGTGTTCGGTCCCCCGCCGAGACAATTCTGGATTTATGTTAAAGATCTGCCAAAAGCCGCTGCCACAGACGTTGCTCAGTTACATCGCTTTCCGGATCGCCTTTCGCGAGACATTTGAAAGCTTGTCGCTGCACAAACGTTGTTTGAGTGGAGAATTCGTTCCATATGGATATCTCTGTGAAGTGCCGTTTTTGCGAGAAGTGGCCCCGGCGGTGCAACTCGATTTGATCGCCTCGACCTGGCACAAGCATCTCAGTCGTGAGATCCACCAGGCGGATTTGGTCGAAGAAAGCGTCATTTACGCAGCCTGCGAGTTGTCCGCTCGGTTGATCGAAAAAGAGCCCGAGTCGGTGGTGCGATTGTTAAGCGGCGGTCCGCTCGATATGTCGTTCCCGTTGGATTCGTATCTCGCCCGAGAATTACGGCTGTTGTATCTGGAATTGCCGAATGACGGAGACTTTTTGCTGGTCAGTCAATTCCTCGATCTGGATCCGGAAGACGCGATCGACCAGAAGCTTCAAATGGGGATCGATATCACTCGACTCGGGCCGATGTTCGACGTGCTCGGTCGCTGGCACGCTGCTCCTGGTATGTCAGGCCATCTGAAAGGATTGCTGACCGAAGTCGAGATCACTCGCGTGGCCACGATTCTGAGGGTTCCCTGCCTGGCCTGATGCCCGCAGCAGCGGCATAATCGTGGATTCTCCTGCCGGGCATCATGTTACGGTGTCAGCTTCAAAGCGTCAGTCAGTGAAATTGCTCATCGCAAGTTCTGGCGTGGCTGGCTGATTCCCAACGATTTCCGGCAACCCGTCGTAAGGCGGACTACGTAAAATGTTGACCCAGAGCAGGTTCCTTACTGCCATTCTTTCGTTAATCCCGTGAGTGACATCGTGACCGAACAACCTGGCGAGTCTCTCGATCCAAAACCTGCGGCAGACGAAGCTTCGGCAGCAAATTCCAGCGAATCGGTGCCTGGTGGGTCGTCGCCACAGGTGTCTGCGCATCCGGAGGGGACTCCCGTCGCCGTGGCGCAGGATGAAGGTTTGCCGGAATGGGAGCCTTTGACGCCGGAATTGGTTGAGGACGAAGCGATTCGTGGCGATTTCGTGATCCGATGGGTGGTTGTCGGGCTGGCGCTGCTGCTGGGCATTTCGCAGATTGGCGAGACTCGAACGCTGTTGCATTTGAAGAGTGGACAATATCTGTTGAGTCATGGCTTGCTGCCCGGCGCCAACGACATGTTTTCTTACACCGCGAACGACCGCAAGTGGGTCAATCTGGCGTGGCTGTTTGATGTTGCGATGGCCGGAATCCATTCCCTGGGCGGTGGAATTGGCCTTTCGATCATCCAGGGGCTGATGGCGGGCGTTGCTTTCGGTCTTCTGGCACATACAGTCCGGCCGCACATTCGCACCTGGTGGGGATCGATTTGCGCGGTGCTGGCGCTGTTAGTCTGTTATCCACAGTTCACGGTCCAGCCGGAATTGGTGACATTGCTGGGGATCAGTTTCGTTTTGTGGACGCTGGTGCAGTCTGAAGAGCCCGGTCGTTCCCCTCGCTTGTGGCGGTTGGTGCCGATCCTGTGGCTTTGGGCGCAGTGTGATCAGCGAGCGTGGTTGGGGTGGTTTTTGTTGCTGTTGTGGGCCGTTGGTGAGCGGTTGACGCGCGACGCCTCATCGGATCGCGAGAAGGGTTTGCTGGCCAAGGTCCTGTTGATTTCATTGGCCGCGGTGGCCGTTCATCCCTTTTTGTGGGAATCGTGGCTGGCTCCGGTGCGAATGTATCTGACGGATTATCCGGCCATGCGATTTGCCTATCCGCAGCCGTCGATCCTCGATCAGGGTTTCTATCCGATCGTGTGGTTGAAAGACAAAGATTATGTTTGGGTGACGGTCAATCATCGAACGATCGCCGCCTTGTTCCTGGCGGCAATCACGGTCGTGACATTGATCCTCAACCGCATGCGGTTGCGCTGGTCGCACGTCCTGGCATTTATTGGGTTCAACACTCTGAGCGTCTTAGCGACCCACGAATTGGCCGTCGCGAGTCTTGTGAACTGTGTTCTGTGCACATTGAACGCGCAGGGCTGGTATCGCGAAAAGTTTGGCCAGGTCTATTCGATTGATTGGCGGGAATTGTTGTTTTCTCGCGGTGGCCGGGCCGTCACGGTGATCAGCTTCTTCGCCTTGGCGTGGCTGATTCTCAGCGGTCGGTTGGATGGCCCTACAGGGAAGCGGACTGGTATCGGCTTCGAAGCTCCGTTGGCCAGTATGATGAATGACTACCAAAATCTGGGTCAGTCGCTGGTCGACGATCATCCGTTCCATTTTTCGATCCGGCAGGGCGACTTGTTGGTCTGGGGTGGGCAAAAGTCGTTCGTTGACAGTCGAGTCGGGCTCTATTTCGGCAGTGGCGATGCGAATTTGCTGAGTCTTCATGACAAGGCCCGCCGAGCATTGCGTGATCGCATCGAGGATCGAAGCGAGGCTGGTTCCTGGAGGACCACCTTCGAGAAATATCGCATCCGGCAGGCCTGTCCGAGGTTGAACGGTCCTGTGCCTCCGCCGGACTACATCACGTTCTTAGGTTTGCTGGGGTCGAGCGAGTTTCAGCTTGTCAATTTGAATGGATCGACGGCCGTTTTCGTGCGGCCGGACCCCTCGGATGACACCACAACGACATATCTTCGCGATCATTCGTTTGATGTGGTGGACTTGGCGTTTCGGAAGAAGCCCACCGAGATCGTGGATGAAACTCGTGAGTTCTCCAAGGTCGCGACGACTTACGACAATCTGTTCTCGCTTCGTCGTCTTGACGTTCCCAGTGGCATTCAAGCGGGTCAGCATTTTCTGCAACTCGCCATCAGCAGTGGTGAATCCCATTCGAAGGCAATCGCGGCCGCATTGCTGGCGATTCGCCACGTGAATGAAGGGCTTCGGATCGATCCGAATTGCCCCGATGGATACCGGGTTCTCGGATGGGCCTATTCTTTCCTGAGTCGGATCGAATCCGCCGTGCTCAGTCAGGGCGGTCCTGTCGCTCCGAACAAACTGCGATACTATCAATCGATTGCCGCGTTTCAGCAGGCGGTCGCGTTGCAGCCCGATAATCCGGCGATTGTGCGACTGCTTTTGCAGCAGTATGAGATGACGGGGCGGATGGATATCCGACTCGATCTGATTCGGAAGCTGAAAGAGTTGCAGTCCAATTCCAGCTCCAAGGCGACGACCGACGAACAGCGACAGGAGGGCGAACAGATATCGCAAGCCATCGTCCAACTGGAAGAAACCGTTGGTCGAATCGAAGCGATGGTTGCCAACTTCCTGGGGAATGGAACCGATCGTCTGCAAGTCGCCAATGGTGCAAACCAGGCAGGAGGCCTATTGATTTCGATCAAAGTGCTGGAGGACGATGCAATCTATCTGGCGAAAAATCCGGTGGCCAAGCTGACTTTGGGAAGCTGGCTGATGGAAGCCGGCCGAGGTCGAGACGCGGCGGAGATTTTCGAATCTTTGGAAGGAATCGCCCAAGACAATTCCTTTGTCAAATGGCGAGATCCCGCTGCGATGTCGGCGATGACTGTGGCCAACTACAACCGGGCCATCAAACTGTGGAGCGATCAGACGCGGGTCGCAGTTGAGACGAATCTGCCGACGGAGATGTTCACGCTTCCCTTTGTCACGTTGAATCCGCAGTGGATTGGTCCGGATACCTACCCCGCGACGAACGTGGCAGCGACGCTGCAAACGATTCAATCCGTTCGAATTGAAGGTGCACAGCTGCATTACAACGTCGCGTTGGCGCAGCTGGAAGCCGGTGCGGTCGAAGAGGCCGCTCAGTCCGTCCGAGAAGCGATTCAAGCCAATCCGACGTCGCCGCTTAGGCCGATCTTGCGATTTTACCTGGAGTGTCTGACGGGGGAACAAATCGAACTCAAGCTGGAATTGCCCGAGGTCGAAGAAGTCGAGGACCTGACCGAACTCGCTGACTCTTCCGCAGTGAAATCGGAAAATCCGCCTGCAGCGGATGCTGACAAAAAGCCAGAGGTGGATTCAAACGCCAAGCCAGAATAGCGACAGCGGACGAGCCGAGCGTTGTCTCGTGAATTCGGAAAGCTCGCGATCGGTCTCTGGCCGAACTTCGATTCGTGAAGATCCCGACGGATCTTTGCCGCGAATTACTGATCGACGACCATCGAACAGGTCTACTGATTAAGCAAACTTAAGGCACCCACATCGGTGGCCGACGCAACAATCCGAACTTGTAGTGTGGCCTGGGTTGAGATGGTTTGCTCCATTTACCCCCACCCGCTTACAATCCAGACTTCGATCAGGGACTGGAGTCTGACTGCTCCGATTGTCTGGAGCCAGTGACTCGTCTCAGCCTGTGGAATGGGATTTTTGCAGCATGTCGCAGCACGATATCGGTCTCGTTGGCTTGGCCGTCATGGGTCAAAACCTCGTTCTCAACATGGCCAACAATGGTTTCTCTGTTGCCGTCTACAACCGGACGACAGCGACGACCGACGAATTCGTTGGCGGTCTGAAAAACGAACCTGCTGATAAAGTGCACGCGGGCACGGTGGATCGCATTCAAGGTTACCACACGCTGGAGTCTTTCGTCAGCAGCCTGAAAGCTCCCCGGCGAATCATGATCATGGTGAAGGCCGGTGCACCGGTCGACGGCGTTATCGAACAGCTCAAGCCGCTGTTGTCGGCTGGTGACATCATCATCGATGGTGGAAATTCTGACTTCCGCGACACGAACCGGCGCGATGCGGAATTGCGGGCGGCTGGTCTCAGGTTTATCGGGACCGGCGTCTCCGGCGGTGAAGAGGGGGCTCTCAAGGGACCCAGCATCATGCCAGGCGGGCATCATGATGCGTGGCCGTTTGTCAAAGACATTTTTCAGAAGATCTCGGCCAAAGTCGGACCCAAGCTGGACATTCCCTGTTGTGACTGGGTGGGCGATGCGGGCGCCGGTCACTATGTGAAAATGGTCCATAACGGGATCGAATATGGCGATATGCAGCTGATCTGCGAGGCCTACTTTATTCTGAAGAATGCCATTGGATTGACCAATGACGAGTTGTATCACGTCTTCAAGGACTGGAATGAAGGGGAACTGGAAAGTTACCTGATCGAAATTACGCGAGACATCTTTACCGTCAAGGATAAAGAGTCGGGCGAATATCTTGTCGACAAGATTCTCGATACTGCTCAGCAGAAAGGGACCGGGAAATGGATGAGCCAGCATGCGCTGGATCTGGGGGTTCCCACCACGCTGATCACCGAGTCGGTCTATGCGCGATGCCTGTCGGCTCAGAAGGACGCTCGCGTGCGTGCGAGCAAGATTTTGAAGGGGCCTGTTGACGCCAAATTCACTGGCGACAAAAAACAATTCATTGAAGATGTTCGACAGGCGCTGTACGCATCGAAGCTTTGCAGCTATGCACAGGGTTACGTGCAACTCGATGCCGCGGCCAAAGAGTTCGGCTGGAAGTTGAACAACGGCAACATCGCGCTGCTGTGGCGTGGTGGTTGTATCATCCGTTCGCGATTCCTGGGCGATATCAAGGCGGCCTTTGACAAGAACCCCGGCCTCGAAAACCTGTTGCTTGACGACTTCTTCAGTTCGGCCGTCCAGAATGCTCAGCCCAGCTGGCGCCGGGTGCTCTCCACGTCTGTTCAGCTTGGTCTTCCCGTCCCGGTTTTCAGTGCGGCCCTCAGCTACTATGACGGCTATCGGCAGGGGCGGCTTCCGGCCAATCTTTTGCAAGCCCAACGAGATTATTTTGGCGCTCATACCTACGAGCGAACTGACAAACCTCGCGGCCAGATGTTTCATACCGAATGGATTCAAGATCGGAACCTCAGTTGAAATGGCCTCGCGTCGTTACGCGGCACGCCAATGAATGGCTGGCCTTTTCGCGAGCGCAAAGTGTCGAAGACACACCGGGTTCTCCTCACTCATAGCGCAGTGATTTAGGAGTTTTCTGGATGCGATGTGAGTTCATTGGGCCCGAATCGAAGTTGTGGAGCCGGTTTTTGACCGACGCTTCGCATGACTTCTACCATTTGCCCAAGTACGTCGCATTCAGTGCGGGCGACCGAATGAGCGCGCCCGAGGCTAATGGCGTGCCGCTCGCTTTCCACGCCGAAGATGACGAGGGTCACCGCTTTCTGATTGTGTTGATTGTGCGGCCGTTGCCCCAATCCTGCGAATCGTCGACGCCGTTATTTGATGCGGTCACTCCTTATGGCTATGGCAGTCCACTGGTCATCAACGAAGGTCAGATTCCGGTCGAACCCTTTCTTGATCAGGCGATTGCCGAATTGTGTGCTGGCTTGCGACAGAAAGGTATCGTCAGTGTCTTTGCTCGATCGCATCCGACGCTGGTGATTCCACAGGAGCCGCTCCGCAAAGCCGGTTGCCTGGTACAACATGGTCAGACAATCTGCGTCGACCTCACTTTGTCCCAGGAGGAATTGTGGCATCAGACGCGCGCCGGACATCGCAGTGAAATCAACCGGGCCATCAAGAAGGGGGTCACCGTCGAAATCCAAAGCGATTGGAAAGATTTTGACGAGTTCTTTCGCGCTTACACTGAAACGATGCGTCGTGTCGGGGCCAGCGAGCATTATTTCTTTCCGCGCGACTACTTCGCCAAACTGCGAGAGGCGATTGGCGAAGTATTGCACTTGGCCATCTGTCACAAAGACGGGGCCGTTGCCTGTGGCGGGATTTTTGGCGAAGTCTGCGGTGTGGTGCAATATCATCTCAGTGGCACCACCGACGAATTTCATAGCCAGTATCCCACCAAAGTTATGCTCGATTCTGTGCGAACTTGGGCTAAGGAACGAGGGAATCGCACACTGCATCTGGGTGGTGGCTACGGAGGCACGGAAGATTCGCTGTTCCAGTTCAAGGCTGGTTTCTCGCATTTACGGGCCCCGTTTTACACGTGGCGTCTCATTGCGGACCCTCAAACCTATCAACGTTTGTGCCATCAATGGGAAGCTGCAACGGGTCGGACGGCCAGCACGTCGAATGGTTTCTTTCCCGCATACCGGGCTCCTTGATGGTTCTTTTTTAAGGGTTCGACTGTCATGAGTTTTCCAACCGGACGAATTGCTGCGTTCGGATTATTGCTGTTTTTTGTGTCCGGTCTCGTCGTTGCTGCGGACAAACCGCACATTATCGAGAAGGTCGGAGTCTTTGACGTCGATGGAAAATTCGGAGGTTGGCCGGCCAATCACGGAATGTGGATCTGGGACAACGAAATTCTGGTCGGGTTTAGCACCGGCGAATACAAGGATCTGGGCGAACGGCACAATATCGATCGTGAGAAGCCCGAGCATCACGTCCTGGCTCGCAGTCTCGACGGCGGCCATAGTTGGAAGCTGGAATATCCCGCCGAGCAACACGTTCTCGTTGGCCCGCAGGGGAAGGGTTTTCGCCACGGTACTTTCCCTCCCGGTCAGTCAGAGCCCGAGCCTGTTGATTGCCCTGGCGGAATTGACTTCACTCACCCTGGCTTCGCCATGACACTGCGGATGGTTGATTCGAACACGGGGCAGTCCCGCTTTTACTATTCCTATGATCGCGGGAGAACCTGGAAGGGACCCTTCAAGCTGCCGATGATGGGACAGAAGGGGATCTCGGCCCGCACTGATATGGTCGTCAACGGTCCGCACGATTGCTTCTTTTTCTTGACCGCATCGAAGGCAGACAACAAAGAAGGACGCGTGATTTGTGCGCGGACGACAGACGGTTGTAAGACTTTTGAATTCGTCTCGAATGTCGGTCCCGAACCCAAGGGCTATTACATCATGCCTTCGACGGTTCGCATTTCGCCGACCGAACTCCTGTGCACCATTCGTTGCAAAAGTGGAGAAGATGAAAAGTTTCGGAGCTGGATTGAAGCCTGGCGGAGCAAAGACAATTGCAAGACCTGGGTCTTCGATCAAGAACTGGCTGATTGCGGGGAAGGCAACCCTCCGGCCATGATCAAACTGAAAGACGGCCGTCTTTGCATGACTTTTGGTTTTCGTGCGTCTCCCTTCGAAATGCGCGCCTTGCTCAGTTCCGACGAAGGAAAAACATGGAGTGAGCCCTTCGTGATCGAAGGAGAAGGCGGTGGTCGCGATATTGGCTATCCGCGCACCGTTCAGCGTCCGGACGGGAATGTGGTGACGGTCTATTATTTTCACGACAAGAAGGACCGTGATCGAAAAATCAACGCCACGATTTGGAATCCTGGCACACCCTCGTCAGCAAAGTAAACAACGAAGTCATTGTGTCCGGAGAAGGTCTTGTTCCACAAAGTGGTCTTTGCGTTTGGTGTTTGTTCAGTGTTGATCTCGTCAACGGGCTCGGGCCAAGACACGGCACGCCGTCCGAACGTCATTTACATCCTGGCGGATGACTTGGGGTACACCGACCTCGTTGGCTTCGGCAGTCCCTATTACGAAACGCCTCAGTTGGATCAGATGGCCCGCGAGGGCCTGCGGATGACTTCGGCTTACACTTGTGGTCCGAATTGCCAGCCCACTCGAGCTGCGTTGATGTCGGGACAGTACGGAGTGCGGACGGGGGTCTACACCGTAGGTGACATCGAACGTTTCGACTGGCGTAGCCGGCCGCTACGTCCAGTGGACAACGTTACAGAAATGCCGCTCGATCGGGTGTTGTTGCCTTTATCATTGAAGAGAAGCGGTTATTCCACCGGGCTCTTTGGAAAATGGCATCTGGGGGATGATGGGGATCATCACCCGCTGAAGCGGGGGTTTGACGAGGGGTTCGTCTCGGCCGGTAAACATTTCGACTTTGAAACGTTGCCGACGCAGAAGGTTCCACCCGGTGCGTATCTGGCGGATTATCTGACCAATCGCGCGGTGGATTTCATTCAGCGGCACAAAAAGCAGCCCTTTTTTCTGTATCTGCCGCACTTCGGCGTGCACTCTCCCTTGCAGGCCAAACCCGATTTGATCGAACGGTTCCGAGCCAAACCAGGGGTTGGTGGACATCATGATCCCACGTATGCGGCAATGATATTCAGCGTAGACGAAAGTGTTGGGCGGATTCGTCAGGCGGTCAAAGACCTGAATTTGGCAGATCAAACACTGATCATTTTCACCAGCGACAATGGAGGGGTGGGTGGTTATCTGCGAGAAGAAATCAAGTCGGGAAAAGAAAGCACTGATAATGTTCCGCTACGAGGCGGAAAAGGCATGCTCTATGAAGGGGGAATTCGTGTCCCCTTTATCGCCAGTTGGCCCGGCGTCATTCCACAGGGGCGAGAGTCGGATGAACCGATTAACAGTGTCGATCTATATCCCACGTTGATGGAAGTGACTGGTGCCGCGCCGCCCCAGGGAACCTTGCTGGATGGAACCAGCTATTTGAATTTATTGAAGGGCGAGGCCCCTGCACAGAAGCGTCGGCCTTTGTATTGGCATTTCCCCGGTTATCTGGGAGCGAGTGAGAATACGTGGCGAACCACTCCGGCCGGTGCCATTCGAGAGGGTGACTGGAAACTGATTGAATTTTTCGAAGACGGTCAGCGCGAGCTGTACAACCTGCGAACAGATATCGGCGAAAGGAACAATCTTGCCGCCGCCCACCCCGAGCGAGTGGAATCATTGATGCAGATGTTGCAGGTCTGGCGAACGGAAACAAACGCTGCGATGCCAGCGAAGAACGCTGATCGACTTCCTCCCGGTGTGGGGCGTCGCGGGGCGGTACGAGGGGATTGAGTTCCCCTTTCGTCGGATTGATCCGCGATTATTTGCAAGCGGCAACCACGAAATTCCGTTGCTGATGACCGGATAGCGTCGCCATCGACAATCGATCGGGATGGCGAAGGTCGAACTACTGCTGATCTCGCCGGGGCTTTGGATGATCTAACCCCTGAATTGGAAAGAGTTCGGAGGGGCGGTGTTGATCGTGCAAGATCTGTTCGAGTCGGGCCAGTTCTGTCGGATGTGACGCGGCGACGTCTTGCGATTCTGTCGGATCGGCATCCAAATCGTACAGCTCCGTCTTCAGCACCAGTGGGGCGTTGACGTCTGCCAAATGTTTGCGAATTGCTTTCCACTTGCCAGACCAGACCGCCTGATGGCGAATGAACTCGCGATACAGGAACGGGCGTGCCGGTTGTTGTTGTCCCAACAGCGTCTCACGGAAGCTGACTCCATCCAGGTCATGTCGATCGGCCAGTTTCAAACCAGCAAGATCAAAGAGTGTCGGCGTCCAGTCCTCAAAACCTGTGATGCGAGCAGACACAGCCGCTGCCGGGATCTTGCCAGGCCAACGAACGATCGCTGGCACGCGAACCCCGCCTTCGTCCAATGATCCCTTCTTTCCGGTCAGTCCGCCCGTGGAATTGAAGAAATCAGAATCGGACCCGCCCGCGTGATTGGCCGCAGGACCGTTGTCCGACGAAAAGACGATGATGGTGTTGTCCTTCAGACCGCATTTTTCCAATTCTGCCATGATCTCACCGATGTGTCGGTCGAGTCGCGCGACCATCGCCGCGTAGCACGCATGCGGGTACTGATGCGGAAAATAACCATGTCCTCCTTTGTAAGGGGCGTCCTCCAGTTTGCCGGCATATTCGGCGAGCGAATCGTCCGGGACCTGCAATGACACGTGAGGGATGGTCGACGGCACGTACAGGAAGAAACGACGGGCACGATTGTCGCGTATGAATTTCAATGCCTGAGCATGAATGAGATCGGCGGAATAATCCTGACCTCGGTAGGGAAGGTAACTCGCGGGATCATTCGGATCGACCGCGGTGGGCAAAGGTTTGCCGATGTCCATCTTCGGGTTGTTTAACGGAAAGACTTTTTCGTCGTCCCACAATGTGGCGGGATAAAAGTTATGAGCCACTCCCTGGCAATTGTAGCCAAAGAAACGATCGATTCCCTGTTGCAGCGGACGTCCGTCCGAATCGGGACCACCAAGGCCCCATTTGCCGAATGCCCCGCAAATGTAACCCTCGTCATGCAGCCGTCGCGCTAACGTCTTTGTTCCCGCGGGAATCGGGTACTGTCCTTCCTCTCCCACCGAACGGTTGTTGCGAATGAAAGCATGTCCAGGATGAAGTCCCGTCATCAAAACACATCGCGACGGAGCACAGACGGCATTACCGCTGTAGTGACGGGTCAGACGCAGTCCCTCTGCAGCCAACCGATCAAGATTCGGTGTCCGAATCTTGGTTGAACCGAAACAGCCGAGATCCCCATATCCGAGATCGTCCGCGAGAATGAAAACGATATTGGGAGGCGTGGCCGGATCGGCACCTGTACACGGAATCGAAAACAGGAGGGCAGATACCAAACCGAGCAGACAGATGCGCATCCGTTTTTCTCCCGCAATTCGATCTCAGACGACGACTGTCCCGTGACAGTGGCAGAGCGGCTTATTGGCTCGCTCAGTGATCTTCATCCTCGTCTTCGTCCTCATCTTCATCATCGTAATCGGGGTGAAGAGGATCGCTCGGATCGAAAAAGAAGTCGCCCAGTCCCATGGGCATCATCTTTCCGCCCAGCGACTGCTGACGCCGTTGGGCCAGCGAATCGAGATCGCCCGCTCCATCGCCCAGGCAATTCATCAGTGCTTCTTGCCACAATTTGTCTTTGCCGACAGGGTGATCCTTGTCCTGTGCCAATCGTTTCATCGCATATCTGAGGACATTCATTCCATCGCGCGTGGAAAAGTCGAGATTCAGTTGATGCGACTGTTGCAGAAAGTCGACGGTCAAATTCAGCATTTCCGTTTCCGCGAACGGCAGATGAAATCGCAAAATCGATAGCTCGTCTTCGCGATTCGGATGCCCCAACGTCAACGTGGGTTGCAGGCGACTCAGAATGTAGTCGGGAATCTCGAACGTCGATTCGTCGTCGTTCATCGTGACGGCACAGCGAAAGTCGGGATGAGCGTGAATCGTGATTCCAGCGACGATCGATTCGACATACCGCCGATGGTCGAGCAGCGGCGCGAGGCTCGCCCACGATTTCTCGTTCATGCGGTTGCCTTCGTCGAGGATGCAAATGCCTCCACGAACCATGGCCGTCACCAGCGGCGACGCGTGGTACTTGATGTGACCGCTTTCGGCCAGGACCGGTGTGACGAGCAAGTCTTCCGGTCGCGTGTCCGCCGTGCATTGGTAAATGTACAGCTGCTGTTGACGAATTCGTCCGGCGGAAATCGCCAACGTCGTCTTGCCGATGCCTGGCGTTCCCACCAATCGTGGTGACAGCGGCAGATCTTTGGCGTCGACCACCAGCCAGCACGCCAGCAGTTGCTGAAGTATCTCGCGCTGTCCGATCCATTCTCCTTGCGACGAGTCGGGTTGACTGAGAAACAGACGGATCCCGTCGAGTTCGATCGATTCGATCATGAAGCCAAAATCTTTCGTCAAAAATGTCAGGTACTACCCAGCAAGATGCCTGACCGCAGGGGACTTCTCGCCTTCGATGCACGTGCCTTTTGCGATGTCAGCTTGGGCGTGGAAGGCAAGAACTGGACAATTGACTGCTATTGTGGGGCATTGCAGGGAAACGGACAATAGTGGTGGGTAAAGTGAGTAGACTTGTCTCGTTCGAAAATCCTGTTTGACCCTGCAGTCAACACAGTGGCGAGAGGGGTTGTCGCGTGAAATTCAGACATTTCTTCGTGGGCCTATAATCCCCTGGTCGTGACAGAAGTGATTTCTTCGCAATTGGTTTTCCTTGAACGCAACTTATGACTGAACCGATTTCAACGCCTCAATCGCCCGTGGACCCCAGGGAGAAAGTGAAAACATTTCCTGCGTTACCCGGCGTTTATTTGATGAAAGATGAGCGGGGCCGGGTGATCTACATCGGCAAAGCCGTCAATTTGCGAAATCGAGCGGGTAGCTACTTTACGAAGCAAGCGGCTGAGGATCTGCGTACAGCCAATCTGGTCCTTGAGATTAAAGACCTCGACTTCATCACGACCGACAGTGAAGTCGATGCGCTGCTGCTGGAAGCGCGACTGATTAAGGACGTGCAGCCACGCTTCAATCAAGAACTCAAAGACGATAAGACGTTTCCCTACCTGGAGATTTTTGTCCGCGAAGAATTTCCGCGAGTCGAGTTCACGCGTAAGCCGCGTCCGCGTGGAACAAAACTTTATGGCCCGTTCACGAATGCGAAACGGCTGCGGGGTGCGATCGCGGTCTTGCAGCAGATCTTTCAGTTTCGCACCTGCACTTTGGACATCAAAGAGGCCGACGACCGATGGCGGTGGTTCCGGCCATGCCTGCTGGCCAGCATTCATCAATGTACGGCTCCGTGTAACCAGCGAATCAGTCGTGACGATTATCGCCGGGATATCCGTCGACTGCGATTGTTTCTGGACGGGAAGAAAGAAAGCCTGTTTGAAGAACTGCGCACCGAGATGCAATTGGCGGCGAAAGAACTGAAATTCGAAAAGGCGGCGCGACTTCGTGATCAGATCAAGCTGCTCGAAAACTTAAACTTACGGGGCGATTTGCGTGAGCACGCGCAGCCCGAAGTTTTTCAGGTGGATCCGAAGCGAGGACTATTGGGTTTGAAAAAGATCTTCGAATTGCCCACGCTTCCCCGGCGGATTGAAGGGATGGATATCGCCCATCTTCAAGGGGGCGAGACCGTGGCCAGTTGCGTGCAATTCATTGATGGGTTGCCCTTCAAGCACGGTTACAAGCGATTCAAAATTCGCACCATCGACGGCGTCGACGATTTTGCGTCGATGAGGGAAGTCGTTAGTCGCCATTTCCGCCGTTTGCAACAAGAAAGTGAACCGTTCCCCGATCTGTTGTTAATTGACGGAGGCAAGGGACAGCTGGGCGCTGCCATGGCCGCTTTGGAAAGTATCGGTGTCACGGCGCCCTTCGTTTGTTCCCTGGCCAAACGGGAAGAGGAGATCTTTTTACCCGGCCAGTCCGAACCCAAAGTCTTAAGCAAGCATTCGTATGCGCTGCGGTTGCTGCAGTACGTTCGCGACGAATCCCATCGCTTCGCCCAGCAATACCATCACCTGCTGCGAAAGAAGTCGACATTTGGTGATGATCCAAAGTAACGCAGCATCGAAACTTACGTTGAGACGATTCGTCTATCAGCACTTGCCAACGTTTTCTAAAATAGCCGCTGCCTGTGATGTGAGGCGAGTTCATGAACGGCAGCCGAAATGCGAGAACGGTGATGATATCTGTGTTGCGAATCCCAGTCGGATATCTTGTTGGCGTGACGCTTATTTGGTCCGTTATGGGATTATCACCAGCGATCGCTCAGGCGCCCAAAGATCGACATTCTCTTCATCAGGTGCAGCAACGACACCGCGAACGATTTCGCGAATTCTCGAATCAGATCGAGAAACTGGCCGAGAAGTGCGACGAAAAAGGATTCGTCAAAGACGCCGCACAGATTCGAGCCCGCATGTTCGTTCCCGATTCCCAATCGCTACGGGTCGAAAAACTTCCCACAGAGGTTCGACCTCCGATTCCGGCCAATGTGACGGGCGACGAACGTGCCTCGCAAATCCAGCTGCGACATTTAGAGACCGACTATGCCAAGGATCTCTGTTTGCAAGCACGGCTGGCGGCGAGTCAAGGATTTCCCAGTTATGCCTACGATCTCGTTCGCGAAGCGGCGATGCATGATTCCGACAATCAGCAGGTTCGGAGAATTCTAGGATTCGAGCGACAGAAAAACGAATGGATGACGCCGTTCGCCTCTTCGCAAATCAGGCAGGGAAAGGTCTGGCATGAAGAGTTTGGCTGGTTGCCGCTTTCGTACCGGCAGCGATACATCGATGGTGAACGACACTTCAATGATCGCTGGGTTACGGCCGAGAAAGAACGGGAATTGCGGCGAGATTTCAAATCCGCCTGGGAAATTCGAACCGACCACTACTTGATCAAAACCAATGTCAGTCTTGAACGAGGGGTCGAGATGGGCAAGGCGCTGGAGGATTTCTACGAAGTCTTCAATGAAACGTTCGCGGGATTCTTCCTCACACCTGGACAGCTGAAGAAGTTATTCGACGGCACGTTAAAAAATGGTCGGCCAGATTCCAAGCCGTACACCGTCCATTTTTATCGGACTCGCGAAGAATATCTCGAACGAATGCGAAAGTTTTTCCCCAATATTGATCAGACCAATGGTGTGTATCTGACGAGTGATCGAGTCTCGCACTTTTATCATGATCCGAAACATGATCATGAAGGAACGTTGTTCCACGAGGCGACACATCAGCTGTTCTTTGAAAGCGATTCGGCCAATCGCACGATTTGCGAAAATCATCATTTCTGGATCATCGAAGGAATCGCCTGCTACATGGAGTCGTTTCAGAGAAAGAACGGCGCATTCACGTTGGGCGATCCGAAACACATTCGTTTCGACCGAGCCCGCTACAATCTGTTGCATGAAAAGTATTATGTCTCGTTACGAGACTTCTCGGAATTTGGGATGCAAGGTTTCCAGGGGTCTCATGAACTGGTCAAGAACTACACGCAGGCGGCGGGGCTTTCGCGGTTCTTTATGCACTATGACAAAGGTCGCTATCGCGAGGCGTTGGTGAACCATCTCGTGCAGCTTTACAGCAGCGACAAGCGAATTCGAGATCAAGCCCAGGGACTCGATGAACTGACCGGAGTCGATTTCGCGGAACTCGACCGCGAGTACGCAGAAGACGCCCGCGAGATCGAAGTACAATTGGCCGCGCCGGCCCAGTAGGCCGACTGTCCGCTCGTCGTCGCCGGTGGTGAGTCGATCGAAATCGAGGGCTCTGATCCGCATCCCCGCGTTGTTACTTCTCGTGGTTATTTCAGATGGCGGCGGCTTAAATCCGGCTCGACTCGATGACATTCTCCATCAAAGAGATTCGACATCTGGATCCATCGTTTTGAACTGGGCTTCCGCCATGATGCGAGCCGCATTGTGATGAATGAGTTCTGATTCAATATCTTGCCGCTGACGCGCCACGGCGGCGTCGAATTGCGATAGGACATCCAGCGCTTTGTCCTTGGACGTCACTAAACCGATCAGCAGATATTGCGAGATGGCCAGGCCATAGCAGATCCAGCCCACTTCACCCGGCTGCAGCACGGAAAGAATTGCGAAGACCGGTGACGACCGATTCAGATGCTGACAAACAATCCCTTTCAAAAACTGTGGGATGTAGCGCATCAGGCTCCGAAGAACCTGTCCTTTTTCGATCTTCGGTTTTTGTGGACCCGGATGAATCAACGCAAACAGCGATTGATCGGGCATGCCCTCGATCACACCAATCGCCAGCAGCAGGCGCCCGGCCATGAGGTAGGGGCTTAATCGAGCTCCTCCCGGTACCCAATCGAACAATGCGGATTCCATGTTGTCGGTCGCAACCAGCAGCAGCAGTGCGCCGCGAAACCACTGTTCGAGATCCTTTTCCAATTCGTCGTTGATTTCCTGCACCCGTGCAACTTTTCGCACCAGCAGGCGGAAAATCGGTATCGCGATAAAGCCAAGAAAGAACCGCGTCAGCGGCTTCAAGATTGGCCCAATCAGGCGGTTGGGCAGGAGGAATTGCAGCAGGTGTAACACGACAGGCTCAATCAGAATAAGGGATCACTCACGACGCAATCGGTGTCAATGTGATCGTTTGAAGTGATACCGGACGATACGGAAAATCGCCAACGTTGCTGGAATTGAGATATTTCTCACGCAGAAATACCACAACCTGAGCCGAATTCACCGTCACGCCATGCTGAACGTCAGAATGGGGCAAGCGGTTCAATTGATTCTGGCAAGTTCACGCGAACTCGTATCGGAGCAAGATCTTCTGCTGATTACCCGGTTGCGTCGAGTGCATGATCTGCTTACAAGTATTTCGTCGGGGCGCGCACACGTTCGTGACAAGACCACTCGAACCGGGACCGTCTTGATTCCTGGCAAGTTTGCCAATCCCAGCGATCACCAATTCGTCGTTTTCCACTGGAAGGTGACTCCCGATGTCGGTCACTGCGTCCGCTCCGTTGCTCGACTGTCGCCAAATCGGAGTTCGATTTGGAGGTGTTATCGCGCTCAGTGGCGTCGACTTCATGCTGCAAGCGGGTGAGGTGCATGGACTGGTCGGATGTAACGGTGCGGGGAAAAGCACATTGATGAAAGTGTTGGCTGGCGTGGTCCCCGACTATTCGGGTGAGATTCTGCTGGATAACCGGCCCGTTCGTCTGGGCTCACCGCGCGAAGCGCTCTCGCACGGCGTGGCGATGGTCTATCAAGAGCTGTCCGGCATCGAACAACTTTCGGTGGCCGAAAACCTGTTTCTGGGCCGGCAACTGGTCACGCCCTGGGGGCAGGTCAATTGGCGTGAGATGACTCGTCAGGCGACCCAATCACTAGCGGAACTCGATATTCATATCGATGTTCGTCGCCGGTTAGGGGATTTCCCCTTGGTCATTCGGCAGATGGTCGAGATTGCCCGAGGATTACACAGCGGGGCTCGGGTGTTGATTCTCGATGAACCCACCAGCGCCCTCAGTCTTCCCGAAACGCGACGGTTGTTTGAATTGATCAAGCATTTGCAAACGCGAGGAGTCGCCATCGTCTTCATCAGCCATTTTCTGGAGGACGTGCTGGCGATCTGTGATCGAGTCACCATACTCAAAGATGGTCGCAAATTGGAAACGCGCGCGGCCCACCAGCTGGATCGCGCGACGATCATTCGTCAAATGGTGGGCGATGCCAACGATTCAACTTCAGAGGAATGCATCGAGTCGACCCTGCCAACTGCGGCGACAGGTTTGTCGCGGCTGGAAGTGCGTGGGCTGATTCGTCAGGGCTGCTTCGATGATATCTCGCTCGAAGTAAAACCCGGTGAGTGCCTGGGGCTGTACGGATTTGTCGGCGCGGGGCATCAGGATCTGGTGCATGCCTTGGCCGGTTCGGTCTCGACCGACCGTGGTCAAATCCTGGTGGATGGCCGAACGATGCCCACAGGGGACGTCGCAAATGCCGTCAATCAGGGCGTCGTGCTGGTCGCTGCCGACCGCGCGCAAACTCTGGCGCGTCGAGCCCCCATCGCGCAGAACATGACGCTGGCCCATCTCAAAAGAACTCTCGGATCGTGGATTGTTCGTAAACGCGAACACCAGATCTGCCAACCGATGCTGGAACGAGTGGGGTGTCGTCCGCCAAACCCGGCGCTGCGGGCGGGATCATTGTCGGGCGGAAATCAGCAAAAAGTGGTCTTGGCCAAATGGTTGCTCGGCCCGATCCGCGTGTTGTTGCTGGAAGAACCGACTCGAGGTATGGACGTTCACGCCAAGGCCGAAATCATGGAACTCGTCGCCGAGCAGAAGCGGCAAGGCACCGCGGTGATTCTGGCGTCGACCGAGCCGGAACTGGTGCTGGCCTATTCAGATCGAATCGCCACGCTGGCCCGCGGACGCGTGACGCGAATTTTCAGTGGCGAACGCGTGACGAAGCAAGATTTGATGCGGTTTGCCGAGGTCTGATTTCGCGCCCGCAAAATCGATTTGCCAATCTGCCTATAAACCCGAAATGGCGGATACCGCAGTCGTCGCGGTTTGCAAAGAAGGGAAGCATTCCCTTCCGTTTCCTCCGCTCGCCCGACCGTGGGTGTCAGTTTCGAAACGAAAAGACAATTGCGTTCCATGATTCACATCGGTTCTCACCCCACGATCCGCGGTGCGTATCAACTGCAAACGGAACAATGGTTGCCCAGTCCGCTGGAGGAGGTTTTCTTGTTCTTTGCGGATGCCCATCGACTGCAGGATTTGACTCCGCCGTTTCTGAACTTTCACGTTGTGACCCCACGACCTGTGACGATGTTTGCCGGAACAAAAATCGAATACCGATTGCGGCTGCACGGAATTCCGATTCGCTGGCAAAGCGAGATCAGCGAGTGGCTGCCGCCGTTTCGATTTGTCGATCGCCAATTGAAGGGACCATATTCACTCTGGCATCACTGTCACACGTTTGAAGAGCAAGACGGTGGAACGCTTGTTCGTGACGAGGTGGATTATGCCGTGCCCGGCGGCGGGCTGATTCACTGGCTGCTGGTTCGCCGCGATCTGCTGCAAATCTTCACTTATCGGCGGCGGCAATTGGAAATGTTCTTCGGCGGCGAGAAAATTTGTTTGGCTTGATTGCGGAAAACAACGTCATTCACGGCCTTTGCCAGCCGGAATCGGCGCGGTTACACTGCCTGCGAAATGGAATACTGACCCTGACTCACGACGAGAACACGGACAGGGTTGTCACGTCGGACTGCGTCGATTCTGGCTTCGCGTTCCGACTTTACTTTGGCTTATTTTGAACAGGCAGCTCTCCATGGCGTATTTTCCCGAAATCCCAAAAATCGCGTACGAAGGTCCTAAGAGCAAGAATCCGCTGTCTTTCCGCCATTACAACCCCGACGAAGTGGTCGAAGGGAAGAAGCTGAAAGATCTGATGCGATTCACGGTCTGCTACTGGCACACCTTCCGCGGAACGGGCGTTGATCCGTTCGGTGCGGCAACCTTGCAGCGACCCTGGGATGACGGATCGGATTCGGTCGAGAACGCGGTGAAGCGCGTCGACGTGGCGTTCGAGTTCATCGAAAAACTGGGCTGTCCCTTTTACGCCTTTCATGACCGCGATGTCGCGCCCGAAGCCGACACGCTGACACAGACCAATAAGAATCTCGACGCGGTCGTGAAGGCACTCAAGGCCGCTCAAGAGCGAACCGGGATCAAGCTGCTGTGGGGCACGGCCAACATGTTCTCGCACCCGCGCTTCATGCACGGGGCCGCGACAACTTGCAATGCCGACGTGTTTGCCTTTGCGGCGACCCAAGTGAAAAAAGCACTGGAAGTCACCAAAGAACTGGGCGGCGAAAACTACGTCTTCTGGGGTGGTCGTGAGGGCTATCACAATCTGTTCAACACCGACATGAAACGGGAACTGGACCACCTGGCCAAGTTCATGCACATGGCCGTCGACTACGCCAAGAAAATCGACTTCAAAGGACAGTTCCTGTTCGAGCCGAAACCCAAAGAGCCGACCAAGCATCAATACGATTTCGACGCGGCGGCCTGCTTGAACTTCTGTCGCGCGAACGGACTGATGGACCACGTCAAACTGAATATCGAGACCAATCATGCGACGCTCGCCGGTCATACGATGATGCACGAACTGGAATACGCGCGCATCCAGGGGGCGTTGGGCAGCATCGACGCCAATACCGGTGACCTGCTCCTGGGTTGGGATACTGACCAGTTCCCCACGGATATTTATCTGACCACGCAGTGCATGCTCGTGATTCTCGAACAGGGCGGCATCGCTCCAGGTGGAGTGAACTTTGACGCCAAGGTTCGTCGCGAGAGTTTTGAGCCGATCGATCTGTTTCACGCCCATATCGGCGCCATGGACGCTTTTGCACGTGGTGCCAAGATCGCCGCGGCGATCCGTAAAGATGGTGTGCTGAAAGACTTTGTCAAAAATCGCTACCGCAGTTTCGACACGGGCGTCGGTGCCGAAATCGAATCGGGCAAGGCGACATTCGAATCGCTCGAAAAGTACGTTCTGGGCAAGAACACGCTCAATCCGAACGAATCGGGCCGTCAAGAAATGCTCGAGAATATCATCAATCAGTACATCTGACGGGTGATTGCGATGATTTTGACGGACGGGCTGGCCGCGGCTGCAAACTGGTGATTGGCCGGTCGTGGCTTTTTGCGGGTTAAGACCGCCGTGACGCTCCACATTGGCGGGCCGGCTCGATAGAATCAATTGGACTCGCGGGGCTGACTTCGAAGTCAGCCCCGCGTTTTTCGCGCCCCGAGAGTCTGTGGATAGCGGTTTAGAGGTTCACGTCGTGCAGCGATCGAACTGACTGGGATGTCGTTCGGCCGACGGAAAACTCCGGCTTTCGGGATGGCGATTCACCCCTGATTCAAACGCAAATTCGTCGTCCGTATCGTGCGAGGTGCAAAGCACCCGTCACGAAATCGATTTCTTCACTGAAGGTTAGCAATAGTGTCAGTCACGTCAGTCGTTGGTCTGCAATGGGGCGACGAGGCCAAGGGAAAAATCGTTGACTTCTTGACCGATTCGCACGAAGTCGTCGTGCGATATCAAGGGGGCAACAATGCCGGCCACACCGTCAAATTCGACGGCGAAACTTATAAGCTGTCACTATTGCCGACGGGCATCCTGCGCCCCGGCGTGACG
The DNA here is from genome assembly GCA_903871875.1 of uncultured Schlesneria sp. Classification (GTDB taxonomy): domain Bacteria; phylum Planctomycetota; class Planctomycetia; order Planctomycetales; family Planctomycetaceae; genus Schlesneria. Next base: position 26,588 of record CAIQIR010000087.1, read on the forward strand.
GCCGTCATCGGCAACGGATTGGTCGTCAATCCGGAAGCTCTGCTGAAAGAAATGAAATCGCTGACCGACCGCGGCGTGCGCGTCGACGGCGGAAACCTGTTGGTCAGCGATCGCGCGCATGTGATTCTTCCCTATCACATTGTCGAAGACAAAGTGTTCGAGCAACGACGTGGGGACAACGCCATCGGTACTACTGGCCGCGGGATCGGGACCTGCTATCGCGACAAGGCTGGCCGCACCCATGCGATTCGCGTGGGCGATCTTTATCACCCTGAATCGTTCCGAGCCAAGCTGATCGAGATCGTCGCGTTCAAGAATCTGACGCTTAAGGCGCTGGATCCCCATTTGGCCCCGCTCGACGCCGAAGCCATTTATGCCAGCTATCAAGACTATGCCGAGCAGCTGGAATCGCATGTGATCGACGCGACCGCCTGGTTGCATCGGTCGCTGAAGCAGAAGAAAAACATCCTGTTCGAAGGGGCTCAAGGCAGCCTGCTAGATGTGGATCACGGAACATTCCCCTATGTGACCAGTTCGAATAGTTCCTCGGCCGGTATCCACAGCGGCAGCGGCGTGCCGCAGCGCGCAGTCACCCGCATGATCGGCGTGGTCAAGGCCTATACCACGCGCGTCGGTGGCGGCCCGTTCCCGACCGAACTGCACGACGCAACCGGTCAACATATCCGCGATGTCGGTCACGAGTACGGCACCGTCACCGGACGGCCTCGTCGCTGCGGCTGGTTTGATTCGGTCGCCACGGCGTATGGCGCACGGATCTGTGGCGTGGACGAGATTGCCGTCATGTTGCTGGATGTGCTGGCTCAACTCGATGAGCTTTCGATTTGCGAGGCCTACGAGATCCGTGGTGAACGCACCACCGATTTCCCCTCGCACGTCGAAGATCTGGAAGTCGCCAAGCCGATCTTCCGCAAGATTCCCGGCTGGAAGCAGGACATCACTCATGCACGAAAGCTGAGCGACCTTCCTGCGGGAGCACGTCGATACGTCGATACGATCTGCGAATTGCTGGGTGTTCCCGTCAAGTTCATCAGCATTGGTCCCGATCGCGAACAAACGATTCTGCTGTGAGCGACGAGAAATTTTCGTAGACAGCCCGCTTGGTCGATCCAGCGGGCCTCAGGTCAGTGAACGTCGAATTGCGATGGCCAAGGCGTGTGCCGGTTCAACCTGAACGGCAATCTCGCAGAGTTTCCGCGGGGTTGCTTCATCGGGTCAGGGCCGGCCAGTGCGATCGACTTCGGGCTTAGATGCCCAATCCGATGCCGTTCAGTGCACCGGTGCCGACGGTGCCGTCGGTGATGTCGAACATGGTGGGGAACCGTTTGTTCCACGGCTTATTGCCCGCGGGACAGTACTGACGTCCGTTGCCTTCCACCGCCGCCACACCAGGCAGGTGAGCCGCAATGCTGGCCGAGTGCAAGAATGAGTAGCCGGGGCAGGTCAAATCCTGCACGCACAGGAACATGCCGAACTTTTGTGCCGCGGCACCCAGCAATAACGTTTCCGTCTGCCCTTTGCAGGCCTTGAGTGCCGCGCCCGTATAGCCCTGTTCTCGGGCGAGCAGCAGCGAATCGTAGTTGACCAGCGATTCATCAATCACCACCGGTTTGATCTTCGCGGCTTCGTGCATCTTGTTTTCGGGATGCGCTTTCAGGTCGCGGTGAGTCGGTTGTTCGACGTATTGGATCCGGTCGAATGCCGCCACGGACTTAGATTTGATCTGCTTCAGGAAATCCACGACGTAATTGACATTCTGGCATTTCTCGTTGAAGTCGACCGAGTAAAACCATTGAGTGCAGCCACGTCGTGCCTGGGCTTCTTCCGCCACCGTGTTGACCGCCACCGTTCTCGCGACATCCCATTCGAAATCGTCGCCGGCCAGTTTGATCTTCATGTGTGTCAGGCCGTTGTGAGCGATCCACTGCGGCAAGGTCTCGGGAAGTCCGTCGCCGATTTTCTTCGTGACGTCGGCGTCAGTCAGCGGATCCAGTGCTCCAACCAGATGGTAGAGCGGCAGCCGTTCTTTCGGCTGACGGAGCGTGTATTTGTCGAGATATTCGCCTTTGAACTCGCTATCCAGATACTCGGACAAATCGTAGTTCATGAATTTGGACGACAACGTATCGAAGCTATTGACGTTATGCAGGCGGCCATACGCATCATGCAGTGCGGCATCAAACGAACTGGCGGCGACCAGTTGAGCCAGCTCCGGCATCGCTTCGGCCATCTTCAGCTGGGTCGCCAACTGTTTGGCCAGGTGGTCATATTCACCGGACAAGTGATAGACCAGATCGATGGGGTGTCCGAATTCGCTGCATTCGTTGGCCAGGTCGACAATTTCCTCGGCGAATCGCTGCATCGCGGTTTCAGTTTGTTCGCCGGTTACTTTTTCGGATGGCCAGGACCAGATATTTCCCAGCGGCATGCTGCCGAATCCGCTCGCGTGCCGCTTCCCATCGCGCGACTCAACTTCGACGTCCACATTGATTAACAACGACTTCTCAAGGACGCGACCGCCGAACTTTAAGGGAGCTCGAAACGGCAATTGTTCAACGGCGCAAGCGGCACTCTTGATGCGGATGTCCGTCGATTTCGACATGTCCTCAGAACTTCTTTTGTTAGAGAAAGTGGATCAAGTCCTGTGATTCTGCCGGTCATTTCCAGCAGTGGGATTATCCGAGAACGGGGGACAGACATCAATCGTCTGTAGCAGGTTCCCTGTGGTTTTAGCCACCTTCGCGATCTTATCGGGAGTCACCAGCCTGTTCAAGAATCGGACAAATCCGCCGCGAACACCACCCCGTTTTAAACTCCCGGCAGGGTCGACTGGCCGGCTTTTTCGCCCGCCGCAAAAACCTCGCTCGAAGTCGCTCCAGGCTGTGGACTTCACTGAAATTTGAAAGGGTCTGGAAAACACCCGAAATTCGCGTGTATCACAGTAACTGCGAAGCGGGCGGAAGATACGCAAAGTTTCCGGCCTCAAAAAAAGGGCCTATAAGCGTTAATCTCGTCCAGCTTTAACAGTCTCGCGTGGTCTTCCGCCGCCTGAAACCCTGTCCCAGTAGTACTTAACGTTGACACAATTTCGCAAGAAAACTACAGTCCTCCCCGCCTTGGAACCTCCAACTTGGCGAGCAGAGACACCCCATGGATTGGGCATGAAACTCCGCAGGATGCACACGCTGAATTCTCAAAATGCTCGACGGGCCACGAAGGTTTCCTGGCTGGTCGGGTCGTTGGCCTGTTTGCTGGTGTGTGGTATGGGCGGGCTGGGTTGTAACCAGCCGACTGTGGTGCCACCAACAACTTCGATCTCGCCCCCGATTCGGCCAAGTCCGGTTCCTGTGATTCCTCAACCGACGGAACCAATTGGTCCGCCGATCAGTCCGCCCAGTAACCATCCGATTGATCCGATCACGGCCATCAATCCCTGGAAGCCTGAAGAGGAATTGCGAGATTGGAATTACATTGTCCTGCATCACACGGCTGCTGACAGCGGCAGTGTGGAAAGCATTCACGAAGAACACTTGAAGCGAAAAGATAAAAAAGGTCATCACTGGTTGGGGATTGGTTATCACTTTGTGATCGGCAATGGCAGTGGAATGGGTGACGGTGAAATCGAATCGACCTTCCGCTGGCGACAGCAATTACAAGGGGCTCATGCCGGAATCGCAGATTACAACCAGCATGGAATCGGGGTCGTGTTGATTGGTAACTTTGACAAAACGCCACCGACGGCCGCTCAAACGGCGTCAGTCAAACAACTGGTCGGCATTTTGAAACGAGAATATGGCATTGCTAGTGGCAAAGTCATCGGGCACAGTGACGTGAAAGCGACGGAGTGCCCTGGCAAATTTTTCCCAATGAGTGATGTAAGAGACAGCATTGCAATGAGGGATGGACACGCGGCAATCGAGACGGCTGCTCCCAATACCGTCACGTTGATTAACTGGGCTGGAGATTCGCGGAAATGACCGAACGCTCCTTTTTTGACTTCGGTTCGCAACCGGGCGACTTTGATCGACTCGATCCAAGTCCTTGGGAGCGAAGAATGCAGGATCTGACTCAATCCGTCGATTCGGTCGACGATCACGTGGTCGAAGCCACGTTTGATGAAGAGTCGCTGCCGACGCACGGTGAAATTATCGAGCTGATCGAAACGCTGCACGCGGGGGAAATCAGCCCGTTTACGCAGCGTATCGCCAGCGATCGGCCGCATGCGGTCCATCTGCCCGATCACTACGAAGCTCGCTATGCCTATCCATTGATCGTCTGGTTTCACGGAGACGGTTCTTCCGAGACGGAATTGTCGTCGGTGATGCCCAGCATCAGCGAACGAAACTTTATCGGGCTGAGCTTGCGAGGCAACGTCGCCAGCGGGTCGGGTTTTGGCTGGTCGACCGAGACCAGCGAACAACGCGACAAGCTAGTGGAAGACGTGGAATCGCACGTCCGAGCCCTGCGACGTCAGTATCACATTCACAGCGAACGCATTTATCTGGTCGGTTATGGCAGCGGAGCCACCGCCGCGATGGAAATGATCCTGCAAAGGCCCGAGTGGTTCGGTGGGGCCGCTTGCCTGTGCGGATCGTTCTCGCAGCTGCAGGTGCCTTCGTTCCGCTTTCGTGAACTGCAGAATAAACGAGTTTTGCTGGCCACTTCCGCCAGCAATCGATCCAGCGGTGTCCGCGATGTCGTCACCGCCGGCCGTTTGCTCTACTCGTCCGGAATGCAGATCGGGACGCGCGTCTATCAAGACCCGGGTGCCAGCCCCTCGACAAAAATGCTCAGTGATGTGAATCACTGGCTGATGGACGATGTCTGTTCGGTGACACCGTAAACTATTGAATTCCCTTTCCGCATGACGTTCGTCTCAACACGACACGGTGCGCACAGTCCGTTGGTTTCCCTTCACAATTCGTTCACAGACGAACGGTTGTGAAAGGAAAGAAAGCACGGCAGAGCCACGACGGCTGATGTGCGGTCAATTCGGATTCTTCGGGCTGGAGCGCTTCGCGGCCGGTCTCGTCCTGGTTCGCGAGCAGGAACCTGGGGCGCAATACGCTTCAGCGAATTCGTCTGACCATCGATTCTGCGTCGCCGACGATCTTTGACCGGCCGCTTGGCATCACGGATTCTGCAATTCCGTGCGCAAATCTCGGCGACGCTGCTTCCATCGGGCGTGACGATGGTCTTTAATCTAGAAACAGGACTCAAAGTGAGCACTCTGTCTTCACGGCAACCGCCGCGAAGCCTCTCCCTTTCGATTTGACCTCGTTATTTCATGTTCATCACCCTGATCGGCTATCGCGGTACCGGGAAGAGCACGCTGGCTCCGCGGCTGGCGTCGAAACTGGGTTTCGACTGGGTTGATGCCGATGTGGAATTGGAAAATTGTACGGGTCGATCGATCCGCGAGATTTTCGCTACCGATGGCGAACCGGAGTTCCGGCGAATTGAACGAGAAATCCTGGTTCAATTGCTCAAGCGCGACCGATTGGTGCTCGCGGCCGGCGGCGGGGCCATCCTGAACGAAACGACGCGACAAGATTTTCGTGCCGCCGGACCGGTGGTCTGGCTGCAAGCGAATGTGGAAACAATCGCGCGGCGAATTCTGCGCGATGGCACTCCCACCCCCCATCGGCCCAATTTGACCTCGACCGGTGGTGTCGATGAAATTCGAGCACTGATTGCCCACCGCGAACCGCTGTATCGCGACTGCGCGACGATCACGCTCGCGACGGAAGGCGCTTCACTCGAAACGCTCGTCCAGCGAATCCTGACCCAGCTTCCTCCGGACTACCGCCAGGAGATCCGCGTATGACTCCGGCCGATATTCCACTGCCGATTATGCTGGGCTGGCTGTTCGTGTTTGGGGCCGTCGTCGGCAGTTTTCTAAATGTCTGCATCTACCGCATTCCCCAACATGAACGCCTGTGGGATCAACTGAGCGGTCTGAATCATCCTCCTTCAACCTGCCCGTTTTGCAAGAAGCGGATCCTGGCCATCGATAACATTCCCATCTTCGGCTGGTTGTGGTTACGAGGCCGCTGTCGATTCTGTCGACACTCGATCCCGATCCGCTATGCGTTGATCGAATTCTTCAACGGCCTGTTGTGGGTCGTGCTATACGTCGCCATCGTCCCCGCCGGATATCACGCGAAAGTTGAATCGAGCGTCCTCTATTCGACGCTGGGAGCTCTGGGAAACAAAGGCCTCGATCACGCACAGCTCGTCTGGCTGTTGAATGCCCAGTACTTCTATTTTGTGATCATGGCCGAAGCGCTGCTGGTCGCGACTTTCATCGACTTCGACCTGATGGTCATTCCCGATGGCGTCACGGTGCCGGGGATGATTGCCGGTGTGATCGGTGGTGCTTACCTCGGAGCACCCACGCTGTGGCCGACCTGGTTTTTTGCCCGGCAAGAACTGAACGGTCTGCAAGCCGTCTTTCCCCCCAGCCTGCATTGGATCCTGTCACTGCCCGAGCAGATCCCCTGGTTGATCGCCCATCCCCATTGGCACGGGCTCGTCAATAGCCTGCTCGGACTGATCGTCGGAGGCGGAACCGTCTGGATGGTTCGCATCATCGGGCATTGGGCCTTCGGACGTGAGGCGATGGGGTTTGGCGATGTAACACTCATGGCGATGATTGGCAGCTTCATCGGTTGGCAGCCGTCGTTCATCGTGTTCTTCATGCTGGCTCCGCTCTGCGCTCTGGTCGCGGCCGCCGTCACCTTCTCACTGCGTTCCCATCGAGAGATCCCGTTTGGACCTTACTTAAGTGTTGGGGCCTTACTGGTTCTTCTGCTATGGAAACAGCGGTTTTCCTCGCTTGAGACCTTCTTCAGCCGGGGCCCCTTCTTGCTGATGGTCATCGTGCTGATGGGCCTGATCCTGTTTCCACTGCTCGTGCTGATGCGGTTCATCAAACATCGTCTCGGGTTTCGTGACGAGTGGCTGGAAGACGAACCCGAAGAATGGACGTCCGGTGATCAACTGGCGTTCTATGCCAACAAGAACGCACGCGACGGTCGATCTCCCCTGCAGTCGGGCAGTTGGCCCGGGATTCGTGCCGGCCAGGGATCGTCCCATACCGATCGTTGGCGCGGAACGAGATAACCCGCCTTGCCGCTCGCGATCTTCACCCGACGTTCGGGCGCTGCACGAGATCGCTTGCACAATCATTGTGGCGTCCCGCGAGCGTAAATTCGTGGCGATTCACCCTTGATTCAGCGCGACGCTGAGCTGCGACACGCACTAAGTCAGCAACTCCGCGATCGGGCGTCCTTCCGGAAGCACGTGAATCGGCCGCTGCAGATTCGGGTCACGGAAGATGTGTTCCGAATCGATCTGCAGGAATTGGTAGACCGTCGACAGGACATCGCCGGGCGAATAACTGCGCGTGATCGGAAAGGCTCCGTGCGCGTCGGTTTGACCGATCATCTGGCCGACCTTCAGCCCGCCGCCTGCGAACATCACGCAGCTGGTGCCTGGCCAATGATCGCGGCCGCCGTTCTTATTGATTTGAGGTGTCCTGCCGAATTCGCCGTAAGCCACCACCATCACGCGTCGGTCGAGTGACCGTTCGCGAAGATCCGAGACCAGCGCCGCGATCGCCTGATCGATGCGCGGCAGACAATCGCTTTTCAGAATCGGAAAATTATTCGCGTGGGTGTCCCACTCGCCACCGCTCAGTACCGTCACCAGGGTCACGCCCGCTTCGACCAGGCGACGTGCCAACAGACAGCCCTGGCCGACGCTGTAGGAGCCATACTTCTCGCGGACCTTGGGATCTTCCTGATTCAAATCGAACGCCTTCAGTGCGCGGCCGCTAGTGACCATTTCCATCGCCTGCCGTGAGAATTTGTCGATGCCGTCCGACTCGCTACGTGCGTCGACGCCACCGCGAAAACGGCCGAGTGATTGCAGTAATCCCTGACGATCTTCCAGCCGAGGAATGCTCATCTCAGCGGGCATTTTCAGGTTCAGGACGGCGAAGTCCTTTTTGCTGGGATCGCTTTCCGGAGTAAACGGATTATGAGCCGATCCCAGAAAGGCCGACGCGCCCAGCAGTTGTCGGCGGGGAATACTGACGTAGGCCGGCATCCCCGGATGGTTCGGACCATGCAGCCGCGAAACGACCGAACCGAGCGACGGATTCAAGTTGCCGGTGCTGCCTGCGGTCGGTTGATGCCCCGTCATCATCCAGTGCGACGCAGGAAGATGTCCGGCATTTTGATGCTGCACCGTGCGGACGATGGCCAGTTTGTCCATCACCGACGCCAGGTACGGCAGGTGTTCGCAGATCTGGTAGCCGGCGACGTTGGTCGAGATCGACTGAAACTCGCCGCGAATTTCCAGCGGCGCGTTGGGCTTCATGTCATACATATCCAGATGACTGGGCCCACCCCCCATATAAATCTGGATCACGGCCGTTGGCTCGGCATTCGAATCGCTTGCAACCGCTTGGCGGTGCAGTTGATCGGCGAGCGTCAATTGCCCCAAGGCCAGCGAACCCACTTTGAGGAACGCTCGACGTCCCAGGGCCACCGTCGGCATCGGCAGTCTGTGTGGTAACTCACCCATCCCGTTCGCCTCGTCAGAATCTGAGAAAGCTGAAAGCTATTGTGGCGCGAAATGGGTGCTGATCACGTTCCATTCCCGAACCTGAGATCAGGATACAAAACCCCGCTGGTACGCAACAGATCGAATCCGGCTGGATCTTGCCGGATTTAAGCCACTCGGCAGGAATGCGACTCTCGTCGGGCGCATTTCAGATCGAACGTCATTCCTCTTTTCGTTCGCAACGGCAAATGCATCGACGCCACGTTGAGGCCCCCTCGCCGGTGTCATACAATCCCGATCTTCCCAGGCAGACCTCGGCAGAGTTTTTCTCAAGGCTTCGACATGCGAAAAGTGCGAACAGGCGGCGGTTGGCCCGCGGTGCGTTACACCTTCAGCAAAGCACGTGAAGCGGGTGGGCTGTGGAAGCTGTGGAAGGCCATGCGTTCCAAGAACGCCTGCAAGACCTGCGCACTCGGGATGGGCGGTCAGCAAGGCGGGATGGCCAATGAACGGGGCATGTTTCCCGAAGTCTGCAAGAAGTCGCTGCAGGCGATGGTCGCCGACATGCAGGGCGCGGTGAAGCCCGATTTCTTCAAGACCTATTCGATTCCTCAGCTGCAAGCTTTTTCACCGCGGGAACTGGAAACCAGCGGCCGACTGATCCAACCGGTCATCCATCGCCGAGGCGAAAACTACTACCAGCCGATCTCGTGGGACGAGGCTTTCCAGAAGATCATCACCAAGCTGCGCCCGGCCGCCGCATCCCCGTCGCGACCTGCCACGTCGACCAACGGAGCCGCCGGTGATCCCGTCACGCCCAACGAAACGTTCTGGTATTTCAGCGGCCGCAGTTCCAATGAAGCCGGATTTCTGTTGCAGGTCTTTGCCCGCGTTTTTGGGACTAACAACGTCAATAATTGTTCGTTCTACTGTCATCAGGCGAGTGGCGTGGGGCTGAATAGCGTCCTTGGCACCGGCACGGCGACACTGGTGCTCGAAGATATCGAGCATGCCGATCTGGTCTTTATCATCGGCGGCAACCCGGCCAGTAACCATCCGCGACTGATATCGACACTCAAAAATTTGCGTCGCAAGGGCGGGCATGTCGTCGTCATTAATCCGATCGTCGAAACGGGCCTGGTGAACTTCAGCGTGCCAAGCGATCCGTTCAGCCTGATGTTCGGCAGCAAGATTGCCTCGCTGTATGTCCAACCGCACATCGGCGGGGATCTGGCGCTGCTTTCTGGCATCGCCAAACGCATTGTCGAAATGAACGTGCACGACGAGGCGTATCTCAAGACCTACTGCGATCACTGGCCCCAGTTGAAAGCGCAACTGGCCAGTCTCGATTGGGAAGACATCTACCGCAAATCGGGCGTCGAAGCCGACGCGATCCAGGCGATCGCCACGCGGTATGCCGCGGCCGAGAATGTTGTCTTCACCTGGACGATGGGCATCACGCATCACACGTACGGTGTGGAAAATGTCGAAGCGATCGCCAACCTGGCGTTGCTGCGGGGCATGGTGGGGCGACCCAACGCGGGATTGCTACCGATTCGCGGACATTCCAACGTCCAGGGCATCGGCTCGATGGGTGTCACTCCGAAACTGAAGGACGCAATCTTCGATCGCTTGCAGTCCCATTTCGGTCTGGAACTTCCCACAACCGCCGGTCTCGACACGCTCGCCTGCATGGAAGCGGCCGATCAACGGGAGTTGAAATTTGGCTTCTGCCTGGGCGGAAACCTGTATGGGTCCAACCCCGACGCGACTTTCGCCGAGCAGGCACTCAGCAAGTTGGAACTGCTGGTCTATCTGAACACGACGCTGAACACGGGTCACGCCCACGGATTGGCCGAAGAAACGATCATTCTGCCGGTGCTGGCGCGCGACGAAGAGCCGCAGTCGACCACGCAGGAATCGATGTTCAATTTTGTCCGCCTGAGCGACGGAGGTCCGTCACGGCATGAGGGGCCGAAGAGTGAAATCGAAGTGATTGCCACGATCGCCAGCGGCGTCCTGGGCAACAGCGGCCCGATCGATTGGGAATCGATGCGCAACACCAATCGGATTCGCGAGGCGATTGCCAAGGTCGTTCCCGGTTTCGATCAGATCAAGGATATCGGCGAAACCAAAAAAGAATTCCAACTCGACGGCCGCACCTTTCACACACCGCATTTTCCCACGCCGAACGGCAAAGCCCAGCTGCGTGCGCACGAGTTACCGGAACTAGTGGGCGCGCCGCATGAACTGCGTCTGATGACGATTCGCAGCGAAGGCCAGTTCAACACGGTCGTCTACGAGGACTACGATCTGTACCGCGGCATCGAAGGCCGTCAGGTCATCCTGTTGCATCCGGAAGATCTGGATCGCTTCGGTTTGCAGGCCGGTCAACGCCTCACGGTCCGCAGCGCCACGGGCGAGATGACCAATATCATCGCGACCCCGTTCGAAAAGATCCGCCCGGGTAATACGGCGATGTACTATCCCGAATGCAACGTCCTGGTCCCCCGAACCGCCGACCCCCGTTCCAAAACCCCCGCCTTCAAATTGGTCCTGGTCACGATCGAACCAACCGCCAAACCAATCCGGCTACCGGTTCTGCGCTAGACGGATGAACGGTACAGGTCAGTGACGGCGAGATGCATGAGAAGATCGCGTAGCGGCGCAGGGTAAAGCACGCAGGCATCGTACAGCACCGTGAAATTACTCACCTCAATAACCCATGCCTAATTCCTGAGCCTGCGCCGATAGCTCGTCCAGCGATTGCAGTCGATTGCGATCAAGCGTCACCTTGTATTCCATCAAATCCTTGAACAGCACGCGCCGATGGGTGCCGATCTTGCGGTAGGCAATCGCTCCCTTTTCCAGCTGCTCGACGAGGAACGGTCGAGAAACATTCAGGATGTCCGCCGCCTGCTGGGTGGTTAGCTCGGCATGAACCGGAATCATCGTCACTGCATTGCCTTGGGCCATCTGCGTGAGGATATCATTGAGCAACCGGAACGCCGACGCGGGAATCGACACGGTCTCTTCCGGCGTGTCATCCTGCTGGATTCGAAAGTTTAACGGCTTCTGCTGTTTTCCATGTCCAACAAAACGCGCCAGCGCCCGACTGCTCTGCTGTGCCAGAATCGCCTCATCTGCTGTGGGTGTAACTATTTCGGAGAATTCTCCGAGCAATGTTGGCATCTTTTGTCCTCCTTCCCCCAAAAGAAGTCTATCGACCAATCGCAGCAAATGCAATATTCGAAATAAACGAAATGGCTTTGCCCGAGGCAACGATACACTCCCCAATATGACGCGGTGACGACTCACTTCATTTACTGCACTGCAACACCACAGTCCTGCAATAACACCACAGTCCTGCAATAACACCAC
>CAIQIR010000088.1 GCA_903871875.1 uncultured Schlesneria sp.
ACAGCCGCCTCAAAACGTCTGGATCAATCCACCGGAAACCAATCTGATCGCCGACAAAAAACAGCAGACCGGACCAACTCCGCTCGCAAATACTCTCTAATTCTTTTCACGAAACTGTCTCAAAGTTGTTGTCACGTTCCGAACTTTACTCAGATCAATGGAGCATCATGATCGTGATCGGATGCGTATTGGCACTTTCGCTGCTATGCACAGTTGTGATCGCATGCTCAGTTCAGATGAGTTCTCACCGGCCCGTTGGAAAAGCAATGACAGTCGGTGCGGCCACAGAAATTTTGTTGCGTCGAAATTTCATCGGCAGCCGGCTAGCTGAGGTAAATTTCATTAATCGCGAGTTGCTTGAGTGTCAGTCAAGCGAACTACTTCTTCCTGTGCAGGACTTCAAGATCGCGGGCCATGTCCCAAGCCACGTTAAGATGGTCGGCCGCGGGCAGAGCGGTGGTGATCTGTGCTAATTCCAGGGCATACTGTTCGAACACGCGTATATGCCGACGTTTCTCGACCGGGAACGAAATCCTTGCCTGCCGCGTCAGTTGGCAGCGGTCGCACTGCACATGGGGAATCATCTGAACGTAATCGATCGTGCCAAACTCTTGGGAATCAGTAAAGAGTTGCCACAAGTCGAACTCGTGATGGAGCTGTATGAAGGGGTACCGAGTCGACTCACTGAGCCAGTTTCGGGCCGAGAATGGATCAAGAAGTAATCACCATTTAATTTGAGCGTCAAGCGTGAAAGTTTCGATATTGGAAAACAGCCCCGTGCTGGTTCGCATCTCCCTCTGCGGGGAATTGAATGCCTCTGAGGCCAGCCAGGTTGAACAAGAGTTGTCTTCCCTTTTGACAGGCATTCAACGAAGCGTTGTTCTTGACGTGTCTGAGGTATCGAAGATGACGTCATTGGGGATCAGCGTCTTGATTCGCGTCTATAATCAACTCAAGCGCCGAGGCCTTAAGCTCGTGCTCTTTAAGCCCCAGGAATCTGTTGCAGAAGTGCTTAAACTTTCCCGGCTCTCAGAAATCCTCAACGTCGTCAGGACCGACAGCGAACTCATGGGCAAATTGCGGGAATCTGATTAGCGGAACTGCCTGACAAAATCACATCCCCGTGGAGAAAGAGGGTTCGGCAGTAAAATTCAACGCACACGTTTGCGCACAATGTCCGAGGGGTGGCACCCGCTCTTTCCGATCGCTCATGGCGAAGTGTGATCAAACGAGACCTGGGTCGCAACGCCTGGGCCCGCTGGGGCAGACTGAAGGAACGGCCGCTTAACAGCCCGCCGCAGCAGTCGAACTTGACGCTAGCCATTTTCCGTAAATGACTTACAACGATTGCGTTTAATTGACTGGATTTCCAGCACGCTAGGAGATCCGTCGCGACAATGGTCTTCGATTTCAAGTTTTCGTCGTGGCGAATGGTCACTTATCGACGTCATGAGGTTCGGAGTGGATGACAATCAGTTACTGACAGACTTTCGGTGCCGTGCAGGTATACGTTTTCAGCTGTGTCGTTGGTTCGCTACCACAAGGAACGAGCGTAGACTTATCAAAAACGGCAGTCGGATCGACGACACAGCAAGGCTGAACGTTGATACACGTGCTACTTCCCGAGCCTGTAACGCTCGTGACTTGGACGCCAACGTATCCGCAAATCTGATACTTGGCGCTAGTCCCCGAGCCAGAGCATGCCTGGTACGAACCCGATGTCGACACGGCTTTAAAGACGGGCATTATCCGCTTTTGACCTACGATGCTCGCAAAACTGTTGCATACGGTCGAAGACACGGTCGACGAACCGCTGCAACTCTTGGGTGACGAGGTTGTGCAGGGGAAGCACGACTTGCTGCACATACCATCGATGTCGCTCGAACTGGCCCCGTTGATAACCCAGTTGCTAAATGCCGTATCGGTAACGGTGTTTCCATCGAGGGAAATGCACCCTGTCATCCCAGGGCATTGAGAAGGGCATGGAAAAATGCAGCACTGTGGAGCGTTGTTGCATTTCGTCGAGGAAGAGGACGGTGTCAAAGGGGTGCTTGATTTCTTCCATTCGAAATCCCACCAATTTGAGTTACAGGCGCTCGACGCGCTCCATGAAGTGTCCCATGAAGTGGACGAACCTGAGGACTTTCCGTCGTCGCCACCTGAGGACTTTCCGTCGTCGCCAGATGAATCTCCATTCAGGGCATTCCAGACATACCAGGCGAGAGAGCCGCTGGTGAAAGGATTGGAAGACGTTGAAGAGGACACCGACGCATAGGTGGAGTTACTCGGTGATGCTCCCGTATTCACGAAGTTCGCCCACGCCACGGCGTCAAGACCAATCGGAAGCAGCAGATTGTTGAACGAACTTGATGAGCCTGAACTTTTATAGGAAGTTCCCCAGCCTCCGTAGCCGCCAGCACTCCCTTCGCCTCCACCCGTTGAACTGAATGATGTAATGACACCGGTGTAAATCGTGGCAGACGCGGATGCGGTCATGCTTAACGACTTGGTGCCAATTGCTGGAGCGAAGAAAAGGGGCAATGCTGTATTGATGGAGCCGTTGCGCCGCACGGTCACCGACACCGTATTGGGAAAGCCCGTAAAACTGGATGAAAGAACACCACTCGAATCCGACTTGGAAAACACGACATCGGCACTCGCGATGTTCAAGGACTGCAAGTCTGCGGATCCGTTGTAACTCCCGTAGCTTGTTGCCCATGACGTTGCGGTAGACTGAGCTGAAGAAATGATGCTGCTTGGGCTGGACTGTGTTGGAATCGAATAAGTCGCGTAACCTTGATTTAATGCGGCCGCGGCGGCTGTTGCCGCCGAGTCTGCTGCGTTTTGCAGTCCGCTCTGAGCCAGTGAGGCCCACCCAATGTCGATACAGAATGCCGTAAAGGCCAGCATCAAAATGGTGCAGAGCGCCATCAATACGGTGATGGCTCCTTTTCGAGGTTGCATCTTTTTACCCTGACCGACTTCTGGGCGCCACATGTTGATTACTCCGCTCAAGTGAACTTCGTTCGAATTGTTGGGTTACTCCAATCTATGATCAGAGCAGCGGGCTGTGCGAGCTTTCTCAAGGAATTGCGTTTTGACGCAACGAACGTGTTTCCTTGACAATCTTAGATTGGTCTCCTGATGAAACGTTGATCTGAAGTCATCTCATCATCGCCTCCAAGCTCAAGATCTGTACCGCGGAAGATGAACGCAGGGGACGATACAAAGGAACGACTCTCCAGAAATCGAGATAGGGGACTTCCACCCTTGAGCTGCGACACATGCTCGGCACAAAACGAGAAATCCCGCCATCATTCGAATGATGGCGGGATTTCGGCGACATAAGAGAATCGTTGAATTGACGAGATCGATATCAGCGTCGTGTCACAAATAAGGCGATTAATTTAAATGTGAGATTTGATTCGTGCCTGGAGAGGATATCGCTGTGAAACAGGCCGTGAACAAATTGCCCTATGGTGGGTTGGGCTGCATGACGCCTCGAAACCTTGTCTCGTACGTCAATCGATTCTGCTTTTGCTCATCGATTCGCTGATTGTTTCAATAGGCTTCCCTTTCATGAAATGAACTGAGAATTCCGAACAAATGACTCCAACACTGGGGTCACTTGGCTCCTCAGACCATTGAAGGAGCATGAAGTCACTCGCCCCCATTTGAGACGATTCCTGGCCTTTCATTCGCAGCGCGATTGACTCATGGGCAATCTAATTCAGAAATGAGAGCCGGCCATTAAAGCCAGACGCTTTGCGTGATTGCGCAAAGCGTCCTGAATTTGGACCCCAAACAAATTAGAGGCTCAGGGCCAGGGCTAGAAATTACGGACAAACGAGCATTCGGACGCACCTTGCAAGGTGCCTGCCGCTTTTTTCAACCCATACTGCCTGAGAAGGCGATTGAACGAACGGAGACAACCAAGTCCCATTGCCGCAAACGCCCACAATTAAGGTATTCGAGAGACCCGGCGTTCTCATTTGAACAGGCCGTCGAGTGCGGCTGGACTGCCACGGGCTCTTTTCGCTGGAAAAGCGTGTGGCGTAGTTCTGTTCCAAGGCTTAAGGCCTCGCATTCACTGTCGTGACCGATCGTGAGGTAAACAGTGAAATCCGTCCGCGGAAACTGTGACACATTTCGTACACGTTGCAACTTCGATGCGCGTTGATCACGGATTGATTCCGTCGGTCAAACATGAATTTCGGCGGCTTACGTCAATGCGCAAATCAAGAATTTACAGCCGTCGAGTCTCGCCCGGGGGATTTCGTCGGAACTAGGTTTCATTTGAATTCTGAGTCGGCTTGTCCTTCAGAATCGAGTTCTGTTTCACGTTCCAGTTCCAAGCGGAAATGGAACGCGAAACGCACTCGTGAACAAGTTGATTTCGACCAGCATCTTGGGTGGATACTGGATTCTTGTCCAACAGTTTTAGGTGATCAACATGAAAGCCTCTGATCAATTTTCCGAGATTGCACATAAGTTGTTGTCGCTTCTTGATCGCAAGTCATTTCGTAAACCCCGTAATCGCTGCGGTCAACAATTGAATTTCCGTGCAACTGCGGCTCAGGTCGAGTTCCTGGAATCCCGTCAATTGCTCTCGGCTGTTAATCCCTTGATTGGCGTCAATGAGCAACCAAGTTGGCAAGCACACAGGTCTACAACTCAAACAACGAATGCGACTGCAGCAGCGACGGGTTATTCACCAAATCAGATCATTACTGCTTACGGTGTCTCGATTGGTAATTCCGCTTACGGTACTGGTCAAACGATTGCGATTGTCGATGCTTACCACAATCCGAATATTCAAAGCGATCTTCTGGCATTTGATGCCGCCTTTGGTCTGTCGAATCCGCCGAGCTTCAGCGTGATGTCGCAGACTGGCAGTACGACAAGTTTTCCTGGTGTTGACCCGACAGGCAATTGGGAAATTGAAGAAGCTCTCGATGTAGAATGGGCGCATGCCTTGGCGCCGGGAGCGAACATCGTTTTGGTTGAAGCTAACAGTGCGAGTTCATCCGATCTGTTTACGGCCGTTCAGTTCGCCGCTCGACTCCCAGGTGTATCGGTTGTTTCCATGAGTTGGGGAAGTGCAGAATTCCTGGGTGAAACTACATTTGATTCCGTCTTCACGACTCCCGCTGGGCACCAAGGAGTTACCTTTCTCGCTTCCACGGGTGATAGTGGATCTCCTGGAGGGTTTCCCGCTTACTCCTCAAACGTCGTCGCGGTTGGAGGTACGACACTGACGATTTCTGCGACGGGCAGTTACGGCTCTGAGGCTGGCTGGGCAAAGGGTGGTGGTGGAATCAGCCTTTATGAAGCTCAGCATGCATATCAGAAAGGAGTCGTGATGCAGTCGACGACGATGCGAACCGCTCCTGACGTGTCGTTTGATGCGGACCCCAATTCTGGTGTGTCTGTCTATAGCTCTTATCTGAACGGAACAGGCACCCCTTGGATGCAAGTCGGTGGAACGAGCCTTTCAGCACCCGCATTTGCGGGTATCGTTGCGACCATCAATCAAGCACGTGTTCTGAACGGTTTAACCACATTAGACGGCCCCTCTCAGACTCTCCCTATGCTCTATTCGCTGGCCAAGCAGATTCCGACCGCATTTAACGATGTGACCACGGGAAATAATGGCACCGCTGCTGGCGCTGGCTACGATCTGGTAACCGGACTTGGTACACCCAATGTTAACGTGCTGGTGTCCAATATGGCCGGTTCACTTTCAACCTCCGTCAATCATCTGGTTTTTGAAAAGGCGCCGTCGACAGGAATCGCAGGAACAGTGCTAGGGACAATTATCGTTGCCGTCGAAAACTCGGCGGGACAAATTGTCACAACAGATAGCTCCACCATTACGCTTTCCACTGGCTTCACGACTGGAAGTACTGTCAGCGTCAAAGCCGTCAACGGAATTGCCACGTTCAGCAATTTGACGATGACTACTGCAGGAAACCAGACCTTGACCGCTTCGGATTCTGGTGTCGGCGTTCAGGGGTTAACCTTCAACATCAAGATTAATCCCGCAGCCGCCAGTAAGGTGTCCTTCACGACCATGCCCGTCACCGGCACTGCGGGGACGCCTTTGACCGTGGTCGTCGCAACGGTTCAAGATGCGTACGGCAACGTGATCACTTCAAATAACGCGACCGTCACGTTGGCGGTAAAAACGGGGCCGGGCAGCTTCGCCTCAGGCAGCACATTTACAGCGACTTCGATAAACGGCATTGCTAAATTCAGCAGCCTAACTCTCAACACCGCAGGCACATACACCCTGAGCGCAACGCAAGGCACTTTGACTTCTGGTGTGAGCGGAAGCCTGACAATCAGTCCCGCAGTCGCCAGCAAATTACTCATCACCACATCCCCGCCAACGGGCACAGCGGGGACCAAATTAGCGGCGTTGAAGGCATCCATTACAGATGCATTTGGAAATGTCGTGACCACGAATACGTCGTCAGTGACCATTGCGGTGAAATCCGGCTCTGCCAGCTTCGCCTCGGGTAGCACTCTCACCGCCGCCGCCGTTAATGGAGTGGCGACATTCAGCGCTCTCACGCTAAACATCGCAGGTACGTATGCCCTAAGCGCTACGGCGGGAACGTTAACGTCTGCCATTTCGGGAAACATCGTCGTCAGTGCCGCTGCAGCCAGCAAGTTGGTCTTTACCGTGATCCCATCAACGGGCACCGTTAACACACTGCTGGCAACGATCACGGTCGCGATTCAAGATGCCTACGGAAACATCGTGACCGGGAACACTTCTTCCGTAACCCTTGCCGTCGGTACCGGCCCCTCGGGTGGCGGGTTTGTCGTCGGCAGCACGTTGACCGTTGCAGCCGTAAATGGAGTTGCGACGTTCAAGAATATCAAGATCGCAAAAGCTGGAACTTATGCGTTGAAAGCCACCGATGGTTCGCTTACCGCTGCGACTTCAGGAAATATCGTGGTATCTTGATCCCGAAATCATCCAGGCATGCGGACGTTGGTGAAATCAGTCATGAACTCAATCACGTTGTCTAAAGCCAGTTGAGCTCCGAATAACATTCGACTTTGATTGTGAGGGCACTCGCTTCATGAGCCGCCCCACACACGATGTGAATTCGTTAGGGCTCAGCCAAGGTCGTGAATGTCCGCGGATGACACCGCTCACATAATCCGGTTCGCGACTCGACATGAATGGTTTCAACCAGAGTGAGCGTCAAAGGAACTTCCGCGACGATTTCTTATTTCATGGTCAGCCGCCTCACTTCAAGTACTTTTGTCGTACCCCGATGGCACAAACAACCGTGCCGGGCGAGTAACGAGTAGAAGTGCAACAATGGGATTTCGCGGCGACGAGATCGACTGGAAGACATTGCTCGACAAAGAAGGACACGCATTGTTTGCGAGACTCGGTCACCCTTCCTGTACTGGATTTGTACTGGATTCTGTACCGGATTATCCCGCGTGTACTGCCATCAGGAAAAACCGGGTGACAGCGAGTGATGTCGATTGACTGCAACAAAACAGCCGGTATCATCACACGCGTAAGTGATCTTGTGATTTTTAAAACGCGTAAGCCGTTGATTCGAGCCCTAGTGGGGGCAAATTTGGATTGAGCCATGAAAAACAGGGAAATCGAATTTCGTTCGGTTTCCCTGTTGGCGCGTCTGGTGGCTTCCTAAGCGACTGATCGGATTGCAGTCGGACGACAATGGTTTATCATGCGGAGATGAACGGAATGATTCTCGACGAACGTTTCAGAACCAAAGTTGAAGCCGCGATGAAAGTTCACGGCTGGTCACAGTCTGAACTCGCGCGACAGATGGGAGTCGGCCGTCAGTACGTTTCGCAATACCTTCGGCAAGGTGTTTCGCCTGGAACGGAAGTGATCGAGAGATTCGCCATCGCCTTGATGGTCGACCCCGGAAACCTTGTCGACAAGCACGAGCTGGAGATTCTGTCACTCGTTCACTAGACACTGTAAATTGATCATTGTACAAATTCCGCCGTCGGATCGACGCGCGGTTGCCGAATTTCAAACGCCCGCCGGTTCGACCGGTCGGGCGTTTTTGTTTTGAGTGGATTCTCAAGACGTCGTCGCCCCGGCCGAGTGCCGAGCGGGCGTATCACGACGCCCGCTCGGCTCGGGATTGGTGACTTTTAACCCATAAAGTCCGACACGCATTAACGCTGAAAACTTGAACGGGTGTGTAGTTCAACTGCATTTCATCGCGTTGCCGGTTTTCAACGTCACGGCACGACCGGCACAAAGTGTTTGCGATGGCTCGAAATTGCGCCTACTGAAATTGAACGCGGTTGCGCAAAACGAATGATCAGGCATTCTCAGTGATAACGGATTGGTAAGGATGAACGCCCTGGAAGGCATTTTGCATTTTTTGTGCTCTGTCGTGGTGCGACCGTCAACTCGAGTACGCGGGATCGCACGCGAGCGGAGCCAATGGGGCGAAGAAATGCTGCTCACCGACTGGTTCCCTATCTACGTTGCGCGCCGGATCAACCTTCGGCCGAAGACCATCGGTATCTACAAAATCGCGATCGGCAAATTCGATCGATGGCATCTCGAAAAGCACGGGACGCCGGCCGATACCAAATTGCTTTGCGTGTCACTGGTCGCCGACTGGCTCTCTGACCTGTCAAACAAAGAAAAGTTGAAACCGCGATCGGTCAACAGTTACCGATCTTCGATCAACGCGATCTGGACCGGTGCCATGATCGCGGGCGAGTCCCCCGAGTCGAACGGCCGGCTCGTTCCGTCGGCTCGAGTCTCGAGAACAATCCCGATTGCCTGGACTCTCGATGATCTCGCCAAGTTGCTTGAAGCGGCCAAGACGAAACGCGGCCGCCGGAAAAACCGATGGGGGACAATTCGCCGCGACTTTTGGGTCGGGATGTATCTGTTTCTGTACGACACGGGCGCGCGTTTCGGTGCCGCTTTAAGCGTGCAAGCGGTCGACGTCAACATTCGGAAGCGGACTGTGCTGCTGCGAGCCGAGAACGACAAGACCGACGCCGATCAACTGGTATCGATCAGCGACGAGACGGCCGACGTGTTGCAACGCCTGATCGACGACGGCCACGAGCTCGTTTGGCCGAACGGCGTGAATCGACAGCAACTCTACGACGAGCACAAACGCACGTTGCAATCGATCGGCCTGCCGTTCGACCGGTACCACATGTTCCACTGTTTCCGCAAAACGACCGCGACGCAATTGACGATCGCGAAGTCGGCCGAGGAAGCATCGGCGGCTCTCGGTCAACCGTGGCCTTTTCGGCGAACGTGACACAGAGTTCAATTCTGGCTGATGTCAGATGGTTCAGTTTGGCCATGATTTCACGCTCCGAATTCTCAATTGGACCTGTGGCAGCCAATTTTAACGGATTGATTCCGAGAGAACAGGCAGCAGATGCCGAAACGGTACACTATAAAAAGGTACAGAAAACGGTACAGATTTGGACACGAAAAAACCCCATTAAACACTACGTTTAATGGGGTTTCCTTAGTCGGGCTGACAGGATTTGAACCTGCGACCTCTTGACCCCCAGTCAAGTGCGCTAGCCAAGCTGCGCTACAGCCCGGAACACGAACGGATTTCATAATCCCTTCGTGGGTGAACTATTGCAGCGTCTGCCGTTCAATGCAAGAGAGGGTCCGAGGTTTTCCTCGCCTGGACCATTTTACAACAACCCATAGTTCCCACATGAACCGATTTGACCCCGCCTTCGCCGTGTCGTATCCTGATCGGATCAGACCCTGCTGATGTTTTCCGTGAGGCCGCCTCTCGACAGGCTGCCTGACTTTGGAGTAAATCGATGCACCGACGATGCTTGGGTGGATTGCTGTTGGGTTGCGTGTTGTCGTTGACTGCGACGGCTCGCGCACAGGACGAGGCGGGCGTGTCCCGGCTGTGGACCGTGCCAGAAAAGTTGGTACTTAGCGATATTCGCGATGCGCGCAGCCTACTCGTCTTCGGCGAAAACTCGAGCGGAAAAACGGTGGATCTTTCGGGAACGGCGACTCGTACGACGTCCACTTCCTGTATTCGCATCGATCAAGATGGATTTGTTGTGCCGGTCACCGAAGGCACGGGCCAGGTGGTCGTGACGGCCGGCGGACAGACAGTCAACGTGCCGATTGAGGTCAAAAATCTGCCGCGGAAGGACGTCGATTTTGTCCGCGATGTGGAACCGATTATGGCCAAAGTGGGCTGTAATGCCGGCACCTGTCATGGGGCACAACAAGGCCGCAAAGGGTTCAAACTCAGCCTGCGGGGTTACGACCCCTTGTACGATTATCGCGCCCTGGTCGATGACGTTTCGGGACGACGATTCAACCGGGCCAAACCCAGTGACAGCCTGATCCTGCTCAAGCCCACACAAGGAGTTCCTCACGAAGGGGGCTTCCTGTTTGATGAAGATTCACGAGCCTACAAAGTCATCGAACAATGGGTGGCCGAAGGCTGCAAATTCAGCGAAGCGACCCGTCCGCAGCGGCTCGAACTGTTGCCGAAAAGTCCCGTGCTGGAAAAGTCGGGCCAGACGCAGCAGATGCAGGTCATCGCCTACTTCGACGATGGAACGTCGCGTGATGTGACGCGCGATGCCATCTTTGAAGTCAGTAATTTTGAAGTCGCGACGGTCAATGCCTCTGGCCAGGTTAAAGCGGTGCGACGCGGCGAAACCCCAGTCCTGGTCCGCTACGAAGGAGCTTACGCTTCGAATACGGCCATCGTGCTGGGCAAGCGGGACGGGTTCGAATGGAAAGATTCGCCCGAGTTCAATTTCATCGACACGCTGGTCAACAATAAGCTGAAGCGGCTGAAGATTGTGCCGGCCGAACTTTGTACCGATGCCGAATTCCTGCGACGAGTGTCACTCGATCTGACCGGCCTGCCTTCCACGAGCGAGCAGACCAAAGCCTTTCTGGACGATCCCCGTGATTCGCGGACCAAGCGGCTGGCGAAAATCGAAGATTTGCTGAATTCGCCCAACTATGTCGACCACTGGACGCTGAAGTGGAGCGACCTGTTGCTGTCGAATCGCAAATTCATCAACGAGCAGGGGGTCTGGGCCTTCCGCAACTGGATTCGGAAAGGGATCGCCACTAATCAGCCGTATAACGAATTCGTCTACGACCTGATGACGGCCAGTGGCAGCACGCTCGAAAATCCACCCGCCAATTATTACCGCATCGCTCGCGAACCGCGCGAAGTGATGGAAAACATGACGCAGGTCTTTGTCGGCACGCGCTTCGTCTGTGCCCAGTGTCACGATCATCCGTTCGAGAAGTGGACTCAGACACAGTATTACCAGCTGTCGGCCTTCTTCGGCGGTGTGGGACGCAAAGGCGGAAAACGGTCGGAAGAAGAAGTCATCTACGACATGCGATCGCCTGCGGCGGTGACTCACGCGGGAACCGGCCAACCGGTCTCGGCGACGTTTCCGTTCCAGCTAGCCGGGGTGGATCTGTCGTCGGACATCCCACGCGTGAAGCTGGCCACATGGCTCACTGCCAAGGAAAACCCCTATTTCGCCAAGAGCGTGACGAATCGGTATTGGAGCTATCTGAACGGCAAGGGGATCATCGATCCGGTCGACGATATTCGGTTGAGCAACCCGGCGACTAATCCCGAACTATTGGACGCGTTGACCAACGATTTCATCGCACACAATTTTGACCTGAAGCATTTGTTGCGCACGATCGCCAGTTCGCACACCTACCAGCGGACGTTCATGACGCAGCAATGGAACGAAGACGACGACGTCAATTATTCGCATGCCACGCCACGACGACTGGCCGCCGAACAGTTATTCGACGCCATTATGACCGCCACCGGCGCCCCGACGAATCTGCCGGGCGTTCCAGGCGGATTCCACGCGTCGCAGTTGCCCGATTCGTCGGCGACGGTGACGTTCCTGGATATGTTCGGTCGAGCTCCTCGCGAATCACCGTGCGAGTGTGAACGCTCGTCCGAAGTCAGCCTGGCTCAAACGTTGACCCTGATCAATGGTCCGACCATCTCGGAAGCGATCGTGCACCCGCAGGGGATCATCGCGAAACTGATGGCAGCCAAGGCGGAGCCCAAACAGATGGTCAACGAGATCTATCTGTCGGTGCTCAATCGTCCGCCGACCGCAGGCGAGCAAGAGCAGGGCGAGAAGTACCTGACGGCCAACGGGACCGCTGATGGGGCTCAAGACCTGATGTGGGCCTTGATCAACAGTCCGGCGTTCCTCTTCAACCGCTAAGACTCCGTCACTGGTGATCTCGATGAATCGCTGCGGACCTCCGTCACGGCCGGTCTGCCACCTTTGAACTTCCACTGCTGAACTCATTATTTTCGGAGCTGTCGATGAAGCTGCTGCCAAGATTCGGGCTGTGTTGTTGCCTCGTTTTGCTGTGCCTGGCCTGCCCCGCTGCGGCCGACGAGACCTACACGCGGACCGAAGACGTGATCTATGGCCGGAAGTTTGGCACTGCGCTGACGCTGGATGTCTTCACACCCAAACAGGCGAACGGTGCGGCGATCGTGTTTGCCGTCAGCGGCGGATGGTATTCATCTCATGAATCAATCAACCTCGGCTTCATCGAAGAATTCCTGAAACGCGGCTACACCGTGTTTACCGTCGTGCATGGCAGCCAGCCGAAATTCACGATTCCTGAAATCTTAGAGGACATGAATCGATCGATCCGCTTCATTCGCAGTAAGGCCAGCCAATATCAGATCGATCCCAATCGGATGGGAATCTGCGGCGCCTCGGCGGGCGGCCATCTGTCGTTGATGCAGGGGACCGCGGGGACACTCGGTCAATCCGAAGCGAAGGATCCCGTGGATCGTGAATCGAGTCGCGTTCAGGCCGTGGCCTGCTTTTTTCCACCGACCGATTTTCTGAACTATGGTCAGACCGGCGAAATCGCGATTGGCCGGGGCGTGCTGAAAAATTATCACGCACCATTCGATTTTCACGAGTACGACAAAAGTGTCAACGCGTTCGTGCCCATCACCAACGAAGAACGAATCCTGGAGATTGGCAAGAACATCTCGCCGGTGAATCATGTTTCGAAAGATGATCCCCCGACCCTGATCATTCATGGTGATGCCGATAAACTGGTGCCGATTCAACAGGCCGAGCTGATCATCGCCAAATTCCAGGCAGCCGGTGTTCCCTGCGAACTGGTGACCAAGAAGGGACAGGCCCACGGCTGGCCTGAACTGGGCAAAGATTTCTTGACCCTGGCCGACTGGTTCGACAAATACCTGGCCAAGAAATAGCCGGTCGGTCTGGAGGCAGGCCACCGAGGGTTGTCACGAGCGGGATGCCACTGGCCTGATGCGCCTGCGGCAGATTAGGTGGCCACGGCAGACTAACGATCGTTCCGCAGTTGGACAGGTTGTAAGCTGCGGACGGTGATGACGTCGGCGTTCCATTCCTCGCGCCGTGATCTCTGACCGATGATGCCCATCGAGCGACCGTTGTAACGTCCCAGGTTGACGCCCGGTCCCGGCTGCAGAAAACTCAGCATTCGGCCATCGGGTGCGATCAAGACATATTGCGGTCCGCCGGGGAAGGTGGACGCGAGTTTTTGCACGATACCGGCTCCATCGAAGGCGGGAGCGGCCGCATCCTGCTGAGGTGCGGACGGCGACGGTGATTGTGGTTGTGGTTGCCCCGCTGGTACGGAGGGTTGTGGCTGAGGCGTCGGTTGCAGGTCGGCGTTGGTCGACGCCAGCCGCTGTGTCGGGGCTTGGCCCTGGAATTGAGCCTGCTGCAACGCCAATTGGGCATCCCGCTGTTTGGCTTCAGAGGTGATCTTGAAAAATTCGACGTAGTCTTTGTGGGTCTTGCGATACCGCTTCACGGCATCCAGGCGACGACCGATTTCGGTGGCCATCCAGGGTTGTCCGATATCGGCATCCAGTTGTTCATAGTCTTCTTCCAGAGAATCGAGATTCCAGGTGGGAGGATCCTGCTGGACCATCTCGCGAAATCGCAGATCAATCGCGGAGAGTTTCTGCCGGGCGTCTTGGACACTTTGCTCGCCATCCGCCTGATTCTCGGGCTTGCCCTCTGCCGACAGCTCGGGTCGTTCGTCCTGGCTCGCCGAACCGGTGGAAACCGGTCGCGCGATGGTTTCCATTTCCTCGTCGGCCACAGGACCACGGCGTTTGGGCGTCAAAGGATCGCTGGGGAACGGTTCAGACTGGAGCGAATTCGCATGAATGATCGACTTGCGCTTGATCCAGCGCCACTCGCGCTTGACCGGTTTGATTTTCAGCATCAACCGTGGAGTGTCATCGAAATTGAAAGTTTGCTCACCCAGAATGATGACGGAATCACCTCGGGAAAGTTCGGCTTGATAGGTCAGGAAATCATCGGGATTCAGTTCGCTGCCCACGTGAACTTTCACGCGATTTTCTTTCAGCGTGCCACGGTCCGGTCCACTTTTTTCGATGTAGGAAGCTCGCACCCAACTGAAGCTGCCGGCAGGCGGTTCGATCATGCACCAGCCACCCGGATCATGTCGGATGACTTTGACGCGATCGCCTTTGTTCAGCTTATTTGTGGGGTAATGCTTCTTGGCATCGGGGCCACTCCACACATTGGCGCCTTCGTCAGTGTCGACAATGGCCTCGTAGGGAAACCGGGGATCTTCGGCACGAACGGAGCTGCCATGTGCGAGCACCACAATGCTGGCAATCAGACACAGAACACGCATGACGGCCTCCGTGCGGGGTCTTTTTTGAGATCACGAATTGAAGGGAGTGGGTTATGGGCCGCAACCAGCCTGGTTACGGAACAAGTCCGGAGATGTGCGGGCGGTTTGTATCGGACCGGCGAAATCTGCTCAAGAGCAATTCCCGCGACGATTTTTCCAGGAATTCCGCAGGCGGAGCGCCGTTCCGGCTCAAGTCACTGAGGTTCCACAGGACCAGAGACGTCCTCGCTGCATTGCAGATAAACGGTGAAGGTCGTTCCCTGGGGCGAAGACTGCGTCAATTCAATCCGGCCGCCATTTTGTTCGACGATGTTGCGACTGACGAACAGACCCAGCCCGGTGCCAGTTTCTTTTGTTGTTACATACGGCTGGAAGATGCGATGCCGCAACTCTTCGGGGATGCCCTGGCCGTCATCGCGGACATCGATCCGCAGCCACTGCTCTTCTCGCGAGGTTTGAATGTGTATGGTGCCACCTTCTTCGGTAGCGTCCATCGCGTTCAGCACCAGATTCAGAAAGACCTGGACCAATTGATCATGCACCAGCATCATCAGCGGAACATTCTCCGCGTAATTCGTGATGATCTGTTTGCCTTTTTTTCGTTTGTAGTATTTGGCGATGTTCAATGCGGCGTCGATGATCCCATGCGGGTTGCAACGCGTCTTGGCGTAGACGGCCGGCCGGCTGAAGTCCACCAGTTCACGCAGCGTGCGCTGAATTCGGCGCAGTTGATCGTCCACCAGCGACAGCTTCTCGCGAGTTTCGCTTTCGATGTTGCGGCGGTTCAACAGTTGAACCAGCGAACTGATGGCCGCCAGTGGATTCCCCACTTCGTGCGCGATGCCAGCGGCCAGCAATCCGAACGCCGCCTGCTTTTCCTGCTGGACGATCATCGCTTGGGACTCTTGCAACTGCCGCGTGCGGTCACCGATGCGATGCTCCAGCAGGGCCTGGTTCTGCTGCAGCTTGCCGTTCAAGTCGCGCAATCGCACGCTGGCCCACTTCAGCAATTCTGCCAGCGAGACGCAGGCCCAAGTTACCCAGCCCAGAAAAATCGGCATCAAGATCAAGGCAGAAATTTCGTCGCGGCTGGCGATCGGGCGAGTCAAAATCAGTGTGACATAACTGATCGTGTGAAGACCGAAGGTCATCCAGGTGATGTGCGGCGTGTAACGAATCGCACAGACCAGCAGCGACAGAAAATAATAGAACCGAAACGCACTCAAAAGACCGTCGTCGAAATGGCACAGCAGCCCGATAAACAACGATTCCATAAAAGAAATGAAGAGCGGCCAATCGCTGAGAAATACCTTTCCTCGCATCGACCAGATCGTATCGAGCAGCGCGTAGACGGCGCCCAGCAGCAGAATGGCGTTCAGGATTCCACGATTGTGCCCCTGGCCAATCAGGTTCACCAGCACATAGCCAATGCAGATACCAAACCAGCGAATCCGAACGGTGATGGCCTGAGTCGCCAACCCCCAATCGAAGTCATCAAAGTATTGTTCGGCGACCGACATGCCCGGACCTGACGACAAACGGAAACGATGTGACGGGAAGATCATCCCGTCCTCCGTGCCGATGGTACTCATTTTTATCGAAGAAGGAACATGGTCGAGTTCGTTTCCCTTCGCCGAGACAAAAGGAAACTCGAAATCAGAATTCATTCACGACACCACAATTCGCTCGACAAACAAGAGCGCAACCGACGGAAACTCATCGTCCGCCGCAACACATCATGCCGACGGCTTCCAAATTCATTTCCCTCGTTACTGCGCCGCGGTCACGGGCTTCAGGACCAGCATTCCCAGTGGCGGCAAGGTCAGCGAAATGAACTGGGTTTCGCCGTGGCAGGAACCCGACTGCGAATAAACGCCGCCGACATTGCCCACGTTCGATCCGCCGTACAGGCTCGAATCAGTGTTCAATCGTTCGATGTAGTAGCCCGCCGCGGGAACACCGACTTTGTAGTTGTATCGCGGGACGGGAGTGAAATTGATGACCACAATCACGCGATCCTGCACCGCCTTACCTTGTCGCACATACGCGTAGACACTGTTTTGCCAATCGTCGCACGAGATCCAGCGGAAGCCTTCACCGGACATATCGAGTTCGTGCAGCGAGAGTTCGCCGCGGTACAGCGTATTCAAGTCGCGAACGAGACGACGGACGCCATCGTGCATCGGCTCGCCGACCAGCGGCCAGTCGAGCTGCGTGTTATGGTTCCACTCGAGCCATTGAGCGATCTCACCACCCATGAACAACAGCTTCTTACCGGGCTGTGTGTATTGGTAGCCGTACAGCAGCCGCAGGTTGGCGAACTTCTGCCAATGGTCGCCGGGCATCTGCGACAACAACGAACACTTACCGTGCACCACTTCGTCATGCGACAGCGGCAGCATGAAGTTTTCGGTGAAGGCGTACACCATGCGAAACGACAATTCGTTCTGATGGTGCTTGCGATGCACGGGTTCACGACGCATGTAACGCAGGGTGTCGTTCATCCACCCCATGTCCCACTTCATGCCGAACCCCAACCCTCCGGTGTAAACGGGACGCGAAACGCCGCCCCACGCGGTCGATTCTTCGGCGATGGTCAAAATACCGGGAAACTCCCGATACAGCATTGTGTTCATTTCCTTGAGGAAATCGATCGCTTCAAGGTTCTCGCGTCCACCGAACATGTTCGGCACCCATTCGCCCGGACGTCGCGAATAGTCGAGATATAGCATCGAGGCCACGGCATCGACGCGCAATCCGTCGATGTGATACGTCTCCATCCAGAATCGGGCGCTCGACAGCAGGAAATCACGGACTTCGGTCCGGCCGTAATTGAAGATCAACGTCCCCCAGTCGGGATGAAATCCTTTCCTTGGATCTTCGTGTTCGAAACAGGCCGTGCCGTCAAACGAACCCAGCGAATGCCCATCGGTGGGAAAGTGAGCGGGCACCCAGTCGATGATGACACCGATCCCGCCCTCGTGGCAAATCTCGACGAATTCCATGAAGTCGTGCGGCGTTCCGAAGCGACTGGTCGGTGCGAAATAGCCGGTCGCCTGATAACCCCAGGACCCGTCGAACGGATATTCATTGACCGGCATCAATTCAATGTGGGTATAGCCCAACTCTTTGACATGCTCGACCAGCATCTGGGCGAGTTCGCGATAGTTGAAAAACTGCCGTCCGTCGGTAGGCCTCTTCCAGGAACCGAGATGGACCTCGTAGACGGATACAGGTTGCTCGTACCAGTTGGAACATTCACGTCTTGCCAGCCATTCCTGGTCGCGCCAGCTGTGGCCTCGCAGATCGTATACGACCGAGGCACTTTTGGGCGGCAATTCGGCGGCGAAGGCATAAGGGTCAGATTTCTGCAGCAGGTGCCCGACCTTACTGCGAATTCCGAACTTGTAGGCGTCGCCATCCTTCATACCGGGCACAAAGCCCCACCAGACACCGTTGCTACTGGAATTCAACCAGTGCTGGCCATGGATCCATGCGTTGAGATCGCACAGAACCGAGACCTCGGTGGCATTCGGTGCCCAAACGGCGAACCGAACTCCATCGACGCCATTCTGCGTATCGGGATGAGCTCCGAGATGTTGGTAAAGCGTGGAATCCATCCGTTAAGAGCCTATTTGAGAAATGGTCGTTCGGGCGGGGTGTACCAATTGCGAGCTAGTGACATCTGTCAGGCGTGCATCCAAGGCGGACGGATCGTATCAATTGGTCGTGGTACAGACAATCAATTGAAAGAATGCTGCGAGATTGAAAGAAATAGTCGTCGCCCTAGATTACGCAGAGTAAAGTTGGGTGTACCCGCAACAGAATTTGACCTCACCAAGATCCGGCAAATCAAGAGGTTTAGGCCGAAGACGCTGCCAAAAGTCAATCTGGATAATTGGCGTGAAATTAACACGTAAACAGATTCTAACGGTTGGACCAGTCCTGCTGGTGGCGACTTGCTACGCCATCGCCGCCCCGTCGCGCAGTCAATCAAGTCAAGCCGCAGTCAGCATCATCGACGACGCCGCGACGGAGGATCGCGATCCTCAAGAACCGCTGACCGTGCGGTGTGCGGCGGCGGCCAAATCGCTGCAAGACCGCCTGGTTGCAAACTGGAAATTCATCGTTCGCGAGCCATTTGTCTTGGGGGGTGACCTGACCGAAAAAGAGCTGGACGCCAGCTATCAGCAAACGATCGCCCCCACGGTACGGGCGCTGGCGGTGAGTTATTTCAGCAATCCACCACGCCATCCGACAATCATTTTATTGTGCTCGTCCGATGAACGGTTTCGTGAATGTAACGTGCAATTAGACGATCAAGATCGCAGCCAGTACTCCGGACTTTACTCGCGCAAACATCGTCGCGTTGTGGTGAACGTCGCGTCCGGCGAGGGGACATTGGCCCATGAATTGACCCACGCGCTGGCGCATGCTGATTTCCCGGCGATGCCCGAGTGGTTTGACGAGGGCCTGGCATCGCTGCATGAAGAGTGCGAATTCTCGCTGGATGGACTGCATCTGATTGGCAACGATAACTGGCGAAACGAAGTCGCCCAAGACGCGCTAACTCGTGGTGAGCTTCGATTGCTTGAGGATATCACATCCAAACGGTTTGGTTCCCGGGATCGCGCCCACGTCGATTACGCTCACGTGCGTTCGATGTGCCTGTATCTTCAGGAGCGTGGACTGCTGGAACCCTTCTATCGCACCTGTCGAGCGAATGCTGCGAATGACCCGACGGGCCTGCGTTCACTGTGCCAAGTGGCTGATGTTACTGACCCCAAAGCGTTCGACGACGCGTTCCATGCCTGGTTAATCACTCACCAGACTGCGACGCCATAGATGCGTCAACGATCGGCATGAGACGCCCTTCAACGAATGATTCGCGGCCGATGGAAGCCTCAGCATCGACCACAAGGAACGCCCAGCCGAGTTCGCGTTTTTGATCCCGACCAACAATTGTATGAGGATCAACTCATGTGAGTGCCAGTTTCTCGATCAACTGAATTTCTTCGGTATCCAAGTTGAAGTCGAAGATCGCCAGATCGGCTTGCATGTGATCTGCGCTGGAGGTTCCGGTCAAAGGCAGCATTCCGACATCGATTGCGAAGCGAAACACGATCTGACTGACACTGCGTTGATGGCGATTGGCAATCTTGAGCATTTCTGGTCGGGCCAGAACGTCAGGGTTGCCCGTCAGCAAAGAAAACCCCTGATAGATGATCCCCAAAGCCCGACAGAATTCGCGAACTCGGCGATCCCAGCCATGAACCGCATAACACCGATTCTGAACGAATCGCGGTCGCACGCGACACTGCTGACACAGCAGCTGAAGTTGCTCGAGCGACACATTGCTGATACCAACCGATCGCACGCCGCCGCTGTCGTGCAGAACCTCCATCGCGGACCAGGCAGACCAATCATCGGCCGCCAGACCGATTCGTTGTGTCGGCCCGTGCAACAGATAGGAATCAATGAACGTGGTTCCTAAATGCTCGAGCGAACGTTCAAACGACTGCTGGACCTGAACGGCAATGGGAGCGGCCGGATCATAAGGTAACCGATGATCCTGTCCGCGCTGGAATGTGAACTTTGTTTGCAGGAACAGATCATCACGGGTCACGAGACCGCTGTTGATGGCCACCGCGATCGCCTGTCCCACAGCCGCTTCGCAGTAATGCTTCCGTTGATTGGCGGTATCGATACCTCGAAAACCCTGCTGCAGCGCGAGTTCGACCAGACGCTGGGTCTGCCCCTCTTTCCACGCGGTCCCGTATAAGAAGCGAATTTGGTCAACGTCGCCGGTACTGATTGCGGCGTGCTGCGAATGACTCATGGCTGGTCCAGAGAGGCAAGTGGGTTCGAGATCAACCTCGACCGAGAGCAAACAGAGTAACCAATTTGTCCGACGGTTGCCTTTTCCCGCTTTGTCCGCAGGATGGATCGAAACCGCCTGAAAAGTCGGTTCTGCCAACGGCATGTCAGTGTGGGGATGATTGACAGCCAGCCGCAGCCACCGCAGACTACCCAAATTAAAACTCCTTTTCGCCGACGAACACTTCTAACAAAGGATCCCAGCATGGCGAAGCAAAAGACCAAAACTCCCGGTTTGAAAAGCCTGAAAATCAAACTGCTGAGCGATGCATGGGCCGTCATTACCACTCTTGTTCCTGCCAAAACAGATCCTGATTCAAAATCGGGTAGCGATGTCATTCTTCAAGTCCACGGCATTGTCGGCGTTTTGAAGAGTGGCTCCGAGAAACAGATCGATGTGCTCCTCGTTTCCTACGACGCTAGGAATCTGCCTGTGGCCAGCTCGCAATGTGCTTTGCAGCTCTTACCCGGTGTTTCCGTACCGGTTGTCTTGCAAGCGATTCATCACCATGCCGAGGCCGGCACTTATTCGCTGAGGGCCTTCGTCAAAGTTGATGATGAATCAACTCCAATCGCCGAATTCCCCGCGACTGGAGACACCCCCTGGACTTACCGTGTGGACTGATCGTCATGCGCGGATTTCGCCGCTCGATTATCTGACCAACGAGTCAGCACGAGTGGCCCCGATTGACGCCCCGGAATACAAACTGAGTGCGAGACACATTTCCCGGCGGGCCGATAAAAAAAGACAACCCCTGAAAAATCAGAGGTTGTCTCAAAAAGGCTCCGGTCGGAGTCGAACCGACGATGACGGATTTGCAATCCGTTGCCTTAGCCACTTGGCCACGGAGCCAGCGAACATTTTCATCGGCAAGTGAGACTCGTACGTTGAGTCTTCTGTCGGAAAAAACCGCAGAACTCGTACGACGATCAGAATCCTTGCTGGGTACAGGCCAAATGTAGCGTTGAGGGCTCAGTCAGTCAATCGCCTTGGTACTCCACAGAGTTTGGGGCGACCTTTCAGGCAATTTATTGCGGTTTTGAACCCATTTGCCACTACCGTGTACGAATTCTCTCATTCGCATCAACGTCAAGGCCCCCATGAAGGAGCCTGGACGATACTGCTTCGAAATGCGATTTGTCCGGCATTCCAAAAGGGAGTCTATTTGGCAGGAATACTGGCCGTTGCTGGCACGACCTTCGGCTGAGCCTTTTCCCATTCCGCCTTCGAAACGGTCTTGGTCTCGTGAAGGTGAACAAACGCGCCCTTCTTGTTTCCCACGACAATATCTGGCAAACCATCGCCATTAACATCTGTGGCCAGAACTTGCGTTCCCACCCCGGAATCGTCGTCGACAAATTGCGGCACCCAATCAATGGTCTTGTCACCCTTTCGCACCAGCTTGAACCAGTACACGACGGCAGGGGCGGCGGGTTCGGCGTCGCCGCCAGGTCCATGAGCCCAGAATCTCTTGCCCGTCACAAAATCTTTCAAGCCATCGCCATCCATATCCACCAGATCCAGTGCGTGCAGCTGTGAGAACTTTAATCCATAACGATTGTCCTTCGGCTCGCTGCCCATGATCAGGTGCTGGCGAAACTTGATTTCATTTCCTTCGCGGTACTGCTCAAACCAGGCGAGTCCGTATTCATGGGCTTTCAGGCTGGTAATCACGTCGTTCAGGCCATCGCCGTTGACGTCGTACGCATACATTTGCGCACCGCCAAATCCAAATTCCGCCGGATGAAAGGCCCATTCGGAATCGATCGCGATCGAAGTCGGTTGTTCCCACCACCCATTTGCGACAAAAAGATCGGTACGGCCATCGCCGTTGATGTCGCCCGCGCCTAGACCATGCGTGAACCGCTGCCAACTGCCGGGCGGCGTGATTTTATGAAACGTCCAGGGTTTTGTTGGAGCGGACCAATCGACCGTCGCGTATCCGATAAAGCCCTTGTTGGCGCCGTCGACCGGAAACGTGGCTCCGCTGACAATCTCGGGCTTGCCGTCGCCCGTCACATCCAGCCACTGGGGCGATTCATTGTCGACGGTGTCAAACACGACATGCGGAGTCCAATGCTTTTTCTCTCCGCGAGGATTCTCGTACCACGTGGCCTGAGCACCGGGGAAACCATAGACCAGCACGTCAGTCCAGCCGTCACCATTGATGTCGTGCGTATACGTAAAGAAATTGTCCGAATAGGCGTTGTTCTTGCCCAGGGAACCTTCAAAGCCGGGGATCTCGACTTCGGTTCCGTCGTCCTTTTTCAACTTGAACGTCTGCTTCGCGGGATAGACTTCCTGTCGCTCGGTGAACTGGGGACCGGCGTACCAATAGGGACCGCACACGACATCCATCTTGCCGTCGCGATTGAAGTCGCCGACATAGGCCCCTTCACTCCAAAACTGATCATTCAGCCGCAGTTTTTTGAACGAATGAATTTTGTAGTCGTCTGCCAGCAAAGAACCAGCCAACAACGGGAAGACGACCAGCGAGCAGACAAACGACAATATTTTCATGATGAGCAACGGTCCCGAATCGAAATAGAAGGATCGAGAGAATCACAACCGGCAAGATCGTCGAACGGCGACGACGACGATCCATCGACAGGATATCGACCTGACAGATTCAATGAAACTAAGGGCCGCTTCAGGGACGATTGGAAAAATTCGTCGTGGCAGCAGCCGTGGTCGCGTTCACTGTTGCCGCGTTAACAAGAAAAAAGACCGAAGGACTGTTCCCGCTGGTCTTGAGTGCCGACAACAGTGCAGCAATGTTGTGCGGATCGGAAAGAGCCGCCCTCGCATCAAGTCGGCCCTGTGCATTCCCGCCATGTGCCAACCCACGACGAATCCACCGAGAAACACATCATCAGAGTTTCCCTATTCCGCAGCGAGTTGCGGTGATCTGATCAGCCAATTTTCTCTTTGCCGACCCAGGGTCGCAGAACTTCCGGAACGATGATGCTGCCATCGGCTTGCTGGTAGTTTTCCAGAATGGCGATGATCGCTCGCGTCACGGCGATGGTGGTTCCGTTCAGCGTGTGAACGTATTTGGTCCCTTTCCAATCGGGTGACTTGCAGCGGATGCCAAGCCGACGCGCCTGGAAATCGGTACAGTTCGACGCCGAGGTGACTTCGCCCCATTCTCCGGCTTCGCCTCGACCGGGCATCCAGGCTTCCAGATCGAATTTGCGATAGGCAGGCCCGCCGAGATCGCCCGATGCGATGTCGAGTACTCGATAGGGGATGCCCAACCCCTGAAAGACTTCTTCTTCAATGGCGACGATTTCCGCATGCAGCGCATCGGAGGCTGCCACATCCGGAGCCGTGAAGGCGAACATTTCAATTTTAGTGAATTGGTGAACGCGATAAATGCCTCGGGTCGCCTTACCATGAGCCCCCGCTTCCGTGCGGAAGCAATGCGAGATTCCGGCCATCTTGATCGGAAGCTGACTGGCTTCCAGGATCTGGTCCTTCAAAATACCGCCCAGTGTGATCTCCGCCGTGGCAACCAAGCAAAGGTCCATGCCCGCGATCGAGTAGATCTGGGTTTCATTCCCGCGTGGTTGGTATCCCGTTCCTTCCAGGACGTCCATTTTGGCCATATCAGGGGTGGTATGCAGAGTAAATCCGTGTTGCACCAGCTTCTGAACGGCATATTGCGTGAGGGCCAGCTCCAGCAACACAGCTTCGTTCTTGAGGAAATAGAAACCGTGACCCGCCACGCGGGCTCCGCCTTCAAGATCGATCAGGCTGTGCTTATCGGCCAATGTCACATGATCGAGCGGCTTGAAATCGAATTTCGGAATCGTTCCCCAGGTGCGCACGGTTTTCGAATCGGCTTCTTCACCGCGTGGCGCATCGGGATGCGTCAGGTTGGGAATCGTCATCAAGACAGAGCGGACATCTGCCTCGATCTCTTTGAGTTGGGCTTCGATGGCCGGCACCGCTTGCTTCAGCGATTTGCCCTGTTCGATCAAGGCCTGTCGAGCCTCTGGAGACTTTTCTTTGGGAATGGCCTGAGCGATTTCATTCTGCCGCTGTCGGTCCCGGTCGAGTGATATAATCAGTTGGCTACGCGTCTCGCGCAGTTTGAGCAGGCTGTCGAGATCAACGTCGACATGGCGATGTACGCAGTTCGCGCGAACTGCATCCAGATTGTCGCAAACAAATTGCAAATCGAGCATCGTGAATCCAACGATTTAAGAGAGCGGCAGCGGAACACTGTTCCCAAGTGCGGCGTAGGTTAATACAACGGGTCCATTGGGGGGAAGAGAATCCTGAATCAAGCTTCTCTTTCCACAACAGGCCTCAATCGACATGATTATGACAGAAAGTGAATCTTCGAACGTGGTTCACAGAAACTTTCTTGCATGACTCGTGTTTAGTTTAAATGAGTCCCCGGATTATTTGCCGAGAGACGGAATCCAGTGACTGTGACGACGAATGTTGTATCGAATATCGAAGACTCGGGATATCTCTACGATCCCGAAGTCCAGTTGATGTTGCGCGCTAAGAAAGATGACGACGAAGCGTTTTCCAAACTTGTGACGACGTATCAGGACCGGTTGACAACCATTTTTTTTCACATGACACAAAACCAGGAAGCGGCCGAAGATCTGGCCCAGGACGTGTTCATGCGGATTTACCGTGCCCGACACGGATATCAGCCGAACGCCAAGTTTTCGACATGGCTGTTCCGTATTGCGAACAATCTGGCGATCAACGCCCACCGAAATAAGGTGCGGCGGAAAGAGATCGCGCTGCCCACGGTGGAATCGACTTCGCTGAACGCCGTTCCGATGGGGGGAGCGGCACTGGCGGAAAAGTCATCGCTGATGCCCACCCGACAACTCGACAAACACGAATTGCAATCGGTGGTTCAAAAAGCGATGGACCAATTGAATGAACGCCAGCGATTGACTGTTTTACTGCACAAATTTGAAGGGATGAGCTACGCCGAGATTGGTGAGACCATGGAATTGTCCGTCCCCGCGGTCAAATCCCTGCTTTCACGTGCTCGTGAAAGCCTGCGTGTCGCACTTGAGCCCTATATGCAGTTAGGCAAGGAGAGTCACTAGAGCGATAGGTTTCTCCGACCGTTCAAAGAATCATGGAAAAAACTGCCCGCCTGAACGCCGAACAGCGTGAAGATCTTGTGGCCTATCTCGATGGAGAACTTCCAGACGAGAAGGCCAACCAGATCGATCAGGTGATTGCGCGCAGCGAGGTCGCCCGGCACGAGGTCGAAGCCCTGGCGCGCACCTTTGAATTGCTGGACGTTCTGCCGGCTCTCAGGGCCTCCGAGGACTTCGCCGGCAAAACATTGACCAGCCTGAAGGCGATGGAAGAGCCGTTCATTCTGGAGAATCAATGGTGGTTCGTTTACGCCACGCGAACGGCCAAGATGGCTTGCTGGATCGGATCCCTGGTCGCCAGCGGTTGGATCGGTTTTGAGCTGACGCGTCACTGGATCCCCAATCCCACCGAACAAGTGCTGAGCGATCTGCCCGTGATCGAAAATCTTCACCAATATCGGGAAGTCACGGATTTCGAATTTCTGAGGCAATTGAAGCAATCAGGCCTGTTCGACGATTCCCAGGAGAAGTGAGACATGAATCGTTTCGCGATGCTTGCCGTCACGATCTGCCTTTGCGGGATAATGCCCCCGTACGCGATCGCTCTTGATCCGCAATCGATCCTGGAACGAGTCGATGAAATTCAGCGGATGTCCGGCGTTGAACGCGACCGCTTGAATCGCAACATCCAAGAGTTTGCGGCCCTGAGCGAAGTCGAAAAAACGCATTACCGCGAGTTACACGCCAAATTGGTGACCGACCGTGTCCAAAACGGGGGCACGATGTTCTCGTTGCTGCAAACTTACAGTCTGTGGGTCCACACACTATCGCCCGCGCAACAGCACGAGCTGCAACAAGAGACCGATCTCTCCAAAAAACTGGTCCTTGTCCGCCGGTTCAAGGAAGAACAAGAGCGCCAGTCACGGGACGAACGCGAACCACCGAATGAACCGGCCGATCCGTCCAAACCGGATGCGGGTCCGGATGCCCGACAGTTGATCGGAATGAAAGCGTTCGCTTTGGACAAGAAAGATCTGGACGCCGTCATCAAAGCGATACTCGACGATTTGCCCGCCGGCCGGAAAGAAGCCGATTTCGAATCGTCACAGCTTTACCAATATCCGCGGATCATTGAGGCACATGCGCGGTGGAAAGAAAACTATGCGGGTTGGCCCGATGACGAATTAATTAAAAAGATGGGGGCGGTGGTCAGCCCCAGAACGATCCGAATCGTGTCGACATCTGCTGTCCGGGGCGAGACTAAACGCGAAACAATCGTGCGGGGCATCTTGATGGGAATCGTTAAGCAAGCCAACGATTCCACGAAACTCTCCGATGAAGAACTGGAGAGCACCCGTGCGAAGCTGCCGGCCGACGAGCAAGAGAAGATCAGAAAATTTGATTCGAAACTGCGGGAAAAAGAGCATCTGAAACGACGCTATTTCGAATTGAAGGGGGACGATTCGTACAAGAGGCTGCAGGAATGTCGCCTGAAGGTCGTTGATTTGTTCGAACGAATGCAAGTCCCGCTACCGGATCTGTTACAACGCATCAAACAAGGCCGCGATCGCATGCAGCAAAGCAAAGGGTAATTGGACCAATGTCCCGCTGGCCGTTTGTGATTGTCGCTTCGCTGGTCTTGCTGCCCCTGGTTCTGATGGCCGGTGTGGGCGGTTGGCAACTGTGGATGTCCGGGCATTGGCTGTGGCTGTCGTGGATGATTCCCGTCTGCTGGACAGCCGCCTGGCTTGTGCTGCGGTTCACGCAGCGAGTCGAAGTCCCGTTGCCCGAGATTGGTTCGAAGGTCCACTGGACACCGCAGGATCACGCGGCCGCCGCAATTATCGAAGCCGAACAAAAGAAAGTCAGCGAGTTCACCGGCGAACAACTGATCGATCCACAGTTCTACACGGCACGGACCATCGAACTGGCCAACGAATTTGCTCGACATTACCACCCCAAAGCCAAGGATCCACTGGGATCCATTTCCGTGATCGAATTACTGACGGCAGTCCAGCTGGTGGCGGAAGACCTGGAAGTGTTGCTGCGGGAAAATGTTCCCGGCAGCCATTTGATCACCGTCTCACAGTGGCGTCTGTTGGCGAACGCGCCTGCGTGGTGGCGCACCGCCAGCAACCTCGGTTGGCTGGCGTCGATCCTGTGGAACCCGACTAGCCTGGCGCGCTATGCCGTTTCTCGGGCATTTGCCGAACCGCTCTCCAAAATCGTCCAGACCAATATGCTGGGCGCCTTTTATGCCATCTTCGTCCGGCAACTCGGTTTTTATCTGATCGAACTGAACAGCGGTCGCCTGCGTGGTGGATCGGCTCGCTATCGCGAAGCGATGCGGAAACTCGAACCAAAAGACGCTACGGGGACAGAGGGCAATGCTCTGGAGGCCACCGTTCAAGAACCGATCACGGTGACGATCGCCATCATCGGACAGGTGAAAGCTGGCAAATCCAGCCTGGTCAATTGCCTGCTGGGCGAGCAACGAGCGGCGGTCGACGTTCTGCCGTTGACGCGGTCTGTACAGCGATACGATCTGCGTGTCGACGATCAGTCAGATCGTTTGATCGTCCTCGACACAACCGGATATAGCGACTCGGGTGTCACACCAGAACAGATGCAAGAAACTCGCGAGGCCGTACGAAATGCGGACCTCGTGCTGCTGGTACTCGATGCGCGTTCCCCCGCCAAACAAGCTGATGTAACAGCGATTGATGAACTGGGCACCTGGTTCCGCGAACAGCACCGGTTGAAGCCGCCGTCGATTATCGGCGTGATTTCGAAGATCGATGGCTTAAGCCCTGTGATGGAATGGTCCCCCCCCTATTCCTGGGAGAACCCCGCACGTCCCAAGGAACGGAATATTCGCGCCGCAATGGATTTCGTTCGACAAACCTTCGGCGAGCGGCTGGCTTCCATCGTCCCCGTCTGCACCGACCGCGAACATGGACGCGTGTTTGGCGTCGACGAATACCTGCTACCGACTCTGTTACTGTTATTGGATGAGGCGCGGGCCGTTTCGTTAGTGCGATCGATCCATCGTGACTACGACCAGCAGAGAGCGTGGCAGGTCGTGTCCCAACTGATTTCCGCGGGCTCCAAGCTGCGTGAGTTCGTGCCGGCGTTCACCAAATCGCAAATCGAACAAGCCGCAAAATCCATTTTGAGTTCAGTACTCAAGAAGTAACCGACTATCGCCACTCCGTCGCGATTGGCCATACATCGGAAGAACCTGCGGGCTGATCTTCCCGATCACTTATCCTATCGGTCGCCGACAACGTCGAGGAAAACGAAGTCCGATTGGCGGCGGGATCGCCATCGACGGTCCCGCCGCGGACGAAC
Source organism: uncultured Schlesneria sp. (assembly GCA_903871875.1). Lineage (GTDB taxonomy): Bacteria > Planctomycetota > Planctomycetia > Planctomycetales > Planctomycetaceae > Schlesneria. The sequence goes on from CAIQIR010000088.1 coordinate 29,051, forward strand.
CAAGGTGGGGCGCCACAACGATAAACGCACAAGCAACCCTTGATTCGTGCGAGCACATCGGCCTAGAATCCAGGCTGGCCCGCCGTTTTGAGTCGAGGGTTGACGATCAAACACTTGGCTCACCCACCGCCGTGAGGAGTCTGATCTTGCTGAATCTCTTTCCGGGTACGATGCGAACCTGCGCAGGTGTCTCTCGTCGAAACTTTCTGCAGATCGGAACGCTGGCCGGGATCGGGGTTTCGCTACCGCATGTGTTGTCGCAGCAGGCCCTCGCCAAAACGAAGGGCAGCGGCCATGTGGGCAAGAACGCCTCGGACGTGAACTGTATTCTGGTGTGGACCCAAGGGGGTACCAGCCATCACGATACGTTCGATCCCAAGCCGCAGGCACCGATCAACGTCAAGGGCGAGTACGGGACCATCGACACGGCCGTGCCTGGTGTCCAATTCACGGAAATTGTTCCGCGGATGGCTCTCGAACTGTCACGATTCGCCGTGCTGCGTGGCTGGAACCCGATGAATGGCAGCCATGGTGTTGCCGACCAGCATGTGATGTCGGGGCGGCCGTTCAATCCGGCGATGCACTATCCAACCATCGGGTCTGTCGTCAGCCATGAGATGGGTTTTAAAACCGCGATGCCCCCGTTCGTTCAACTGGGCGGCCACGTTGATCGAACATTCGGCGGTGGCAAGGCGGGGATTTTGGGGTTGGAACACAATCCGTTCGAGATTCTTGCCGATCCCAACGCCGAAAATTTCGTGGTCCGCGACATCAGCCCGCCGACCGGCATCACCAATGAACGGATTGATCGCCGTAAGCGAGTGCTGAGCATGGTCGATTCGCTGCAGCGCACCAGTTCTTTGCAACCGGCCGATTACGACGCCCTGGACGAGAACTACAAGACGGCACTCGAAATGATCACCGCCCAGGAAACCCGCCGGGCATTTCAACTTGACAAAGAAGACCCTCGTTTGCGAGAGCAATACGGACGAAATCCCTTTGGTCAAAAATGTTTGCTGGCTCGTCGGTTGATTGAAGCAGGGGTCCGCTTCGTCACTATCTCGGACGGGGGATGGGACACCCATCAGAATAACTTCACCAGCCTTAAGGGCAATCTGATCCCCCGGATCGACCAGGGATTGCCACAGTTGCTGATCGACTTGGAGCAGCGTGGCCTGCTGGAAAAGACGCTGGTGGTGTGGTTGACCGATTTCGGCCGGACACCCAAGATCAATTCGGCCAGCGGTCGCGATCACTGGGCCTCCGCCGGATTTGCCATCATGGCCGGTGCCGGCGTTCCGGGCGGAAGTGTGCTGGGAGCGACCGACGACGAAGGCAGCCAGCCGATTCGAAATCAGTATTTCAGCGAAGACATCGTGGCGACGATTTATCACAAGCTGGGCTTGCCTCTTGATCTCCACGCGCAAAGCCCCGACGGACGCCCGGTGCGGCTGATCGAAGGCCAATTGATTCGCGAATGGATTTAGGCCAGAAATTCTCCTTCGGGGACCGGCCGTCTTCTGTCAGATTGGCAGATGAATCGACTTCGGCCGGACGAGTTGGCCACGTTGGCAGAAGACCGTCCCGTGAATCATTGTCGGAAGTCCCTACCCAGCAAGACATTTCTGCAACTCACTCGTTTGGCGCGCCGTTCGCTAAGTTGAGTTCTACCTCATGGTGTCGTTTGTGGGATCCGTCCCGGGTTGGAAGTCCGAACGCGTTTCGATTCTGGAGTAAGGTGCGATGGCAAAGAAGAGTGGCTCGAGCGACCTGAAATTGGTCCCCCTCGGTGATCGAGTGGTTTTGAAGCGAGCCGTAGCGGAAACGAAGACCGCTGGCGGAATCGTGCTGCCTGACTCCGCAACGGACAAGCCGCAACGCGGTGACGTCATCGCGGTGGGCGAAGGACACGTTAAGAGCAACGGTTTGAAGGTCGCCCTGACGGTGAAGCCCGGCGATCACGTGATTTTCAGCTCGTACGCGGGCGACGAATTCAAGGTGGGTGATGAGACCTACCTGCTGCTCCGCGAAAGCGACATCCTCGCGATCTATGCCTGATTTCGTCGACGCCGTTTTTTCGGCGGGTTTCGATGTTCCGAGCAAACTCGGTGGATCGAATTCCCGCAATCAAGTTTTTCCGAATCGATGTGGGCCGCCTGTGGCAGTTTCCTAACGAGTTCGGATCTGAGTTTTCGACAATTTCAAACCAGGAGCCTCTCCGAATGGCCAAGATTATTGCCTTTGATCAGGAAGCGCAAGAAGCGATGCGTCGCGGCGTCCAAAAGCTCGCCCGCACCGTGCGAGTGACGCTCGGACCCCGTGGACGTAACGTCATCATCGAAAAGAGCTTTGGCTCGCCCACCGTCACGAAGGACGGTGTGACGGTGGCTCGTGAAATCGAACTCGAAGACAAGTTCGAAGACATGGGTGCCCGCATGGTGCGCGAAGTGGCCAGCAAGACTTCTGACATCGCTGGCGACGGAACGACCACCGCCACCATCATGGCCGAAGCGATTTACGTCGAAGGACTGAAAGCCGTTGTGGCTGGTGTCAATCCGATCGACATGAAGCGCGGGATGGACAAAGCCGTCGAGCAAATCGTCGCCAAGCTGAAGGGCATGGCCGTCGAGTGCAAGAATAAGAAGTCGATCGCACAGGTCGGAACCGTCGCCGCGAACGGCGATACCGAAATCGGCAACATCCTGGCCGACGCCATGGAACAAGTCGGTAAGGACGGCGTGATCACGGTCGAAGAAGGCAAGTCCTTGACGACGACCTACGAAGTTGTGGAAGGGATGCAGTTCGACCGCGGCTATCTGTCGCCGTATTTCGTCACCGATCCCACCTCGATGGAATGCGTTCTGGAAGACGCTTACATCCTGATTCACGAAAAGAAGATCAGCAACATCAAGGATCTGGTTCCTGTTCTCGAAAAGGTCGTCAACAGTGGCAAGCCTCTATTGATCGTCGCTGAAGAAGTCGACGGCGAAGCCCTGGCAACACTCGTGATCAACAAATTGCGTGGAACGTTCAAGGTCTCGGCCGTGAAGGCTCCTGGCTATGGCGATCGACGCAAGGCCATGTTGCAAGACCTGGCAATCATGGTTGGCGGTCAAGCGATTTTCGAAGACCTCGGAATTCAACTCGAAAACGTGCAGTTGTCCGATCTGGGCCGTGCCAAGCGAATCGTGATCGACAAGGACAACACCACGATCATCGAAGGTCTGGGCAAGTCGTCTGAAATCAAGTCGCGAATCGAACAGATCCGTCGTGAACTGGCCTCTTCGACCAGCGATTACGATCGTGAAAAGCTGGAAGAACGCGTCGCGAAGCTGTCGGGCGGTGTGGCTCAGTTGAACGTAGGAGCCGCCACCGAAAGCGAAATGAAAGAAAAGAAAGCCCGTGTTGAAGACGCTTTGCACGCCACGCGTGCCGCTGTCGAAGAAGGAATTCTTCCCGGTGGTGGTGTCGCGTTGCTGCGATCGTCGCTCGAAGTCAAGCCAACCGGCTTGAACGAAGACGAAACCACTGGCTTTAACATCATCATCCGTGCCTGCCGAGCTCCGCTGACTCAGATTGCTGACAACGCGGGTGTCGACGGTTCGGTGATCTGTGAAAAGGTGGCCGAGCACAAAGACGGTCACGGCTACAACGCCGCGACGGGCAAGTACGAAGACATGGTCAAGGCCGGTATCATCGATCCTTGCAAGGTCACCCGCAGTGCCCTGCAAAACGCCGCGAGCGTGTCGACCCTGCTGCTGACCAGCGATGCCTTGATTGCTGAGAAGCCAAAAGACGCCGAAAAGAAGTCTGGCGGACACGGCGATCACGACGACATGTACTAAGGCGTTTGTGAAGCAAACCCCATGACAGGCCGATCTTGATCGCACGTCGTTGAGGTTTGTGAAGCAACCTGAATCTTGAACAGCCCGCAGACAACCCTGTCTGCGGGCTGCTTTTTTTTGGTCTGAAATGGGCAACCCGCCGGGGCCGATGGTGAGGTGAATCTGTTTCGGAGTGGACCGATGTCAAACCAGGAATTTACCGGTCAACAAGACGTCAATATTGCTGACTCGAATTGACTTTTGTAATTTAGGATCTGACGGGATCTCTAAACGAGGGAGCTGAATTTCCATGGCTCGACGCAATTCCGATTCTGGACGTCAGGCCATCATTTGGCTGGCGACGACGTATATCGTGTTGATCGGGGCGGCCGCGTCCGCCTTCGTGCTTTTCGCTGCTGCCGAGCAGCACCAAGGACCGTGGATCGTCTGGGGTGGTTGCTTTGCCGGTATCATGTTTGTGCTGATTGTCTTCAATATTCGTTGGGAAGAGCCACTGAACCAACTGAAGTTCTGGTTGTCATTTCAGAATCGCCGTGACCCGGCGGACGAATATCAGGCGGCCCGCCGAAGCATTCACGCACGCGAGAAATACGGGACGAATGTGCCCCCCTCGGTCGATTCGGTGCGCGACGCAGCAGACCATGGTGGAGCCTGGGTACCACGGTCTTCAGCCTCGAAGCGGCAGCGGAAACCGTCTTGATCTTGGGATCGATACCGGATTGGGTTCAGCGCGGGCATCGATCCGCTATTCGCCGCCCAATTGCGGCGAGACATCGACGGAAACGGTCAGTACTTGGGGGCCCCCGCCCGTCAGCACGCCTTGAATGGGACAGACATCACTGTAGTCGCGGCCCCAACCGATCGTGACGTGACGTTCTTGCGGCACAATATTGTTCGTTGGATCGAGGTCAATCCAGCCGAAACCTGGGCAATGAACGGACAGCCAGGCGTGTGATGCGTCCGCCCCAATGAGCTTAGTTTTCCCCGGCGGAGGAACCGTCACCAGATACCCGCTGACATACCGCGCGGCCAAGCCCAGACAGCGAAGTGCCGTGATTTGGAGATGAGCGAAGTCCTGACAAACTCCGCGCCGCAGTTTCATCACTTCGCGCGTCGGCGTACTCACCGTCGTCGCGGTCGGCGCATACTCGAAATCATGGAAGATTCGCGACGTCAAATCGAAGGCGGCATCAAGCAACGGCCGACCGGGAGTGAAGCTGACAGCAGCATACTCGCGAACATCGTCCAGATAGTGAACGTGAGGAGACTCGAACCGGAATTGCGAAACCATCCTCAAATCCACCGTCTGGGCGGCCAGCAATTGATCGCGAACCTGTTCCCAGGGAAGCGTCGTTCCCGGCGCGGGGATTTCTCGCGGGGCGACGCTGACGCGGCTGCGTGCGGTTACTCGCAGTTCATGATGCGGTTCCTCGAGCGAAAAATACCAAACTTGATTTCCGAAAGCGTCAATCCGCGAACGCAGCAACATCGGTTCGGGCGAAACTTCCAATAGGAAGCCATTACACGTCTGAACCGGCGTCTGTCGCGGTGTCAGGTGGACTTCGTTCTGACAGAGCGAGACCGGGTCGGTATAAGAATAGACCGTGGTATGTCGTACGTTGTAGTGCATAGATCGTTTTCAGCTTCGATTGTCCGTTTTCGGTGATCTTGTCACCGAGTACCGCGAACCAAAAACGGCACGCTCGCCAACGGAGAATTCGCTTCACGCCCGACGCGGTATTTGCAGCTGTGCATCAAGTTGTCGTGAGTCTACCGTGTGCGTCAGATATGTGTGAGTGATGCTATCGGACAAGGCACGCAAATCTGCGGCAAGAGATGACAGGAATTCGTCCAGTTGCTGGCGATCGCTACTGCCGTTGACGGCGCAGAATGACTCGACGTCCGCCAAACGTAGCGAGGCTTGGGCGGCTAACAGCAGCTTTTGCTCCGATGTGCGGACCACGTCCGACTCATCCCGAGCCAGGCTACGGATATGCTCCGAAAGCACCATTAACTGGAAGCCGACAGCGCGAGGATTCGATTCGTCCGTCAACACCAGGTCGAGCACCGGGGCGAGTTGCAGCGTGGTCAAATAACGGTAGCGATAGGTCATGGAACTGTCGGCGATTTCGAGCATCGCTTCGAGCCGCGGCAAGACATCCGTCTGCGCTTCCACCAACAAACCGCGGATGACGCGTAATGTCTGCAGCGCGCGTTCAATACGTCGGCCGATATCCAGAAACCGCCAACCAGGACCGCGTGTCATACTATCGTTGCAAAGACCACTGAATGCCGAAAGCCAGGTCAACATCTGGTTGAGCGGCGCGAGCGCCCCTGCCAGATCGGACGACGTTCTGATCGCGGTTGGACTGTGCGACGGGGGGAAATACAACTGATTGATGATTCGCCAACCGTCCACAGAAATTCGATCTCGCACGACCGATGCCGTACGATGTGTCGCATCGATCGATTCCAGCAGACCTCCCGTGCGATGCGGGTCATGCAGGAACAACCAGACCGAATCGATCAGTGTCTGCCGGAGGTTGATTTCGTCGATGCGGACCTTGGCCAGCGGTGACTCACCCGGCTCATCGATCGCCAGCACCAATCGCATCAAATCCGCCAATCTCGCCGGCTGAAGTTCGCTTGTCATTCTCGCGACAACACTGCGCACATGCCTGACCAGGGCTTCGGTGCGTTCGACCAATCGCCCCAACCAAAATAGATGGTCGGCAGCACGACTGGGCAAGTCGTTGGAACTTCGACGCAATTCGAGCGCAGTCTGACGGGGACGCAACAACGAAATTGGTTCGACCGGCCCATCGGCCAAGACCCACACGTCCTTGCTTCGCTGCCCCGCCGCCATCGATTCAGTCAACGTTTCGGAACGCGTTGCCACGCGAGACAAACCGCCCGGCAGAACCTGATAGTCTCCGTCAGTGGCGACGGCGAACGCACGCAGAGTGACATGCCAGGGCTGCAAACTGTCTCCGTTCCAGACAGGAGCCGTTGACCCCACGACCGGCTCTTGGGCGACGAATTGACTGGGGTTGGCCTGAATTTCCGCGAGCAATTTTCCGCGGGCCTCGCCGGTCAGATTCGCACCAATGTGAACTCTGACATTGTGATGTTTGTACGCGGGCCGTACGACCAGTTGATCGAGATGGGCTTCGACATACTTTCGATCCTCGGGACGTCCACACCACCAGGTCCGCACCGAAGGCAGCTTAAGCTCTTCGCCCAGCAGAAATTGACAGGCCTGCGGCAGGTATGCTTGCAGGATCGGAGCTTCCAGAAACCCGCTGCCCAACGCATTGGCGACGACAACCTGACCATCGCGAACGATTTGCATCAATCCCGGCACACCACCCGGAGAATCGGGCCGCAGTTCCAGCGGGTCGCACCGTCCATCGCCAATTCGGCGGAAAATCACATCGACGTTCAGCAGGCCACCGAGCGTCTTCAAATAGACGCCGTCACCGCGAACGGTCAAATCGCCCCCTTCGACCAACGTATAGCCGAGGTATCTCGCCAGGTACACATCTTCGAAATAGCGCGAGCTTCGCGGACCAGGCGACAACAGCACGACACGTGGATTGTCACGATGTCGGCGTGCCAAACTCGCCAGCGTGTTTTGCAGCGAGATGAAAAATGAGGCCAGGCGAACGACATTCAATTCTTGGAATTCTTCGGGCAACGTGCGCGAGATTACGATGCGATTTTCGACCGCATAGCCGGCTCCAGAGGGGCCCTGTGAACGATCTCCCAGCGCAATCCAGGTTCCGCGGGAATCGCGAGCCAATTGAGCAGCGTACCAGTGCACATAGATGCCCGATGGAGGCTCAAATCCCACACAGGGCAGAAGATAACCAGGATGTTCGAACAGCGCGTTCGGCGGCAGCACCCCGGAACGCAACAATTCCTGCGGGCCGTAGACATCCAACAGGATTCGGTTGAGCAGGCGAGCCCGCTGCTGAATGGAATCAGCCAGCGGCTGCCATTCAGCGATCGGCACCATCAGTGGAATCGGATCGAGTTCCCACGGTCGTTGCAGATCTTTTGAGGCCCCATAGACGTTGTAGGTGACGCCATTTTCGCGCAGCAGATGCCCGGTTTGATCGCTGCGTCGCGCCAACCCCGACGCGCCATCGTCATTTAAACGCTGCACCAACCGCGACCACGCCGGTCGAATGTCACCAGCCGGCCCCTTCATTTCATCGTAAAGGGGATTTGGTGGCTGGTACAGAGACGTGATTTCGCCGGACGGGTGAGCGCTCACCGCACCGGTTGTGTCATCCATCGTAACGTCAACTCCAAAGAGGTTTTTCCGAATTCCATTTTTCGCAGGATGGGGATTAGGTTTCCGCGTGAGTCTTCCAGATGAATGTGACTCGGGAATGTCGCTCGCTTCTGCCACAGGAATCGACCAATTACCCTGTCTGGCTGAATCAACTTGCCGAGCAAGACTTCGATTCTCGGTGCTTAGAATCCTTCTGAACTCGAACGCCCGCCAGCGTTTCACCCTTGTCGTTCGGCGTTTCAGATTCAATCGACAATTCAATGCCCCCACAAAACCTGCGACGGACAAGCCGCGATCTGCTGTCACGTTGCGGCCGATTCCGCCGCTGGCCGAAAGTGATATCCGCCGAGTGATTCTGTTGTTCCGCAGCGGAACGGGGAAAGCTCGCTTATCCTCTCCTCATATCCAGCGTGAAGGGGTAATCAATGTTCTTTTCGCATTCCGGGATGGGAAGCGGTCCCGGAGTGTGACCGATTTGGAAAAATCTTGCCACACGGCGACTTTCGGCTTCGTACGCATTGACCGGAAACGTGGCGAAGCTGCGTCCACCGGGATGCGAAACGTGCCATGTGCCTCCACCCAGCGACCGTTTGTTCCACGTATCCAACAAATCAAACACCAGCGGAGAATGAACGCCAATCGTCGGATGCAAGCAGGAAGGGGGCTGCCAGGCGCGGAACCGTACCCCCGCGACGAACTCACCCTTCGTCCCCGTGGGATGCAGCGGGACTCGACGTCCATTGCAGGTGATCACGAATCGCGGATCAGTCATACCGCGAATTTTCACTTGAATTCGCTCAATTGACGAATCGACGTAGCGAGCCGCACCTCCACCACCGAATTCTTCTCCCAGCACATGCCAGGGCTCGATCGCTTGACGCAGTTCGATGTGCACTCCGGACAGCGTCAATTCTCCGATCAACGGGAAGCGGAACTCCACATGGGGGGCGAACCAACTTCTTTCGAACCGGAAACCCGATTCGGCCAGGTCATCCAAGACCTCACCAAAATCCTGTTCCACGAAATGCGGCAGCATGAAGCGGTCATGTAGGGTTGTTCCCCAACGAACCAGCGACTCGTGATAGGGCTTATTCCAGAAATGAGCGATCAAGGCCCGAACCAGCAGTTGCTGGGTCAGACTCATCCGTTCGTGCGGCGGCATTTCAAACCCGCGCATCTCGACCAGACCTAGCCGGCCGGTCGAACTATCAGGAGAGAAGAGTTTGTCGATGCAGAACTCGGCGCGATGCGTGTTGCCGGTCAGGTCGGTCAGCAAGTGACGGAACAATCGATCGACCAACCACGGCGGGCAAGGCCCGTCACCATGAATCTGCGAACAGGCAATTTCTAATTCGTATAGAGCTTCGTGCCGCGCTTCGTCGATTCGCGGCGCTTGACTGGTGGGACCGATAAACAACCCCGAGAACAGATACGACAGCGAGGGTCGGTTATTCCAATACAACAGCAGGCTTCGCAACAAATCAGGACGCCGCAGGAACGGACTTTGCGCCGGTGACGGCCCCCCCAGGACAATATGATTGCCTCCCCCCGTTCCCGTGTGCCGACCATCGAGCATGAACTTTTCGGACGAGAGTCGAGAAAGGTGGGCTTCCTCGTACAGCGTAGTGGTATTGCGGACCAGCTCTTTCCAATTGCGAGACGGTTGCAGATTGACTTCGATCACCCCCGGATCGGGCGTCACCTTGAAATGATCAACTCGATAATCGTAAGGAGGCGGATAGCCTTCGATGCGGACCGGCATCGACAGTTCGACGGCCGTCGCTTCGATCGCCGAGACCAAATCGAGGTATTGCTCGATCCGTTCCACCGGCGGCATAAAGACATGCAGCACACCACCGCGGGTTTCGACGCACAAAGCGGTACGCACGATCGGATCCAAACCATTCGAGAGGCCTGGTGCTTCCGCCGTCTCATGTTGGACACCATCAGAGCCATTTTCTGAACGGCCGCCCGAATGGGAATGGCGTCCCACGCTCTCTGCGAATGATCGAGAACTTGTACTGCGCAAAGATCCCGCTTCATCAGCGCCAGCCAGGACAGGCTCTAATTCGTCCATCGATCGTTTCAAGTGATCGAGGACCCTTCCACGCGATTGCAAGACGTGCGGTACGACACCGTTGGTATGGGAACCATTGGTCTCGAATCCGTTGGGCTGCGGTTGATGTTGGATCTGGCCGTAAACGGACGACCGAGGCAATTCCCCCCGTTCGGCAAACGGGTCCATCGCGATCACCTGCGGACGTTCGTCCGGGTGGATCCAGGGCAGACAATCCAATGGCAGGCGATAGCCCATGGCCGAGTCACCCGGAATCAGAAACATTCGCCCCTGGCGCAGGTACCAGGGCCCACTGACCCATCGTGTCAATTCGTTCGGGGAATCATTGGGCATCACGGGCAGCACATAGCCTACCACCCGCGCCAGTCCCTGTTCATAAACCCGAGCCAATCTTGCTCGATCTTCCTCATTGTCCAGTTTTGAATCGAACGGGTCGACGTTGATCGGCAGTTTCCGGGCCTTCCAAAGGTAGTACCAGGTATCTTCGTACCCCGGCACGACATGTTCAGCCCGGACCTGCAACTGTTCGGCCAACATGATAATGAATTCGCGCGCGTCGCCTTCGTCATATCCGTAGTCACGATCGTCGTCGGCAATCAGGTCCGGACGAGTCCAAATCGCTTCCGTATCCTTGCGCCAGTAGCAACCCAGCGCCCAGCGCGGCAACGACTCGCCGGGATACCATTTGCCCTGACCAAAATGAAGTAACGGGCCATTTGCGAATCGCTTGGCCAGGCGGCGGAACAGGGTGCCGGCCAGCTTCCGCTTGGAATCTCCCAACGCGGCCGTATTCCATTCGGGCTCTTCGCGATGATCGATCGACACGAACGTCGGTTCGCCGCCCATCGTCAACGTGCGGGGACCGAGTGCCAAATCCCGATCGACATCTTCGCCCAGGCGTTCGATCTCGTTCCATTGCTCTTCCGTGTACGGCTTCGTCACTCGCGGATCTTCGTGGACGCGCGTGACCGTCATCTCGAAACCGAATTCGACCTTGCACTCGTCGACACCACCGGTGATGGGCGAGGCAGATTGCGGATCAGGCGTCGCCGCCAACGGAATATGGCCTTCGCCTGCCAAGAGGCCCGAGGTAGGGTCGAGTCCCACCCAGCCGGCTCCGGGCAGAAACACTTCCGCCCACGCGTGCAGATCCGTGAAATCGGTTGATGCCCCGGCCGGACCGGTCAGCGACACCACATCAGGCTTTAACTGCAACAGGTAACCTGACACGAACCGGGATGCCAAGCCCATATGTCGCAGCAATTGCACCAGCAGCCAGGCCGAATCGCGGCAGGATCCACTGAGTTTCGTCAGCGTTTCTTCGCAAGTTTGTACGCCCGGCTCCAGGCGGATTAGATACTGGACCGCTCGTTGGACATACTGGTTGAAATCGACGATGCAATCGTTGGTTGTGACCGATCGCCGTGGAGCTCCATCCACAAACGCCTGCATGACGTTCGACAGCGGCTCAGTGGCGAGATACGGCTGCAATTGGGCCTTCAGATTGGGGACATACTCGAAGGGAAATTCGGTCGCTTCAGGCTCCAGAAAAAAATCGAACGGATTGATGACGGTCATGTCAGCGATCAGATCGACTTCGACGCTGAGCTGGCGAGTTCGATCTGGAAAGACCAATCGCGCCAGGAAGTTCCCATACGGATCTTGTTGCCAGTTAAAAAACTGCTTCTCTGGCTCGACCTTCATCGAATAACTGAGGATCGGCGTCCGGCAGTGTGGTGCAGGACGCAGCCGAATTACCTGTGGCGATAAGCTGACAAGTCGGTCATACGTGTAGGTCGTCTTGTGGTGCAGTGCGACACGAATTGTCATATTCGAATCTCTCGTCTCTATTGATGCTTAATTCTCTGGTCCACGTTCCTGCACGGCGGCCAGCAAGAACGGAGAAGGGGCTGCGACTCGTTCACCCGGACAACTCATCGAATGGGTCCCCAACGAGCTAACTGATCAACTCTCTTCCTGCAGTTCACCCCTGTGATTGGCTGCCCGGCTGCTGTGACTGTCCTCCGCTGCCTTGCGATTGCCGCGTTGATTTGGTCGGTTTGACATCCGGTTCGACGGCAAAGAAGGTTTCCGAAATCGCCTGGCCAACTCCGTTCAGTTTTTCTTGAAACTGATCGATGAATTCATGCAAACCCATCACGAAGATTTCCTCGATATTGGTGTAATCGAGTTCCGCCCGAAGCCGACCGAGAACCTGTTCAGCTCGATTGAGGAAGTTGCCATGCATACCCCCGGTGATCATCAATAGCGACTGTTCGGCATTGACCACGCAGAATCTGACGGCGCGGGGAAATTCACGATCCATCAGCAAGAATTCGGCGACTTGTCGGGGCGTGATTCGGCCGTGAGCCTTGCGATACATTTCCAGTGCACTGGCCGATTTGAGGAGTGCCGCCCACTGATTCGTATCCAGTTGCGTCCCGACATCGGAAACCTGTGGTAGCAGCAGGTAATACTTCACGTCCAGGATGCGCGACGTTTTATCGGCCCGCTCAATCATTTGCCCCATGCGATGAAAATGCCAAGCCTCGCCGTGCGACAGCGTCGACTGGACCACACCGTCCAGCGTATAGGCTGACAGTTTGATTTGAGCGAAGAAGTCGAAGGGCGAACCAAGCACATGGGGCTGGGAGGCGGTTTTGACCAGCAGGTAGAACTTGTTCATTTCCTCCCACATCGGCGAACTGATCATATCGCGCACCGTACGGGCGTTTTCTCGCGCCGAGCGTAAACAGCAGAGAATCGAATTGGGATTTTCCGCATCAAACGTGAGAAACTGAATGACGTTTTGCTGAGTCCCCTCGGGGTAGCGCGCCTGAAATTCCTCGTGGTCGCCCGTGGTATAA
>CAIQIR010000089.1 GCA_903871875.1 uncultured Schlesneria sp.
GCTGGCAATCAACAGATGACGTCTGTTACGGATTCGGTTTCCTCTCGCGGAGCGAGAGGCCTACATTGGCCGACAACCGCGATCGACCGAAAGTGTCACAACGTGTGCGTCGAGGCCGTCATTGATGATTCGGCGTTTCGTCGGCAGCACATGATTTGGAATCGGGCCGGGCTGGTTGGCGAACCTCTTTCGGCTGGCGCCGCCCCGGTAGTCTCAAAGCCGACAACCGCGGTCACCCGCGGGGAAAATTGGGTTCAGCGGGAAAAGAGTGGAAAAATCATGGGAATCTCGGAAATCCGAGAAGAATCGATTCGTGGATGCGGAGATATTAGTGGCGGATCGCTGAGTGTGCCCTGCGTCTTGCTGTGGGCCGGGCTGCTCAGGGCTGAGGTGGGCGGGTGCGAGGGGCTTTCGCTCGATCGGTCGGGCCGCCGGTACGTGGTGCGTTTGCTGCTGGGAAAGGGACAATTTGAGCGACTTGAAGGACTCCTCCGCGATGCCCGCTGTCAATGATGCTCCTGCGGAGGAAGTCGGCGGATTGATGGGTGCAACCGGATCGACGGATGAGCCCGGATCGACGGATGCGCAGTTGCTGACGCGCTTTGCCGAGCAGCGCGATCAGCAGGCCTTTGCGGAGCTTGTCCGGTTGCATGGTCCCATGGTGTATGGGGTTTGTCGTCGCATTCTGCGGAATCACCATGATGCCGAAGATGCGTTTCAGGCCACGTTTCTCGTTCTCGCCCGCCGGGGGGGCTCGCTCGCGCGGCGAGCTCTGATTGCCAATTGGTTGTATGTCGTGGCTCATCATGTCTCGACCAAGGCTCACGCCGCGGTCAATCGAAGGAGCGCTCGCGTGTTGCCGATCAATGATGTTCCTGAACCGATGGCAGTGCCGGCGACGTCCTGGAGCGAACTGGCGCCGGCCCTGGATGGGGAACTGCGTCGCCTGGCCGATAAGTACCGCGTGCCGGTGATCCTGTGTGACCTGGAAGGGAAGACTCGCAAAGAGGCGGCGCGGCAACTGGGTTGGTCGGAAGCGACTGTCACGACACGTTTGACGAAGGCTCGCAGCGTTTTGGCGCAGCGGTTGGCGCGGCAAGGATTCGCGCTGTCGGTCGGAACGCTCGCCGTCTTGATGTCGCAACATGCCGCGTCGGCGGCGGTGCCTGCTGCGCTCGTGGCGTCGACGATCACGGCGGCCGGCGCGATTTCTGCCGGGCAGGCGGTGCCCGTGGGGATCGTCTCATCCCAGGCGGTGGAGCTGTCGCGGCAAATGGTCGGCGCATTGGTGCTGGGGCAGGTCAAGTTGGCGGTGGTGATCATCGCCGCTCTGGCCGTCGCGGGGATCGGGCTGAACAACGTTCCGCGGATGCTGGCTCCCGCGGTCGCGGCCGCCGTCAACGGTCTGCCGGCGGACATTCACGCGGCTCTGGAACAGAATGCGAAAGCAATCAATCCGATCGGGATTCGTTACACGACCGAGATCCGTAGCCGACTGAGCGAGCGCGAGACATTCGAGAAGCTGCAGATCACACCGGACCGGGCGTCTCCGATCCTGTTCGCCAAGCGTCCCTACCGGACGATTGTCGATGGCCAGCGATTCTACACGTCCGAAAACGTGGACTCGTTGACTCCGAGAGACCATCGGCTGATCGTGGTGGCTGACGAGGGAAGTTTCGACGGAACCGTACTCTACGAGGGACGGAAACATCAACGTCTTGACGATGACTCGTCTGGCAGTCTGAGGAAGTACGACTGGGAGCGTCAGCGAAAGTCCAATCTTTCGGTCAAGACGCACGTGCGCGGTCCGTACTTTGCGAGCCTGCCTTGGGAAGCTTCGTACTCGGGACTTTCGTTTTCGCGGAAGTCGTCTCATCTGGGCGAGTTATCGGCCGAGTCCGACATTCTTCGCGTGCTCCGCACGAAGGGAACGCTTCACTCGGTGGAAAATGTCTCGCTCGGCGACCGGGCTCTGGTGAAGATCGAGTTGATTGTCGAAAACAGAACTCGGGCAGAAGCGGGTTGGGTCGATCTGAATAAGTTGGAGCAAGACAATTCTGAAGAACTTGCGACGTCGGAAGAACGGAGTCGAACGGCCGAAAACCTGCGCTGGCAACGGAAATTGCCGGAAACAAAGCGGATGGTTTACTTTCTCGATCCGGCACTCAACTATGCGGTGCGGCGGCGCGAGGACTGGTATGACCCGCACACGCTGCTGGTTCGTTGCGATTGCAGTGAGTTTGAAAAGCTGCCCGACCGCCCCGTGTGGCTCCCGCGCCGCTGTGAGAGCGAGATTCATGAATTGCAAACACGACTCTATTATCAGTGGCCGGATGCCAGTTTGCTGGTCCCTCAACTGACGTTCCCGTTGGACGACTCGTTTCTGACGGAAATCGTCGAGGTCACCGAACTGACGACGTCGCCGTTTCCCGCCGAGCAGTTTGTGCTGAGTTACACCGAACCGGGCACCTACATTGAGGATCACACACTTCCCGAAGCGGAAAAATCGCAGTTCGGGGGAATCGGTTACCGATTGGGGCAGAGACCCGAAGAGACGGCACAGAATCTGGTACGAGCGATCAAGCAGCAGGCCAACGGCAAGCAGAGACGACAGGCCGAGGCCGTTCACCGGACCCCGTGGAACTGGTTTGTTCTCGCGAACAGTTGCGCGCTGTTGTTGGTCGTTGCGATTGTCGTGGCACGTCGCATCGCCGCGTGGCGGTCGGATCGTTGACGAGCCAGATAACGAGCCAAGCAGTTGCCGCGGGTAGTTGCGGTCAACGGGGGTGACGATCAACGGAACATGCCACAACGTGGGCATCGAGGGCATGATCAATGATTCGGCGTTTCGTGGGCAGCACATGATTTGGAATTGGGCTGAGTTGGTTGGCGAACCTCCTTCGGCTGGCGGGTGGCGGCGGTAGGTTCAGAGCAACCAACTGCCGCCACCCGCCAAATGCGAAAGCCCGGTGATGTTGCAGGAGGGGTATGCGATCACTCGTTCAAACCCTCAATGAGCTGGCCGGTCCTTCAGACCTTTGACGACGTGGGAGGATTGGTTCCAGGGCCTGCGCCGGTGACGGCTGCGGCCCTGGCTGGTGGGCTGGTTGGTCCCTTGGACCGGAAGAGAAATCCTCGCGGTCACGCGTGAGCGGGGATGTGAAATTTGGTTTTCGAGTAGCCCTCTCGCTCCGCGAGAGGATAGCCGAGCCAACTCAAGACATCACCCCGCAGGGCTGCTGGCAATCAATAGATGACGTCCGTTACGGATTCGGTTTCCTCTCGCGGAGCGAGAGGCCTACATTGGCGGCCACCCGCGATCGACCGAAAGTGTCACAACGTGTGCATCGAGGCCGTCATTGATGGTTCGACGTTTCGTGCGTATCACATGATTTGGAATCGGGCCGAGCTGGTTGGCGAACCTCCTTCGGCTAGCGCCGCCGCGATAGCCGAGCCAACTCAAGACATCACCCCGCACGGCTGCTGGCAATCAACAGATGACGTCTGATACGGATTCGGTTTCCTCTCGCGGAGCGAGAGGCCTACATTGGCGGCCACCCGCGATCGACCGAAAGTGTCACAACGTGTGCGTCGAGGCCGTCATTGATGATTCGACGTTTCGTGGGCAGCACATGATTTGGAATCGGGCCGGGCTGGTTTGCAAACCTCCTTCGGCTAGCGCCGCCGCGGTCGTCTCAAAGCCGACAACCGCGGCCACCCGCGTACCAGCGAGCGGAACTCCATTTCCCATCCGCCGCTCGATCAACAGATGATTTTGAATTGATTCAAGCTGGTTGGCGAACCTCCTTCGGCTGGCGCTGCCGCGGTCGTCCCAAAGCCGACAACCGCGGCCACCTTCGCGTCAAAGCGACTTCCCCGCGAGTCCTGTCGGAATTCCACATTGCCTTGAGTCGTTTGGACAGAGTAATTAGAGTTTGATTCGCAGAGGCATCTCGCTCGATGCCGCAGGTCGCTGTCGGGACTCGGAATGGACAGCGTTCAGACTCGACAGTGTTCAGACTCGACAGCGTTCAACCAGAAACGGCGATTAAGAAGAAACAGAGGCTGGCGGATCTGTTCGCTTCGCCTTTGGTTCCAGAGATTCGCGTGACCTTCGAACTCGATGGCGATGTTGGGGGCATGGCGTTTCAGCAGCGGCCAACCCGATGTGAGAAAAGATCGATGCTGACAATTCTTGGTCGCCGTCCAACTACCACTCGCGGGTTCTGTGATGGAATCTCTCGTCGTGATTTTCTGACTGTGGGCGGTTTGGCTCTGGGGGGGATCGGTCTGGCCGATACGTTGCGGGCGGATCCGACGTCGAAACTTGGGCATTCCCATAAAGCGATCATCAATATCTATCTGCCCGGCGGACCTCCGCACATCGATCTGTGGGACCCGAAGCCACAAGCGCCGGTTGAGATCCGCGGCGAATTCCAGACGATTCAAACGAACGTGCCGGGAATCGAAGTCAGCGAAATGTTTCCCCGCATGGCTCAGATGATGGACAAGTTCATTCTGGTGCGGTCATTGGCGGATTCGGATAGTCCTCACGACGCTTATCAGTGCATGACGGGGCGTCGGAAAATCGGCAGGCAACCACCGGGAGGCTGGCCGCAGGGCGGCGCCTGGGTGTCGAAGATGCTGGGGCAGGTCAATCCGTCGATTCCCGCCAACGTGGCCCTGATGTATGCGACGGGCAATGGGACCTGGGGTCAGTCCGGTGACGGGGGATTCCTGGGTGTGGCTCATTCGCCGTTCAATCTGGTCGGTCGTCAGGCTCGCAGCAATTCCGAAAACATGGTGCTGCAAGGAATCACGCTCGAGAAACTGAAAGACCGGACGCGTCTGATGGCGTCGCTCGATAAGTTCCGACGGTCGGCCGATCAGCGTGGGCAGATGGAAAGCATCGATGTTTATGCTCAGCAGGCGATGGGCATTTTGACGTCGTCCAAGCTGATTGATGCGTTGGATTTGTCGCAGGAAGATCCGCGGATTGTGGCTCGGTACGGGAAGAGCCGAGAAGAGTTTCAGCGGGACGGCGCGCCGCCGATGATCGAAAACTTCTGCGTCGCCCGGCGTCTGGTCGAAGCGGGTGCCCGATTTGTTTCGCTGAACTACAGCCGCTGGGACTGGCATGGCGCTGACGGGATGAACTTTCCCAAATGTCGCGAAGAATGTCCGCTGCTGGACCAGGGTCTGTCGGCACTCGTCACCGACCTGCACGAACGAGGTCTCGATCGCGACGTTTCGGTCGTCGTCTGGGGCGAATTCGGTCGGACGCCCAAAATCAATGCCTCCAACAGTCGGGACCACTGGCCTCAGGCGAATACGGCCGTGCTCGCCGGGGGCGGGATGCAAACCGGCCAGGTCATCGGTTCCACCAACAAGAATGGTGAGCTGCCGAATTCACGTCCCGTCAAATTCCAAGAGGTCTTCGCGACGCTCTATAAATGCGCCGGAATTGACGTGCAGAATGTTCGCGTCTTCGATCAAGCGGGAGTGCCGCAATACCTGGTCGATCCCGGTACTGAGCCGATTCGCGAAGCGATCTAACGCGCGAGGCTACGTTCGAGGGCCGGCGTCCGCAGAGAGCGAATCGGGAGAGCGAATCAAGCATCTTGGTCCTTTGCGCGAACGGAAGACGCCATTTCCGATCCAGAACAGCGGGCAGGTGGGTTTGCTGCGTCACCTGGATGATACCCGTGCCTGGCCGGTCCTTCAGACCTTTGACCACGTTGGTGGGGGATTGTTCCAGGGCCTGCGCCGATGACGGCTGCGGCCCTGGCTGGTGGGCGGGTTGGTCCCTTGGACCGGAGGAACAGAGAACGAACTCCTCGCGAGGAATGATCGTGAACCTGATCTCGTCGGTCGTCGGCCTAGTTGGCCGTTGAACAGGCTTTCCTGCGGAGGATCAACGAGTGGATGCACGCCAATCACGACCGGGAATTACAGATGGGATGCGGCGTTGGTCTTTCGCAGTCGGCCGAATGTTGATTGTGGCCGATCTCGTTTTCCGGATTCCGATCGTTGCTTGATCGAATCATTCTTTGTGGCCGGTCACGCGGCGGATGAGATCGACTTCACGCGGGTCGAACGGTGTTCCGTCTGGTCGAAAGATGTCGTGAAACCACACGGTCGGCTCGGCGGTGTACTGTTTTTGCCACGAGTCCCACGGATAAATCGTCTGTGACTTGCCGGCGACGAACCCCCAGCTGTAGGCCGCCACACGCTGCTCTTTCATCCAGGCGAGGTGTGACTCGAACCGGCTGCCCGTCGGGCGAGCCATGAACTCGGTGCAGAGCAGCGGTCGATCGTAGCGGCGGAGTTCCTGGACTCGTTGTTGCACTTGTTCGAGCGGATCGTAGCTGTGAAAACTGATGACGTCCGATGAATCCAGTTGCAGGCGTGCGATCGGACTGAGCTTGGCGGGGTCGCCCCATTTGCCGATCCAGACGCCGGAGGTGAGAGGTTGAGACGGCTTTGCCTCGCGCGCCCATAAGTAGGTTTTTTCGAGCAACGGCAGGACCAGGGCCGCTTTGTTCCGCGGTTCGACAGCGCCGTAGGAATTGTCGTTCGTGTTCTCTGGCTCGTTCCACAAGTCCCACACTTGAACGCGTCGGTCGTCACGGAAGTGGGAAATCACACCGACAACGTAGTCGCGGAGCAGGCTCTGCTTCGCCGGGTCCTGCAATACGTCCGCACCGGGCGACTGGACCCAGCCAGAATTATGGACGTGCGGCTTTGGCGGGCGCTGCGGACCGAGTTGCGGACGCGGATCCCAGACGGAATCGAATAGCACGAACATCACGCCGATGTGATGTCGGTCCGCGAGGGCCAGAAATTTGTCGAGCCTGTCCAGGAACCCTTTGGCGTCCTGCTGCCACAACTGGTCGTGCAGAAAGACTCGCACCGAATTGAAGCCGAGCGATTCGGCCCACCCCAATTCGCGGTCGATCGTCTGCGGATCGAAGCTGTCTGCCTGGAACATCTCCAATTGATTAATCGCGGTGCTCGCGGCGAAATTGCAGCCGACCAGCCATCCCTGCTGGTCGAGCCACCGGTTCGCCTGCTCGGCCGACCAGCGACCGGCGGGTGTTGCGGGGGCGTGAACAACATCAGGGTTCGTTTTCACCCCCGGCTGCTCGCCAACCAGCAGCGTCGATGTCGCGCCGATCACCAGGCAGCCAAACAGAAACGACGTGAGACCAGACTTCTTCGACATATCAATCACCTCGGCAACAATGTAGCACGTTGAATCCTGCGAGACACGCCTTGCACCACGACTGTGCGCCGTCCTGGGGCCGCGTTTTCATGACTTCAATCCCTGTTGGCATTGTCGTGGATTTCATGTTCTTGAACGACGGACAGTGATCGCGAATTCACAACGATAGTATCCGCGACAAGATCGCCCAGTCGCTGGCGGTGATCGGTGAGCGCGATGCACAGAATGCCTGGCGTCCAACAAAGAAAGAAGCCGGCATCGAGACTCATTAATACTTCGCGCGCCAGACTGCGGGCCAGTCCGCACGTTCTGAGTGAGGTGCGGATCGTTCGCAGGTCGCAACACCACTTACCGGGTGTCAATCCGCTGCGGGCCTGCATGACGACCAATGTGATGACAATCGTCGCCATCCAGACCAGCAACACGACGACGACGCGAGTGGCGGCGTGAAGAGTGGGGTGGTCGGCACCGAGGTTCAGTGCTTCGCCGAGTGACAGCCAATCGAAATCTCGCGTCAAGACCCACCCCAACCCGGCGGTAGAGGCAATGATCAGCAGCAAGTCGATCAGTTTTGCGAGGCCGCGCCAGCCCAATGACGCGATTGCGACCGTCTGAAGCCCGAATTCATAAGCAGGTTTCGTGTGCCAGCACATCAAACACCAGACGAGCAACCCAAAAATGATCCCGACGACCAGAGTGTAGATCGCCACAACGGGAACAATGAAGATTTGGTCCGCGGATCGAAGATGTTGCCTGGCGGCGCCCGCAGTCGGGCGGATTCCACTGGCTTCCACAGCATAAACGTGATTGGCGCCCATCGACGTCGTGGCCACGATGTATGAGCGTTGCCCATCGCGGCAGACGACGACGCGAAATTCATTCGATCCAAACGGAAATTCCTGAGTGGCAAACCGCGTCCAATCCGATCCGTCGAATCGATAGACCGAACCGACGGTGATTCCCGTTCGAATTTGATCGACAATCAGCGCCGCAGGCTTCCCTTCGATCAACAGTCCGCTGTCAACGGGAAAGTTCTTCGAAACGACGGACGATATCGGGTCATCTTGTTTCGCACAGCAAACGAGCGACCATCCGGCGAGTTCTTGCGTCGCATTCTCGGGCGCCAACGCCGAAACAACTTGATTCGCCGAGTCGCCTTGGGGCGATGAAGGTAGTCGGTCAGCACCGCTCCGCGAAGTGGTATACGGGATCGTAGCCAGGTTTTCTTGAAACAGCAGATGCCCATCGACGTAGAGAAACACGTGGATTTGCTGACCGTGGTTGAGACATGCGATTTGACCGGTGCGTTTAAAATTGACTTGCGTCGCCCCCAGCATCCAATCGCGATTAAGGTCCGGCAGGACGACCAGATCGGTGTTCGACCAGACTCCTTGACGATGGGTGGTGATCGTGAATCGCCCGGCCAGATACTGGACGCGCGCCGGTTCCCCTCGCAGCAAAAAACTCTGACCGTGCCGCAGCATCGGTCTAGGCTCGACGTAATCGGATGCCACGGCCTCGCCTGCAATGACTTCCGGTGAGACCTCTTTCATGAAGTCGTAGGCGGCCAGCCACAATCGATGGCCGTAGACTTGCGGCCGAAACCCACCTCGTCCGGGCCAGCTGAAATTGAACTCGGTCGATTGACCCGTCTCAGGATCGATTCCTTCGTACTTCCAGTCGGCCGTGCCGTCGCCACGGGGCATGGGAGAATTTTTCATCACGACAAACCGGTCGTTCCAGAACGGTGAATAAGTCAGCGTATTGCCAAATTCGTGTGTCTCACCCAAACCGGGGATTTTCATCCGGTAGAACAGGAACTGATACGTTTCGAGGGGACCCCGATAAAAAAACACTGGTCCGTATTCAAATCCAAACTGAATCGCAGGCCCCAACGAGAAGATCGTGAAGACCGTCAAACAGATCAAGTAGAACGGTCTGTGACGGAACATGCCTGCCCCTGGATCGGTTTTGAATTGGGTTGGCGAAAAATTGGTCCACGTTGAGAAACGAATGGAGAGACATTGTTACTCATGAGTGAGGATTGTGTCCGAGGTTGACGTTTCGAACAACTCGTTTGATTTCACATGATTCGATACGGCTCGGGGGAACAGAAAAGCGATCAGAGCAGGGGGATCAAAAAAGGGGATCATCACTAATCAGGTGACGTGGATTAGTTAGGGTATCGTGGCGATGGAATCGCGACAATTCAAGCGGCTGACCCGAGTCTTTGCCCGTTTGAAACTCAGCAGTCCGCGGTCCCGAATGGCGAAACGGGGGCCAGACAAAGGGGTGGGTCTGCTCTGTAAGGAATCAAAAAGAAGCCCGGCCGACGTCGAGACATGATGTGGATGGCATGTTGATGGCCGTCACACATCGCGTCATGATTCTCTCACTAGCAACACCTTGCCTACAGAGCAGGGCTGATCTCCCGGTCTCGAGAAAACACTGGCCGAGGCGCGCGACAGACCGTGGGTAAGTCCAGTTATCGTCAGCATGTTCGATTGGCTTTTGACCAGATTCAGAATTACACTAGTCGAGCCGTGAGCCAATTTTCTCACTTCCTGGTTGGTCAAGCTTTGAATTCGGTTGTGAAAAGTCGATTCAGAAAAACGACGTCACGCTAAGGCATCGTCGCGTTCCCAATGATGGAATGACTTCTCCTTCCGCGCTGACATCCGTGAGAACGTTGCATGACCGCCTCGCCTGTTGAACTATTGTCGCAAGTTGAGAGACCCCATTCCCCTGTTCGCTCGGGTTCGGGGCGTTGGATCTTGAATTCGTGGCTCGATCAACTCTTGATTGTCTCGTCGCCGCTATTGATCATCCCGCTGGTGTTCTTGATCGATTCGCCACTTGTTGGTGTGAAAGCCGAAACGATTAGCCTCATCGTGGTGGCATTTGGCGCGCTGGGGCACCATTTTCCCGGGATGATTCGAGCCTACGGCGATCCCGAGTTGTTTCAGCGGTTCCGTTGGCGGTTCATTCTGGTCCCGCTCTTTCTGTTTGGTGTATTCTTTCCCTTATATCACGACCACCGCAGTGCCATCCTGTTGACCGTGCTGCTCTGGGCGTGTTGGCATGGGTTGATGCAACTCTATGGGTTTGTGCGTATTTACGATGCCAAAGTGGGGTCCGTTTCGCGGGTTACGGCCTACTGGGACTGGTTGTTGTGCCTCTGCTGGTTCTCGACGGCGCAGCTGTTCTCGGACGAAAAAATGTCCGCCTTGATGGAACACTGGTACAACATGGGCGGACCGCTCGTTCCGCCCGGGGCGATTCCACTGTTGCGTGGAGGGGGGCTGGGGCTTTCCCTCGCTGTGCTGATGGGCTTTCTCATCAACTACACATTCCAGACCTATCGAGGCACGCCGCCGAATCCCGTCAAACTGCTGATGCTGACCGCAGGGATT
This sequence comes from uncultured Schlesneria sp., assembly GCA_903871875.1. GTDB lineage: Bacteria > Planctomycetota > Planctomycetia > Planctomycetales > Planctomycetaceae > Schlesneria. The sequence goes on from CAIQIR010000089.1 coordinate 10,639, forward strand.
GGATGTTGGTGGTTTGCGGTCGTGTTCGTGAAGAATATCCTGCTGGGTGTTGCCGTCTTTGAAGTATTCCACGACGTGCAATACCTGGCCATTGTCTGGTTGTACAATTGTCGTCGAGTCAGTTTGAGCTCTGATATGGGCTCGTTCATGAGGTTTGTGTTTCGCCGCGGCATGTTGTTGTTGTACGTCGGTCTGGTCTTCGCCTACGGATTGATCGGTCTCGTTCCCAACTTCCTGGAAGACGGCACGCTCAAAACGGTCTTCATGGGGATTCTGTGGACGTCGACGATTCTGCACTATTACTACGATGGATTTATCTGGAAGGTGCGGGAAAAATCGACTCGCAGCAGTCTGGGGCTCAGTGCGGGAGGAAGCGGTTCGTGCGTCCCGGAATCTCCTTGGGGTGGCGTGGTTCACACGCTCAAGTGGAGTCCGTTGATTGCCTTGGTGGCCTGGATTTTGACGACGGACTTATCGGCACCCACGTTGGCGGCCACTCGGATCGAAGGGCTCAAGCAGAAGTACACCCAGCAATTGTTGGGGTCGTCCGTTTTGCCCGCCAATAATGACGAGCGCAGCTGGCTATATACACAATTTAAGCAAGTCCAAAATATTGCTCAGGCGATTCCCGATGGCGAAAGCGTCCAATTACAAGCCGCGATTATGTTGGCCAATTTCGGCCGGAATGACGAAGCCATTAAAACGCTGGAAACGCTGCTGAAGCGACACCCCTCTTCGTGCGAAGCGCACCAGGCGCTGGGCGAAATCTCTCTTTATCGCGGGAATGGCAAGCGGGCGATCAATTGCTTCCAGTCGTCTCTCGCCTGTGCGACCACGAGTCTGCAGCGGTCGAGTGCGAATTTGAAACAAGGCGAAGCTTTTCTGCGAGAGAAAGAATTCACTTTGGCCAAAGCGTGCTTTCAAGCCGCGCTCAAGGATAATCCGAGGCTCAAGTCTTCCATCGATGAAGTGACTCGGAAGCTCGCCGATTTGCCCAAAGATTCGCCCTGAAAACCGGGGCTGACTGTTGTGGGGGCTAACGGCCGTTGAAGCATCGAGTTTCCGAATGGAACGCCCAATGGGGTTTCACAAATCAGGGCGACTTGCCAGCCTGTTGGAGCAGAATTTCGAGCTGCCGAATTCCCGTTACGACGCGCGGATCGTCTGGTTGAAGTTTCTGTGCCTCTCGCAGCGGGACGAGCGCTTCTTCATACCGTTTTTGCTGGACGAGAATGGTGCCCAGGTTGAATTGCACCTGGAACGATTGTGGTTCCAATTCCACGGCTTTTTTAGCATGAACGAGAGATTTCTCTTTTTGGCCCGTTTGCATCAACAAGAGACCAAGATTCGAATGGGCGATGGCGAATCCCGGGCTGTATTTGATCGCTTGCTCGAAACAGTCGATCGCCTCTTTGTGACGTTGCAGGTTCGCCAATAGCAGGCCTTGCTGAAAGTGAGCAAAGACAAACCCGGGATCGCTGCGAGTGGCTTCGCGGAATTCGGACACGGCGTCATCATACTTTTGCAACCGGATCAACATTTCGGCCAGGTCGAAATGGGACTGTGCCGCCTCTGGATTCTTGGCGATGACTTGCCGGAATTCCTCGGCGGCGCGTGCGAATTCTCCTCGTTTACCGAAGATGGTTCCCAAATGCGCATGAGCGATCGGATGGTCTGGCTGCTTCTCAAGCACGGATCGATACGCCACCTCGGCCTCATCAAATCGACCCTGTCGTCGTTGAGCGTCGCCTAACAGAATGTGAGCCATGAGGCATTTGTCCGTCGATTCAATAATTTCTCCCGCTAAGGCGATGGTCTCGTCAATCTTTCCTTCCGCGAACAGATGCCGTGCCAGCATCAGCTTTTGGGAATAGGGCAGCATGTCCTTCATGTCGGCCAGGACTTCCCCTTCCGACGCGTTCGCGGCGCCGGTTTTGGCCCCCGCGACGTATCCCAGGGCGGTCAGCGCGGCGAGGTCTTTATCCGAGAGATTCACGTTGTCCGAACGGGCAAGTACGAAGGACTCCTGGATCACTTCCAACAGCGACTGCATCTCTTGTTGTTGTTCGACCGCCGATTCGACGAGATTCACTCCTTCATTGGGATCATTTTGCAGGTCATAAAGCTCCTTTTTCGTCGTTTGAATGTACTTCCATCGATCCGTGATGACTGTCTGGAGGGGGCACCAGCGGTTGTCGAGAAACGGCTCTTCTGTTTCCGCATAGCAAGGCCGCGGCGACAAGGGCTTTCCCGATAGTGCGGTGCGTAGACTTCGACCGCTGACATGTTTCGGGGGCGCAATCTTCAAGAGATCGAGGAGCGTTGGTGTGAGGTCGACGAGCGAAACGGGATCGGTGACGCGATGGCCAGGCAGGCAGTCATCGGCGCCAGCGATCACCAGCGGCACTCGCACGGTCGTGTTGTAAACAAACAGACCATGTTCGTGCTCTGCATGATCGTTCAATCCTTCACCGTGATCGCCGGCAACCACTACCACGGTGCGGCGATCGAGTTGTTGATCCCGCAGGAATTTGAGCACGCGTCCGAATTGCTCTATTTCGACCGCGATTCCAGCATCATACGGGTGAAGCTGGAATCGTTCGCCAAATGTTTTTGGTCTGGCGTCGTATTCGCCATGAGCATCGTAAAGATGAATCCAGCAGAAAAATGGGCGTCCATTTCGTTTCGTCAACCACTGCAAGGCTGCATCAACGACGCTTTGGCCCTCTCGCCGACGCTCCACGGAATGAGCCGCGGCGGCCGTTCCCGAAAGGTCATCGTCATAAATGTCGAACCCTCGTCCGAGACCGAATTTTGAGTCCAACACAAAGGCTGCGACAAATGCGCCGGTCTCGTAACCCTGTTTCTTCAAGATTTCGGGCAGCAACGGAATTTCATCCGTCAATCGGCCCCCGCCGTTGACGCGCAGCCCATGCTCAGGCGGGTACAGTCCCGTGAGCATGGTGGCATGCGACGGTAACGTTAGCGGCGCAGAAGCGTACGCACTTTCAAATGTCACGCCGCTTTTGGCAAAATCGTCAAATGCGGCGGTCAGTCCCATCTCGTAGCCGTAAGCTCCGAGATGGTCCGCGCGTGTCGTGTCAAATGTGACAAGAATGACATTCGGACGTGATGATTGCAGGTAAGGGTAACCGACTGCGGCTGTCATCGCACAAACCAGGACGACGCAGACAAACCAACGTCTTAATTTCGGTTTGCTCAAGTCCACTATTGCTGCCATTCATCTCACCCAAATCTCCGCGACGAAATCGATTCGTTTCCCGTTTGTTGTGAAAACAGCGATTACCTGGTTGTCAGCTCAAATTTCAATTCTTTTTGCGGTTCACCGGCAACCAGCTTAATCGGAAACTGAGAAGACTTGGGATCATTGTAACGATCATTCAGCCGATCGGGGCCTTCGAATCGCCCACCAGATTTTGCTTTCATCAATTCAAAAGTCACGACATATTCGCCAGGTTCGACACCATCACCTTCTTTGTAGGTCATGAAGGCGAATTTCCCCTCCTCTGGATCGGCAGTGGTGAAGGAGTTCGGCAACTGGGATTCGAGGTTGTCGCTTTTGAATAATTTAATGACGACCGTTTTCTGCGGTTTGCCATCCACCGTGACCGTGCCGGCGAGTGGTACCACCGTTTTCAACGATTGTCCCAAATTTTTTTCCATGCGCTGTTGTTCAGTCAGAGCTCGTTCGCCACACCCTGAAATGGCGACGAGTCCCAGCAGAATGCCGGTGAACGTCGTTCGAGTTACAATCATTGTCAGATTCCTCATCCCTTGACTTATTTCATTATTAATGAAGTCGTATGAATCAAAAAAACTCGCACCGGACCAACTGAATGGTGATTCGGCGCGAGCTTATAACGGTATCACTAATCTCGATACAAACCGAGTACTCGGAGTTTGTTAGAAATCTCCAACGACTGAGCCGTCGTCCATTCCAACGAGCTCACCGAATGTCGCACTATTCATATTTTGCGACAGGAATCTGACGGTGCCGTCTCCCATCAAAACTTGAACACCACCCTTATGGAATGACCAAAGCCCACGTCCATTGAGGTTGCTGCAATTGAGCACACAGGCCCCCCCCTTGCTACCGAGCATGTTCACACCGGGACCAGGGTAGGATTGGCCATCCAGGAAGTTCTCACCGGCAGTGTTGTAGTCAGTCCAGGTGCCACCGTAGATATCGTGTGTGACAGTCGAACCTCCTGCGGTCAAGGTCACCTTTCCGGTGTTGCCGGTCATGATGGCGGAGGTGCCGTCACCCGCATAGAAATTCGGCAGACCCGCCAACTCGCCGAGCAGGATCGTGTTGGACAAGCCATCGGTGATCTGGGCGATTTTCGTTCCGCCACACTGAACACCATCGGACATAATGCCGTTGGTCAGGTCGTTCGGATTTCCCTCAAAGGTGCGCGTGATCGTTTTGAAGGTACTTCCGAGGCCGGCGAGTCCGGTGTAGTCATTGCCACTGCCGATTTGGAACCAGGGTGTGCTCGAGCCAAAATTCTGATCTTGGATAATCGTTATCGTATTTGAACGTGGCGTGCTGGGGCACATAAATGCCGGGATGACTGTTGACGTGAACAGGTTGACGTTTTGCGAAACCGTGTAATTGGTGTACGTGCCACCTCCGCCGCTCATGCTCGACGCGTTGATGGGTCCGCCGGTCGAGGTCCCGAATGCATTGGGAACGCTGAAATTGATTTGATTGAAAAGATTGCCTTGATCGATGTATGGCAAAAGGAATTCGTTGCAGACGTGCATATTGGCGTCGACCGTGCCATTGGCAGGTAACCGTTCACGGGTCGGGATTGATCTTTTCAGGGGTTTGAAAATCTGAGACATCATTCTCATGAAACGGATGTCTGAGATACCCGCCGAGATTCTTGCCGAGATGACGCCTGCGGTGCGTGCGTTGTTCGAATCGA
>CAIQIR010000090.1 GCA_903871875.1 uncultured Schlesneria sp.
ATCAATTGGGGGGGGGATCAGGGATGTTAGGACTTGCTTGGCCGGTGGATGTGGAACTGGGAGATCGATGTGGTCGGATTGAGGAACGGACTCAACGACGAACGGAATCGCTACGGCGACGGGAACCGCTGCGGCGGATCACGGACCCGAATTGGGCGACGGTGCTGGCCGTGGTTGGTGAACGGATCGTGTGGTGGTTGTCGGCCGTGGTGCGGTCGCTGAGTTGGACCGGTGTCCGGCGGGCTGATGCCCGGTGCGGCTCGCGCCGGGGCCGCGTCGTGACGGGGGACGGTGTCATGACCGATCGCGGCGGCGGGTGGTTGGGGAGCTGGATGAGGGAGGCGGATTCGCGGGATCTCCGCGGTCGACTTTTGGACGCGCAGGTCTGCTTTGTCGGCGCGGACGGAGCGTCCGGGCAGGGCCTGGCTCAAGGTCCGGCTGTGACGGCGAATCGCCAAACCCTACGAAATAGGGAACTTGGCCAACTTTGCCAACGGGCAATGTGGCTCAAACGCTACAAAACAGGGATGTTTGCCAACTTGGCCATGTTTGCCAAGCAAATTTGCGAAAAATGGGGACCGAAAGCCGTGGGGCAACGAGTCCGTCCTCGGTTGGCCGAAGTCGGCCGTCCGCATCCGCCTCCATGAGGAGGCTTTGTGGCCGCCAGACTCTACAAGACGCGGGTATTGATCAATGTTGATCAAATTTGGACTGACCCACGTTTTGCGGGCGGAACGATTCGGGGACGAATGTTTGGCCTACTGTCGGTGGGCTTAGGCTGACTGTTGCTGGACGATCTCGATTTCATTGGCGAAGGGGAGGGCGATCGGTTCGTCGCTGGTTTCTGGCTTGGCGACGACGTTCCAGGCCAGCCCGGTTTGTTTCATCATGGCGATGAAGAGATAGGTCGCATCCAGTTCCCACCAGCGATGGCCGTGCTGGGCTGAACGGGGATACGCATGATGGTTGTTATGCCAGCCTTCACCCCAGGCCAGAAGTCCGACCCACCACAAATTGCGGCTGTTGTCTCGTGTCTCATAAGTGCGATAGCCCCACATATGCGATGCGGAATTCACGGCCCAGGTGACGTGCAGCATGTAGACCAGACGCACGAACATTCCCCACACGACGAACGAGATTCCCGTACGTAAATCCCAAACTTGCCATCCCGCAACGAACATGACGATCCCCAGCAGCAAATGCCACCAGAGAAACCCTCGATCGAGTAATCGCAGGGATCGATCCTTCATCAAATCGGGGGCGTACTGTCGGTAAAGTTGAGCCCAATGCTGCGAACCGTAATGAGGAAACATCCAATTCATGTGACTCCACCAAGCGCCGTCGCGAGGCGAATGAGGATCATGTTCCTGATCGCTGAAGCGATGATGCTTGCGATGAGCCGAAACCCACATGATGGGTGGGCCTTCCCCGGCCAGTGTTCCGAACAAGGCAAACATCCATCGCAAAGGGCGGTATGTCTCAAAGCTGGAGTGTGTCAACAATCGGTGAAAGCCCAGGCAGACACCCAGACTGCCGGTTATCCAGCTGAAGAGTGCGCAGAGCAACAGACCGTCCCACGTAAAGTAAAATGGCGCGGCCAACGCCCCCAAATGCAGGAACGCAATCCAGATTACGGCGGGCCATTCCAGCCCGTCTTTCCACTTGCTCTCGCTGGCGATGTCATCTGGCACGTCAACAAGCTCTGCTCTGATGATTCGATCCACTGGGTCCAGCCCTTCTGGGGAGTGTTGTTCGTGTGGTGAGCGACATTTGGCGACATCGTCTACTCGACAGAAGGATTTCTTGCTAGTCCAATCGTCCGCACCGATTTGCGAATTCTTGGCCAGCCCAGAAAACCAACGACTTTGTTAGTCAGTTGATAGAGTGCCGGTCGCTTCCGTTGTGGTGAGGAGTGATCAGTCCCTTGGGAGTTGATGTTCCCTGCGGCCAAGTCTCGTCGATGGCAGATTTCCTGTCGCGGAATGTTGAACAGACGAATTCGAGATGGCGATTCGTCATTTGACGACAGAAATGGGGGAGTCTTTGTGCTAACTGTTTCTTAAGTGTAGTTGGTGTTTGTGGTTATGGATCGCGATGAGGTCGATTCGCCGTTCCGAATACGATCAGGTTTAGTGATCCTTTCGTTGACGGGTGCCGGGAAAAGATTGTTATGATATTGGGACGATATCGAACTGTCGGAATCAATCGTATTGTCGATGGGTGGTTCATGAAATTCGGTGCGGTTGTTTGCTGGATGGCGATCTTCTGCGGGCCGGTTTGCATCTATGCGGCCGGTGAATCTCGCGATGAGGCGGTGTTGGCCGAATTCTTCGAACGCAAGATTCGGCCGCTATTTGCCAAACACTGTTACGAATGCCACTCGGCCGAGACTGCGGAAGACAACGGCCATCTGGCGCTCGACGGACGGGCGACGTTGCTAAAAGGCGGAACGCGCGGTCCGATCCTGATCGAAGGGAAACCAGACGAAAGCTTGTTGATCACGGCGCTCCGATATTCGGATCCGAAGCTGCAAATGCCACCCGATGGTAAGTTGTCGAACGAAGAAATCGAACTGCTGACGCAATGGATTCAACAGGGAGGCTTCGTTCCCGAATATGGTGCAACCGGACCGAAGAAGAGCAAAGAGATTGATTGGAATGCGGCCCGGGAATTCTGGTCGTTCCGTCCGCTTGTGCATCATCAACTTCCGCTTGCCGAGTTCGACTCGGGGGGACGCCAGCCGGTTGACGTGTTCATTCAACAGACGCTGACGCAGCACGGTTTAACCCCGTCGGAAGAAGCGGACAAACGGACATTGATTCGCCGCCTGTCGTTTGATCTGTTGGGGCTTCCTCCCCGTGTTGAAGAGGTCGCCGAATTTGTTGCCGACCTGCGGCCAGATGCCTACGAGCGTTGTGTCGACCGACTACTGGCCTCGCCTCAATTCGGCGAACGATGGGCGCGGTACTGGCTCGATCTGGTCCGTTATACCGATGTCACCCCCTCGTGGTTGAAGAATGCTGATCAAGCCTGGCTGTATCGCGATTGGGTCGTTCGTACGTTGAATGAAGACCTTCCCTACGATGTCTTCGTGAAAAAACAGCTGGCCGCCGATGTGATCGAGGACACGGTCCCTGAAGACTATGCTGCACTGGGAATGATCGGTCTGAGCCCTACTTATTGGAAGGAACTGCAACTCGCACCAGGGGTGATCGAGGTGATTGTAGCGGACGAATGGGACGAACGGATCGACGCAGTGACGCGAACGTTCTTGGGGCTGACGGTGGCCTGCGCCCGGTGCCACGATCACAAATTCGATCCCATTACCGCGCGAGACTACTACGCGATGGCCGGTGTTTTTGCCAGCACTCAATTGGCTGATCGTCCGTTGCTTCCGTCTCCGTTGGCCGAACAGGTCGTCGAGGCGCGGATGCAAGTCGGTAAATTGGAAGAGGCTTTGAAAGTCATGAAGGACAAGGAGTCTGTCGAAGCCAAAAAAATGAGTGCCGATATTGAAGGTTTGAGAAAATCGACGCCTCAGTTCGACGCTCATATGGCGCATACGGTGGAGGAAGCGAGTCTGTTTGTCCTGCCGGATGGACCCGATAAAACGAAACTGGATGTCCGCAAGAAACAGCCGCGTGATTTGCCCGTTTTTCGCCGCGGCAATCCCGGTAATCCCGGCGAGATCGTACCTCGGCGGTTCATCGAAGTGCTCTCTCCCACCACGCCTCAGCCGTTCGTGTCAGGTAGCGGGCGTCGCGAATTTGCCGAATCTCTGTTTCGAGAGGCTCGAGGGCTGACCGCCCGAGTGATCGTGAATCGAGTCTGGTCCAATCATTTTGGCCGTGGTCTGGTGCGAACACCAAGCGATTTCGGTGCTCAGGGGGATCGGCCGTCGCATCCAGAGCTACTGGATTGGCTGGCAGATCATTTCGCAGCCGGAACTGAAACAAACGGAGGACAAGCCTGGGCTTTCAAACGATTGCATCGTCAGCTTGTGACATCAGCCACTTATCGGCAATCGAGTGACACCGTGGCGGAATCAAGTCCTGGTCTGCGATCGGTTCAGGTTGATCCCGAAAATCAGTGGCTGGCAAGAATGAGTCGCCGTCGACTGGATGTGGAACCTTGGCGGGATTCGATGTTGTTTGTCTCCGGTAGTCTGAATATGGCAATGGGCGGGCCGGCGATCGAACTCGATCTTCCCACGAATTTCCGGCGTACCCTGTATGGCAAAGTTGGTCGGGACGAACAGAACGATATGCTGCGGCTTTACGACTTTCCTCCGCCGACCTCACACAGCCCGGCTCGTGATGCGACGACGACACCGCTTCAACAACTCTTTGTCTTGAATAGTGAATTTGTCACGAGCCAAGCCACAGCGCTGGCCGCGAGAATTCAGGCCGAACAGCCCCATGCCATTCCTCGCGAACAGATTGTTCTGTGTTACCAATTTCTCTTTCAGCGAGAACCTCGCGACAGCGAGCTGCAATTGGGCGAGCGGTTCCTCGCGCCGTCTGCCGGAAATGGGGCTGCGAATCACAGCCGTTGGCCGCTTTATATCCAGTCCTTGTATGGCCTGAACGAATTGCTGTTTGTCGACTGAATACTTTTCCGATCTTCGCGGGAGGCGACGTCGCGTTTCAGCGGTGACGCTATGTCGTCGTCCCTTAAAAAGGACCGGCTGATTGTCGGCCCCGAAGTTTCGGCGATTCAGACAAAATTCGGTTGTGGATTTCGGCTCTCGGATCTGCTCCATCGTATGAGATCATCGAACAGCAGCCAAAATGCGGAGATAAAAAAGGCCGCCGGAGGAGTTTGCGGAGGTTGCTACCGGCCGCGGCCAGGACGGCATTGATCGCATCGACGCATAAACCTGGCAGAAAACAGCGACTCATGCGGTGGTCCGACTTGAGGTGACCGATTTGGGTTCGATCGCACTGCGGCGTTTGCGTCGACGCTTGAGTGTTCTGGTCAGCCCACGCGAACTGCTTCCGGCGATATGAACGGTCGCCGGCCCGTGATATCATAAAAATCGGCGAACATTCTTGGGTCAAGCAAAAGCCAAGCGGCGTCGCATGGTCATACTCCAAGATTGTCAGGGTCGCTGACATAATGTCGCGTCTTGTGACAGGTCAATATGTTGCGCACCATGAACCGCTGAATCATCGCCTGATGAATCGAATAATGCTGGGGGCCAATAAAACCAAGGAACTCACTCTCAGACACAAAAACTTCTTGCGATCACAACGACTGATCCCGTATCTGAACGACACTCTTCCGTTCAATGCGGAGCCGTTCAAGCCGTCATGAACCGATTGCATCTGCCAATGCCCCCTTACTTCAAACCTTTGCGACGAAAGATTGGCGTGGTGACGCTGGTGACGGCGTGCGTCTTCTCGGCGGGATGGGTGAGGAGTTATCGTGTACAAGACACGTTCGTCCTAGAATTCGGTACTGGCAATTCAGTGGAGCTTTTGTCGGCCTGCAAGAGCTTGATTTTTGTGAGTGCAATTGACCAGAGTCCAAGCAAACCTCCGAAGCTAAACTTTCGTTGGATCACGTACGGGTTTGCCTCCGACCAATGGTACATGCAGATTGATGCGGATAATGAGAACATGGTTGCCTCCTCAAAATCTGCTGAATTCACGTCGCATCAAGTCATTCTTCCAATCGGTGTGACGACCCATTATTTCAGGGCATTTCAAGTTCCATACTGGTCCATCGTCATTCCCATGACGCTGCTTTCCGCGTGGCTGTTGCTCAGTCGGCCGCGAACGAAGAAACCGCAGACCTGAAATTTTCCCAACACGCCAATCACCCACTGATTTTTCGATCGCCTTGTGAAACAGCTTGGAGTCGGTGGGATACGTGATGTTCTTTTCTTGTACTGTCGTGTCGACATTCACCTGCCGCAGTTCGTAAGGGGTGACCTTCTTCTCGCGCAAGGCCAAGGCGATCGTCTCTTGCAACAGTTCCGCCAGCCGTTCGGCTCCCATTCGCTGACGCCATTTCACCAGCGACATGGGGTACAGAGGAAACTCATGTTGAAACGTGCTGAAGCCACAAAAGTACTGCCAGTAAGGATTGTCCACCCAGCGTTCCACCAGGGATTTATCCGATTCGCTGAACGCGTGCTTCAAATACAACAGACCCACCATCAAGCGGGTCGGCAACGCGGGAGCTCCCACTTCCGGATGGAAGCAGGGTTCCAATGCCGCATCAAACCGCTTCCAGTCGATCTTGTTCGCCAGAATCACCATCGGATGATCGGGATTGAGAATTTGATCGAACTGAGCTTGGAACAGATCAGGCTGCTGGGCATCCGTGCGCGAACGTTGCTTCATTGTGTCGGAATTCGCAAGGTTTTTCAGGAAATCACACCAAGACCTTGCGAATCCTATCAACTGTTTTTCTGTTGGCTACCCTGAAATACAAGGGTAAAATGCGTTTTTCTTGGACGACTATGTCGCCCGTTCCCAGGGCAAGTGACGGTCGACTTCGAATGTCGGAGCCCGGACGGCTACGACACGGCCGATACCAGCCATTGTTTTAGGGCGAGCTCCAGATCGGCCAGACACTTTCGAGCCTGCGATTTTGCTTCGGCCAGTGGTAACTTCGGTGAACAATTAGCAAACAGATAGAACTTGATCTTCGGCTCGGTTCCAGAGGGCCGGCCGGCCAGTGTCACGTGGCAGGCTCCCGATGATCCCTCGAACATTAACAGGTCTCCCGACGGTTGCGGCAATTGAGACTGGAAGGTGTTCGAGGGAAGCGACCGCACTTCATGTCGCTGATAGTCGCGAGCAGCGTTGAAGACTACCGGCCCCAGCCTTCCCGGAGCCTGTTCGCGAAGAGCCCGCATCATTTGCGAAATCTGCTGGCTTCCTTGTGCGCCGGGACAGACCTGAACGAACTGAGTTTCGTGGTAGTAGCCATAGCGAACATACAGTTCATCCAGACGATCGACGAGAGTCTGGTTCTTCAGTTGCAACTCGCTGGCCAATTCCAACGCGAACAGCGCCGCGACGCAGGCGTCCTTGTCGCGACAGTACTCACCGGCCAAATAGCCCACCGATTCTTCGGCAGCGAAGACGAATTTGTCTGGCCCGTTGGCATCAATGGCGGCGGCGATATATTTGAATCCCACCAGCAGGTCGCGGATCGTGCGCGTTCCGTAGGCTGTCGCAATGGCGGCGAGCATCGGCGTGGTTACCAGTGTTTCCACGAGAAAATGAAGGGGCGTCAACGTGCCGGCGGCAGCCCGTTTCGATAGGACGAAGTCAGCGAGCAGGGCGGCCAACTGGTTTCCTGACAGGCAGACGAATTCACCGGTCCGGTTGCGGACAGCCACGGCCAAACGGTCGGCATCGGGATCCGAAGCCAGAACCAATGAGTGTCCCTGTTGTTTTGCGTACTCGATGGCGGGTTGCAAGGCCTGTGGACGTTCGGGATTGGGGAGATGATCCGGAACGTTCGGGAAACGTCCATCCTGCGTTCGCTGCGGTTCGTAAAGCTCGACGCGAAGAAAACCTGCCTGTTGAATTGCACGATAGATCGAAGATTCGCCGACACCGTGCATCGGCGTGTAAAGGGCATGAATTGCTCGGGCAGATGAAAGACTTAAGCAGGTGACCGCATCGATGTAGGCTTGGTCGACGGGTGGGACGATTTCGGTCGATCGAGGCTGAGCCGCTTTGGTGGCGGAGTTCGAAGCGCTGGTGGCCGCGGATGCGCCTGGCGAAGTCAACAAAATGATCTTGCCCTGACCCACGGCAGCGTCGAAATCGACGCTTGGAATCTCTTCAGCCGCGTCCACGCAGGCGATGATGCCGGCGTCATGCGGCGGCAAAACTTGGCCACCTGTATTCCAATAGGCTTTGAATCCGTTGTCGCTCGGCGGATTGTGGGACGCGGAAATCATCACACCCGTAGCACAATCGAGGTATCGAACCGCGAACGACAGTTCTGGGGTGGCGCGAGGTTCCGGGAAAAAATAGACGTGGAATCCGTGGGCGGCCAGGATCGAAGCGGTCAGACGAGCGAATTCCAGCGAACGGTGACGTGTATCGCGTGCGACAACTGCGCGTAATCCACTACCACCGCTTTGCTGCAACGTCTGCGGGGCTGCGGTTCGTTGGACATAAACGGCCAGGCCGTGTGCCGATTCGGCGATCGTTCGAGCGTTAATTGTGGCCGATCCGAATTCACTCATCGGGCCCCGTCGGCCGCCTGTGCCAAACGGAATGCGTTCCCAAAATAAATTGTTCAATTCGGCAAAAGCCGATTTTTCGATCAGTTCCAACAACTGTTCGCGATAGCTAATGTAGTAGGGTTCATTCAACCAGCGGAGCAAGTTTTGTCCGGCTGCGGCTGTGAGTCTCTCGGCATTCACGGCTGCAGTGACAGCGTAATCGGCGGTCAGATCAGAGTGATCCTGCGGAACTGACATCAATCGTTTCCTCTGCAGCGGAACGCCGACTCGTTCCGGTTCAAATACGTCTTGGGAATTTCAATGTGATCCTTTGGTGTAACAAACCGCCGGATGGAATATAACTTGCGAAGATTCGGGCAAGGCATTCGTCTTGTCGATGATCGATTTGGTGTTTTATCACATCTCGATTCGAATCAAATCGTAGCAGAGGCGTCTTACGCAAGGAATCAACGGAATGTTGCACGCAGTCATCATGGCGGGTGGTGTGGGAACGAGATTCTGGCCCCAAAGTCGGCGTCAGCTTCCCAAGCAATTCTTGCGGATGACGGGAACGGAAACGTTGATCCAAGAGGCGGCGAGTCGTTGCCAGCCCGCGATCCCCGATAGTCGTATCTGGGTGGTGAGTGGCGGCGCACACGCGGTTGAAGCGGCACGTCAGTTGCCGACAATTCCCGGAAATCAGATCCTGGTTGAGCCATGTGGACGCAACACCGCACCCTGCATTGGCTTGGCCGCGATTCAACTTTTGGCCGTCGATCCCGATGCAGTGATGTTGGTGATGCCCGCAGATCACGTCATTCAGCCGGAGGCTCAATTTCAGTTGGCCGTCCAACAGGCGGTGAGCCTGATTGAACAAGAGCCGAATACTCTGGTCCTGTTTGGTGTGGAACCGGACTATCCCGCGACCGGTTTTGGATACATTCAGCGCGGCGAACGAGTCACGACAGAGACCTGTCCGATCTACCGCGTCAAAAGCTTTCATGAAAAACCGAACTTGCTGACCGCCTCACGGTTCATGGCGACCAGCCAATACTATTGGAATTGCGGTATTTTCGTTTGGCGAGCACAAGCCATTCTGGATGCTCTGAAAGAGTTCGCACCGGAAATTGCAGATCGACTGGTTCGGCTTTCGTCAGGGATCAATTCGGATAACTGGAACCAGTTGTTGGAAACGGAATTTCCCCCAATGCCATCGATCTCGATCGACTATGCGGTACTGGAAAAAGCTGCGGGCCGGGTCTGTGTATTGGAAGCGCCTTTTGAGTGGGACGATGTGGGAAGTTGGCAGGCGCTTCCTCGAATTTTCGATTCCGATCGTGAGGGGAATACGATCGATGGACTTTGTTGTCCCGTAGAAACGGAAGGCTGCATCATTCGGTCCAGCGACAAGCATCTGATTGCCACGATCGGACTGAAAGATTTGATCATCGTTCACACGCCTACCGCGACGCTCGTGGCCGACAAGCGCGACGAAGGTTCGATCAAGAAGTTGATCGCTGAAATGGAGAAGCGGGGATTGACCGAGTATCTCTAGATGCTGCCGCCGCGCCATCAAGTACAACAAACAGTCTGTCCGAGTTGTTGTCATCAATAAAAAGAGCCCGTCTTCGTGAAGAAGACGGGCTCGTGCATTACATACGGGCAATATTTTGGTTAGTAGCGTCGGCCACCACCTCCACCGCCGCCGCCGTAGTCGCTACGACCACGACCGCCACCGCCGCCGCCGCCACCTTCAGCTTTTGGCCGTGCTTCGTTGACGGTAATCGGTCGACCGTCCTTTTCGACTCCGTTCAGAGCACTGATCGCAGCTTCGGCTTCTGCCGCGTTGCTCATCTCGACAAATCCGAAGCCTTTGGACCGGCCTGTATCACGGTCCATGATCACCTGTGCCGATTGAACGGCACCATGCGCTGCGAACAGCTGTTCCAACTGGCTGTCGGTAACTCCGTAGGACAAATTGCCGACGTACAGTTTCTTGCCCATGAAGGGGCCTCCTGAAAAAAACACTGACACTGCATCGACGGATGCAGCCACTGCCGTTGAAACGACAGTAAGTTGCCGCAACTGCGCAGCAACCCATCGGTCTACAATACGGTCACGGCCGGAAAATCACAATTCGCAACGGTTTCGTTTATCTCAATTTCGAAATCTTTTAACGGCGTTTTGCTTGCTTTTTGTCTCGCGGAACAATTTCAGACGTCTCCGACGAGAAAATCGCAATTTCCGCGGGCTTCGCTTCTTCGAGGTTTTCTCGGTAATACAGATGGCAACACCCTCTTCGAGAGGTGATCGATCACCAAAAAAGGGGGGATTGAGATTGGTCGTATTTGGTGATTAACGCCAAGCCAATCAAAGCGACAGAATCGCGACATTACAGACTTGTCTCGGTCGCAAAGCCGCTATGATTTGGGCCGCGGCGCTTTCGCCGCCGAAAACGGATCCAATCTTTCCACAGACGGGAGCGCACCGCGACTATCTGGACGATCATTCGTTTTGGTCCAAGGAAGAAGCAAGAGTTAATATTTTCGATCATGTTCCGACGTCATCAAGTCATAGGGATCTGGACTCATTTGCAAAGCATCGAACTGAAGATTCGCCTCAGCGTGTCGCATCTTTAACGCGTCGTCACTGGCTGAAACGGACTCTTGGCGTCGGAGCAGTCAGCGTTGCCGGAATTGGACTTTATGCGAGTGAGATCGAGTTGCATTGGGTTGAGATTGTGCGACGAGACATGCCGATTTCCGGAATTCCAACTGCACTCGAAGGCAAGACGCTGGTTCAGATCAGCGAGGTGCATATTGGCGATCGCGTCGATAACGCATTTCTCATTGGCTGGTCCAAACGTGTGGCTCAAGGCGACCCGACATTGTCGTCTTCACCGGTGATTTCCTGACACTCTGTGCAGATCATTCGCTGCCAATTGAGAAATTGAAACGCGTGTTGGATCTTTCCCCCCCCCCAGGTCGGATCGCCACGGTGGGAATTATGGGCAATCACGATTACGGCGTGGGTTGTAGTGATCAGAATGCGGCGAATCCCGTGCAGGGGATCGCCGAAAATTCCGGGATCAAACTCTTGCGCAATCAGTCACGAGTCGCGGCGGGCCTGCAGATCGTTGGGTTTGACGATTATTGGAGTCCCAATTTTGGCGGAGCGTCGGTCTTAAGAAACGTCGACCTTAACCTGCCGACACTCGTACTCTGCCATAACCCGGATGTCGTGGACTAGCCAGTCCGGTGGAACTGTCGCGGATGGATCTTGTCAGGCCATACGCATGGAGGACAATTTAAAACGCCCTTTTTTGTGCCGCCCTAATTGCCGATCAACAACAAACGCTATTTTGCGGGCGGGATTTCGCTCGCGAATGGTAGACGGCTGTACGTGAATCGGGCTCTTGGGCGTTCGCTGCGAGTTCGCTTCAATGTTCGCCCGGACATCACGGTCTTTCGACTGACGAACGAGACCCTTCCGAATGGGACAAACCTCGGGAAGGTCCTTTGAGAAATTTAGCCGGATAGCGACGCTCGCTCCCCGAAAGCGGACTCGGTGGCTAATCTATTACGGGAGTGAGACGATAAGCTTTAAGAATTCTGACCAGGATTTATCGCTGGGGAACGAGACGACGAATGACAATTTCCACGATTTCTCATCATCCTCCAATCATTGCTCCGTCCATGTTGAAATGCGACTTCGGAAATCTCGATCGTGAGATCGAGCGATTGGACGCCGCAGGAGCCCAATGGTTGCACTGGGATGTGATGGACGGTCACTTTGTTCCCAATCTGTCCTATGGGGCCTTAGTTATAGAAAGTGTCCGCGCGCGGACGAAATCGTTTTTTGATGCGCACTTGATGATCAGTGATCCTGAGAAATATCTGGACGACTATCTCAAGGCCGGACTGGACGCCATCACATTTCACATCGAAGCGGTCCCTGAACCGACAGAGCTGTTGAAACGAATCCGAGCTGCGGGACGACAGGCAGGATTGGCGATCAATCCCGGTACGCCCGTGGAATGGGTTGAGCCGTATCTTGCTGACTGCGATTTGGTGCTGGTGATGAGCGTCGAGCCGGGATTCGGCGGGCAGAAATTCATGCCGCAGGTATTGGAGAAGGTAAAGCGGCTGAAAAGTCAATTGCCAGCGCAAACGTTGCTATCGATCGATGGAGGTATCGCGGCACCTACGATCGCGGCGGCCGCGGCGGCCGGATGCCAAGTTTTCGTGGCCGGAAGTGCCGTTTTTGATGAGCCCGATTATCAATCGGCGATCAGCCATCTGCGGCAATTGGCGTCTGCCAAATAATCATCAAGACCGGCGTCAAGAATTGTCGCGGCCCTTGGCAGACTTCTGGAGCTTTGCGGTCTCACCGGAAAGACATTCGTTGTTCGCGAACGCGTTCTGGCGAGGGCCTTTTGATGGCTGCGAACGGGATGCGCCCTTCGCGAGAATTGCCACTTGGGTTGATGCGAAGCACTTTCCCCAATCCCGTATCTCACTACGATACGGGATTGGGGCAAAGCCATCGGTCAACGCGATCGACCAGGGTCGATCAGCCACGCAGATCTTCAAACAAGGCCGTCGACAGGTATCGCTCACCGCTATCCGGCAAGATGGTGACGATGATTTTGCCGGCATTCTCGGGGCGAGCGGCCACCTTCAGGGACGCAGCCATCGCGGCTCCGCAGCTGATGCCGCAAGTGATTCCTTCGAGCTTCATCAGTTGTTTGGCTGTTTCGATCGATTCATCGTCCGTGACCTGAATAATTTCGTCGATAATCGAGCGATCAAGAATGTCCGGGATGAAACCAGCACCAATTCCTTGGATTTTGTGTTTGCCGGGAGCGCCGCCCGACAGGACCGGGCTGTTCGTCGGTTCGACCGCGATTGTTTTCAGATTCAGCTTCTTTTCATGTTTCAGATATTTCGACACGCCGGTGATGGTACCTCCGGTACCGACGCCAGCCACGAAAATGTCCACTTTCCCTTCGGTATCGTTGAAGATTTCGGGACCAGTCGTCTTGAAGTGAATCGCCGGATTGGCGGGATTTTTGAATTGCTGGGGCATAAACCAACCGCTCTGTTTCGATAGCTCTTCGGCCTTCGAAATCGCCCCTTTCATGCCGTCGCTTCCGGGGGTGAGAATCAATTCGGCACCAAAGCTTTTCAGCATCATTCGGCGTTCGACGGACATCGTTTCCGGCATGGTCAACGTCAGGGAATAGCCACGCGCCGCACAGACATAAGCCAAGGCGATTCCCGTATTGCCGCTGGTTGGCTCGACGACATGCATGCCTGGTTTCAATTTGCCCGAGGCTTCTGCATCCCAGATCATGGCTGCGCCAATTCGGCATTTGACGCTGTAGGCGGGGTTTCGACCTTCAATCTTGGCCAACACCGTGGCAGGAAGCCCCTGGGTCATTCGATTGATTTTCACGAGGGGTGTGTGACCAATTGACTCGGAATTGTCCTTGTAAACGGGCATCTGTTGTTTCCTTCCGTTGAATCGAAGTGGTACGTTGATTTCCATCATGAAATCGCACGAAACTTCGGCAAAGCCGAAATTTCGCCAATCTTATGGTGACGCATTATCCGAGACGACTACGATTTCGGAAAGCTCGAAACGGCCTGTCTCGAGCGTCGCATTCGGGAAAAAGCGTCACTTTGAAAGCGGCGCGACGTTGCCTCTGACGGCAATCGTCAGAAATCAACCGGGATTTGCCGGAATTCGACCGGCAAGAAGTTCCTCAAGAACTAAGGGGTGGGCGTGGCCTCGGCTGGCGCTTCCTGGATTCGTCCCCGAGCCTTGAACGTGATCGGATCGGTCCGGCCGCTGACGGTCAAGTAGAACTCTTCTTCAAAGGGACCTGGTTCGTTCGGGGGTGTGAACGTCAGGAACAACTGATGGAAGGGCTTTGATTCAGGAGATTTTTCGACCTTAATCGTGTCTTCCTGTTTTGTCCGTTCAAATTTCTCAATCTTGAATGCCTTAACGGGCAATTTTGTGTACCGGACGAGAACCGGGATCTTCTTTGGCTTTCCGGGAGTCACGAAGCCGAAATTCGCGTCTGTCACAATAATATCAGGTTCGATTCTCGCATCGACCTGAATAGGAATTTGGGGGTTGTTGGCATCATCTGTAACCAACATCAACTGATCGCGTAACTGTCCGACGGGGGCTGTTTCTTTCAGCTTGACGATCAATTCGTAATTGACCAAGCCGTTCCCGCGTGATTTTTCTACGATGTCGGTGGTCAGGTGCGGGCTATTGCACTTCGCCGAAATAATTCTCCAATCATTCCGTCCGGCATAGCTCACCGCGACATGCTGTTCGGCCGGTTTTTGCGGATCAACGGAACCAAAATTCACGGATCCCGGCTGCAGCACCACGTCCGTGCGAATATATCCTTCTGCCAAGATCGTTGCCGTTCCCGGCAGACCGTTGACCATATTGACGAAGGTGATCGTACCTCGCTTATTTTTCTGCTCACCTTGGTGGCGAATTGTGTCCAGCCGCAGGGTAATGAATCGTTCTTGACCGCTGGGAACGAGTATCGGGGCCGGTAGAGCGCCCCCTCGGTTCTCGTCCCAGGAAATGCAGCCGCACGACGTCGTCAGACTCGTGATCTGCATATCCTCTTTATAGATGTTCGACACACGGATCTTGAAGTAGACGTCCTGTCCCTTCGCGACGCTCTTGTAGTTGATATTGAGCAGATCCTTGTCGATCATTGCCCGTGCCCATTCCTCGTCCCTGGAGGGCTCGACGAATTGGGCGGGCAGCACCGACACCGTGGTCAGAAAGACTCCGATTACTGTCAACCACCGAACTACGGACGCATTCAACATTGCTCACGCTTCCTGCAAACACGAAAGATCGTGCTGAGCAACTGATGAAATTCGCGTCACGGTTGGGTCACCGGCTTCGTGGCGGTAACTGACTGGTCCATAACGCGACCCTTGGCCTTGAAGGTCACAAGTTGCTCACGACCAGAGATAGTAAGAAAGAATTCCTCTTCAAACAACCCGTGTTCGACTGACGGAGTGAAAGTCAGCGGGACCATGTGGACATGTGATACGGTGTCAGATGATTTGATCTTAAAGTCCTCGTCCTGCTTTACTCGCTCGATTTTCTCGATTTTGAACGGTTTTTTGCCGCGAACCACCACATTGACGGTCTTGGTTTGTCCCTGTGACACTTGACCGAATTGAACGTCCGTAACAACAATGTCAGGTTCAACTTGGGCTTCGACGGCGACGGGATACCCAATATCACCCAGATCATTGGTGACGAGCAGCATTTGGTCTCGCAGTTTTGCAACCGGAGCATCGCCTTTCAGCGTGACGACGACGTCATAATTGGCCGTTCCGCCGCCACGACTTTTCTCAATGACTTTTGTCGTGAGGTAGGGATTGTTAACCCTGGCTTGAGTGATCTTCCAATCGGGACGACCGCCCGTGTAGACCACGTTCATGCGGTGTTCCATTGCTTTGCCTTGATCCACCTGGCCAAAGTTCAGCATATTGGTTTGCAAGACCACATCCTGGCGAATGCGACCTTCCACCGGAATCGAAACCTGGGCCGACGAACCTCGCGTCGGTTCCAGCAGTGACACATAAGCCGTCACGTGTTTGTCGCCCTGATGTCGAGCCGTGTCCAATCGGATGGTCAATTCTTGGGTCTGTCCCGAGGTCAGCGTGATTGGTGTTCGGTCTCTTTCTTGCCATGAGATACAGCCGCATGACGTTGTAAGGCTGGTGATCTGAATATTCTCTTTGTAGATGTTTTTAACTTGGAATCGGAACACGACATCGGCGTTCTTCGCGACGGAGCCAAATTTGACTTCACGTTTGTCAAACATCTTGTGGCCCCATTCGTAGTCCTGAGCGGACAGGGGGGCGACGGCCAAAACCAGAAACAGGGCACTGAAAGGACGGATGCAGGCAGGGGAAAACATCGTTCTCTCGCTTCTTTGAAGCTAAACAGGTGTGAACGACAATGGAGCCCCGCCGTTCCGCAGCCAGGGCACGAGGACATCACTAGTCAGCTCGTTTTCTAACAGTCATGAGAGCCTCCGTGTTTGACATTATGCGCGCTCTAAAGTTCTGTCAACGGATGTTTTTGAGTTCGCCGACCGATGTTCGCCGAAAATAACCTGTGGCCCGCTTTAGGTTCCGTAAGACCATCCCTCTTTCACAAGTCGCTAAAGCTTCTCAAGCACTCGCAGTCGGAATCAGACTTCAATTCCAATTTATCGAAACGATAGTCGAAGCAAATGTCGAACCGCTTGATCGGCGAATCGGTGATTCTTCGGAATCTCTTGCCGGGCACCAGCGGAGCAAGGGATTGATGGCGATTCGGGATCAGTCGAACTGGCCCTGGCCGATATTTGCCCACAAAATCTGGTTCAACTTTGACTGTTTCAGCGGCTGCCTTGAGCGCACTGTGATCGTTTTGCCAACAGAGCGCGCTGGTTACGATTGTAAAGCGGTGAATCGCTTGATCAGGATGGTCGCATACGAACCTCGTGGAAGCACGAATTGCAGCGTTAATCGCTGGCGACCATCGTTCAAATCGTCATTGCCAGACAGGTCGATCCGCAAGTCGCTGGGCTTCACGATCGCCAATCGCTCACCCTTCGAAAAGAAACTGTCCCGAGGGTATTTCACCCGCAACTCTCGTAGTGAAAGTCCTTGTTCGCCAATGACCTGTTCGTACAGGTCCAGGATCGGGCCGGCCTCCAAATGCAGACGGGCAGAGGGTAAAGGCAGCGTCAATTGGTTCAATTCTGCCGTCTGATTATCCGTCAGCGTCTTAAAAAAGGGGACGTCGGACGTTGCCAAAGGGACTGACCACAAGGCTTCGGCGTCGATTTGTTGTCGTAATCGGGCCGCCAGACATCGATTCCAGAGATCACTTTGAAAGGCGGCCAGCCAGAGGCTGCGCATATCTTGTCGCAGCAGTGCAAACGCTTCGCGAAATCGCACCGGATGATCGACGAGATAAGTGATAATGCTGCGGCGCGACGACTTTCGTAAGGTGGCCTTGCATTCGTCCCATTCTCCCCACAGACGACGAATGATTTCTTTCTCGTCTCGATCGTTTGGGCGGTCATGCGAATTCGGCTCGGCCAGCGCTAACCACAACGCACGCTCGTAATTTCCCTGACACCAAGGCCGGGCGATGAATTCACCCGATTCACCGATGGAGCCAAAACGCTGATCGTCGTAGTAATTGGGAATGCCAAATTCGGCCAGGGAATCACGTTCGGACAGGATTTTCTGTGCGGCGACCTCTGTCAGATTTCGCATGACGATGTGAAATCGGTTGGCCGCAATGTCATGGGGGCCAAAATGACGATTCGCTTGTCCTTGGTAGATCAGCGACAAGCTGTCTTCTCGCAGATCCCGGCGCGGCCCTCGCTGGATTGTGACCCATTGTCGGGTCATCGCGTGCTTGTCTTTCAAGCCACCATATCCGATCGCTCGGCGGGGAATGTTCCATCGCTCGGAAATCGCTGTGATTGCCTCGGGCGTCCCGATCGATCGTTTGGTCAACAAATAGACCGCGAATTGGCCTCCTGCCAGCGGAAAATCGCTGAGTTCTTCGACTTCGAAATCTTCTGGTAAACTTTTAAGCTTCATCACAAATCCGGCGTGGGAAACAGTTTTAAATAAGAATTCATTGCGATGAGGGATCACACGGATCCTCGGACGACTGTGGTGGCACGCCGCAGGGAACTGTCCCCGCGAAAAAATGAACGCTTTCGTCC
Organism: uncultured Schlesneria sp.; assembly: GCA_903871875.1. Classification (GTDB taxonomy): domain Bacteria; phylum Planctomycetota; class Planctomycetia; order Planctomycetales; family Planctomycetaceae; genus Schlesneria. The sequence continues at coordinate 17,991 of CAIQIR010000090.1, forward strand.
TTCAATCCAGCTCTTTGGCTTCCGATCCGTCGTCCTTTTTCTCGCCTTCTTGTTGGACGATCAACCGGTCGATCTTCGGGCCGTCCATATCGACAACTTCGATCCGTAGATCGTTCCAATGGATCACATCGCCGATATGCGGTGGACGTTTCAGCAGGGCCAGCACCAGACCCGAAATCGTTCCGACACCTCGAGGGATGGGGTCGGACCACCGCGAAACATCCAGGGCTTTTTCGAGCTCGTGCAGGTTGGATGATCCATCCACGGTCATGCTGCCGTCTTCTCGAACGACAATGTCCGGTTCGTGGCGATCGCCGTCACGCCCGTGACGATGCTCGTCATGAATATCGCCGACGAGCATTTCAAGCACATCTTCCAATGTCACCATCCCCTGGGTCCCACCGTATTCGTCCAACACGATGGCCAATTGGGTTTTATGTTCTCGAAACAACTCGAGCAGTCGAGTGATGGTAATCGATTTGGGAATAAATAACGGGGCACGAATCATGCGCCGCAAATCGATCGGTCGACCCAGGTATTGCTGCAGGAATACATCTTTCAGATACACGAATCCAACAATGTGATCGATCGTTCCCTCGCAAACTGGAATGCGTGAGAAGCCAGACATCGCCAGAGCGCCGATGACTTCACTCGAAGGGGTGTCGATGTCCAGCGCATCAATGTCGACACGCGGACGCAAGATCTCGGCGACGGTACGGTCACCAAGTCGTAATGCTTCCATCGCCACTTTTTGTTCGGATTCCTCCAGCAGTCCGGCTTCGGTGCCGGCGTCGATCAGGTGTTGAATATCTTCTACCGACACGACTTGTTGTTGATCCGTCTTTTGTCCCAGGATGCGCAGCACCAATATTGTCGTGGCCTTCAGAAACCAGATGACTGGCTGCGATCCCCGTTGCAGGATTAGCATCGGGTAAGCAACGAACCTCGCTAATGGTTCGGCGTTTTGAAAGGCGATCCGTTTGGGCACAAGCTCGCCAAGAATCAACTGCAAAAAGGCGACTCCGCAGACAACCACCGTAATCGCGAAACCCGAAGCACGGTCCGCAAGCCAAGGCACCGTCTGAAAAAATTCTTCCAACGGCCCCTTAAGACTAAAACCGGCGAATGCCGATGCAAACGTTCCAACGAGCGTAATTCCTACCTGAACGGTGGGAAGAAACCGATCCGCATCTTTGGCGAGATTCAACGCGACACGCGATGCGCCGTCGCCGTCATCCGCCCATTGTTCTAACCGCCCCCGCCGTGCCGTGAGAATCGCAATTTCTGCGGCGGCGAAGAACCCGTTCAGCAACGCCAGCAGTACGATGACACTTAATTCAAGAACCCAACTCGGCACGACATTCTCCGACCGGGAAACGGACAGGCGTCGAGATTATGGGCGAGTCCCCGCCGAACAGCCAGCCCTAACCCGCATTTCTCACTGGGTATAAGCAAACACGGGTGCCTCGTCGTGCGTAAACCCTTCGCCAAAAGGAGATCGACGGACGAACGGAGGCAAACCCGTGAAAACAGAGTGTCGGGAAGATTCGTATGGATTTCAAGGG
>CAIQIR010000091.1 GCA_903871875.1 uncultured Schlesneria sp.
CAAGAGCCTTGCATCGAATACGATTGATTCAGGCTGCCGAAAGCCGAACCCAAGTCTTCCAGTTCGTTATTGATATTGAAGCTGACTTCCGACAGTCCGACGATCATTCCCAGGACGGCCACCGTCGCAACGATGACCAATTCGGCAGAGATAATGAAACCAGCTTCGTCGTTCATCAGGTTCGTGAAGAGTGCGTTCATGGCGGAGTTCCTTTCTGAGGACTCAAGAGACATTATGTCTGCTATTTGGTTTGTTGTGAGTTGTGTTTCACAGGATGATCAGGTGTAAAGCAGACTGAATGCCAAACTTGTCAACCCGTTCAAGTTTCTTAACAAGCGATCAGTACGCCACTCCACAAATGCCATCAAGAAAAAGACTTAGACAAGCCCCCAGATTTTTTTCCGTGACCCGCATGCGAAGCGAGTGACCCGAAACCCGTGTTCACCAAACGCATCACGACACGCGATCCACCGCGATTTGTAACGCGGTAACAGATTCTGCGATAAAGACTTAGTGATTGTGCGCAGCAACGAAACAACGACGTTGAGGAATGACAACGATGCTCTGCCGCACGAATTTAAACGTCGGAAAAAGCGAATCGAGAAAGGACGAATGCGGAAGGTCGCTTTCGTCGCTCGCTTGACGGGGCGGGATGAAGTTGGATAATTCCCGTCCTGCTATCTTCAGCTGGCGGGTGTAACTCAGTTGGTAGAGTACCACGTTGCCAACGTGGTTGTCGTGGGTTCGAGTCCCATCACCCGCTCTCTAATGCATTGATTTCAAATAAGGACGATCCTCTGTGAGTGAAGCAGGAACCCCTGTCGCGGACGCTATTCCAGAAGTGGATTCGGACCAGAAGTACAAGCTGTCGTTAAAAGTCGATATCCAGAATGTCGGCCCTTGCCGAAAGCACGTCCGAGTCTCCGTTCCACGCCAGGACATTGATCATTTCTCAGAAGAAGCGGTCAAAGAAATTGTCGAAACAGCTGCGGTACCTGGCTTCCGCAAAGGTCGCGTGCCAGCCAGTCTCGCTCAAAAGCGATTCAAAACAGAGATTTCCAACTCTGTCCGTCAACGAGTGTTGATGCAAAGCCTGGAACAACTGGCCGAAGACAACACGCTCGATCCGATTAACGAGCCTGACTTCGACATCGAAAGCCTGACGATCCCCGAACAGGGTGATTTCGAATACGAATTCGACGTGGAAGTGCGTCCGGATTTCGAGCTGCCAAAGTATGACGGATTGACGATTCAACGACCGTCGCGGGAAGTGTCAGAAGCGGATGTCGATGCTTATCTCGACCGATTCCGCGCCCAATACGCCACTAACGATTCGCATGACGGGCCAGCCGAAGCCAATGATTTTGTTGTCGCTTCTGTGGAATTCACTCGCGAAGGCACCCCCTTCCGCAAAATCTCGTCAGTCGAACTTCAGCTGAAGCCGATTGTCCGGTTCCGCGATGCCGAAATTCAGGGCTTTGATCAATTGATGGCAGGTGCCATCTCTGGAACGGAAAAGCAAGTCGAAGTCACGATTTCGAACGAAGCCGAGCAAGTCGAAATGCGCGGTGAGAAGTTGAATGCCACGATTATCGTTGGCGAAGTTCGACGATTGAAGCTGCCCGAATTGAGCGGACCGTTTTTCGAGCGAATCGGCTATCACGATCTCGACAAGTTACGAGAAGAAATTCGTGGAATGCTCGAGCGACAAGTCGTCTATGAACAGCGCCAAGCAGTTCGCAAGCAGGTGATTGAAAAGATCACCGAATCGGCCACTTGGGACCTTCCCGAACTGCTGGTTCGTAAGCAAACCGAGAATGCGTTGCGGCGTGAAATTCTGGAGATGGAGCAAGCCGGCTTCACGTCTCAACAGATTATGGCCCGCGAAAACCAATTGCGCCAAAACGCGATCACGTCAACGCGACAAGCTCTGAAAGAGCACTTCGTACTGGACAAGATCGCTGAACACGAAAAGATTGAAGTCACACCGATGGATATCGATTCTGAGATTCAGATGATGGCGATTCAGCGCGGTGAAAATCCACGACGCGTCCGGGCTCGCTTGGTGAAATCGGGTGTCATCGAAAATCTCGAGGCCCAGATTCGCGAGCGTAAGGCGGTTGACGTGGTGCTGAAGTCCGCCGTATTTGAAGACGTGACTGTTCCGGTCGCGAAAACAGACGATGTGCAGGCGCTGTCGATCTCGGTCTGTGGCACTTCGACGGTGGTCGTCAACCCCAACGAAGAAGACGAATAGCAGCATCGCCGATATCGGGCCGCTGACCGAACTTGGCGGCAACTGATCGTGGGCCTGCTGGACGTCTGTGAATCTGGGGGGGGGCGGTCGTCGACTGCGTGGTTTACGTACTCGGTATCGGCTGGCTTCCGCGGATTTTCGATCGCTTCTGCCGATAAAATTCGCTGGCATGAGCCTTGCCTGAGACTGGGCGGGTGCCTACTCTTCCCTCGAAGAGTAAAACGCAATGGGAAATGACCAGTGATTTCCCCTGAGGATTGTCTAATCTTGAGGAAGGGTGATGCATGCTCGACTCGTATCGTGGCTCAGTCTCTCCGCAATTGAACGCGTCTCGCGACTATGCGCGACAGCGTCAAATGGGGATCGGCGATCTGTTGCTTGAAAATCGAATCGTCTTTTTGGACGGTCCGATTCACGATGCCAGCGCCAATCTGATCGTGATGAAATTGTTGTTCTTGCAATCCGAGAACAAACATCAGGATATTCACTTCTACATCAATTCACCGGGCGGCTCGGTGAGCGCGACGATGGCGATTTACGACACGATGCAGTTTTTGCAATGCAGTGTCGCCACATACTGCGTCGGCTTGGCGGCCAGTGGTGGGGCAATCCTGGTTGCTGGTGGCACCAAAGGAAAGCGATTCATCCTGCCGCACGCGAAAATGATGATCCACCAGCCATACGGTGAAGTCGGCGGGCAAGTCTCAGATATCGAAATTCAAGCTCAGGAAATTCTTGATACGCGAGAAATTCTGAACGTGATTCTTTCACAGCACACGGGTCAACCGGTTGAGGTGATCGCCAAAGACACGGGTCGCGATCGCTATTTGAGCGCCAAGCAGGCCAAAGAATATGGTCTGGTCGACGAGATTCTTCTCAATCCTAAGGCGAAGGCTGCCGCGGCGACCTGAGTCGTCCCCTTCGCGAGCGTGTGACATTCCCACGCTGCCTGCTTTGAACAAGTCACCTTCGATCAGCGAGTTCCCGTCATGACTTCACTCGTACCCTATGTCATCGAAAAGAACGGCCGCGACGAGCGGGCGATGGATATTTACAGCCGTTTGCTTCGCGACCGCATTATTCTGTTGGGCAGTCAAATCAACGACGACGTCGCCAACAGTATTGTGGCTCAATTGCTGTACTTGCAATTTGAAGACAGCAAAGCCGACATTCACATGTATATCAATAGCCCCGGCGGGTCGATTACGTCCGGCATGGCAATTTACGACACGATGCAGTTCATCGCCTGCGATGTCGCGACCTACTGCCTTGGCCAATGCGCCAGCATGGGTGCAATGCTGTTGACCGCCGGCACCAAGGGCAAGCGACACGCTCTGCCCAATAGCCGAATCATGATCCACCAACCACTGGCAGGAATGCAGGGCACGGCGGTGGAATTGGAAATCCATGCGAAGGAAGTCATTCGAACGAAGCGCCGCATGAACGAATTGATGCTCAAGCATACCGGGCAAACACTGGACAAAATTGAACAAGACACGGATCGCGACAACTTCATGTCGGCGGAAGAAGCTCGTTCTTACGGTTTGATTGACAACATTCTCGAGAAACTACCTGCACCCGTTGCGGCGACGTAACGAGTTCTGTGTTGCGACGGGGCTTTCGCCGAGAGGCAAAGCCCGGCTCGAAGAACGCTGGGCCGTTCCGGGGCGACATCGCTGGTGAACTTTTTGACCAGCCACAACGCTCTACTTGACTTCCTCATCGGGAGAAAAGAAGCCTTCGCTGGCGATGACACCGTCTTTCATGACGATTTGACGGCGAGCCCGACGAGCGACCGAGTTCTCGTGTGTGACCATGATAATCGTGCGTCCCTCACGATTCAGTCCGGTCAGCAGTTCCATGATCTCTTTTTCAGTCGTCGAATCCAGATTCCCTGTCGGCTCGTCAGCCAGGATGATCTCGGGATCGTTGACCAGCGCTCTGGCAATCGCCACACGTTGTTGCTGACCGCCTGATAACTGAAATGGGCGATGATCGAGTCGGTCAGACAGCCCCACTTTCGCAGCCAGGTCGATGGTTCGATTCATTTCCGCCGAGCCGATTGTGCGTTTATCGGATCGGTAGTGGAACGGAACCTGAATATTTTCCAAAACCGTGTATTGGGCGATCAGATTGTAAGACTGGAAAATAAATCCAATCAGACGATTACGGATCTCGGAAAGCTGATCATCACTCAGCGTACTGACGTCATAATTCGACAAGATGTAGTGACCGCTGGTCGGTCGGTCGAGCGCCCCCAACAGGTTCAGCAGCGTACTTTTTCCGCTACCGGACGAACCCATAATGGCGACGAAATCACCCACTGGAAACTCGGCCGATACACCGCGAAGAGCTCGGACCGTATTCTCGCCAAGTTGGTAGAATTTCGTCAGATTGATCAGCTGGGCGGCCAACGCCATAGGGAATACGCCGAATCGAGATCGCAACAGGAAAACGAGAACCGGTGAAAGAGCGAAACGGTTCGACTCGTTAATTCCCACCGGCATCCGCAGGTCGTGGTCGTCCACCGCCTCCGCTGAACTTGGCGATTGCCGCGAGGAATTCCTCTTTGGTCACACTACCGTCGGCATTGGTATCGAACCGATCAAAGTTTTCGGCAATCCGCCCGCCGGCTTCGTCTTTGGACACTTTGCCATCTTGATCCTTGTCCATCTGATTAAACCGTGCCATCGGATCCAAGTTGCGTGACGGACGACCTTCCTCGGAGGTAGAACCTTGTGGTCCACCTTCGCCTTCCGCTCGTCGTCGTCGGCCTTGGCCGCGATCTGACGATTCCCCCGGAGTAGCGGGACTCGCTGCGGCGGCGGGTTTATCTGCAGGCGTTCCCGGCGCCACGGGTGGAATCACCTCGGGTGGTTTCGCTGCCTGTTTCGCTTGTTCACTAGCCAGTTGCTCTTCGAGATCCGAGATCTCCTTCTGGAAGTGTGAATGTGGGTTAATCACCACCTCATCACCCTCCACCAGACCGTCCAGAATCTCGATGAAGTTCGAATTGGTCTTACCGACTTTAATCGAGCGTTGCTCGACCGTCTTACCTTTGACGACAAACACGAATTGCTTGCTGCCAATCGTCACGTTGGCTTGAATGGGGATTTGCAGCACATCTTCCCGGCGTTCGACAAGAATTTCCGTACTGGCATTCAATCCAGGACGCAGTTTGTTCACTTTCTCGATCGAGTCGGTGATTCTGATCGCCGCATCATATTCTCTGATGTTGCTACTGAAGCCGCCAGTTGAACTGGGAACGGACGAAACTTGGTCAACCACCCCGTGAAACACTTGATCAGAGTATGCATCGACTTTCACATTCACCGACAATCCTGGCCGGACCATACTGATACGAGACTCGTGGATGCGAGCACTGACTTTCATCTTGTCCAGATCGGGAATATTGATGATCGCCTGTCGTTCGCGGACAAGCACACCTTCATCAATGACCACTTGTTCCGCAGCGCGTCCATCCTTGATGTTGGCATAGACGACTTGACCATCGAGTGGTGCGTAGATCTTGCAATCCACAATCTGCTTCTTCATACGCTCGTGCTTGTTGTGCTCGACTTCGTGGACCAGTTCTCGCGCATGCAGTTCGGCTTCTTTTTGGATTAAGGCCGATTTGGTTCGACTATTGGTCCGTTCGATTTCGCGGCGACATTCATCGACCTTAGCCTCCAGCTCGATCATTGTTCGATTCTCAATGAAATCGAGGAGCAACGTCTTTTTGCCTTCAAACAGCTCTTTGTTGATCCGCTGCGTTTCCACGGCGATGCGTTCGGATTCCAGGTCATTTTGAGTTTTGTAGCCGCTCTTCGCCATCCGCTTGACGTAGTCATAGCTTTCCTGGGCGCGAGAGAGATTCTCATCGGCGAGCATGATCTGGCTCTCAAGATCGTTCTTTTGTTGAACGAGATCGCCTTCTTTGAATTTGATCAAATCAATTTCGGCGAGCTTGAGCCGGAGCGCGGTGGCTTCCGTTTCGCTCGTGTTTTGAATGACCTGAATTTTCAGGTCTTCGCGCCCTTGATTGAGGGCGGTGAGGGCACGTTCAGCCAGGATCTCCTGCTGCGTCTCACGATCACTCAAAAGTGACGAATCGAGTTCGCAGACCAAGTCTCCCTTTTTAACGCTGGTGCCTTCTTTAACGATAAAGATGATCGCAACAGAGCCTTCGACCTTACTCGACAGAACCACGTTCCTCATACTGTCGAGAGACCCTTTCTCGACCACTGTGATCTGGAACGTCCCCTTCTTCGCCGTCTCGGTCACCAGTCCCTCGGTCGGGTCCTGTGTCCTCGTCAACGCCGTCGAGATCTGAGACCAGCCGGATTTCAGTTGGGGCCACGCGAGCACGCCCACCAAGGCCACGCCGGCCACGACGATCCCCCTCTTCCACTTCCGTTTTTGCGGGGGCAGCTGGCGCGAAGAGGCCGAGCCGGACGATTCCGGGGTGCGAGCTTCGCTTGGAGCGTGATGTTTTGGCGCTACTGTTTCCGGCGGGAGTGGGTTCGGGTGGGATGTCATGGACAGACTCGTCGGTGGGTGTGGGTGAGTCTGGACCGTCCAAGTTTTGGTAAAGTGGATCAACCCAGAGACCGCGGGCGTCAACCTCCATAATATCCATATCGCGGTGAATGTTAATCCTATTTCTCTCGTACAGCGTCCAAGTTTGGATCAAATTGTTCTGGGCTCCCAGGATCGCATTGACAGCCTGCAACAAATTCAGACCGGTTTGTCCGAGATTTGTGGTTCCTCCTTGTCCCGCAGTTTGTTGTTTCGGGTTAATCGTGTTGGCAACTGTAATATCGAGCTGAACGGCCGCTTCGCGCAGATTTTTCCGTGTGGCCTCAAAATTTTGAGCGTTCATGCGCAATTGCCGCCAACTGGTTCGAACGTCGTATTTAATCTGATCCTCGAGCAACATGTAGGCACGACGGGCCTGTTGATAGTTCACGAGTGACTGTCGATAGGCATTTCGAACTACCATTTGATCCAGCGGCGCCGTCATTTGCAGGCCAACCTGAAAAGTGCTGGTAGCTCCGCGGAAATCCAGCGGATGGTTGGCCCCTGGCGGCGTATTCAAACTTCCTTGCGCCACGAGATTCAACACTGCCTCCAAACGGTTGGCAGCGACTTCCACATTGCGGCGGGAATCCATGACACGAGAACGCATGTTCATTAAGTCTAGACGATTCGCAAGTGCCGTCTCGGTCGCTTCCTCGACTGACATCTTAAAATCGGCGAGGTCCACCAGTTCGGCTCGTGACCCCACCTGCAAAACTCGCAAGTTTTGGAGTACCAGCATCAAATCTTCGCGGGCATCCTTCATCCCACTCAGAATGGACTCACGATCGCTTACGGCCAAATTGGGATCTTCGACTTGACGTGTCCATGCCTCGACCTGTTGAACAACCTCGGCGTAACTCTCGCGAACATTTTCGAAGATCAGAATGTCGCGTTCAAACCGGTTAGACACCGCTTCCCGTGACTCGTCCCAAAGCAATTCCTGCAGGCGTTTCGGCATGATGTCCCGCACGCGGCTAAGATCGGTACCGACCAGATCGACGGCATCGGTACCGACGGCCGCTGTCAGCTGGGCAAATTTATCGACGACGAATCTCAACTGCTCCAGCGGCGGATCATCCGCATCGACTTGCCAGACCTTGCCGACAAACCTGAGCAACCGTTTCTCGATGGCGTTCAAACGGGGATCGATTAGCTCGAATTGCTTCAACATGCTGCGGTCCAGTGTGACCTGCATGTCCGACGGAACCCCCAGGAAGAATTTGAATTGATCGATTTCGTCGTCGAAAGCAAACTTCAATCGCCGCTCGTTGATCTCCGAAGAGGTCAGTGCAGTCGCGATTTGCGAGTAGTCAAGCGTGGTGACGCCGACGCGAAGTTGCACAAAAATCTCGCGGATCGCCGTTTGATAGTGCGGATCATTGCTAAGCGCGAGCAGCTGATCTCGCTCAGCGTCGGACATTAATCCGCGATCCTTCCAGCGCAGTCGTCGCGTTTCTGACGTGTAGCTGATTTTGCCAGCGAGTTCGGCCGGGAACTCAATCCCGTTCCGTAACGCACCTTTCTCCAGCCGCCGAAAGGGCGTTTGAGCGACCATTTCTTTCATGCGTTCGGCATGGATTCGAAAGGCTTCGACGTTGTCGTGCTGATTCAGAACCTGCTGCAACTGGTACAACAGTCCGTAATAACCGGCCGGAGCCGCGGATGCGCTGGCCACGGTCGTCCCGACCGTCGTTCCGGCCGCGACGTTAACGCTGGCACTGGTACTGATCACTGCCGGATTGACCACTGACGTGCCCGAGGTCGCCGAAATTGGCAGTGGCGAACTGACCGATCCACCCGCCGTATTCACCACAGCATCGGCAAAAAACAGTCGGCGATAACGAGCCAGGATTCGGACGTTGTAAAGTGTATTACGTTCACTGAACGTCAGGTTCTCAAGAAAGAATTTTCGGCCGGCACCGGCCAAGAAGGGCTGTACGAGCGAATAGGACAACAGCGACTGGGACGTAGTCTGTTGCCCGCCAGATGAGAACAGCCACAGTGTGTTGTTGGCCAGCCCCGCAATCCATTGACCGCCTGTCGGTAGCACTTGGCTTACCCCGCCTACTGAACCGAGCCCGAGAGTGTTACTGACCCCAGGAATCGTGGTATTGCTCAGAATTCCACTGGGAACGGCCCCCGTCGGCAGCGACGCGGACGGAGCTGTCGGAGCCTGGCCGACGAGATATCGGACCTGAAACTGATACTGGTCGAGCGACAACTGGAGCGAAGACAGAAAGAGATTCTCCAATTGCGTCTGATAGTCACGGCTATGCAGCGACGCGAGTTCGATCGTCTGACCGAGCGTCAGATTTTCGATGGTCGGCACAATACGAATCGTCTCTTCCGTCGACAGTTTTGTCGGATCGGTTTTGTAGGTCACCCCGTCAGACAGGTTATAGCTGTCGTGAAACGTGTCCGGTGCAAGGCCGAAATTCGCCAGCCACTGGGGGTTTTCGACGGACATGTTCTGACCAAACTTGTGCCAGCTTTTATAGCCGCGCCATCCGTTCACCCATTGCATATATCGATTGGCCGCAGGATCGTCTGGCGGCAACGGCGGCTTATCCCTGTCATCCACTTCGTAGAAACGACTTCGTGGATCAGGCTCGACCGAGGTACGAGGTAGAACCCAACGCTCGTCAAATTGCTTCTGACTCAGAATATTATAACCGTCGAAGTCCGCCTGACTTCTCCAAAAGCTGCGTGAACAGCCACAGCAGGCCAGCCATCCACACGCCAGAAACACCCACAATCCACGTGCTTGGCGAGAAAGTCCGGCAACGGTCGGTAAATCGCTTTGATACGGTGGGATCGAAAAATGGAGCGGCGCAGCGGTCGCCATGCGTTCGATTCGAGCTGACGAATCCGTCCTCATGCGACATCCTTTTCATGCGATTTATTGCCGCCTGAAGAACTCAGTGCCAACAACATCCGCCGCAATGCGAATTGGGGTGATTGTGGATCATCGGCGGGATCAATACCGGGATCGCTCGCCGTCATCACACGTTCATTGAATGCCGTTTTGGGTGCCGCGACGCCAACGGGCGAGAGGGCAAAAGATGGCTCAAGACTCGCCCCAAGCCGTTGCAATAGGGCGAGCAACCGCGGAGCATCATCGGCTGGAATTCCATTCATGAGACGCCCTGCCCAAGCCGTCCGGCTCGCATCTACCGAGGCAAGAGTTGAGCGTCCCATTGATGTGATCTGCAGTACACGTTTTCGTCGATCGGCATCGCTTCGCGATCGGCTCACCAGCCCGTCCCGCTGCATGCGCTCGATCAAAGTGCTGACGTTCGATTCCGATTGATAAAGCTGATCTGCCAATTCCGCCTGTGAACAACCGTTTTCACCCGCGCGGGCCAGGACCGTGAGCACAGCATGCCGCCCGTCCGTCAATTCGTACCGTCCCAGCCAGTCGTTCAGCCGAAAACGAACGATCTGCGACACCCGCAACAGCCCATCGAGCAGGTCTGCCGAATTCAGCGACGCTTGATTACGACATCCATATCCATCGGAATCCATTCAGCGACCCTCTGCCGGTGAAGCGAAGTTGGAATCAAAGGCAAATGAAATCAATGCCCGGCAATGCAACGTCATCAATCGTCGCAGAACGCCAACGATGGTCACGGTCGCCGCGCGACGAAAACATTCATCACCCCAGATTGATTCGTCAGGAAATCGTTCGTATCTGAAGGATTTTTCGCCGCAATCGGAAGAATTTAGCTAACCGTCAGGGTCAGCCAGACCGAGAAACGGACCTTCTCGCAGTCGATCTGTCGGTAAAGTTCGTCGGTCATAGCCAGAGCAACGAGAGATCGAAAACCGGCAAAGTTTGCCGGTCCGTAAGCCGATTTACGGGTCACAGTACCGGTGGAGTTCGTCCAAGCGAGCCCCGGAATCTCAGTTCCACAAGAGTGCTCCTGTGAACGGAGGTGAATCTGTTCCAAAAATCATTAATGGGCAGCGGGACAGATCAATTTGCCTGAATTTATGGGTCAGCGATTTCCAGGATCGTTCGCGGCCCTTGACTGACCATAGATACTTGTGAAGCAGGGATTGCACGACTAGCATACTTGAAGATGAAACGTCGATGGTCGACGAGTCCCTTTGGCCCCACAATCAGTCGGACAACAATCCCATGAGCGACCTGTTTCATTTGGAGCTGACGGATCGTCAACGTGATTTGCTGCTGCGAGGATTGCGATTCGTTCGCAGTAGCCGCATGCTGGAAATTCGCGAAATTCCCGATGGAATCGCGGAAGAGCGACGAGACGAGTTAAGCGAAATTCGGCATCTGGTCGAACTTCTCGACCACAAAGCCAATAAAGCGACGCCGGTCGGCTGAACTTCTGTTGAATCCAGGGCTGCGTCGGCCTGTGCGACGCGGAAATTGCGACGTCCGCGACGATAGCTGCCGCCCGACAGACAAAATTGATCTGCCGGGGGGGGCGCGACGACAACATTCATCAACAGCCGCCGAGTTTATAACCGTGGTTCAGCACCAAGCGTGCCAATCAGTTCCGTCAAATATTCTGGACGACTGACGCGGATGAGCTCTTTCGCGACAATTTCACGACGTGCATTGATTACCTCAAGCTCCCCAGATTCGGGATTGGAACGATGCTTCAGATACGTATCGAGATAATCTCGATGGCGTTCCCAAAGGGCAATGTCGCGCCGCTGTTTCGTCACTAGCCGTTCGCGGTACCAGTCACTGGCAAGCAACGTTTCGCGGGTGAAGAGTTGGCGGATCGTCGGATCCCGCTCCGTCTTTCCCTCATAATGCCCTTGGGCCATGATCGTCAGCAAGACCTTGAGCGGCGGACAAGCCTTTTCGATTGAGCCATCGTCGAAATATTGCTGGGCCGAACGCTGCTGAGCCTCGACGATATATTTCACACCATCGACAAATGAATCCTGATCTTGGGTCTCTGGCTGCAAGATCGACTTATCAAAGACTTTATCAGGATTGTCGAAGACTCGACCGAAATATCGCCGAATGAATCGTTCCGTAATTCGATAGCCCAGCCGACTGGCCGGAACCAGCTTGCCGTCGTAGGTCAAATCTGACACCGGTTCGAGCAGTCGTTCTCGAATGAGGAATTTAGGATCCCGCTCATCGGGTGACATGCGGCACCAGACCTCGGGAACGAGCAAGCTGATATCGTGATCGAAGCGGGCGTTGGGTCCGATATGTCCCGCGGCCGTCGAAAAACCCGGCAAGTCGGTAAGGATCATGGAAACCAACGCAGCGTTGATATCCGCCGTCGGAATCACGGCATTGAATGGCCCCTTGGTCAAGGCCCCTTCACTTCCCGCACCGGTCGTCGATGGACTTTTGCCCGTCAGCGAGCAAATGTAGTCCATGAACAACTCGGGCAGTTCCTGATAATGGATCGGGTTATAAACGGCCAGACTGCGGATTCCCTTGGTTCGTTCGGGCGGATTGTTACGTCGCCCCGACAGGACCGCGTTGACTGGCAAATAGACCGGCAAATTTGCGGGAACCTTCCGCCAGAAGCGCGTTCCCATTTCCGCCACATAGCGGTCCATCGGTTTGACGACGTCGGGCCGGTCCTGCAAATAGCGAGGATTCTTGGATGGCACGCCACCCACCCGTCGCGGATTGTCCGAGCAAACGATGTAGCGGCTATCGGATTTGAGAACCGATTCGAGCAGCCGCTTCACCGGAGGCGTGAAGGCATCGAAATCGACGACTTTGTCCAACATCTCTGCGACATTCGCTCGCGTCAGCGGTTCGAAGTTCGAGATGAAATTGGCCCCTTCCCTCGCCAGATCGGCTTCCGCCTGCTTGTCAAAACCGCGATGGATCGCATCGTCAGGCCGCTGAAACAGACGATATTCACAGTTGGAAACGAACTTTTTGCTGGGGTGTTCGCGCCCTTCCTCGGCCAGGAACGACAAGAATCGCGACGGAACGACCACCGACGCGCTGATATCGTCTTCATTTTGAACCTTCGACGCCGCGGCAAAATCTTGACGCACCTTGAAGGTCCGCCAGCCATGATCGCCTGACAAGCCAACGCGCAAATAGGTCCCGACAATCTGTCTGTCATGAACCTTCAATTCGTGACCGGGACTGCCGTTGACAAAATCGACACTGAAGTGACGTCGCCACTCGTCGCCCCAATCGGGATGATAGAATCGCTTAATCGCATAAACGAGTGCGTAAACGTGACTGGGAATCCCGGCCAGCCACGCGTTGTATTCGGGAGTATATTCATCTTCCGACGGTGTCAGCAGCTTGATCACACTGCCGAGCGATCGCTTCGGACTGAGGATCGGTCGACTGGGGTAGATGCCGTAGTTCTGCGCATCCCGCATCGACGGAATCCATCGATCCGAGAAGTCCCGGTCGAAAATCTTCTGAACTTGATCCAGATCGTCTTGAATCTCGGAAACGAAAACCGAGCCGTACTGCATATAGTCGACCAGCGACTTACTGATCTCACTTTTGCCACCGCCGCTGACAGTGCAGGGCTTATGACAGAAGGTCCCTTCAGCCGCCGTTCCAATGATCCGCCAGGACGGAGCGGACGGATGCTTCTCCATGCGGACTTTATAACCCGACGGGGCCATATAGACCTTGCCGGGCAGCAAAGGAATGCTGACCAGTTCGCCGTCGCGCTTCCAAGAAATGTCCTGTTGGCGCAAATCGGCCCGGGCGTCCTCGGGGATATAGATCAAATTGGGGTAGTGACGGTCGACGCCATATCCACCCGGTTGCACGTGGATCCACTGCGAATATTCGCGTACCACATCGTCGAACGTGCGGCCGTTATAACGGCGACTGTTCACCTGAAGCTCTTCACCAAGACTCCAACTGGGGAAGACCAGCGCTCCGCCGGCATGTTCTTCTTCAACATTCCCCATCAGATTCGCGGCGTAGCTGATTTGAGTTTTGACTTCCTTCTTGCAGTAGCCGAAATAATTGTCGGCGATGATCGTCACAATGACCCCCGCTTCGTCGCGGCAGGTGATTTTGAACGCTTCACCGTCATTGTAAAGCTCGTTTTCCGACTCCCAGCACATGCGATCGCTTCGTTGACGGCTGGTCGCCTGGCTGACATGTGGCAGGCCGACTTGTTTCTTCGTCAGCTGCGTCAGATGCGGCGCGAGAATCACGCAACCGGTGTGTCCCGACCAGTGCTCGACATCGAGTGCCGCGTCATTCATCGGAACAAACGGATCCCCCGCGTTGCCGAAGATCGATTCGACGAAATCAAGATTGCTGACCAGGGCGCCAGGAGCAAAAAATCGCACTTCCATCGTCTTCTGCGGGCAGTAGCCGGGAACTTCGGGACAGACGATCGGTCGCAACAGGACCGTGACGAAGTATCGGGCTTTTTCTTCTTGATTCGCCGTAAAGGGCAGCAACTGCAAATCGGGCGGTGGAGTCATGGCGTGACGGAAGAGCGCCACGTAAGTCTTTTTCGGCACGGTCCGTTTATCGCCCGGGATGGCCAACCCCCCTTCGCAGATGTGAAATGTGCCAACAGTCGTTCGACGGTCTGATCGCGGATTGTGCAGCACCCCGTTCCGCACGCGATACGAATGCAGGTATTCGCTCTTGAATTCGTCGCCATCAGCCGGCATCGACAATTCACGGGTCAGCCCATGTCGGTCACAAACCAGTGCACGCCCGGGTACACGAAGCTTCTCGGGAACGACCGGCTTATCGGCGACTCGCTGCCCCGTCCGATTCGTGTCGGCCGCCTCTTGGGCCAGCACATCCGCGAAGTAAGAATTCAAAAACGACTCGATCCGTTGATCAACCGGGCAACGGTGATCGTAGAGAAGCCGCGTTTTCTCACGGAAGTTGGTAATCAATCCCGCTGCTAGCGAGACCAATTCCGTACCGCCCGCCGCTTGCGACACGGGCAACCCGTTGGCCGCCAGCTTTAGATTGAGATATCGCAGCAGTTCCAACCGCTCACGTGCTTGTCCGCCCGCTTCCAGTTCGCCTTTAAAACCCAAAGCGAGCTTCAAGTCATGCACGTCAAAAGTCTCTTTCGGAAGTAGCCCGTGACCAAGTCGTTCAGTACGCCAAAAAACATCTCAAAATCACGCATCAGCCTATCGTGCACCGCGGGAAGTTTGAACGATACGAATCGCCAACCGAGTTCACTTTCGGATGTCCGCAATGCAAAAGCTGCCATAAGTATGCACACGGTCCTTGGCATGGAGTTCGTTCGCAAGGCCTTCGTGGTAAGTCAGAATGTCGGCAAGTCGCTTTTTCTGACCGTTGACCGTGACTTCGAGCGGATTGATAAACGTTCCGTCCAATCCAGCGCTCCGCCACAGCGCCCGGGCATTCGGCGATGCTTTGTCCACGATCGCTTGCCATTCCGATGTCAGAATCTTTTTGGAAGGCTCTTTTGACAGCCAATCCATATGGTCCAGAAGCACGAATCGCGTGATCGGATTGTCCTGATGCACCAGAAATCCCTGTACGGTGTTCGTATGTGTCGTGACCTGATCGGCGACACCCGCCTTGAGGCGTTCGAAGTTCTCTTGCTTCAAATATTCAGGACAGGCGTCATGCGAGTATTGGCCGGTCAGGTAAACCCGCCAGGCATAGTTATCTTTCAGCGGAATCTTGGTGAACACCGCTTCCACTCGGTCCATCACAAACTGCAGAATTCCGCCCGGATAGCCTTCATCGATTTGTCGGCGTTGAGCCCGAGGCACGCCCAGTAGCGATAGCGTCACATCACGGCGCATCGCAAACTTGATCATCGGCTTCCAGAGCTTTTGCGCCAGGTCATATTGCTCAAACAGGCTTCTTTGCTGTTCGACGTTTTCCGCCGCAAGCAGTGCATTGACGGCATCTCGCATTTTGGCCACGCGATCGACGTAGTAATTCACGAACCACGCAAACGTACCGCTCGTGCAGCGAAAATAGAACGACTTGCGGCGTCCTTCGCGAAACAAGATTCCTTTGCGATCCCAATACCGACGAGCGTCCGCCGACAAATGCGGCCGCAGCTTCGATGGATAGACCACATTCCATTCGGGAAGACACCCCTGCCCAAACAGCTTCCAGAACGTGGGATAATCCAGCTGCTTCATCCCCACCAGTTTCAGATCCAGCAGATGATTCTGCTTGGAGTTCATGTCGACAGCATGAACATGCCCCGCGCCCGCCAAAGCATAATCAATGGCGTTACAGCCCGCCGAAGTGATGACGACCACGCGGTCTTGAGGAGTCAGCTGCAAAGCGACTCGATCAAGGCGGGGATCTTCCCAGCATTGGTTGTAAACAATATTTCGCCCGTGAACGAGGTTGAACCAAGTCTTGCTAAGTCGTTCGACAACCATATTGTGGTCTGTTCGTATGAGGAAGTCAGAATCGGAAGAAGATAACGCGATGGTCCCGTCAGGAATCACGTACCATGTTCGTGGAACGCGAGCCGATTCTCAACCGAGATCACCCCGACTCCCCGTAATACCGATCAGACAAATTCAGGCCTGACGGTCAGCGAAAAGATTCGGTCGCCCTCTTCGAGACGCAAAAGTGGCCGAAAAAGCCCAATCACCGTGGCCTTCGTTCGTGTCCTGTGCCAATTGGCGACGGAGCTGGACACAGTGGCGATTTCGGGGCAGAGCCCAAATAAAACGCGATTTTCGCCGGAGTTATTTCCCGGAAATGTGCTGGAACGGGGAGACAATCGTCCCCGACCCCAACTGAATCGGCCCGGTAATGACCGCGTGCGGTCCGATGCGACAATTATCTCCAATCACGACTGCGCCGCTGATATGGGAAAAGGGCTCGATCACGGTGTCGGCTCCGATCTGAACCTGCGGATCAATGAACGTGTTTTCCGGCGAAACAATCGTGGTCCCGTTGACCATCCACTGTGACATGGCAGCCTTCTGCAGGGTGCGGGTCACTTCTGCCAACTGTTCTCGCGTGTTCACCCCAAGCGCCTCAACCATGTCAAACGCTTCCAACGCGACGACGCTTTTTCCCGCATCCTTCATGACGCGTGGGCAATCGGTCAGATAATACTCGGCTTGGCTATTATTCGGCCGAATTTGATCGAGTGATGCCAACAGAGATTGCGAATCGAAAGCGTAACAGCCGGTGTTGATCTCGCGAACCTGTTTTTCTTCTGGAGTCGCATCTTTCTCTTCCACGATCTTCTCAAACTGACCACTCGTATTGCGAATGATTCGGCCCAGACCGAAATTCGCTTCTGTTACAGCGGTTCCAATGACACACGCCGCTTTTTGTTCATGCAGTGTCTTGAGCAAAGAGGCCAAAGATTCCCGCTTTAATAAAGGAGTATCGCCGGCCAGAACCAGCACCGCGCCACGGTGCGAGCGAAGCTGCTCGTGGCACATCATCAGCGCATGTCCGGTGCCTTTTTGTTCGGCCTGCAGGGCGAATTCGACATCGGGATGTTTCGACAATTCGGCCCGGACCAAATCCGCGCGATGGCCGACAATGGCCACGATCCGTGTCACGCTGGCCGACCGCGCCGCGTCGAGCACATATTCGATCATCGGCCGACCGCAGACTTGATGCAGGACTTTCGGTAGCGCTGACTTCATCCGCGTGCTTTTCCCTGCCGCCAGAACAATCGCCATCGGACCTGACATTGTTTTCCGCTCCGTTGAAAAAACCAGCTAAATCGACTGGTATTGGAAATGACGTCTTGTAACCCAAGCCTTGGCAGCGCGTCGACATTGATCTCGGTCAAAACACGAGGGCGATCCAAAGCAAGTGAACAAACTCTCCCTCTTCCGGCCAATCACACCGTCGGGGCCGCGTAAGTTCGAAAATCGGGTCACCGCCGTCAGTTAACGCAGCCGTCAGCAACTTGACCTCCAATCATTTCGTGACAAATCCTGGCCCTGGATTGGTTGCGACGTTGTTTGACATGCGACATGCTGTATCGGAATGTGGCCAGTCCGAAGATCGGATCGGTCGAACCGGAACAGGGAGATGAATCTATGCTGGGGCGAATTGGGTCTTGGGGTCTGTGGTTTCTGGTGAGTCTATTGCCGGGAATCTCGCTGGTGAACTCCAGCTTCGCGGACACCTCAGCGGAGTCGCTTCAAGCCGGAGCCTATGCGCAAGATATCACCCCACCTAAGTTTCCGATTTCCGTGAACGGTGGTATGGCCGATCGGCAAGCCACGGCCGCACACGATCCGTTACACGCTCGCTGCCTTGTTTTGAAAAACGAGGTCACATCACTGTCGATTGTGGTTTGCGACAGTTGCGCCATCCCCCGTGATTTGATGGACCGAGCAAAACATCTCGCTTCTACCAAAACTGGAATTCCTGCTTCGCACATCATGATCTCGGCCACGCATGCCCATTCGTGTCCGACAGTCGCCCACCTGTTTCAAAGCGATCCCGACAAGGAATATGCCGAATTTCTTGTGGAACAAATCGCGATCGGAATCGAACGGGCTTACAACCAGCTGGAACCGGCCCGCGTCGGTTGGGGATCGGTTGAACAGCGGTCGCTACTATTCAATCGACGCTGGTATGTCAAATTCGACGAAAAAGAGGGTGAAGCGGTCGAAAGCCCCTTTGGAACCTTGTCCGACCGCGTGATCACCAATCCGGGATTCAACAACACCAAAGTCACTAAGTCGATAAACCTGATCGACCCCGAATTGAGTTTCCTGTCGGTTCAGTCGCGCGATGGTCGCCCCATCGCTCTGTTAGCAAATTATTCCCTGCATTACATCGGGAACGTCCCAGGCGATGTCGTCTCGGCCGATTATTTTGGTGAATTCGCCGAGCGAATTGCGAGGCAGTTGAAGGCCACCGATGTGCAGCCACCTTTTGTGGGCATCATGTCCAACGGGACCAGTGGAGACGTCAACAATGTGGATTTTCGGCAGAAGACTCCACCCGAGCGCGAACCCTTCGAACAGATTAACTTCGCTGCGGAATTGTTGACGCAGGATGTGGCCAAGGCCTGTGCAAAAATCACGTACTACGAAGCACTGCCATTAAAGGTTCGCCAAGCGGAAATTGTCGTTGGCGTTCGCAAGCCGATCGCCGAAGAAGCTGCGGTCGCTCAACGAAAACTCGATGAGATCCAGGAACGGCCACTCAAAGATGTTCCGTTGATCTACGCCCGCGAAACCACCTTGCTGGCAGAATACCCTCCGTCCGTCAAAATTCTGCTTCAAGCGATGAGAATCGGCACGCTGGGAATCGCCAGTTGCCCTTGCGAGACGTTTACCGAAACGGGCCTGTTCATCAAAAAGAGCAGCCCCTTTAAATCAACGTTTACGATCAGTTTGGCAAATGGCTACAACGGCTATCTACCACCACCCGATCAAATGCTATTAGGTGGGTACGAGACCTGGCGCGCCCGGTCGAGTTACCTCTCTTCCGACTCCGAACCTAAGATTCAATCAACGATCAAACAACTTCTGCGAGAAGCCCATCAATGAATCCGTCAAAAATGCCCCCCCTTTTTTACGCTGAAAGCCAGTGAACGCAAACCGGCTGAAAACATCCACCGGAAGGGAACCGACGATGCAACGAGTGCTGGCTTTGATCCTTGCGGGCGGCAAAGGAACGCGACTGGAACCGTTAACGCGCGACCGCGCCAAACCGGCCGTCCCCTTCGGCGGCGCCTATCGCATTATCGACTTCACTCTGTCCAATTGCATTAACAGCGGCTTGCGAAAAATCCTTGTATTGACTCAGTTCAAGTCAGCCAGCCTCGACAGACATATGAATCTGGGCTGGCGTTTCCTGTGCCGCGAGCTCAACGAATACATCGACGTCCTTCCACCCCAACAACGAGTCGATGAAAACTGGTATCAAGGAACGGCCGACGCGGTCTACCAGAACATCTATTCCATCGAGCAGGCCCGATCCGAATACATCATGATTCTTTCGGGTGATCATATCTACAAGATGGACTACGCGGATCTGCTGCGCGATCACATTGAATCTCAGGCCGCATTAACGATCGGATGTATCCCCTGTTCGCTTCAGGAAGGACGGGAATTCGGCGTTATGCAAGTCGACGCGAGTCGGCGAATCATCGATTTCCAGGAAAAACCGACGCAACCCAAGCCGATGCCAGACGACCCCACGCGGTGCCTGGCTTCGATGGGGATCTATGTCTTCAACACGAATTTCCTGTTCGATCAGTTGTGTCGAGACGCTACCGATGAAAAAAGTGTTCACGATTTTGGCAAGAACATCATCCCCTCGCTGATCAATTCTCAGCTCGTGCGCGCCTATCCGTTTCGCGACAAAAACACGGGACACAGCCTGTACTGGCGTGACGTCGGTACGCTCGATGCTTTCTACGAAGCCAATATGGATCTAGTTGCCGTGGACCCTGAACTGAATCTCTATGATCGAAGCTGGCCGCTCAGAACGTATGTCCCGCAAGAGCCGCCTCCGAAATTCGTCTTTGCACAAACTGCCGGTGTGAATCCGCGTTCGGGTCACGCCCTCGATAGCCTGGTCTGTTCCGGATCGATCCTTTCCGGTGGTACGGTGCGACGATCGGTGCTCGGTTACAATGTTCGTGTCAACAGTTGGGCCGCCGTGGAAGAATCGATCCTTTTTGACGGAGTCGAGATTGGCCGTAATTGCAAGATTCGACGAGCGATCATCGACAAAAGAGTTCACTTGTCAGAAGGAACGCAGGTCGGCTACGACCACGATCAGGATCGAGCCGCGGGCTACACCGTGACGGAATCAGGAATCGTTGTCATCGGTAAAGCCGATTGACGGCAATTCATCAACGACAGTGGTGCTTTCGCTGTCGCTCAAGGGTATAATCAGACACAACCGCCGAATCGTCCCGCCCGGTCGCCCACCTGACCCGATCTTAGTTTCGGTCGGACAATGTCCGCACTTCGACCCTTGATAGAGCAACGCCGTGTACAAATCTCGCTCATTTGCTGCATCGGGCATCTTGCCTTGGGGAACGTTCGTTGCCGGCCTGGTTCTTTGCGGTTGCGAAAAATCCGATCAAATCACGACCTACACGGTGCCCAAACACGATTCGCTGCAATCAACGGCCTACCTGGAACAACAGGAACGACAGCATCCTCAACCAAAGCGGATGATCGGTATCATCATTCCTCGAGAATCATTGCAGTGGTTTTTCAAGCTGGAAGGGAATGTTGCCGCCGTCGCTGCCCGTGAAAATGATGTGCGAGAGTTCCTGAAGTCGCTCCGTTTCTCCTCTCCCGAGGTCCTCGAATGGACTCTCCCCAGCGGCTGGAAACAGACGCCGGGAAATGACTTACGATATGCAACGATTCTGCTCGACGGCGCTGAATCGCTGGAAATGTCCGTAACCAAACTGCCAACTCGTCCTGAATTGCCAGTTGCAGAGCAAGTCGCCGCCAACGTCAACCGCTGGCGGAATCAGCTGTCGCTTCCACCGATCCAAGAGGAAGATCTCGATCATCAGACAGAGAAACTGCATTTCAACGATCTGGTCGCTTATTGGGTCAATCTTGTAGGACGTTCCCGGCCAAAACCCGCCTCGATGACTCCTCCCATGGGAAGTTCATCGAATAACTCCGATGACCGCTCAACGGCTCCCGCTCAACGGCGGTCCGAGGCCGAGGCTCAAAAGACCTCACCGAACGACAAGACCGAACCAGCGGCGCCCGTCTTCGAAAGACCGGCAGAATGGACTGAGGCCCCCGCGACCATGTTCGCCAAAGTCTCGCTGCAGGCGTTTGAGGGAGATGCCAAGGTGGGAATCACAGTCACTCCTGCACGCGGAGATCCCTTGGCGAATGTGAATCGTTGGCGTGGCCAAGTGCAACAGGAACCACTAACACCAGAAGGTCTGGCGTCAGCCGCAAAACCTGTCGAGGTCGGCAAGCTGACGGGCAACCTGTACGAGATGACGAATGGAACCCGGACCATTCTGGGCGTGATTGTCGAAGATCGAGGCCAGACCTGGTTTGTCAAACTGGACGGAAACTCCGCCCTCGCCGAACGAGAACGACCTCGATTCGTGGCGTTTCTGAAATCACTCCAGCTGGAATAGTAGAATGCCATCTGCGTTTGAAATCCAGGGGTGCTGACACACAACAGTCCCAAACATCATGGGAGATGATAAATGGCGACAGACATCAGGCTGGCTAGCGAATTCGCAAATCCCACGTCGTCGGATTTCTCCGTCTGGAAGGGGATTAAACGCCTGCTCGAACCCGCCGCTTCGCTCAAGTTGACGGTGGTATTGTTCGCGCTGTCGATTTTCCTGATTCTGGCCGGCACTTTCGCGCAGGTGGACAAAGACATTTGGGAAGTGATTGGTCTTTATTTCCGCGTTTGGATGGCATGGATTCCTTTCCAGGTTTTCTTTCCCGCCTCGTTCTTCACCGAAAATCCAATGAAAGTCGGCGGCGGCATCTGGTTTCCGGGTGGAAAGCTCCTCGGCTTGTTACTCGCGATCAATCTCGTCTCAGCACATTTGATTCGATTCAAAGCAGTCGCCACAGGCATTCGATTAGTGGCCGGCCTTGTGGGCATTGGGTTGGGATGCCTGGTCACCTGGGCCATTGTTGTGGCGGGCGGTAACTCACAAGGAATTCAGGGTGAGCCGTGGCTGCCGTATCGCACTCAATGGATCGGCTATCAGGGACTGCTGGGCCTGGCGGCGGTCGTAGCGGGTTTTGCGTTCGTGGCCCTTTGCCAGCAGCCGCTGCCCAAATCGAGCGAAAAGCGAGTCCGACAACTCTTTCTTCGTGGCTTGCTCGTCGCAATTGGCTTCGGGATGGGCGCACTGTTGACATGGATCCTGCAGCGCGGTGAAGCCGGTCGCCCCAGTGATGCGTCACTGCGTATTCTCTGGCAATTGACACAGGGTACCGTAGCTTCACTGGCGCTGCTGGGTGGATGCTGGACGGTCTTCGGCAAGCGAGCAGGGGTCGTGCTGCTTCATGGCGGCGTAGGGCTGATGATGTTTTACGAATTGCACGTCGCTCTGACAGCAGTCGAAACCCAATTGAGTCTCGCAGAAGGGGAACGAACGAACTACGTACAGGATGTACGAACGTTTGAACTGGCCGTCAGCGATACCACAGATCCGACGTTAGACCGAGTGGTGGCGATTCCAAAATCAATCGTGCTTGGCAGTCAGCCGATTGATAATCCGGACCTCCCCTTCAAAATCCAAATCACAGGCTATCAGCCAAATGCGATTCTGCGATCGGTCTCACCCCACGACAAGAATCCGGCAACCGAAGGGATGGGGCTCGTCGTATTTCCCGAGGCAGCGACCCCCAGCGCCGGTGCCGACAGTGCCGGAGGAATCGACGAACCGGCGGTCTACGTCAACCTGCAATCGAAGGCGGATGACAAGTTGCTGGGAACGTATCTCGCCAGCTTCGGAATGTGGAGTCGAGATCAGTCGGATTCGGTTCGAGTCGGAGAAAAAACTTATAAGATCGAACTGAGACCCAAGCGATATTACAAGCCGTATCGCTTCGAACTCGTTGACGTACGGAAGGATGATTATCTCGGGACGAATACCCCGCGAAATTATGCGTCGACAGTCCATATCGTCGATCAGAGTCGCAATGTGGACGAAGAGAAAACCATCTGGATGAATAATCCGCTGCGGTTCGCCAATGAAACGTTCTATCAGAGTAACTATTCTCAAGAAGCGGGCACCGGCATCGAACACACGACCTTGTCAGTCGTCGCCAATTCGGGCTGGATGATGCCGTATGTCGGCTGCATGCTGGTCGGCGTGGGAATGTTAGTTCATTTTCTCACGCTACTCGTACGGTTCCTGACAAAAGGTGACACCGCCGAACTGTCCGACGACGAAGCCGCGGGCGCGGCGAAACTGGCCGCCAAATTGGGTATCAAACCCGCCGCAACGACGGCTTCCTTGACCATCCCCATGGCTGAAACGGGGACATCCCGCTCGAAGTCGTATGCACTTGCTGCAGTCGTCGTGACCTGTGCGATCGCTTATGTCGCCTGGATTGCTGTGCCACCACAGCCCAAATTGTTGACGTTTGATTTTTACCGATTTAGTCAGATCCCGGTCATGTCAGAGGGTCGCTCGAAACCCTTGGATTCCGCGGCGTCAGCCGCTCTATTGACGATCTCGGGGCGAACTTCGGTCAAATACGAAGATGAAAACGGCACGGTTTCGTTCCTTCAGAGGCTTCGGGGCGTGAAAAAGCCCACCCGGGAAATCTCGGCTGCCCAATGGCTGCTAGAAGTCGTTTCCGACGTGAGGATTTCCGACGAACGCGAAATCTTCCGCGTCGAAAATCTGGAATTGCAGGAAACGGTCGGCGTGAAGAAGCGAGAGGGGATGCGCTATTCGCGTGACGAAATTGTCGCCCAACCCGATGAATTGAAAAAGCAGATTATGCTGGCAGGCAAGCAAGCAGAGAAGGACCGGAAGCAACTCAGCGTCTATCAGCGCAAGGTGCTGGAACTGAGCGAGAAGTTTTCCACCTTTGAAAATCTGAAGCTGGCGTTTGGCTTACAAAATCGAATTACTGGTGAATCCAGCGACCAGGTTTATGAATCACTGCAAAGAGTGGGACGCGCCGCGCAGCAGTTGGAAAAGCACGGACAACCATTGTTCGCCGTCGGCCCCACCAGCGGCAAAGATGACTGGCACATCTTGTCGCTCGCCTGGATTCTCGACCTGCCCAATCGGATTCATAAAAATGGCCAAGAGAACAAAACGGTCGAGATTTGGGAAAACATTCTCAAAGCCTATTCCGACGACAAACCGGCGGCATTCAATCGGGCGGTCGATGATTTGTTAAAGCTGGTCGACACAACTCCGCCACGCGATGTGACACCATGGGTCATTCGCCTCGAATCGTACATCAACTATGTTCAGCCGTTCGCACGGGCGAGTGTGTTATATTTTTTCGCGTTTCTACTCGGGACGATGGGCTGGTTAACCTGGCCTAAAGGATTCAATCGAGCCGCGTTCGGACTGTTACTTGTCACGTTCGTCCTGCATTCGGCGGCTCTACTGGCCCGATTGATCATCTCCGGCCGTCCTCCGGTGACCAATCTCTATTCGTCGGCCGTATTCATCGGATGGGGCTGCGTGTTGTTGGGATTGCTATTCGAAATCGTGTACCGCATCGGGATTGGCAACCTGGTCGCGGCGGTCGCAGGCTTTGCCACGCTCTTGATCGCGGACGGACTGGCCGCTGACGGCGACACGTTCACCGTCCTGCAGGCGGTTCTCGATACCCAATTCTGGCTGGCCACGCACGTCACCTGCATCACGTTGGGCTATGCCACGACATATCTCGCAGGGCTATTTGGAATCGCCTATATCATACGCGGCGTCTGCACACCGTCTCTCACAGTTCACGAAGGTCGTGATATCTATCGGATGATCTATGGGATGCTGTGCTTCTCAATCTTCTTCAGTTTCGTCGGCACCGTGCTCGGTGGACTGTGGGCCGACGATTCCTGGGGACGATTCTGGGGTTGGGATCCGAAGGAGAATGCGGCCCTGATCATCGTGCTCTGGAACGCGCTCGCCTTGCACGCACGTTGGGGTGGAATGGTCAAAGAACGCGGTTTGGCTTGCCTGGCTGTGGGAGGCAACATTTTTGTCAGTTGGTCGTGGTGGGGAGTAAACGCGTTGGGAGCCGGACTGCACTCGTATGGCTTTAAACAAGGAACGCTGCGCAACCTGGGGCTGTTCATCCTATTCAACGTGGTGATCATCGGAATCGGAGTGTTGCCCAAGGCCTATTGGTGGAGCTTGCGCAAACGAGCGGCGGATTAATGCGATTTCCAAAGTTGCGATGTTGAGAAATGAAGGCTGCGCTGTTTCTTGTCGATCGCTTCGTTCGCTTTCTTGATCACGCGTCCCTCTTGAGCCTGTAACAAGTTCTCAAGGTCGTGCCGCGAACTGCGTCCAATCTCCTCGGCGATGTCGCCACGGAGTTCACCAATTCGTTTCACGTCCAAATCCGTCAAAAAGATTTTGACATCGTCTACTCGCGGTTCGAGAATTACGTCCGGCAGTAGGCTGTGGCCATGGAATTCTGTCCGTATCGCCAACTGACATTGGGTGACAATCCGAACGTCGACATCCGACACAATCGTCGTATTGAACCCCTTCACGCCCAGGATCCAATGTTCAAAGTCCCCGCGACATCGAAGCTTCGCCGTCAGAGCGATTTGGAATTGAAATTGACTGGCGGCGATCGGCCGAACCTGATCGATGACCAGTTTTAATGTCTTGGCGGGATCAATCAATTCGATGCGGTACCTATGCCAGGCACCGTGGTTGACGGTTCGTTTTCGTTCCGAGGCCCTGATGTTGAATCCTCGTTGCTGAACCCGAAACCCATCAAAAATCTCGTTCGTCTTTCCCCAATGCTGAAGATCCTCGTATTGATCCGGAATTGCCGTTAGTAACACGGCTCGCAGGGCTTCAGACCAGGTGGGAATATCGGTCAGTACCGGGCCGTCCAACGTCGCAGGCAGTTTTGCCGCCGCTTGGCTGGGCTCAGCACCGTTCACGCCCAAAGCGAACAGACTCAACCAGACGGTGATGATCGCACCCGCCAAATGAATTCGAGATTGGCCATAACGCATCGAAAACATTTGATCCGCCAATTCATTAAGACTCATCGATTTCACTGGAAAATTCCCGGCACTGGGAGATCTTTCGAAGGAATCGAATTTCGGTCAAGAGACGTTCGAATTGCGAGGATTTCCATCCGTGGGAATGTCGGCCAAACCCCTGCAATGTTTGGCTTGAAATATGGAATCGGGTTGAGAGATACACTTCGGCTCCGTACAATCGTGCCCACATGAGAACGTTCCCGTGGTCTTTCCGGGCTGACGTTGTCTCTCAATTTTGCGGATAATTGCCTGGAACGTTATTGACCGGAGTTGCGAAGCGTGACGAATTATTTTTTTACGAGTGAATCTGTCAGCATGGGCCATCCCGACAAGGTGGCAGATCAGATTTCCGACGGGGTGCTCGACGCAATCCTGGCTCAAGATCCACGTTCACGCGTGGCCTGCGAAACACTCTGCACGACCGATCTGGTCGTGCTGTCTGGTGAAATCACCACCAAAGCCAAGCTCGACTACGTACAAGTGGCTCGAGATGTCGTCAAAGACATTGGATACATTAGCGACGACATCGGGTTTTCCTATGAAAGCTGCAAGGTGTTTGTTGCGCTGCACAGCCAAAGCCCCGACATTGCGATGGGCGTGGACCGTGAAGGCGCTGGCGATCAAGGCTTGATGTTCGGTTATGCCTGCGATCAAACACCAGAACTAATGCCGCTGCCAATCGCCTTGTCACATCGGATTATCAATCGCCTGACAGAAGCTCGTCAGAAGAAAGAAGTCGATTGGCTGCGACCGGACGCCAAGAGCCAAGTTACTGTCGAATACGATTCCAACAATAAACCTGTCGGAATCTCGGCTGTCGTCGTCTCGACCCAGCATCATGACAAAGTCAGCCAGGACGAAATCACCAATTTCGTCGTTTCCGAAGTCGTCAAGAAATCGATTTCTCCGGAATTGTTGACCAAGAACACGAAGTACCACATTAACCCCACCGGTCGGTTCGTCGTTGGCGGCCCCCATGGTGACACCGGCCTGACGGGTCGCAAGATTATCGTCGATACCTACGGTGGATGGGGTCGCCATGGCGGTGGTGCCTTCAGCGGCAAGGATCCCACCAAGGTTGACCGTTCCGCCGCCTACATGGCGCGGCACGTCGCGAAGAACATCGTCGCGGCAGGATTGGCACGCGAATGCGAAGTGCAATTGGCCTACGCCATTGGTGTGGCCGAGCCAGTCAGTGTTCACGTCAACACAAACGGGACCAACGCAATTCCCGATGAAAAAATCGTGGCGCTCGTTCGCGAGCACTTCAAGATGACGCCACTGGCGATTATCGAATACCTGAAGTTGCGACGACCGGTCTACCGCAAGACTGCCAGCGGCGGCCACTTCGGCCGTAACGATGCGGACTTCACATGGGAAGCCACCAACAAAGCCGCCGACCTGAAGAAGGCTGCCGGCCTTTGAAATCGAATCGTCGTCAGACGATCAATTAAATAAACAACCTCGTCGAGTGAACCTCGGCGGGGTTGTTTGTTTTACGGAATCATTGGTCTTAATAGTCCAGCGTTGCGATCTCGGCACCTGGGTAATAGTGACGAACAATCTCAAGACTGTCGCGCCCGGCTTCGGCCTGCCCCTTGGCACCCCACTGGCAGAACCCCACTCCGTGCCCATGTCCCTGTCCTTCAAAAACGATGCGGTCTTTTTCCAGCTTAATGCGAAATCGAGGACTCGACAGCGTGCCCGGCGGCAACCGCTCGCGCAGCTCGATTCCTGTCACCGAAACCGGCCGTTGACCATCATCGATTTCAAATCGAGAAATAGAACCCTTCTGTGGATCAGATTGCTCGCGGATCGATTGCACAACCGCCTTCTTGTTTCTTTGTTTTCCTCGATCGAGAACCCGACTTTGAAATTCGTCATAGCTCAATTCTGTCGTCCAGCGATAATACGGCGACTCGCGGCACCACTCACACGGCACCGACTTGACCACGTCGATCGCATCCCGGAAGACTGCTCGGCCATCGGTCGTCTGCCCCCCACAAACGGCAGAATAATACGTACAGAATAACTTCTGATGTCGCTGGCAAACGACGCCATGCGTCGCTTCGACAGCTCTCCGGCTGCTGTCACTCTCACCGGCGAGTCGACGGCCGGAACCATCCAGATATTCCACTCCCAGGTATTTTTGGCTTCGCTGTGACGACAACAGATCGAACATGGCTTTCGGATCGGCATGTTCGATCTGATACAGCGCGTAAGTTCGGGCCACGATTGCTTGTGCCTGTCTCGCCGCTTCCGGAAATTTCGCCGGCATTTCAGAATCCACGACACTGGCAAGATATTCTTCGATCGGCAGGACATTCACGGCCGACACTTTTCCATCCGTACGCTGAAACAACCTCATGCAGCCCCGGTACAGGTGACCATTGACGCGAATCGCGGGGGATTGCTCTGGACGAATTTCCAATCGATTGGTTCCCATCGCCTGAGAACCAAGCTTCAAGCCGGTCTTGGTTGCGGAAACCGTCATGACACCGGAATCAAGATTCGCCGGCATTTTTTGATTTGATTCCAGCGAGGTGAATTCGTATCGCCCTCGAATCTCAAACTGGAATGATTCGACACCGCCAGGTGTGACATTGACACGAACCAACGGTTCCGGACGTTTCTTGGGCGGCGGATTGACTCGCGGCAGCGGCAGTTTCGAGGGTGGTCGCACGAACGTCTGCATCGGTGGAGGTGGAGTGCGGACTTCTGACGACTGCTGAATTGCGAGCAAGACAATCAGCAATAGGAAGATCGGTACACAAGCTACCCAAAATCTGCGTCGAGAACCCGCCACGGTCCCCGAATCGGATGGATGAGTCTGCGGAAAAGACAAACGAGGCTGATCAGCGCCGTCGCCGTCAGCCTCGTTTGATGAATTCGTCACACTGCGGTCTCCGACACGCGTGCCAACAATCCGCATTAGTCGTTACGCAACTTCAAGCCAATTTCGCCCAATTGCTGCCGAATTTCGTTGAGCGACGTCACACCGAAGTTCTTTGTCGCCAACAATTCGTCCGGAGTCCGCTGAACCAACTCGGAAAGAGTCGTAATCCCCAATCGTGCCATACACTTGCGAGCACGAACCGAAAGGTTCAAGTCCGAAACCGAGCGAGCCAGCATCGCCTGTTCTTGCGGCGAAAGGTCGGTTGGCAACACCGCGTAGGTGCCAGCGCCACCCTGCCACGCCCCGGCTTCCTTCGGTTTGGCCGGCTGCAAGTTCTGACCGACGCGCAATCCATGGGCCTGCATCAACTCGCGGATTTCGACCAACGATGTTTCGCCGAAATTCTTGCCCTGTAACAGATCAGGCTCGGTAATCCTCGTCAGATCACCCAGCGTCTGAATATTCATGCTAGCCAAGCAGTTACGGCTGCGAACAGACAATTCGAAGTCGGTGACGGGTCGGCTGAGCAGCTGCTCAAGTCGAGCCTCGTTCTTGGCCATGTCATCGTCGTAATACATTTCGCTCGTCGCTTCGATGTCCTTCATGTACATCAATGCACGGGCGTGATTCTGATCGTGTTGCAGGACTCGGCGGAAGCAGAACGCAGCAGCCGAATAATTCCCTTTGTCTTCATACAACAAACCCAGGTTCAACAGTGCCCCTATATAGTAGGGTGCCTTGCTCAATCCCTGTTCGTAAAGACGAATGGCTTCGTTGTCGTTGCCGTAAAGCGAGTTTTCACCCGCCAGACGGAACAAAGCCTGGGCGTGATGAGGGTCCATATCCACAGCGCGTTCGAAGTACTCGATGGCGCCGTAGGTATCACCGCGATCGGCGAGGATACAGCCCATCTGATACGAATAATCCGCCCGACGAGCCCCTTCCATCCCGGCCTGCTTCAGGGACGTTTCCGCATCCTCAAGGCGACCTTGCAGGCGGATTGCTCCGGCGCGCTTCATAATGCATTCGACATTGTCGTAGCCAGCCTTGGCAGCGGCCGCGAACTTCGCTTCGGCGTCTTTCCACCGTTCCAGTGACAGATAAACCATCCCCAGGACGTACAGAGCAACGCCGTCCGACGCCGCTCCAGACAGCAGTCGTTCCGCGATCGCGTGTTGGGCCAGCAGATAAGCACCGATGCCCGCGCGGACGGACTGGCTCGATGCGCCACCGCTTTCCACTTCGCGCAATAGCGATTCGATTTCTTGCCGACCCACAACAACTTGATCGGAAGCGAGCGCGTGTCGCAACTGGCTGAATTCTTCAGCCGTCATCTGTCCCTTGGATTGCAGAATTCCACGAATATTAACTGGTTCAGCCGTCTTGATCACAGTCAGTTCAACCCTTTCTGGGGGGTACTGGCAGCACCGCGAAACTTTTCGAGGGACCTTCAGTTCTGGTCAACCACACCATTCAATTCATGCTGGCCGCCGGGCATTGACCCGGACGACTCAATGACTCAGACTAACGAAGTCGGGTCAAATCGTGTTTTCCAAGCAGATTGAACTTGCCCTCGATAACGAATCGTGCATTATATCGTCTGAGCCCCATTCTGCAACGCCGTCAGCTGGGGACCAGGATCTTCGCCGGTTTGACCTCGAAAAAGCGGCCAGAACCGGTATGAGAGGACAAAGGCATGTCGCTGCTCTGGATTTTAATCCCTCTCGCAATTCTCGCCGACACTGGCGCAGTACTGACAACAGAATCTGACCCCACCGACGCCCTGCTGACAGAGCACATTTGTGCCGCGATCGCAAAACTGAATGATCCCAGCTTTCCGCGACGCGAGCAAGCCGTGGATGAACTCTTCGCCGCAGGATTCAATGCCGTTTATCCGTTAAAACTGGCCATCGAACAGGGTTCGCCCGAGACGGCCGTCCGCGCATTTGACGTCTTGCAGCGGCTTTATCGCAGCGACGATGAATCGACGTATGAGGCGGTGGAACAAGCACTTCGACAACTGAAGCATGTCGAAAACCTGGCTGTCACCACCCGGGCCGAACGGGCCGTCGATAGCCTTACCGAACTTCGCCAAAGCCGGGCGGTGGAAAAACTCGAACGGCTGGGCGCGATCATCCATTTCTCCGACCCCAGCCATGACCGGCAGTCGCTCGGACGACCGAAAATCGACCATGTGATGATTGGGCGAGACTGGACAGGCCGTGAAGAGGACGTGCGGCTGATCGAACGGATCGAGGATCTGCGAATTTCCGACATGCCGACGCTGTATATCATTCGGGGAATTGAAATCTCTGATGCGACTCTACTCGATTTGAAGTCAGAACTGCCGGCCTTGAATATTGAGCGGCGCGGTCCGGCTCGCTTGGGTGTGGCCAGTTCAGCCAATCTACGCGAAGGCGGCTGTGTCATCGGACGAATCGAAGCCGGATCGGCGGCGGAAGGAGCCGGCCTGCAAACAGCCGACGAAGTGATCGAAATCGATGGTCAAAAAGTCGAGTCGTTCAAAGAGCTGGTCGAGGTCATCGGGAAAAAAGAACCTGGCGATCATGTGCCCATCGTCTTTCGACGTAATGGCGAGATTCGCGAAGTTGTGGCCGAGCTTTCATCATGGAGCAAAAAAACCGTTGCGAAAGCTCCACAACCCAAACCGTGAAGCGCGGCCATGAAACGCGAACGATTGTCACTGCTCGTCATTTGGACATGCGGAATTTGGACATGCGGATTCGGCACCGCGTGGACATCGGCCCAGGATCGCGTGCTGATTCAACAACCGGCAGGCAGTCGAATTCCTGTTTCCGGCTACGTGGAAGACTACACCGGCCGGGAGCTGATTCTACGACTGAGGCCAAATGACACTGCACGCCGCTATCCTCGCAGTGAAGTGGTCGAAGTCACCACCGAATACACGCCCCATCATGAGCGAGCTCGGAAATTGTTTGCTGCCGGGAATATCGCCGAGGCGAAACAGGAATTTACTGCGGCTCTGAACGAAGAGGACCGACCGTGGGCTCGTCGCGAGATTCTGGCGGGTCAAGTGAAATGTGCCCTTTGGAACGGTGACTATTTTCAGGCCATCTCGCGATTCCAGCCGATCGTCGAATCCGACCCGGAAACGTTTCACTACGGGTTGGTCCCGCTCAGTTGGACCGACGATCCTCCGTCGACAAACGTGCGATTCGACGCGAGGGCCTGGACAAGCCCGACAGCAACTCCGCTGGCCAAACTCATCGGCGCCAGCTGGCTGCTTCCCTTGTCGGATGGCACGCCCGAAGCGGAACAAACGCTGAAACGACTCGCCCGGGAACCGGATGTACGAATTCAACGACTGGCGCAGATGCAACTCTGGCGATTGAAGTTGAAGCGGCCAGAACTGGTGGATCCTCGGGAAATTACGCGCTGGCAACGGACAATTGAAGAGCTTCCCATTGAACTGCGTGGCGGCGCTTATTTCGTCGTCGGACAAGCGTGGCAAGAACGTCAAGAATACGAGCTGGCGGCGCGGGCATTTCTCTGGTTGCCACTCGTCTACGATTCTGATCGCTGGCTCTGCAGCCGTGCATGTTTCGAAGCCGCCGAATCCCTCAAGGCTTTGGGTGATACGACGCAAGCCGCCAACCTCTATAGCGAGGTGGTCTTTCGTTACGGTGACACGCCTTTGGGCTCTAAAGCCGAAGCCGCCTGGAAGGCGATTCGCCAAGCCAATCCAGGAATCAAGACTCCATCGAAATGACGTCCGCGCGTGACCGCCACAGCGACAGATCGGTGCGATATCGTTCCCGACCCTTCCACTGCAAACTCAATCGGACGAACCAGGTCGCATCGACCGCCGAATGCCTCTGTTACACGGCTCGATTGTCACATTTTCCAAGAATCCGAGGGCTGGCAAGCTCAAGCCTGTTAAGATGCTCGTTAGTCCGCATCCCTCTCCGTTAGGAATTCTGACACGAACGTCAGCCAGCGACACCCCAACGATCTCTGGAAATATCAAAGAATTCCGCGATCATGGACCCCGATGACGTGAGATTGAAAGGCGAATTGGGCGAATCGTCACGTGGATAATGTCCGCGGCAGCTACGCAAAAGGTCCGCAGAAATAATGGCGACGCGAATTCATCGGACCTTGCAACAATTCGCGGAATTCCTGCTCTGCCATCCCATCCTCATTTTTGGAGGGCTGCTGGCTTCTGCCTTCGGATCATTAATTCTGGCCCGCGATTTGAAGTTCGATTTCAGCCCTCAGTCGATCTACCGCGGCAACGACGCATTACTAGCCTATTCGGAAGAGTTCAAAAAGACTTTTGGTTACGACGATGCGGTGCTGTTGATCATCTTACAGGCCACTGGCCAGGATGACGTCCTGAGTGTACCAGCGCTGCAATGGCAGGCCGATACGGCGAACGACTTGAAATTGCTGCCCTGCGTGATCCGTGTCGAATCCGTCGCCACGATCGAGGTCCCGCGTTTTTCCATCACGGGTCCGGTGCTTCGACCGTTGATCGAAGAACTGACAGTTGATGAAGCTGCCTCGCAACTTGTGCGATCGACCCTCGCCGATTCGCACCTGGTACGAACCGGCATGTTGAACGCCGACAACCGAATCGCAACATTGGCCGTCTTTCTCGACCCCAACTCGCGGGATATCGACCAGCTACGAACGGCGGTGACGAATGTCGAAAAAAAGCTCCGCAATCGCCCCCCGCCGGCGACATTTCAAATCCTTCTGAGCGGTCTGCCCGAATTCCGTATCCAGATCGTGGATGATCTGGCCAAAGATATGGCAACCTTGATTCCTCTCGGCGGAGTAGTCTATCTGGTGGTGCTGGCGTTGATGTTTCGTCGTCTTTCGGGGGCTCTGCTGCCAATCTGTGCCGTGGGGATCGGCCTCACCTGGACGCTGGCAACATTCGCCATCACCCATGACTCGTTGAACCTGGTCAGCAACGTCTTACCCATGTTGCTGATGATTATCGGTGTGTCGAGTTGCGTACAGATTGTCACTTGTTATTCCGAAGAATCGGCTCATGGGCTGGATCGTCGATCGGCGGCCCGGGAAGCGATTGCGAAAATGGCCGCGCCCTGTTTACTGGCCGCCATGACAACGGCCGTGGGATTCGCCAGTCTATTTACGGCCCGTTCCGAACTGCTCAGCCGATTTGGCTGGCAGGCTGCGGTCGGAATCGCGTTTCAGTATGTCAGCACGTTGCTGACGCTAGGCACACTCTTTCGTTTTTTTTCCGCCCCGTCCTGTGTGGGCCTGAACAAGTCACGCGCGAGCCTGATCACACGAATCGTGACCATTCTGGGATCCACCGTCGCGCGACACGCCTGGACTACCCTGATCTGCTCTGGAACAGTCATCGCCCTGGCGGTCTGGTCGGGAAGTCGAGTCCAGATCAATACTTATGCGATACGAGAAACATTCAGCGATTCGCATCCTGCCATTCGGACCTTGAGGCTGATTGAACGTGAACTCTCGGGCATCATGCAGTTGGAAATCAGCCTGACCGCGGACAAATCGGACTCGTTCCAGCAGCCGGAAGTTTTTCATCAGATTGTCGATCTCGAACAACAGGCAAAGCAGAGTTTTGGCGTGCTCGACGTGCAGTCATATGTCGATCTGTTTCGAGAAATCCTGCACGGCTGGCCGGGACGACACAAGAATGAAACCGATTTGGAACTCGTTCCGATCTCTGACGATGGTCGCGCCCGATTAGAGCGAACGGACGACTTCGTCGAACGGTTCGCGCCCGCTTTTCATTATCATTCCTACGTCTCCGAAGACGGAAAGCGAGCTCGTATCCGGATCCGGCTGCGCGAAGTGGGATCGCGAGAAATGCTTGAGACGATCAAGTCTCTCAACGAAAAAATGTCGCGAGTCTTTCCCGCCCATGGCCCAATCCAGGCACAACTGACGGGTGAAGGCTACGTCAATGCGATGGCACTGACGATCTTGATCCACGATTTGTTCTATTCACTTCTCATGGCATCCCTGGTGATCTTCGCCTTGATCTCGATCGAATTTCGATCGATTCGAATCGGATCAATTGCCGCACTGCCCAATCTGACTCCGCTCTCCATCACGCTGGGATACATGGGGCTTCGCGGTTACGACATGAATGTCGCCAACGTAATCGCCTTCACAATTACACTCGGCCTGGCCGACGATAACACGATCTATTTTCTGTACCGCTTTCGGCAGGAGTTTGAAGCATGCGGCAACACCGTAGAAGCGGTGCGTCGAGCGTTCCTCGGCACGGGTCGAGCGATCGTCTTGACGAGTATTCTGCTGCTGGTCGGCATGTCTGTTCTGCTCTGTTCTGACTTTGTGCCGACTCGACGATTTGCCGAGCTGACCAGTGTCACAATCATCGGCAATCTGCTGGGCGTGTTGTTCTTACTGCCGGCCTGTCTGGTGCTCTTCTGGAAGCACACGGCGACGACCACAGCAATGCAGGAAGCAAACCTCAACACCGAGGTCGAAGGCCCTGAGGGATCGCTTCATTGATCGGAAACCCACAGTCAGAACCGCAGACTTTCACCTGTCAAACGACATCCGTATCGTATGTCAGCGCCTTCGGTGGGTTTGAGAACAGAACGAAAGCCGACGAGCACACTCGACTTGCATGAGAATTCCTTCGCCGATCGCCCACTTTGTCCCTCTTATTCGAGGTTCTCGATGATGTTGTCAAGACGTTGGTTCTTGTCCTGTTGCCTGATTGTTGCGGGATTCTTACAGGCAACAGGTTCAGTCGAAGCGGCCCTACGAGCCGGCGCCTCACGAAAAAGTATTGTGCCCCCCTTCCCCACTCAGATGGGCGGATTCCATGATCGACTGACGAACTTTGAAGGGATCCACGACGAATTATTTGCGCGAGCCCTGGTGCTGGACAATGGAACAACAAAGTTAGTCTTCATCGGTTCGGACCTGATGTCCGTGGATGCCGAACTAACGCGACTGGCGCGAGAGGCCATTACCCAGGCGACGGGAATCCCCGCCGCCAACATTATGATCTCCGGCACTCACAACCATTCCGCACCGTCTTATTACCAGAAAACAGCGATGGGACAAGACGACGCCGAGCCGTCTTTGAAGAAATTTCTGGCCAAACAATTCGCTGACGCGGCAGTCGAAGCGGCATCGACTGCGAAACCTGCTCGAGCCGGATTTGCCGCCGGAAGTCTGGTGGGGGCAACTCGAAATCGGCAGCAGAAGAATGATTTGATCGATCCACAAGTCGGTGTCTTGAGAGTCGAAGAGATCGAAGGGCGAAAGACGATTGCCACGCTGTTCAACTTCGCAGGACACCCCGTGATCATCGGCTCCACGAATCTGATGCTTTCGGGCGAATATCCAGGCGCCGCTTCACGGGCGGTGGAAAACTTGCTGGGTGGTGTCGCGATTTTCACACAAGGGGCGTGCGGCGATATCACTGTGAATCGAAACGGCGATCCTTTCCTGGAAATCGAACGACTGGGCCGGACGGTGGCCGGCGAGGTCATCAAGACCAGCGGATTGATCAAACTCGAAGAAGATTTGGTTTTGAAAGCCGCCTCGACCACACTCACTCTTCCCGCACTTGCTTTGCCCAATCTGGACGACGCCAAAGCCGCTTTGGAAAAAGGCAAGGCGGCACTCGAATTGGCCCAGCAGCAGAAGGCGATACCGACGGCGATCTCGCAATTGGAAGATCGGAACCGCGTGCTGTCGATGACCGTCCTGAAAGCCCAGGCGATTGCCGAGAATCCCTCAAAGAAAGAAACGGAACTTCCGGCAGAAGTTCAGATCCTTCAGGTAGGCAATGTCCTGTTCGGTACAATTCCGGGCGAATTATTCGTTGAATACGCGCTCGAACTGCGTTCGCGAGTCAAACAGGAAACGGGGAACTCGTTCTGCCTGGTGGGCTATGCCAACGGCTATTTGGGTTACATCGTCACCCCCCGCGCCATGGAGACCGGTGGCTATGAAGCCTCGGTGACTCGTTTGGCCGTTCAGGGAGGACGAATGATGACCGAAGCCGCCATCGGGTTGGTGCACGAACTGGGTCGAAATTAAGAGACGCCAATCCTACGAGCCTCGCCTGATGCACGAGTTCGCCCATCAACGAGCCGTATACCCGCCGTCGACCATTAGCAGTGATCCGGTGATGAACGACGCTTCGTCTGATGCCAGGAACAGGATCGGATAAGCGATTTCACGGGGGTCGGCAATTCGCTTCAGCAGGTGGGCACCACCCCATTCGGAATCGGCGTCAGCCGCAGCGCGGTCCATACCGGCCTCGGAAGTCAGTCGCTGAACGATCTGCGTCCAGACGGCCCCTGGCCCTACCGCGTTCACACGAATATTGTCTCCTGCCAGGTCCATGGCCATGCAACGGGTCATATTGGCGATGGCGGCTTTGGTGGTGTTGTAAGTGACCATTTGCGGCTGAGCGATTACACTGGAAATCGACCCCAGATTGACGATCGCTCCGCCCCCGCCGCGGCGCATGACAGGGACACAATATTTCGCGCATAACGCCGGTCCAACGACATTTACATCCAGAATCTCACGCCATTCTTCCACCGAAGCGTCGATCCCTTTCAAGACAAACACCGCGGCATTGTTGACGAGAATGTCGATCCGACCAAATGCCTTTTCGGCGTCCGCGACCATGCCTTGGATACTTGCTTCCTTGGCGACATCGGTTTGAACGAAATGGGCTCGACCGCCCCGAGCAACGATGGCCTGAACGACTTCGCGGCCGGCCGCTTCGTCCCGTTCCGCAACAACGACAGCAGCTCCTTCTTCAGCGAATAATTCACAGGTTGCTCGGCCGATGCCGGCACCTCCGCCAGTGATCACGGCCACCTTGTTCTTGAGACGATCCATGCATGCACCCTATCGATTTTGGTTGACGAGTCGATTCAGAAGAGTTGAAGTGAAGCCCGTCCAATACTCGAAGCCACGTGGACACCGAGTCGTGTTTTCGAGCCATTGAATTCTCGTGCCATCAACAGGGATTTACAACGCTCGGGTTCCACCGCCGATTCAAAACTCGCAGCCACGATCGCATGAGGCGCACCACGGCGGAACTTCCACCACGCCCTCGTGCAGAGTCGAGGAGAACAAGCGGTCGATTTTGAAGAATGCTTTGACGGAAGACACAAACGAATCACGCCCCCTTTGGGCCGACGCCTGACTCAGACCAGCCGGTCCAAAAACTGATGTCCGCAAATCGTTCAGCAAGTTGATTAGCCCCAGACTCCATTTCTGAGGAGTTCGCACAACAACAAGAGTTATCGAATTCACTGGAAGGCTCAAAATTTGCACTATAATTCTTCAGTGACAGATCTCCAGAACAACTGTGAAACGACGATTCGCATGTTCAGATACTGGTCGATTTCAGTCCGCCGGTGCTGGTAACGGTCGCCGGAATTCACAGTCGTTGTACTTGGCGGGCCGTCAGGCAAACACTATGGAATCGCGTTGGATTTGGCCATTTGAGTTGCTCGACAAGCTGGGCGAAGGGGGCATGGGCGTGGTGTACCGTGCCCGCTATGTCGGCAATGATCGACATGTGGCGGTCAAGCTACTTCCATCCGACGCAGCAGCTAACACGACGCTGCTTGCGCGGTTTGAACGCGAAATGGAGGTATTAAAACAACTACGCCACCCCAATATCGTGCATTGTTTTGGGGGAACGTGTGAAAGTGAACAGCGATTTTATGCGATGGAATTGATCGAAGGTGGAACACTTTCGGACGTCATCCGATCGAAAGGCCGCCTTTCTCTGGAAGTGGCTCTCGATTTTGCCATCCAAATGTGTCACGCCCTTCAGTATGCCCACGAGCGGGGAGTCATCCATCGCGACATCAAACCCAGCAATTTTCTGATGACCAAGCGAGGCCAGATCAAATTGAGTGATTTTGGCTTGGTCACTATCGTGGCGGGGCGTAGACTGACGGCGACCGGTCGCACCATGGGCACGGTGGAATACATGTCACCCGAGCAGATTCGGGGTAAACCGGCGCTGACACATCGATCGGACCTGTACGCCTTGGGGTGCGTGATTTTCGAAATGTTGACCGGCAAGCCACCTTACCAAGGTGAGAGTGCTGTCGAAATCATGCACAAACATCTCAAGGAACCGGTCCCACATCTTTCCCTAACACGATTCGATGGTCCACGGCAACTGGATCAGTTGGTGTTTGAGTTGTTATCGAAAACCCCCGAACGCCGCCCCGGTTCGGCGAAAGAGGTCGGAGAATTGTTAGAGGATATGTTGCATCCAGGTCGCCGGGCCGGACGGTTCGAATCAACACTGTTGCCGACCAAAACCCCCGTGGCATCTGTCGTCGCTCCGTTGGAAGGAATCGATCGCAGCAGCGATTCACTGCCGGAGATCTCCACGACGATTGACCAGTTCCGATCACCTTGGAGCTGGTCAATTGCCGCCTGCCTGGTGGTGATCTGCCTGATCAGTTGGAACGGCTGGCGGACATCCAGTTCCCGTATCGCCCAAGCAGAGCATGTGCTGGTCAATCAACTCGATTCACCCGATCAGACGACTCGCTTGTTCGCAGCGAATACCTTGGCCAAGCTGGGTCCCTTGCACCCGAACACGATTGGAAAACTGCACGCGGCCACAAAAAGCGGTCGAGACGAAACAATCATTGCCGCGCTCGCCGCACTGTCACACCATGCCAATGAGTGCCGCTCGTTGCAATGGGATATCTACAAGATGCAGCAAAACTCGGAACTCAGTTCCGCCGTACGGGCTCAGGCGGGACAGACGTTCAACGAAATTCAACAATCGCGTTCCAGCTCGACAACAATGACGATTCTCTTTTGGAGTTTCCTAGTCGCGCTGATGGTGGTGGCTGTCGTGGGCGGGCGATGGATTTGGAGCCGCGTTCGCTTGCTGGCTCACTCAAACCCCAGCTTCTCCGGCGCAGCCTGACGAACAAGCCCAGATCATTGCAAACGGCTCATTCTTCCGGCTTCTGAAACAGATCCAGGAACTGGTTTTCGTATTCGTGGAAAACGTTTAACCGATCCAGTTCTTGTTTAAGTTCGTAAGATTTGGATCGGTCAGCCCGCGCTTCCGAAAACAGCTGCGCAATCCGACGTTCATTTTCGAAACTGAGCTTATTTTCGGGAATCGGTTCAGGCTCAACCACTTCCTCTTCTTGTTCCTGCTCGGGCTGGAATTCCTCCGAGGGTTCAACTTCATTCGCATCACGCGCGGATTGCAACCGACCTTCCACTTGAGCCAAGATTTCTCCCAGCTTGCGGCCGAGTTCATCGGATTGCTCGATCAATTCATCAAGATCGATCGTCACACCGGTCAGCGCCGAGAAGATTTTCAGTACGGCGAGCGAGGCCCCCGGAAACATGAGTTGAGAAAAGATATGCGGCATTTCTCCCAGCAAACAAGCGCCTGGCAGTCCCGCCTCTTTCGCTTCGCCCAGGACCACCCCGTTTAAGCCGCCAATATGGCCTTCTTCCAGAACTTTGCAGCCGAGGCCGGTCAGTTCCAACAAGATCTCTTCATTCGTCGCTGCGGCAAAGACGCGCGAGACATGTTCCGGATGCATCGGTGTCGCCATGGCCGCAAAGGTATAAACACGCTCAACACCCAGGCTTTTCGCAAACTGGATCAGCGCCTGACAGAACGCCCGTTTGCCACCGGGCGGTTGGGCTTCGCCAATGAACAGAATAATGTCGTGCTTCTGATTCGGATCGCGCCACACGAAACAACGACTTCGAGGCAATCGCGATTGATGAATGATTCCGCCTTCGACTTCGACGTGCTCGACGTCGAACAGTTCGCGCGGAGAAAACTCGGCGAACACGTGCATCCCGAGCTTGGCCATCAGGTAATAACCCGCGCTGATGGCGATTTGTCCCATCCCGGGCCAGACCGCGACAAACCAAGGGTGGTTGAAATGTTGCATCTCGATTTGCCGGAGCTCTTGAGCTGGAGCCTCTTGAGTTTGTTGATTCATACGGGATCCCTTTTCACGGTCTGGAAAGCGTCTGCACCATCGCCATCCAAAGCATACGATGGCCAGTCAGATGATCAGCAATAAAACTAAATGCACAGGCTGTGCCGCACAGCCGTAATCCCACCGAGATGTAGGATCCCCCTTGATCGCCTGTTTCTGACAGACGACCTGCTGTCCAACGCTTTGCCAATTGGTCGAGTTTCGACCAAAGAATATTGATCTGATCGGTCCTACCTCAAATAAAAGGAATCTGTCCTCAATCCGACAAGCCCTCCGCGAGCTACCCTTTGACGAATTCTGTTTTCTGAAGGCACGTTCGGGACAATGGTTGAGTCACCATTGGGGCCCGACGAGGCCATACCGCCTGTTTAGCCCGCAGAATTTTCTAATGTGGCACTCGAATTGCGAATTGTAATTTGTGACCACCGACAAATAGCACTTCTGTTGAAGAGCGCTCTTGCTGTTCTCCGTTTCCCTACCGCGCTAGTCCTCGATGGTCGCGCGGAGTAGAGGTGTGCCGTGAAGAACTTACTCGCCCCGATCGACTTTTCGGATGTAACAGACCGTGTGATCGACACGGCCGAACAAATGGCCCGGGCATTCGGCGCCAAGCTCTGGCTGATTCACTGCGTCAAAGAACACCCGGTCTTCGCACCGATGGAAGAGGTACCATTAGTATTACCCGATACCGACATGGCCATGTCCGAACGGCACCCCGAACAATATCAAGAGCTCGTGACCCTCACTTCGGCATTGAAAGCCAAGGGAATTGACGCCGAGGCCCTCTTTGTTGTGGGTATCCCCGCCGATGAGATCCTGTTTGTGGCCGACCAATATCAAATTGATCTGATCCTGATGGGATCGCACGGGCATGGCGCCTTGTACGAAATGGTCATGGGCTCTGTCGCTCAAGCCGTTCTTCATCAGACGAACCGGCTGACGCTGATCGTTCCCAGTGAAATTCGCAAAGGGACAACGCCCGTCGTCGCCGATACCTGGGAAGAGCCGATGGCAACTCCCTATTAATTTCGTCTGATGGAACGTGCTGTAGAAAAATGACTTCGCCAGAAAGGCAACATCATGCTCGTCCAAATCGGCCGCATTCTGTTTCCGACGGACTTCAGCGAGCCAGCGAAACAAGCCCAGCGGTATGCGATGGCACTGGCCGACAAGTTCGGCAGTGAATTGCATTTGCTGCACATTGTGCCTCAAGTCACGATTCCGCTGCCGGAAGCATCCACGTCCTGGACGCTTCCCGATACTGATCAGCGCGAGCAGCTAGAAGAAGCGCAATCGCGGTTATTGAAAGAGATCAGTCTGGAGTGGGTTGATGCTCATCATGCCGTCCAGGTGGCAAAAGTCGGATACCCTGTCGAAGAGATCGTCAATTACGCAAAAGAGCAAGACATCGATCTGATTGTGATCGGGACTCACGGTCACACGGGTTTCACGCACCTGTTATTGGGCTCGACCGCCGAAAAAATCGTGCGTCTGGCCACCTGTCCGGTCCTGACCGTCCATCCACAAGGACATCAGTTCGTGAGTGACGACGCGGCGCAGCAATATGCCTGTGCGACGTGAAATCTCCATTGTCATACGATTGCAAGTCTCCCTTAAGCGAACGACATCGCTCGCTTAAGGGAGACTTGCTTCAACCGATCGACAAGCCGTCATCATCTCACATGACGATTTGATGATCCGCGCGGAC
Source organism: uncultured Schlesneria sp. (assembly GCA_903871875.1). GTDB lineage: Bacteria > Planctomycetota > Planctomycetia > Planctomycetales > Planctomycetaceae > Schlesneria. The sequence continues at coordinate 43,075 of CAIQIR010000091.1, forward strand.
AAGGTATTCGTAAGCCTCGCTACTGTCTTCGGCCGCACGCAGTCCCTCGACAAATCCGGGAGTGTGCAGCATTCGTCCTAAACGCGCAAGAACGTGCAAATGGGTTCGCGAGTCACGGCAGACCACCAGAAAAAACATATCCGTCATGACCCGGTGAGGAGCGCCGAACGCGATTCCCGACGGCAAACGGCCGAAGGCAATGACCGACTGACCAAGAGCGTCCGGCAACGGATTGCGGGGATGCGGAATCGCCACGCCATTTTCAAAAGCGGTCGACAAAACCGTTTCACGCTCTTGAATAGCCGCCAACAAAGCCGCCGGTTGCCAGACTTCCCAGGTCCGCCCCGCCAGCTCCACTAGACTCTCCAGAACCGATCGTTTCGTCCGCGCTTCCAACGGAACCTGAACCGTTTCTGGACGAAGCAAGGCGGCGACAGGATGGGGATCAGTAAACTCGGCCGATCGATGAGTCTGCTCAAGTACCGCCAATTCGCGGTCGGTGTACTCGCGCATTTCCTGTTCTAACCAGTGCGTAATCTCGGTCGGATGGAATTGCCACTCGCCGCCCATTTTGCGGCCGGGAATACGACCACGCTGCACGAGTTTTTCAATCTCGCGGCGATCTCGTCCCAATTGACGAGCCAGTTCATCAAGGCTGAACCAATCTTGCGACATGTTTCGGCCAGACATTCAAGGGCGGGTCTAAGGAGGCGGGTCAATCTGCGGGTACGATAGGACGCCGCTTGCGCAACGCCCCAATCGCTTTCGGCAATCTTTCGTCAAAAGGAGCTGTGGAAGTTTCCGACAAACCTACGCACTTACTGCCGCTCGATGCGACATTGCCTTAACCACAGCGTGACTTTGTTCGATCAGATGCACGTAATTGGATTTCCATACATTACCCGACCAGACCTGAATATCAAAGTAACCCGCGAACCCGGCCGTTTGGAAGGCTTGAACGACCTCCGTCAGAGGAATTTTTCCTTCTCCTGGCAGTAGTCGGTCCTTTTCCGAGATTGGAGCTCGGTCGCTGTCACTCAGTTGGACAATTCCTGTCAGTGCCGCAATCTCGCGAATCCGCTCTAGTAATCGCGGTTCTTCCGACAATTGATAGGCGTCGAATGCCAGACGAACCTGGGAATTGGCGATCTGATCAATCACGTCCAATGCCTGGTCCAGCGAATTCAAAAATGTCCATCGCTTGCTAAAAAATTGATGCATCGGCAACAGTGACAGCTGAATCTGATCGATAGCGGCCAATTGCCCCAGTTCGCGCATCGCATCGACCACCATCCGGCGACTATGCCGCCCAGTGTGCCCGTTTTGCGAACCGCTCACCATGATCACATTGGCCGCACCGAGAACTCGGGCTTCTTCGATGGCCTGCTTCGCATCGGCGACAGCGTCGACATAGCTGAAGCCGCACCCGCCCGTGAAGCCGCCGGCAAACGACAACGAGGAAACAGGCAGTCTCGCTTTTTGGAGAACTTCAGCCGCTCGCTGTTCGCCGCTTTCGGCGACCTTGGGCCGCCACAGACCGATGGCATCGTAACCGGCCTGCTTCAGTTGAAATACTTCGTCAACCAACGACCACCGGAGGGTCGTCATCTGACTGAGTGAAAGTTTCAACGGAGCGATGGATTTTTGTGAGGCGGCATTAAGGCCGAACGAATCGGATAAGCTGACATTCAAAGAAGGGCTTTGAACGCCATGCTGCGTGATCGGTTTTGTCACTCTTGGGTCTCTCAAGAGTTAGGGTCGACGAGGATGATGGGATTGTCCTCGCATGGTTGATGGTCTGTTGCGAAAGCTCCAGACCACACGGGGCAGAATTGTGCCCAAGTGATCACTGATTGCCAAGAGCAGGAGGCGACTTTTATCAAGATCTCTAAATGATCGTAGGCTTGACGCGCATATCAGGCTTGACACGACGATCCCGAAAACTCGATCAATTTTGTCATGATCGTGCTTTCATTCGCATCAATCCTTGCTTGCGAGACATGGTATCGAGCAAGAGAATCCCCGCACCCGAAAGTGAGACGATGACCGTCAGCATTCTTTCCCGCTATCTCGATCCCGCGTTTCTCAATCGTGTTGCCGAACAGCCGATCGAGCCGCGCGGACTTGTCGTCGGCAATCTGGCGGGCGCTCACAAATCGCCACTCAGCGGGTTCGCTGTCGAGTTCGCCGGACACCGAGACTATCTCGTCGGTGACGATCCGCGCCACATCGACTGGCGTCTGTATTACAAACGAGATCGACTCTCCATCAAGCAGTACGAGATGGAAACGAACTTCGTCTGTCACCTATTGCTCGACGTCAGCGCGTCGATGCGCTACGGAGAAGGAACGCAACAAAAGCTGCTGTACGCCGCCGGAGCGGCGACGGTTCTGGCCTATTCGATCATTGCTCAAAACGACAAAGTTTCGCTGGCCACATTTGACGATCGTGTTCGAAGCGATATCCCTCCGGGGAATTCCCTGGCCCAGATTCATCGCATGACACATCACCTCGACCAAATCGTGCCCGTCGAAAAAACGAAAATGGCGGAATGCTTGACGGAATTGACCGGTCGAATGGGCCGACGCGAAATCGTGATGATCTTCAGCGACTTCTTGACCGACCTCAATGCCCTTGAAATCGCCTTGCAACGAATGAAATACAACCGCCACGAGATCGTGCTGTTTCAGGTATTGCACCATCACGAACGGTCATTCGAGTTCGATGGCATGGTCAAATTTCTTGGATTGGAAGAGTCGAGTGAGTATCTCGCTCAGACAGAAGACCTTCGTCAGGGGTACCTCGATGCGTATCGTCGGTACGAAGCGAATCTCGACGAACTCTGTCGCCGCAATAACATCGAGCGGGTACCCTTGGACACCAGTCGAAATTTGGGCGATGATCTGGTCGAATACCTGAACCAACGGACGCGCATCCGCTGATCTCGCTTCCCCTTATTGGTCTTTTGTCAAACACGGTCATCAACTTTCATGAGCCATCCCAAAGCGAATTTGATTTCTTCCGGCGAGTTTACTTATCGACCGATCGCCAATTGGGCCCAATGGCCAAGCGACTGGAACGTCTTGGAAGTGACCGCCGTGGCGACCGACTCGCATGATCGAGTTTTCGTCTATAACCGCGGTGATCACCCGGTAGCCGTCTTCGACCCTGAGGGCAAATTGCTCTTTTCGTGGGGTGAAGGACTTTTTATTCGGCCACATGGAATCTGGATCGGCCCCGATGATGCGGTGTATCTGACCGATGACCTGAATCACACCGTGCACAAGTTTACCGCCGAGGGACGTCACTTGTTCACGTTAGGAACCAGCGGCCAGCCATCTGACACTGGTAACACTTCCATCGACTATCGAACAATCCGCCGCAGTGGGCCACCATTTAATTTTCCTACGAATCTAGCGGTAGCACCCAACGGTGATTTGTATATTTCGGATGGATACGGCAACGCTCGAATTCACAAGTTTTCGCCGGAAGGCGTGCTGCAATTTTCGTGGGGGACACCGGGAACGGGGCCGGGTCAATTTCAAGTACCACATGGAATCGCCATTGATCGGAACGGTGTTGTCTATGTGGCCGATCGTGAAAACAGCCGCCTGCAATTGTTCTCGCCCCAGGGAGAATTTTTGACCGAATGGACCGACATTGCCCGCCCCTGTGAAGTCTTCATTGATGACGTGGGGCGTGTTTATGTCGCCGAGCTGGGATACCGAACCGGCATGTGGCCAGGCACAACGGCTCCCTCCCCCGATTCGACGGGAGGCCGAATCAGTATCTTCGATGCCAGCGGAAATCGGCTGGCTCGTTTCGGGGGCGGCGAACGCCCCTGCGAGGCGGGCGACTTCTTCTCGCCACACGATATTTGGCTGGATTCCCGGGGAAGCTTATACGTATCGGAAGTTGTACGATCCTGTTGTGGCAATCAGCGTCCGGCAGTTGGCGACTACCACACATTGCAAAAACTCGAGAGAATTCCAGGAGTCGCTTCATGAAAGCTTGGCGATTTTATGCATTTGGTGATATGCGGTTGGATGACATCCCCGAACCGGTTTGCCGTGCGGGACATGTGGTCGTCAAACCGCTATGCGTTCAACCAAGCGTGACCGAAGCGCAACTGGCATTCGGGATTCCCACGCTGGCCTATGACCGCGTCAAGCAACGACTGGAAGCGGAAGCGCCACTGCAATTATTCGGACACGAATTCTGTGCCCAGATCGTCGAAGTCGGCGCCGGCGTCACCGGCTTTCATGTCGGCGACCGTGTCGCGGCGCGGGCCAAGCTTCCTTGCGGCAACTGTTCGCTTTGCCGAAACGAACGCAGCACGCTGTGCCGACGTGGCCCGGTGATCGGCTTCGACCAGCCCGGCTGTTTCAGCGAACTGGCATTGTTGCCCGAAATCTCGCTCGTGAAAGTCGACGATCGGATCTCGAACAGTGTCGCCGCTTGCCTGCAATCACTCAGTGACAGTGTCGCGGCCGTCGAGACGGCCCAAATTCAGATTGCCGATTCGGTGGCGATTTTCGGACAGGGAAGCATGGGACTGGAATGCCTGCAGATCGCGCGAATCAGCGGTGCTGGCCAAATCATCACCGTCGACGTACGCGACGAAGCCTGCGCAGTCTCGCGCGAGTTGGGTGCCGATCATGCCTTGAACGCCAAGACGTGCGACGTCGTGGCAACGATCCGCGAACTGACTGGAGGCAACGGCGCTGATGTCGTCTTCGAATGCGCCGGGGGCAGCCCCAAACAAGGTTTGGCCGGTCATCAGACACTGTACAACGCTCTGAACTCCGTCAGATCGGGCGGTAAGATCATCGGCGTGTCCTGGTTCGGTGGCCCGGTCGAACTTCCGATCGATTTGTTCCGCGAACGAAGCTTGCGTTATTTGTTCCCCGATATCAGTACCCGAGAACACCTGCAGTACACCGTCCAGGCAGTGGCGTCAGGACGAGTGCGACTCGAACCGACCATTCGTCACTCGCTGAATGGCATCGAATCCGTTCCCCAGGCGTTCGAAATCACCGCCAACAAGGGAAAATACCAGGCGATTAATCCGGCGCAAGTCGTGTTTTGAGGTCGTTTGGGATCGGTGAACGCATTTCTGCGTTTCGCGGAACTTCGAGCGACGGTTACTTAGAGAATCCTGGTGATCTATACTGCCGTCCTCGCTTTGGACGATACGGTCGTCGTCATCGCCTCAGGATGCCAGACATCGGGATTGCATATGCAGCACACAGACGTGGCCATTATCGGTGGGGGAATTGTCGGCCTGGCGACGGCCTATCGCTTGCTCGAACGTTTTCCCGGTCGCAAAGTCACAATCCTGGAGAAGGAACGCGAGGTCGCACAGCATCAGACCGGCCACAATTCCGGCGTGCTGCATTCGGGCATTTACTATCGCCCCGGTTCATTACGAGCCGCGAACTGTCGCGACGGCAAACTGGCCATGGAAGCGTTCTGTCAGCAGGAGAATATTCCATTCGACCGTTGCGGTAAGGTGATTGTCGCCGTCACGCCGAGTGAGATTCCTCAGCTCGAACGCATCTACGAACGCGGACTCGCCAATGATATTGCATGCGAACGAATTGGGCCCGAACGCCTGAAAGAGATTGAGCCCCATGTGGTCGGCGTGCAGGCGATTCATGTCCCCGAAGCCGGGATCGTCGACTATCGCCAGGTTGCCGAGCGATTAGCCGAACGGATCAAATCGGCGGGCGGCGAACTGAAAATGAGTGCCAAGGTGACGGGCATGTTTCGTCACGATAATCGCATGGTCGTCCAGAACGAAGCGGGGGAACTGGATGCCCGGTTGGTCGTGAATTGCGGTGGTCTCCACAGCGACCGGCTCGCCTGGCTCTCGGGGACGCACCCCGATGCACAGATTGTCCCATTCCGGGGCGAGTATTTTGAGTTGAAACCTTCAGCGCATCACCTGTGCCGGGCGTTGATTTACCCCGTTCCAGATCCGGCATTTCCTTTTCTGGGAGTGCATTTCACACGAATGATTCACGGCGGAGTGGAATGCGGTCCGAACGCCGTCTTCGCCCTGGCTCGCGAAGGGTACTATAAAACCAGTTTCAATCTGTTTGACACGTTGGAATCGCTGACTTATCCCGGCTTTCTTCGGATGGCCTGGAAACACTGGCGGGCGGGCTGGAACGAGATCTATCGCTCGTTCAACAAATCCGCATTCGTGGCGGCCTTGCAGCGCTTAGTTCCAGAAGTTCGTGCAGAACATCTGGTCCCTGCCCCCGCCGGAGTGCGCGCCCAGGCACTGACGCGCGACGGAAATCTTGTAGATGATTTTCTGATTTTGGAAAACGACCTGGTCGTCAACGTTTGCAATGCCCCTTCGCCAGCGGCAACCGCTGCGCTGAACATCGGGAAATTGATCGTCGACAAACTGGCCCCACGGTTTGACTGACGTCAGCTTTCGACCGGATATTGAGCTTCGGTCCAACCTCGAAATCCACCGTCCATGCTGATGACGTTGGTATAGCCCATCTTTTGCAGGTTGTCGGCCGCCAAAGCCGAGCGGAATCCGCCACCACAATAGAGCACGATTTCGCGATCGAAATCGGGGACGAGAGTTTCGATATCGCGTTCGATAATTCCTTTGCCCAGCGATTTGGCACCCGGCAAATGTCCGGCAGCAAACTCGCTCTCTTCACGCACATCAAACAACAGGAACGTCTCGCCCGCGGTCATCCTCTTCCGAATGTCCTGGACCGTGCACTCGCGGATGTTGACGCGAATGGCATTCACCAATTGCAAAAATCGTGGAGAGTGATGAGCCATGCCTGTCTTTTCCACTGACGATGATCTCGTCAACCAATATCGACCCACTACGACGAAAACTGCCACATTCCCAGCATAGGAATGCGGCAGCGACGTGTGAAGGGACGATGTTGGTCCGATGCTCGTGATCTCGCGATCAGTAATCAATGCCCCTGCTCGTCGGTGATGAACACATCGGCCTTCGGGAATTTTTCGAACAAGGCAACGGGTTTGCTGAAGTTGGTCGCCAAGATGTCAGACGAATTACCGGCAATCCATTGCGACAAATCGATCGTCTCATAAACACCCGTATTGAATCCAATCAGCACGCGGCATGGTTTGGTGCCGACATTTTCGATCGAATGACCGTAGCCTTGTGGGATATAGCCCACGTCACCTTCGGTCATGGTTTCCGTCCGATAGCGACCATGAGAACCAAACATCGTGACGCTGATATCCCCATCGATCACATACTGCCATTCGTCGGCTGTGGGGTGCCAGTGCAGTTCGCGAAGCCCGCCCGGTTCCAAATCCAGGATGACTCCCGTAACCGTTTTCGAGATCGGGAACGATGTCGAATCAACACGCCATTCGCGTCCGCCTTTGAAGACTCGATGCGGCGGCTGGGCGAGTAGCTGATACTTGTGCGTCAGTGCCGGAAGTTTCCATCCCTGTAGCGGAGCCGCAGGCTTTTCCGGGGGCATTGCCCCCCGCGCAAAGTAAACTTCGTCCGTTGGGAATCCATTGAAATCGGACTCTGACACACCGAAGTTTTTCGCCAGAAGTTTTTTGGGAGTGTGCCCGATCCAGTCACTGATGCTGAACGTACCAAACTCCGAAAAGTAGCCGTTATCAAAAATCAGAATAAAATGAGCCGGCTTGTTGCCCAGGCATTCCAGCATATGACCATGGCCGCGAGGAAAATACCAGACGTCACCCGGCTCAAAGTCGTTCGTCTCGGCAGCTCCTCGCGGTTCGATCACGGTGGTGCGAACACGACCTTCGAGGACAAAGGCCCACTCGGCAGCGGTCGCATGCCAATGCAACTCGCGCATCGCGCCCGGCTCAAGTTTCATCGAGACGCCGGCGATCCCTTTTGAGATCGGCAGTTGTAAAACAGTGGCTTCTTTCCCATAGCTGTTGCCGACGACCTTCCCTTCCGAACTCTCCAGTGAAAACTTGAAGGTCGGTAATTCCTTACCGGACAACAACGGATCTGGAACATTGTTCATGAAACTCGGATCACCCGCTTCCGCGGGGGTACTGCCAAAAAAAGCTGCGGATGTCGTCGCGGCCAATGCTGCGGCGGCGGCCATAAACTCTCGACGCTGAAAGTCCGCCATGGAAACCTCCCCATTCGTAAAAGGAACTGAAACAGGGTATTCGCAGGCCCGCTTGATGGGTGCCACGTCATCACCGTTTATCGCAGCACCAGGAATACGATAACCATGACAAGCGTCACCAGAGAAATGTACGCCACGGCATCGTTCCGGAAATCATCGGAAGGAGCGGGCGGTTCAGACTTGGTACTTGGTCCCGACGGGAATCGGCGGGGCTGATTCCACGACGTTCGACGAGGGGGATTCAAATCGACGGACATGATTGCTTCCTGAAAGTTTGAGCATCCTCATGCGAATCACTTCAGTTGGTGATACGTGAGTCTTTAGCCGTTCTTACAAGAAAAATCGGAAAGAGCGGACGTTGCAGTCCCAGGATTGCAATTACTGCCGTTAGCAAAGGGAGTTACAACGCGAGTAAAAATCGCTCGCCCATTTCGGAAGATCGCCTTCGCCAGTCACAAACGTGACTGCGCTGGCTGCTTATTCGACCCAATGGTCGCCAGCCTCGGCCCCATCAGCGACATCATGAGGAAAGGCAATCCCCGTGACGCTGATAAAGTGCTGCTTCAATTTTCGATTGATGTCCTTCAGCACGCCTTCAATCTTCACAATCCCATCTGGAATCTCTGATTTGAGCGGCCCTTCGATCTTCACCGCCGACCGTTGCAGTGTCAGCCAATTATGAGGGGGAATCTGAGGATTGACGGCACCGATCGGGAAGCAGGATTGAAGAATCTCCTCAGCCACCGGTTCGCCGCGACAGAAGAAGAACATTTCGGTTCCTTCCGGCGCTCCCAGTGAGAACGAGCGATGCGGTGCGGGGTAGACCAGTCGATCGATATTGTCGTTGACGTCACGCACCGGCGAAAACGATTTCAACTCGCCCTGCGCATTAAACCAAAGCATGATCGCGTCGTGTCCGCGGGAAATATTGCAAAACACAGCCAAACGATCGCCCGTCCGCAGGGGCAATTCATTCGATAATGTCCGCACCCCGTCATGGCCAAACACATTGATCGTGGGAGTCGAATGAATCACATCGGCACCCAGCGGCGAACCGGTAATGCGTGATTCGCGCAGCCACAAGTATGAACCCGCACCGATCAAAGCGATCGCTGCGATTGCCACCACTAGCCGCGGGGTCGTCCAGCGACGGGCCGCCCGTTGCAAAACATCCGCCACGACCTGAGCCGACGGTCGATCCGCGGGGTCCGCCGCCATGGCCAGCTGACAGATTCGCGCGACCCGATTGGGCACGCGAGCCCATCTGAGCGGATCAAAATCGATATCACAAGCACGGGCACGCTCCAATGATTCCGAAATCGTTGAGGCCGCGAAAGGAGGCCGGCCCGTCAACAACCAAAACAGAGTCGCTCCCAATCCGAAAACGTCACCGGCCGGTCCTGCGCGTCCCAGTCGACCATCAGCCAACGCACTTTCAGGTGGCAGAAATTCAGGAGTCCCGCCCGGCAAGCCGGCCTTTTCACCCCAGGCATCCTCGATTTTCGATAGCCCGAAATCAATCAGGCGAGCTCGCCCGTGGGCATCGATCAAGATGTTTCGCGGCGTGAGATCGCCGTGCACCACTCCGCGGCGGTGTGCGTAAGCGACGACCTGCGCGATCTCGGAGATCACTTGAGCCGCTTCCCGAACCGTCGGTTTCCTATCGGCGAAAGTCTGTTCGAGATTTCCACCGGGAACATGCTCAAGCACAAGGTACGGACGTCCGTCGTAGATCCCGACATCAAAAATTCGAATCAAGCCCGGATGATCGAGATCGGCCAGCAGTTGTCCCTCGGCCAACAAAGCGTCCCGACGTTCGGTATCACTGCGGGATTGTCGATGCGACAATTTCAGCACCATCTGGCGTCCCAAGTTGGGATCGACGACACGATAGACGTCGGCCTGTCCTCCAGATCCAAGATTAGCAATGACGACGTAACGGCCAATCGTCGATGTGATCGGAAGGGGTGAACTCGCAACCCCCGAGATAATCGTATGATTCGTGGCGGTCGCACCGGCCTGAGAAAATGAGCGTAATTCCGCGACTTCACCACTGAACATTTTGACTCGTTTTTGGCACTCGACACAGTGGTCGATATGCTCGCGCAATTCCTCCGAACCGGCTTCGTCAGTGGCGACGGCCAGCAGTTGGTCATCGCGAGGACAAATCGAATTCATGGCGAAACGAGCCCCTCCCCGAAAGCGGCCAATTCCTCGCGAACCCTCGCCAACACTCGCGAAGCGTTCACATAGACGACGTTGGTCGAAACGTCCAACTCCGCGGCGATCTCCGCCGCAGGACGTCCAGCAAGGATCCTTCCTTCAAAACAGGCCCAAGTCGCTGTCACCGTCGAAACACGGACGCGCTCGACAGCAATTTCCAGTATATGTCGACGGTACAAAAGATCCCACTCATTCGAGGGGCTGCCGTCATCTACCGAAGCTTGTTGATCAGCCCACTCCTGTTCGGCCCGGCCCTGCGTCGCACGTCGTCGAAACCAGTCGGTCAGGGCATTTTGGGTCACGCGCCATAACCAGGTACGAAAGCGTCCTCGCTGAGAATCCAATTGGAAATCGGCCATCACGGAAACAAGCCGCGTAAACACGTCTTGAACGACGTCCGCCGCGTCCTCTTCCGAGACGCCTCGCTTGCGAACATACGCGGTCAGCAACGGACGGTAGATCGCGAAAAATTCCGACCAGGCAACCTCATCCGCCGGGTTGCGGACGCGTTGGATCAGTGAAACGCGGGTCTCTGCCATGAAATTGTTGGCGACCGCCGTTACGGGGTGTAGTGGAACTAAACCGTCACTAAAACTCGGGTGGCAGGGCCGTTGCATCCGCGAGTGGCTCGCCAATCGACAACAACCAACGTTCACCAACCGATTCGAAAATCACATCGTCTTCGAAGATGTCGACCACCGTTCCGGTAAAATGACCGATCTCGAAGCGACTACCCTGCCGCAGTTTCAACAGTTTGTCGTGCCCACGCAACGTGAACCAGATTTCCGGCTGTCCGTCATCCTGTGTCACCGCGGTGAGAAACACTTGACGAGATTCATCCGTTTCCCCGCCCACTCCGAAAATGTTCCGTTGTGCAATGATCCCGTAGTCTTCCAGCGAATTGTAGCTCAGTCGATGGGACGTCAGTGTCGACAACTGATCCTTGCGATCAGCTCCGGGAAGCACAAGTGCTTCAATCGTCATAATGACATCCAGCCCACCGCCTTTACCCAGCGGTGTCAGGCTGAGCGATTGGATTTTGTGCAAATGTCCAGCGCGATAGAAATCGAACAGGAATCGCACGATCTGATGCAATGTTCCTTTGCCTCGCACGGAAAAACCCAGGGCATCGTAAAAGCCCTTGCGACTATTCGCGGCACCCGAATCGACGTGGGCCGTTTGAAATTCCGAACGCTCCACCAGCTCCAGCAGCCAGGCTCGATACAAGGACCTCGCAATTTCCGTGTCGCTCGGTAACGACGATTCCTCCCAAACCGATAGCTTCCTGATCGCCTCCTTACAGGCGGCCAGTTCCTTCTTTTTACCTTTGATCTTCTTCTGCAGTTGCTCTTTGCGGGCTTGCTTCACCTTTAAGGGCTCATCGACGTAGGTGCGAAGTACAAAATCTCCGCCGAAGTACAGGATGACCAGACCCAGAACAATAGTGAGCAGTCGTTTCCGAGAGTCGCTCATGTTCACTTCTCCGGAGTATCGACTGAGGGTGATTCCTGTTGTGACCGATCGTCGCTGTTCGGTTCAACAGTTGGCGAAGCTTCTTTGGCCGCAGGTTCTTCCGTGGCCGTCGCCTTTTTCGAGCCGGTCTTCGCACCTTTGCGAGGTTTTTTCGATTTGGATACCGCCGGTTCGGCCGACTCCTTCGCGCTGGCCTCCTGCTTATCGGGCTCCTTCGAGTTCGACTCCTTTTTGCCGGACTCTTTCACCTCACTGGCGGATTGATCGTGATCGGACTCTTCCATTTCCACTTTCGCGGGAGAAAGACTGACCGATGTTTCAAAGCCCCACGAATATAATTTGTCCTGCACACGTTCTTCGACGCGCGGCGTCTGCACCTCGTGCCGCGAATCGCGCAAGGTGACTTCCATACGAGTGACCACTTTCGGTTCGCGAGCCAAGCCCTGAAATGCGATGCTCGCCTTTCCTCCCCGCGTGGGCGTCATGGACAACCGCTGAATGACCAGATCCTGCCCCGAAGGAAATTTCGAAGACAGTTCTCGAAGCTCGTCCAACCAGACCACGCTGTTCCCGTTCCAGTCGTCGATCGCCTCGGTCACTTTCTCTTTTTTTGAACTCTTTTTGACCAGCGCCTCAAGATCTGCCAAGTCGCTGGCCAATTTCTTATTCACCGCGTCGGCCGCCGAGAATAGATCCCACACGTAGTATCCGCCCGTGCCAACTAGTACGGCCGCCACAATCAACGCCATGGCTAATTGCCGTTTCCGATCCGGTGGTTTTGGCGCCCGTCGAGGATGCAGGAAGTCGATGGCATGGTTGCCACCATGGGCCTCGCCCAGCAGCATTCCCAGCAGCGGAATCAACCGTCCAGAAGTTTGCTTCTCCCATTGGCTGCCCAATGCGAATCCCACGTAAGGGTCGAGAAGTTCGACCTTGGCAGTACTGTCCTTCGAGATCTGCTGCACGATTCGCTCGTACTCGCCGCTGGTCCCGAAGACATACACGGCATCGATGACTTGACCGACTTCCGAACCCTGCGGCGCCACGAGGAGCGTTCGGCGAATTTCGTCGAGCAGACGTTGCTCGGCCGCTTCGTCGCCCATCCCGGCCGGCAAGCGCACGGTGCGGAAAAACAGGGGCTGCTGTTGATCAACCACAATCAAGTCGACTTCATCTGCGACGACGTTGACCAGCAGAGAATTCCCCCGGATGGCCGTTTGTTGCTTCAAGAAGAGTGAGGCCGTTTCATAGGGTCGCACCAGCATGCAGTCAGGGGCATATCCCGCCGCGGTGCAGACCGTCTTGACGCGATCGAATTCGACTTGCGACAAGGCTGCGGCCGTAATTCGACGCGGCTCGCTCGCACCGCCGACATCGGGAATGAAGTCAATCACCGATTCATTTGCGATGTTCGATGACTCGATAGCCAGCTGATTCATCACCAGTTCGGGAAGTTCCGCATCCGCGGCCGGCGGAACGGTCAACTGAAACAGTTCGATCGCATTTCGATCGACACTGGCCAGGACTTTCGCGCCCGAGCGTTTGTGTTTGGCCAGCAAGGCCTGCAACTGCTTTCCCAGTTCGTCATTCTGCAATGGACGATCGTCAGCCAAGCCCTTCAGAGAAACACTCCCGGCAGCTTCCAGAGTGACCCGCTCGCCAACGGAATTTCCCAGCACAAAACAGAGCTCACGCGCGTCGCAATCAATAGCTAAAAGACGTGGCATTGGACGCTCCATTAGGGGAAGTGGAAATTCCTCCCGGTGTATCGAGCACATCCCATGGATATCCGCGTCCCAACACCTGCAGATCTTTCCAAAAAAGTCGCCGCGCCGGGCGGCTCGACGCATCCAGAACCACTTCCACCCGCTGCGACAACCGCGACGCTTCGGAAAAGGCCACGATCTGACCGCGATACACATCGCCGCCAACGGTCAGGTACGGAAAAAACGCCTTCATTTTATCCAAGTTGATCAGGTTTTCAGTGAACAGCCAGCAGGGATGGTCATCATGCCGACGATCACGTTTCGACCCTGCACCGCGGGACGTCACAATCTGATCGGCCAGTGCCTTGTCGAATCCAGGAATCGCCCGCAGCACCTCGGGCGGGGCTAAGTTCACGTTGACCCGTCCTTTCAGTACTGGAGCATCTGATACGGTCGTGCGATCATAAAGGATACCAAGGAGCGCCTGTAACTTCTCGCGATCACTCGGAAACGGACTTCCCACGACGCTGAAGATGCCTGGCGCAACCGGAACCATGACACGGGATTGCAACAGATCCAAGGGAGACGGCAGGAAAAACTTCGGGGGATTGACAAAATTAACTTTGACGGTCCCGACATCCACCGTGGTGCCGACTCCCATGTAGGGACCAAATTGCCGGTACAGTGCGGCGTATGTCGCCACCTTCACATCAAAGGCCTGCGTCATTTGCCGATGCATTTGCCCCAAATCGGGCTGATTCAGATTAATCCGCGGTTGACCGTCACGACTTTGATTTCGTTCACCGCTGAACAACGTGAGTAATTCAGACCAGGGCAACGAACTGTCGCCGGAAGCATCTCGGGCCGGAGACACACTTGTCGACGATTGCTCATCCAGGTCCAGTCGGTGGTTCTGATTCGCGTCGTGCCCGAACAGCGCTGATCGGGTGACTCCTTTGACCAGCAACAATTCTTCCAGCGAATCGGGAATACCATTGCGGGGCGAATAAGGAGGATTCTGGGTCGCATAGTAGTCCGCTTCGGCTCCCGATTGTCGTGGAACGACGTCACGATCCATCCAATCCAGGATCGCGTCGGCGACGGCTTCCGTCATCTCGGGCAACGCCATCAATGCCAGACGACCAGTCCCCGGACGGCGATATTCCCACTCCATGACCGCATGCAGATCAAGACGCGTCGATTCGCGTTCGAGCCCATAGCGCCAGCCCGAGGTGCCCGTTTCGTCGTAGTGAGGGGCCATGACACTGAATCGAACTCGACAGAGCGGCCCCTCTTCATCGGCAACAACCACCCCTCGCATCAGGGTCTCTTCGTCGTCCGTCGAGGACGCAGAGATCGTCGATTGGGCCGTCGACAGGGATTGAGAAGAAGGCTCGGTCGATTGCGAGCGTTGCAGGTATTGCTTCAGAAATTCTTCGGCCGACGCAATCGCATTCTCCATTTGCAATTGTTCGCCGCGCAAATGGACCGCTTTATTCTCGTTGGACATTGAGGCGACGAAGCCAAAACCCGCCAGGCTGATCATCACGACCACGATCATTACCAAAACCAGCACGATCCCGCGTCGCAGCGGTTTGGGATCTGGACCAAGCTGAGGACGCAAACAGCTTTTGTTCATGGCTGACGAGTCCCCCGCTCTGGCGAAATCCGGGCGACATCGGCCACCGGATTCGCACGACCGGAAGCATCTGGCGACGGCGGCTCTTCAGCAAACGGCAAATGAATCAATCGCCGGTAGACGGTTCCCTGGCTTCCCGTCTTTAATGAACTGCCGCTGGACCCACTCGCTGCAGCCAGCGATTCGCCCGCCTCATCACCGAGATCCTCGTCATCGTCGAGCCGGGCTTGCCCTTTGGTCGCATTGATCTGCAGCAAGACTTCCACCAGCAGGGGCAGCTTGCGCTGCTCCCAACTATTCCACTCTGATTCCCAGCTCTCGCCGTCGAAATAACGAAACTCCAGTCCGGTGACTTGTGGAACGTGAAGCACGCCCTGATCCAGCTGAAGGGCCAGGGCATCTTCGGCCGTCCATTCGGAATCACTTTCGGGCAACATGTCCGCCGCCCCACCTGTCGTCCCCGACCGAAGATTGGCCAACCTCAAACCAATCCACGTCTCCCAGGCCCATTCACGACGGATCAACCCAGAAGGTCGCTGATATTCGCTGCTGCTGGATTCCGCAGATCGGCTGAATGTGTATTCGACAGTGCGCAGTTCGGACGCAACAGGTGGACGCGGTTGTCCCGGTTGCAGCAAAACTTCGGCCAGATCCGTCGGCTCACGAGCGGTACGAGGATCGGTCTGCAACACAATCAGCCGCAAGGCTTGCTTCGTTCCAAACAATCCGAATTTGGGTGCTGACTGATCCGAAGTGCGACCGCTGCTATCAGAACTTGTCGTTCTGGGGCGACCGGATTCCACCGTTCCTGGCAACCCACCTGGATTTCTTGTCGGTAATGGCATCTCTTCGGAGTTCGGTCGAACCATTCCGACGGCGGGTGGCAAAACTCGTCCCACGGCAGGCAAGCCATTTTCCGCCCGCAATGGCGGCCCCGGAAAGAGAGGAGGCGACTCTTCCACAAGTTGATTTACTTGCGAAATGTCCTTGGCAAATTGTTGCGTCAAACCGCGCGCCAGTTGCGTTTCCTCGATCATCTTCTGACCTGACACGAACAGCTTCAGGTAGATGTCGGACAGGCTCCACAACGCGACCAGCACCACCGAAGCCAAGAGCGACGTCAACAAGACTTCCAACAGCGTAAATCCCGCACGGGACCGCTGTCGCGTATTGGATCGCTGATCAGATCGCGATCTCACGGAGTGTCCTCCCGACGCTGATTTCGTCGTGGGGGAACCGAGAGACTTTGATTCGAAGGCTCGCTGGGCGCCGTATTCGCTGCCTTCGGTGATCGACCCGGCAGCCAGCGAACCAGCGAAAAGTGAGCGGCGCGTGACGTCTGCTGCTCTCCCTGAAACACCGAAACCTTCACGGCGACCAGGTTCTGACTTCGCAGGGGCTGTGTCTCAACCGAGTAAAACCAACCCGGTTCGTCTTCCAATTCCTGCTCTTCCACCGAAGTTGCGGGCGACACTTCGGCGACGATCTCATCGAGTTTCGCCTGACAGAGCAGTTGGGCCAGATTCAGATCGTAGGCGGCATTCGCCTGCTTGCGGCCGATCGACGCCAGTTCGATCAGAGCAACCGAACTGCCCAGCAGGACACTCGTGGCCAGCATGACTTCCATCAACGAAAATCCACGCCGTGATCGATGCATCAACGTAATTCCTGGCGGTGCGTTTCTCCAATTTTCGCAATGCCGGTCAGGCTGCTCAGTTTCACGTCCAAACGCAAGTCAGGCTCGCCACGCAAGCTGACGACGGCATTGGTCGTATCGCCATTGGGATAGAAAACGGCAAGCTCCGTCCAAACCTCTTCGTCGTCAGCGGCTTCGCTACGTTCGATGGTCGGCACGTCGTCGTTGACCGTGACTTCAAAACAGATTCCGTCAGGAAGCTCTTTTTCTTCCGGCATCAGATCGGACACCTCGGTCAATGGCGAGCGTTCCTCGGCACTGGTTTGTGACGTTTCCGCTTCCAATTGCTCCGCGGCGCTGGGCTTCGATTCGTCCGTCGATTCGTCGTCCGACGCCGCCATCACTTGGAACTTGCCGGTATGCATCTGGATGCGAAAAACTTGAGCGACGCCCGACTGCATGGCTTTCAGGCGCGCCTTGGCCAATTCCGTACTCACCTCTTGGGCGGCGGCTTGCAGTCGCATTTTGCTCAGTGGCGATTTCAGCATGGGCCACGACATGGCTGCCATTCCTGCCAGAATCGACATCACGATGACCATTTCCATCATGGAATGGCCGCGACGATTGCGAAGTTCATGGTGTGTAGTGTTCATCATCATTCCTTGTCTTTTTTATCGCTTTCCCAGCTCACGATGTCGTCTTCAGTGTTGTCCTGACCATCGGGGCCCATCGACCAGATCTCGGGTTCTTTTTTCTTCTCGCTGGTCTCGCTGTGGGTCCCGGGAAATTCGTATTGGTACTCATTGCCCCAAGGATCTTTGGGAATGGAAGATTTCGTGATATAGGGTCCTTCCCATTTCGATTTCTTCTCGTCTTCGCTCGACGGATCCTCGGTCAATGCCGACAGACCCACGTCCGTTTCGGGATAGGTCTTCATGTCGAGCACGTATCGTTCGAGCGCGGCCATCAGCATTCCAATTTGCGTCTTGGCCGCACTGATGTCTGCCTTCTGCTTGCTGCCCAAAATTCGCGGACCGACCATCGAAATCAGCAACACGAGAATGGCCAGCACCACCAGCATTTCCACGAGGGTGAAACCGCCCCGCCTTCGTTCACAATTCTTTGAGTTTCGCATCGTTCCATCCTCTCTCTAAAAAGCATCCTGGGTGTATCAATTTTTGGCCGTGTTAAGTTTTCAGAGTAACGACAAGCCAATGATCCCAACGGTCCCGTCGCTGCGAATCACTGGCGTCATAATTGGGTGGGAGTTCAATCAACCCATTGTCGCACTCATTTCAAAAACGGGTAATAGCAAAGCGGTCAGGACGAAAAGCACCACGGCTCCCAGGATCATCAACATTGAGGGTTCCAATAGTCGTACCATGACATTCAGTTGACGTCCAATTTTCCGATCAATCCCATCCGCAATATTGATCAGAACCTTCTCTAAATTGTTCGATTCTTCAGCAATTGTGATCATTGCCATGATTGGTTTAGGAAAAAGCCCACATTCCTGTAAGGGACGGGCCAAGGTTTCCCCTGACGAAATGTTCTTGGCCGAACCATGAATGGCGGCCGCCAAAACGCGATTTCCTGTTGCATCGCTGCTAATTTCCAGCGCGCGAAGCAGTGGTACACCGTTTTGCAGCAGCGTTCCCAGCACCCGACAAAAGCGTGACAGCGCGGTCGACAGAAAGATCGGACCGAGCGCCGGCAGCTTGATCTTGTACCGATCGACCATCAATCGAGCCGAGTCGGACTGCAGTCGCTTTCGCAACCAGAAAAACAGCCCCACCAAACCCGCCGCCAGAAACACGCCGTATTTCCCCAGCACATCGCTGATCAACAACAGCGCGACCGTGGGTCCGGGCAGTCCACCGGCCTTTTCCAATTGCTTAAACAGCTCCGCGAACTTGGGCACAAAAAAAACAACCAGCACCACGGTGACTACAGATCCTGCCACACCCAGGAATGCGGGATAAGCCATCGCACCGACGACCTGCCCCTTCATCTCTTCCTGCATCTCAAGAAAGTCGGCCGTGCGTTTCAACGCGTCTTCCAGGAAGGCGCCTTCCGATCCGGCGCGAACCATGCTGATCGTCAATTCGCCGAAGACGTCCGGATGTCGTGCCAGCGCCTCATCGAACGGAATCCCTTCGGCCACCTTATCGCGAACATCGGCCAAGACCTCGATCATCACTTCGCTCGAAGCTTGTTCGACCAGGACGTTCAAAGCGGCCATCAGCGACACGCCGTTCTGCAGCAGGTCCGCCAGTTGAGTCAAGTTGTTGGCGAGCAATTCGGCTTTGACGCGTCTCGACTTGGGCCACAGCCTCATCGGCCCCTTGGCCTCGTCGACGCGAACCGGAAACAGCGCGCGATCCTTCAACAACGAGAAGACATCTCGTTTGTTGTTGGCGGTAATCACGCCTGAAGCGTTCTGTCCCGTCGCGGTTCGTGCTGTGTAGGCAAATTCCGGCATGGAAACCTATCCGCTGATTCGAGTTAGTCGGCCTTGGTCACACGAAGTACTTCCGAGAGCGTGGTCTGGCCGCGCATGACCCTTTTCCAACCATCCTGTCGCAGTGTCCTCATTCCATCTTTAATCGCTCGTTGTTTGACAACATTCGAAGGCAATCGCTCGGTCACGAGTTGTCGCATTTCGTCGCTGGCTTGCAGAAATTCGTAAAGGCCGATTCGGCCGGCATACCCCGTCCCGCGACAGTTTCGGCAGCCGACGTTCTTGTAAAGAGGCTGACCGCTTTTCCGGACTTCTTCGATCGGAAAGTCGATCGGGATCTCTTCCGGTTCAGGCTCGTAGGGAACACAGCACGCTTTGCACAGTGTGCGAACAAGACGCTGGGCCATCACCCCTTCGATCGTACTACTGACCAGAAACGGTTCAACGCCCATATCCACCAGTCGCATGAAAGCCCCGGCCGCATCGTTGGTGTGCAGCGTGCTGAAAACGAGGTGTCCCGTCAGCGAAGCCTGGATCGCGTTTTCTGCGGTCTCTTGATCGCGGATTTCCCCGACCAGCACCACATCCGGGTCGTGTCGCAGAATGGCTCGCAAGCTCGCCGCGAACGTCATCCCCACCTTGGCATGGACCTGAATCTGATTGATCCCATCGAGTTGATATTCGATGGGGTCTTCCGTCGTGATGATCTTGGTTTCTTCGTCTTTGATTTCGGCCAACGAACTATACAGAGTCGTCGTTTTCCCGGATCCCGTTGGCCCCGTCACCAGCACAATCCCGTGTGGCAGCCGAATCACCTTATTGAATCGCTCGTAAATATCATCGTCCATGCCGATGCCACGCAGCGAAAACTTCATGGCGTCTTTATCGAGCACACGCATGACGATACTCTCCCCATGCAGCATGGGGATCACGGACACACGAATGTCCACTTCGCGACGCGAAACTTTCAGCTTGATGCGACCGTCCTGCGGAATTCGCTTCTCGGCGATATTCATCTTGGCCATGATCTTCAAGCGACTGATGATCGCCGCTTGAAACCGATTGATTTCTGGTGGCATCGGCTGCGTTTGCAGCACACCGTCGATCCGGTAACGAATCTTCAGTCCAGCGGCCTGGCATTCGATGTGAATATCGCTGGCACGCGCGTCGACCGCTTCGCAAAGAATCTCATTCACCAGATGCACCACAGACGCCTGTTGCGCCTGTTGTGAGGCCTCGGAACGATCAAACTCCAGCTCTTCCAGGACCTGAACGTCATCATCGTCCGCATCCGACTGGGCGAGCAAGCCGTCGATTGTTTCGGCCCCCACACCCAGGTGGGACTTGACCAGCTTGGCCACTTCCCAAGGCAGCGCGACCACGGGGATCACACTGCACCCGGCGGCGGAACTGACGGCATCCAACGCGTGCAGATCGAACGGGTTTCCAGTCACGACGACCAGTGAGTCGTCTGTCCGGCGGATCGGGAACACGCCAAATCGATGAATCAGCTTGACCGGAAAATTCTCGATCAGCGTCAGATCCGGTTCGGTCGTCGACAAATCGACAAATTCCAACCCCAGCGTGGCGGCGACAGCGCGCACCGCAAGTTCCTCATTCGCAAAACCAAGCACCCCCGTGACCTTTTCTAAAGATCCGTGGGTTACTTGTGCTTCACGTGCAATTTGAAACTCGCGAGGGTCCAACAAACGTGGACCGTCCACAAGCTGGGCGCTTTGCATCATGTTTATGAGTTCACGAAAAAACAGAGCTGATTGATCAATATGGTTTACTCAACCAAACACGAAGCCTTCAGACTGTTTTGGGGCAGACTGCAGTTCGATGATCAACCGTTGGCAATGTATCCTGTGGCACTACTTAAGCTTCGAGAAACGCGATGTCACAGCAACCGAAACTGGCCCACTTGACATCACAATTCGATTCGCGAAATTCAGTAGGTCGAACACATCGTTCGGGCAGGATTCAGTTCAACTCAGGCAGGATTCAATTTCTTGGCGGGAGGGAGGCAATTAATGCGGTAGGAACCAGCTCAACTATCTGTTCGACCGACGCATCAACATTCATTGAGGCATTACGTCAATCTAGGGAATGCTTGACGCGTCGTCAAGCATTAATACCCGGCGGGTGACCATAAACGTTTTTTTGACCAAGCGGTAAAAATCCATTCAGGAACGATCAAACGAATAACGATTTATCACACAACTTACTTTAAACAAATACGTTACGCGATTTCTTCGAGACTCGATGATCTCTCAGCCCGCTGCGACTCGTCGAATTTCGGTATCGACCATTGCGGCCCCATCTGTCCGGCGTTTTTTAGGCGAAGACAGTCTTGCCGGTCGTATCGGCCCTTCCCTAACAGATAGCATTTGTACACCACTTTAACTCTAAGCTGCGGCTCCATCAAGATTTCGAATACTGTATAATAGCATGCAACCTGTTCCGAAAAATCTCCCTGAAATTGCAGTAATGCAGGTGAGTTTGATGAAATTCATGCCTTGGATTCTGTTTGCGAGTTTGATCCTCGTCGGTGCGACCGGACGAGGACAAGAGCCTTCGTCAAAGCCGATCGAGGTGGACGATCCGTCACAATCCGAAAATTCGGACTCCCGTCATTTGCCGGCGCAGACTCCACCGAAAGGAACCGCCGTCCCGACCAAGGTCAATCGGTATGCCAAATACCTGATGACAAAATACGATCGGAATCACGACGGGGTCTTGCAGAAAGACGAGTGGAAGGTCATGCACGGCCATCCCGAATTCATCGAATCCAAAGGGGATGGAGTCATTACCCTCGATGACCTCGTGCGCTGGATCGCCAATTACAGCCAGCGAAAACGGATCGGGGTACCCCACGAGCAGGAACCGGAACCCGAACACGCCGCTGTCACGAAGACGGCTTCTTCAACGGGTGAACCCGACGAATCAAATCAATCGTCTTCGGTCAATGCCAGTCCGGGAGCAAGCGAGCGACACCGCGATCAAAAGTTCTTTGTCCCTGCCAGCCGCCTGCCCGCCGGATTGCCCGAGTGGTTTTTGTCCAAAGATCAGGATGGAGACGGGCAACTCACTGCAGGTGAATTCAGCCCCACCGCCATCGCCGCGGAATTGGCCGAATTCGCCACCTACGATGCCAACGGCGACGGAATCGTGACCGCCAAAGAGTGCGTCCACAAAGGGACCGAAAAAGCGGTAAAAGACACGAACACTGCGCCGGGTCAAGCGGGTGCCAAACAAGCGCGTAAGCGGCGAGCACCAAAGCCCCAACCCTAAGCCGCTCAATTGATCTCGAGATCGGGTTGGCAAAGTCACATACTCAAGTCCTGGATGAATACGACAGCGACCAGCCTGTTTCCACACGCCAAGAGATCCCATTTCCGATGACGGGCTTGAAGCCATTGGATTAACCGGCACGAACGGCTTTCGGACCCAACGCGCGAGGAGTCCCACGGATCAGTCGTGGGTCTGGCATCCTGGCCGGGGAGTTTTTTCTCGCTGGCCGCATCCGGTTTGCATTTCCGGCGTGCGTCACGACGCTGGTGAAACGACATTCCGCCATCAGATCGAATTGTCCCGCTGAACAATTCGGCAATTCACACTGTCCGAACCAATCAGAAAAAAAATCCTGGCTTGTCGAATTCCAGATTGGCCAAACGACTATTGAGTGAAAGTTGGCTCTCGTTTCATCCTCAGACGAAGGCCGAAGGAAACGACCCCTACTCAATACTCAGGAACGCAGAGATGTCTCAGAAGAACGTTAAGCCGATTCCCGAAGGAATGCACTCACTCACACCTCATCTGATCTGCACCAACGCCCTCTCGGCGATCGAGTTCTACAAAAAGGCGTTTAACGCCGTGGAATTGATCCGGCTGCTCGGCCCGCACGGACAATTGGTGCATGCCGGTCTGCGGATTGGCAATTCGATGTTAATGCTGGCAGACGAGTGCCCCGACTGGGGCTCGTTAGGCCCCAAGTCGCTCAAGGGCTCGCCCATTGTGATTCATCTGGCGGTTGAGAATGTCGATGCCACCGTCGCACAGGCCGTGGCCGCCGGAGCCAAAATCACGATGCCCATCGCAGACATGTTCTGGGGTGATCGGTATGGTCAATTGGAAGATCCATTCGGGCATCGCTGGTCGGTTGCGACGCGCATTCGCGATCTCAGCCCGGAAGAGATGCAGCAAGCCGCTCACGATTGCATGAAATAGGCATCCGGCCGCAATGACTGCCAGCCATTCGAAACTTCCACGTTTTCAGGAACGAAACCGATGACCGTCCGTCAGAAAATCACACCGTTTCTCTGGTTTGACCAGCAAGCCGAAGAGGCCGCGAATTTTTACGTTTCGCTGTTCAAGAATTCGAAGATTGTCCAGGTGACACGTTATGGTGAGGCCGGCCCTGGTCCGGCTGGCTCGGCGATGATCGTCGAGTTCCAACTCGAGGGGCTGGCCTTCATCGCCCTCAACGGCGGCCCCCATTTTCGATTCAACGAAGCCATTTCGCTATCAGTGGACTGCCAATCGCAGGCCGAGGTCGACGAACTGTGGGAAAAGCTTTCCGCCGGGGGATCTCCCGGTCAGTGTGCGTGGCTGAAAGACAAGTACGGACTTTCCTGGCAGATCGTTCCCAACATTTTGCCGAAATTGCTCGGCGACCCAGACGCGGCCAAATCAACACGCGTCATGCGGGCCATGATGCAGATGACAAAAATCGACATTCAAACACTTCAACGGGCCTATGACGGAAAGTGAGTCACAGGGACGACTGACTGCCGGGGCCGTGATCACGGGAGCATTCGATGAAATATCTATTTCTGATTTACAGTCGCGAAATCTCGCCCACCGCAGAAGAGCGGGCACGGTGCACGGCCAAATCGATGGCCTTGTGCCAGGAACTGAATGCGAAAGGCCAATTTCGGGGCGCATCACCGCTGCAGCCCTCGGCGACAGCAACCAGCGTACGGATGCGCAACGGCCAACACCTGGTGACCGCCGGTCCGTTCGCCGAGACCACCGAGCAACTGGGTGGTTACTATCTGCTGGATGTGCCCAATTTGGACGAGGCGATCGCCATCGCGGCTCGTCTGCCTGCCGCTGAACAGGGAACAGTGGAAATTCGACCGGTGCTCTCTATCGAAGGGTTACCCGCGGATAAGAACTTCGCGACGAAAGAGCATCACCAAAAAGTCATGCTGATCTGTTATGACGACGAACAAGCTTGGGACTCGGCAGGGCAAGACGTTTTTCATGCCGCCATCAGCGAAGCGGTGAAAATGACCCATCAACTCGACGCTGAAGGGAAATTCCTGACCGCGTCACCGTTGCATCCGGTCGCGACGGCCACCAGCGTCCGTGTTCGCGATGGCAAACGAATCGTGACGGATGGTCCCTTTGCCGAGACGCGGGAGGTGGTCGGCGGCTACTACCTGCTGGTCGTGAAAGACACGGACGAAGCCATCGAAATCGCCGCGCGACATCCGGGATTGCGGTATGGCGGCGTGGAAATCCGACCGGTCATTGAATTGCCTCCGATAACTTGAACGCCAGAGACGGGTCGATAACCGTTGCCGATCGTCGGAGAATTTTGGACCCGCAAATCAGGGCCGCGCAGACAGCCGATGCGAGACCGCGCAGGAGTCAGGAATAGAGCCTTCCCAGCCACTGCGCAACCAGTGCCGGCTTGGACTGACCTTCGATTTCCACAGAGAGATCCCATGTGCATTGGGCTCCGCCTTCGATCTCTTCGATCGCGTTTAATGTACTATGCAGCCGGACGCGGGCACCGGCGGGGACAGCTGCCGGAAAACGGACTCGATTGAAGCCATAGTTGATGGCCCGCGAAAAGGGCCCCCGCAGTTCGAGGGCCTGGCGTTGCAAATGGCTCAACAGCGACAACGTCAGAAACCCATGGGCAATTGTCGTCCCGTAAGGCGAGTCCGTTTTTGCTCGCTCGGGATCAACGTGAATCCATTGCTGATCGCCGGTCGCGTCGGCAAATTGATTGATCACCGATTGTGAAACCTCAAACCAATCGCTGACGCCGACTTCTTGCCCGACAAGTCCTTGTAATTCGGCCAGCCCCTCGACGATCCGCGGCGACATCGTGTGTATTCCAATCCGGTTCTAAACGACAATGAAATGCGGAACTGTTCGATCGGCCTTTCCTACGAAGCGTCCGGCGACTTGCCGAATGACCGAAGGCTCAGTAAGTTCTGATGCGTCTGCCAAAGACTGTCAAGCCTCTTCAATCGACCGATCACCGTCACATTTTTCCGACTCCAAAACACCTCGTCGGAGAGGAATCGCAAACATGGCCTACGAGCAGATTCAATACGAAATCACCGATCGCATCGCCACCTTGACGCTGAACCGTCCCGATCGGCTGAATGCCTGGACGCCCGTTATGGAGGACGAAGTATTCCATGCGTTGCAAGAGGCGGACAGCGACGACAACGTGCGAGTGATCATTCTGACCGGCGCGGGGCGAGGCTTCTGCGCGGGGGCCGATTTGCAAAGTCTCGACGCGGTCGGCAGCAGTTCCGATGTCGTCAATAAATTGAAAGCCCAATTGGCCGCCGGTCCCGGCGAATTCAAACGCACCGACATTCGCTCTGATTTTCGCAAGACCTATTCCTATTTTCCGTCGATCTCGAAGCCGATCATTGGCGCCCTGAACGGACCCACCGTCGGCTTGGGGCTGGTCATTGCGCTTTATTGTGACATCCGGTTCTCTTCGGATCAGGCGAAATTCAGTACCGCGTTTTCCCGCCGCGGATTGATCGCAGAACATGGCATCAGTTGGATGCTTCCCCGACTGATCGGGATTTCCAATGCACTCGATCTGCTTTACTCCGCTCGGCTGATCGAATCGGCGGAAGCGCTGCGAATGGGACTGGTCAGCAGGGTCTGCCCGCAAACCAGCTTAATGGAGGAAGTCCGCGCCTACGCCCGGGAATTGGCGGACAAAGTGTCACCTCGTTCGTTGGGGATCATCAAACGACAGGTTTACGACGCCCTGTTCCAAGATCTGGGTGAGGCGATTGACGTCGCGAATGGCGAGATGCTGACCAGCTTTGGCTGTGCCGATTTCCAAGAAGGCGTGGCTCACTTCGTTCAGAAGCGACCACCGCAATTTACCGGCAAGTAGTTGAGCGGCCGGCATTTTCCTAAGTTGGCGTGAAGCACGGTCACGAGCCCGATCTGTGACACGTGCTTCTATTCCACAGAAGCACGCCAGACCAGTTGCCGATCTTCGTCATTCAATTCTCGGATTCGCTGTTCAACACTGCTACGCCAGTCTTCGAGATATTGAATGTCGTGCGCATAGTCTTTCATTCGCCGATAGACCTGCATGTAGCATTCCTCGTCGGCCGGTAAAGCCCGACTGAACACCATGCCGTTCGTGTAACAAAAATCGAGGAAGTCTTCGATCGATCCTCCGGCAAACCGAACGACTCGGTAATCACCGGGAACATTCTTCAGTCGCTGGACAGTCGCCCGTAACGATTCCAGGTAAAGCTTCGCCTCTTGCAGGTCGCGGTGAATTTGCACTCGCTTGCCGGGATCGAACGACGCGTCGTGAGGGATGTCTCGTTTTTTCTTCTGGATTTTTGCCTGTAACAACGCCAACGATTTGTCGAGTAGCTCGGCATGATCACCGCGAGAACTTCCGTCGCTACCGGGACTGAGTGTTGAGACAAACAGATCGCGAGTCTTCCGAAGATTGACACAATCGACGGGCCAAATCTGCATGAGCACTGGCGGAGACTCGATGGCCAGCGGCATCTGATTGAGTCGAACTTCGACTTGGCCCGACGAGGTGGCCGGATTCATCCGATAGTGACTCCAATCCGATTCTCTGATCTCATCTCCCGGGGACAGACTGGGAAACAGTCCGGGAGCAGGAGCGTTGCCGGTCCGCAGGCGGCGATAATGCGCAATCGGCCCCAGCACGCGAAGTAGCGCGTTCAAACCTGTTCCACGGATGATCGCGAAGCGACGAGACGGGTCATTGGTCGATGCCCAATCGTTGAAGCTTGTCTGTTCTCGCTCACGCTCTTGCTGCTGATTGGGCAGCAAGCTGCGGGGTTGAATCTCATGAGGAATCGTCTTTTCGATTTCCACCAGTTCATTGCTGAAACTTTTCAACTCGCCTTGAACGCGATTGCGTTCCTGGCTGATCCATTTCAGTCGAACTTCCTTCGCCGCGGCCGATTCCTTTTCCACAATCGTTAAGTCGATCAACAGCTCGCGAGTGCTGAACGTCTGGGAAAAAGCGACCTTCGAAGTGAACATCGCACCACTGAAAACCAAAACCATCGTCCGGCGAATCCAGATCGGTGCCGTGTTTGATGAAATCATTTATTGAACCCCCAGCGCGCGTTCCAGTGTTTCGGTCCAGACAATCGACGAATCGAATTGCGTCATCCCGACGATCTTCCCGGCATCATCAATCAACAGTCCCCCGCGTTCCAGATGCGTTTGAGTTTCGGTCGACTTGAGGAAGTGTCGCGGCTTATGTTCCTCCAAGTGAGCGACCCCCGTTTTCTGTCGACAGGTCTCGGGGTCGTATTCGCACAGGGGAAAGTCGTGCTTTCCCTGCACGCTGGTTGATCGCGGCAGCGTGTCGAACGAAACATACGTCAACCGTTTTCCCTGCATTCGTTTGACTTCAATGTCGGAGTAATTAACTCGTTGCCATTGTTCGCGGGCCGCAACAGAAAGCCTCGCCGGCTCTTTCAGTTGCAGAATTGAGATGTCAGGGCAATCGGCCGGATAACGAATCGACGCGATCGGCAACGAGATCCCTTGAATGACACATCCCTGTCGTCCACTGCCTGAACTGACCGCATCGTCTTCGATGACTTTGATCGCCTCACCGACGCGACGCGACACAATGGCTGTCTGCGGATCCCACAACCAACCGACCCCCAGGACATGCGGACGATCATCACTTTTGAGATTCCCGAAACCGACGAGCACCAGGAATTCCTGCGGGTCTGCCTGCTTGATCGGCACGGGTGAGGGGGCCACCGCCGGCGCGACGCCAGAATCTCGCTTCGAATCCGGTTCCTCAGAAACGACCGGTGATTTTGCATCTGGCGGTTCGGGCGTTGGCGACCATAACGCCCTGACCGCGACAGCCGAACAGGCAACGACGAAAATCACAGCACAGGACGTGACGACAGCCGCCATCGAAATCGGTTTCCGAGCAGGTAATTCCGCCGCCGCTGGGACTGATTGCGATTTTGCCGGCGGACTGACCGAAACCGGCATCGAAGCAATCATCGGCTTAGCCGGAATTGCCTCCGGGGTCGCCGGCTTCTGAGACGGCGGCACTGGGGCCAACCGCGCAGCCGCATCCGTTCCTGCCGAACCTGGTAGACGAGCCACAACAGGCGTTCCCGACACGGCTCCTGTCACGATCGGTTCAAAGACCAGTTCTGGACCCGATTCCGTCAATCTGATCACATCACCCGGATTGATCCAGCCAAACTGAGTCGGACGACCATTGCCAATTCTGATCGCCCACCCATCGCACGCTTCGACAATCCACCGTCCGCTGACCAAACGGATAATCGCATGCCGGGGAGCAACACGGGTGTCGTTGGGAAACGCGACTTGATTGTCCGGACTTCGACCGATTCCGATCGTATCAGAGTCAAAACAAAGCGTCTGGCGTTCAACGGTGACCTTGATCGACATCGACAGATTCCGAAAAGAACTCGAGACGGGCGAGAATGCGATCCCCGGCAAAGTTCGCGACAGCGGACGTGAAAGTCTCGTCGAGAACTGGCGGCACGCCACAGAATTGGAACCAACATCCGCACGATTGTACATCGATCGAGCCTTTCTGATTTCTATTTCTTCACGACGCTGATGAAGTCATTGACCGGATTTCCATTGGCGCAGACGGCGAACACCAATCGGTGACCGACAACAAAGCCTCGCAAATCCAGGGGAGGTGTTTTGCCATACAACGTTTTCGTCGTGACCAGTTCGATCGCGTTACCATCTAATTTGCCTTCAAAAGCCCAGCCTAACTTGGCATTCGTGATTTGGACGTTCTGCCAAATCTCACCTTCGAATGAGTTATTTTCCCCTCGCGTAATATGCACATGAAAATCGACAACTCGGCCGTCCATGAACGTCCGGTTGCCATGCCATCTGGTATTCATGCCGAATGATGACCGCCCCGGAAGCGTTGACTGCACGTTTTCCTTCATCACCGAGATTCGATGGAATTCCGCACGATCACCGACGGCCCGTTCCAAGGCACCACCGAACTGCCGCTGCAGACTTGCCGACTTTCCATAGACGCAATTGAGATAAGCGATCGTCCCCGGCAGCATCACGTCCGATTCGGGCAACTGATTGTATTTTAAGAACAATTCTTTCTGATCCTGAATTTCAATGATGTGACGGTTTCGGGTTTCGGGCGGCAGATTTCTATTGGCCCGAATTTGCCCCGCGACGACGTCAAACAGTTTGGCCATCTTTTTGTCCGCCGTGTTTTTCGCGGTTTCGTAATTCTTCAACGCAAATTCAAAAGCACGGTCATCGTCAGCCAGACCGATCCCCGCCATGGCGATGATCAAACAAGCCCCGGCCATCACCAATTGCCCGCTTCGCATGGTTTCGCTTTCTTCGAACAATGTTTCAGAAGAATGTGTCAGAGACGAGGTGCGCCGAAATCGAATTGAATTGGGTTCACTTCAGTCACCCTCGAAGACAATCGCAGGGCATCTGTAAATGCGAAACGACGCCGCAGTGCCGACAAGAAAAGCGACGGAATTCGAAGAAAAATCGCCAGCGGCGGCGAGGACAACGGCTAAGCCCTTATTTTATAGAGTGTTACAATCCGTCGCCCATCCCGAAGAAAGTCCCTTCAAAAGGCGGCTTTCCTGAGAAAACGACGGTCGGGTTCGGGGCATTCCCAGCACTTAATGCCGCGATCGCCTTCGATGGCTGGGCAAACCATCTCGATCGGCAGACGACCACAACCGGCCTGGCATCGAACCGGCGTCTGATTGCACCCTGGTTTTGGCAGGCACTGTTTGTTGAATTGGATCTTCCAAACGTTTGGAAACAACAGGCAAACTGGCGCTGCAGAAATCTCTCTTTTCGCTATTCTGACTTCCATCAGCGTTTCGGGCGGGTGACGATCGTCGAGTCTTGTGAGCAGGGTGGCGTTTGTCCGGAGCCAGCCCCGGTCTGGGTTGGAATCGGTCAGAACAAGATGCTCAAGGTGTCCACAATGAACATCTTGGACATCTGCTTTTGGAGCGTGAGAAATAGGAAGATGCTCAACATGCTCAAGATGTTCACCCGTTTCCCGCCGTGATGGAGCTGAGTCAATGTCGAAAGGCAACGGCTTGCCGACAGCCGGATAAAAATCGTGATGAAATGCGGGAAAGTCCGCAGGAAATGGCCTGAATCGACCTGGGGTTGTATACTGCCGTCTCTCACAGCGACTCCAACGTTCGTATCATTTTTCGTCAGGGCACTTCGATGGAAGATTCGCCATTGCCACCCGACGATGCCTCTGGCTCGATCACCATGCTTTACCAGCAATGGCGGCAAGGTGATTCGAGTTCGCTCAACGAATTGATCACTCGATTTCGCCCCCGGCTGCTGGCCTTGGCCCACTCCACCCTTCGTGGCCGAGTCCTGCGAGTGGCGGACGCCGAAGACGCCTTGCAAAGCGCGATGATCAGCTTCTGGGGAAGCGTTGACAACGGAGGCTTCGAACATGAAATGGATCGAGACGATTTATGGAATGTGCTGGGTCTGTTCACCGTCCGCAAAGCGATGAAATTGCAAGAACGCGAATACGCAAAAAAACGCGGGAACGGACAGGTTGTCACCGGATTTCCGCTGGAAAACAGCCCACAAAAGCCTTCGAATGAGGGACTCGACCTGGTCTGCAGCGAACTGCTCGAAATGCTCGATCCCGAATTACGATCGTTCGCTTTGTTGCGATTAATGGGCCACAAAAATCGCGAGATTGCCGAAGAGTTTGGATGTACGGAGCGAAAAGTGGAGCGCAAACTTCAACTAATTCGAGCCGTCTGGGAGCAGGAAGTCGAACTTTGGAATAAATAAAATTCCGTGTCGGGAACCGGTGTCCATTTCGGATTTACAAAAGACGATCTTTAAGGGAAGAACAAATCGATTTCGGCAGTTTTCGTTCGTCCCACCCAACGATCTCTCTGTTTTCAGACAAGTTGACGATTTCAGTTGCCATCAGGAAACGCCCCTCGGCCCGCCCTTCATGATAAGTTCGATGCACGATGAATGATCTCCATACTCAACTTCCTGTCGAACTGTTGCAACGCATCGATGCGGCGTGCGATCGCTTTGAAGAAGCCTGGCGCAGCGGATCAATTCCGCGAATCGAAGATTTTCTAAGCCTGTTCAAAGCGGAAGAACGGCCCGCCTTACTGACCGCGCTGCAATGTTTGCAACAGGAATTGATTCTCAGTCAGACACCTGTCGCCGAACCGGCGGTCCTGGCCGCTACGCAAATCATGGAATCGTTTGACGATACGTCGGACCCCAAAAACTCGATGCATGACGATCCACCGCCAAGTGACCAGCCGCAAGACCGCGTGACGGCGCAAGTCTCGTTCCGCGTCATCGCCGGCCCTCATATGGGAACGGGATTCACCTTCGAACAACACGACACGTTGTTCGCGGGGCGGTTATCAAAAGCCCAGCTCCGATTGGAAAAAGACCTGCACTTTTCCCGTCATCACTTTCGATTGGAAGTGAACCCGCCGACATGCTTTCTGATGGATCTGAACAGTCGTAACGGAACCTACGTCAATGATGAACGAATTCGTGAGCGATTTCTTCGCGATGGTGACATCGTTTCGGGTGGACGCACACAGATGCTGGTGACGATCTTCGATCCTCAAGATCTGATCCCTGACGCTCTGGACGCGACCCTGGTCCGGCCCCGCCCGGACGAACCCGAGATCACGGCGCCTTCCCCCACACCGCCAACACCGAGCGTCCCACAACAATCGCCCGGCTCCGACAACTCACCGCTTTCGGTCGTCGGCTATCAGCTGTTCGAGCAACTCGGAACGGGCGATCTGGGCACCGTCTATCGAGCCCAAAAGCTTTCGAATCGGGAACAATGTGCCCTGAAGATTCTCGAACCGGCCGCGCATACCGATGAACATGCAATCCAGACATTTCTCCGCGAAGCGTCGGTCCTGAATCAGTTAGAACACCCGCACATCATCCGGCTGATCGAGATGGGGGCGGCGGGGCGGAATCTGTTTTTCTCGACGGAGTATGTGCAATCGATCTCCTGGTCGCGTTTGGCGGCCCGATACACGCCCGAAAAACGGATTCGCGTGGCGTGCGGACTGATGAATCAGATTCTCTCCGCTCTGGAATATGCTCACGCTCGGTCGCTGGTCCATCGCGATGTCAAACCGAACAATATCCTGATCACGAAAAAAGACGACAAACTGATCGCCAAATTGGCTGATTTCGGACTTGCCAAACAATACACCACGGCGGGAATGAGCCAAGTGACCCGCGACGGAGATGTCTTGGGATCACTGCCGTTCATGTCGCCTGACCAGTTTTTGAATTCACGCGAAGCGCGCCCCACGTGCGATCTTTATTCCGCCGGGGCGACGCTCTACTGGATGCTGACGGGTCACGAGCCGATCCCACTGGAAGGGCATCCCTGCAAGTTTCTGGCCATTCTGGAAGCACCTCCCACACCGATCACCGATCACAATCCCGCGATTCCCGAATCACTGGCGGCGGTCGTCCATCGTGCGCTGGAAAAGACCGCCGAAAAGCGGTTCGCTTCTGCAGCAGAGATGCGGCACCACTTAAAATCAGCCCTGAAGTGATCGCCGAGCGGGCAGAAAATACGGCGGCTGTCCCCGATACCAGGCGACAAAGGCAGGGCGACGACTTTGCCGGGGTTGGTTTAGCCGATACGATGAGTGCCATGGATCAGTAGGGATTGGGACCGCTGATTTTGAGACGGGTTTTGATCGGAAAAGTCCGCGGAGAGATGTTCGACCTCATGGCTGCTTATACGCCCGATTTCGCGACTTTTCGGCAATTGGCCGATGGTGTCAGTTTTGTTCCTGTCTTCCGTCGACTGGTCAGCGACACGCTCACGCCGGTCAGCGCCTATTGCCGATTGCAGGATGACGAAAACTCGTTCCTGTTCGAGAGTGTCGTCGGTGGCGAACGGGTCGGACGATATAGTTTTCTGGGTGCCGGGCCGTTCCTGCAGATCGATGCCTTCGACCGCGAAATTGTGCTCACCGAAGGTGGCAAGTCCAAACGCTATTCGGTGGAAGACCCGCTCGAACATCTGCATACGATGCTTGAAAGCTATCGAGCCCCACACCTGGCGGGACTGCCCCGTTTTTGCGGTGGTGCCGTGGGATATGCGGGATACGATACGGTGCGATACACCGAACGCCTGCTGCATCCGCCAGCTAACGATCGACAACTTCCAGACCTGTCGTTTGCCCTGTACGACCGAATGATCATTTTTGATCAGATTCAAAAGACAATCCAGGTCGTCGTGCATGCGGACGTTCGCAACACCGACCTGAAGGCCGCCTACGACGATGCCTGCCGCCGCGTGGATGCTTTGTGTCAGCAGTTGGATACCCCGACGGAAACGATTCATCTGACAGATATTTCGCTGTCCGGTGACCCGCAAATCCCGTTTCGATCAAACTTCTCGCAGCCGGGCTACGAAGCGGCCGTCGAGAAGTGCAAAGAATACATCCGGGCCGGCGACATCTTCCAAGTGGTGCTCAGCCAGCGTCTGGAAGTGAATACCGAGGCCAGTTCGCTGGATATCTATCGTGCCCTGCGAGTGGTGAACCCCAGTCCGTTCATGTTTCTGGTGAAAACGCCCGCTGCCACGTTGATTGGCAGTTCGCCGGAAATCATGGTTCGCGTCGAAGACGGACGCACCACGATTCGTCCGTTGGCGGGAACCCGACGTCGCGGTAAGACTCCCGCCGAGGATCTGGCGCTCGAACAGGAACTGCTGGCCGACGAAAAAGAGCGGGCCGAACATGTCATGCTGGTCGATCTGGCCCGCAACGATGTGGGTCGAGTGGCAGAATACGGTTCGGTCGAATTGAGCGATGTGATGCATGTCGAGCGTTACAGCCACGTCATGCACATCAGCTCGACGGTGACGGGTAAACTGGCGCCCGGCAAAACGGCACTCGACGCCCTGCGGGCCGGTTTGCCGGCAGGGACATTGTCCGGCGCTCCCAAAGTTCGTGCCATGGAAATCATCGACGAACTGGAACCGCATCGGCGCGGTCCGTACGGTGGGGCCGTCGGGTATCTCGATTTCACCGGCCACATGGATACCTGTATTGCCCTCAGAACGATTGTGATGATGGGCCAGAAAGCCTACGTGCAGGCTGGTGCTGGCATAGTCGCCGACAGTGTGCCCGCATCGGAATATGAAGAAACACTCAGTAAAGCCAGAGGATTGCTGAAAGCCATCGAAATTGCCGAGCGGCAATTGTCGAACCCTGCTGGCGGATGACCTGACAGCGGACGAATCGAGAGTCGTCAGCAAAACCTCGCAAGACCAGCACGACTGCTTAGTCACTGTGTGACGCGCACAAAAACCTAGGAACTGAAACATGATGTCAGACATGTCACGACGCGATTTTCTCGCCGCGACGGCGTTGACCGGCGCGGCCTTCTCACTGGGAACACTCGGTGCCGCTCGCCCCGCCCTGGCCCAGGAGAAGAAAGGGGGCGAGATCCGTTATGGCCTGGTCACCTATCAATGGGGCAAGGACTGGGATCTGCCCACGGTCCTGAAGAATTGCGAGGCCGCCAAAGTATTTGGTGTCGAATTGCGAACGACCCACAAACATGGCGTCGAACCGAACCTGAACGACACCGAACGAGCCGACGTTCGCAAGCGATTCGAAGCAACCCCCGTACTACTGGTCGGCATCGGCAGCAATGAACGGTTCGATAACCCGGACCCCGCGATTCTGCAGCAATCGATTGAAGCCACAAAAGGCTTCATTCGACTCAGCCACGATATCGGTGGATCGGGCGTGAAGGTCAAACCGGATTCGTTTAAAGAAAATGTGCCGCGTGAAAAAACGATCGAGCAGATCGGCAAGGCTTTGAATGTCGTCGCCGAATATGCCACCGGCTTCGGTCAACAGATTCGGCTCGAAGTTCACGGCCAATGCTGTCAGCTACCGACGATCAAGGCGATCCTGGATGTGGCGGACAATCCGAACGTCGCGATCTGCTGGAATTCGAACCCGCAAGATCTGGAGGCGCCAGGACTCGAGTACAATTTCAATCTCGTGAAACACCGACTCGGTCAAACGACCCACGTGCAACGATTCGATTCCCCAAAATACCCTTGGGCCCAACTGCTGGACTTGTACGTGAAGGCCGACTATTCGGGCTGGATGATGCTGGAAGAAAGTGTCATTCCTCCCGATCCCGCCGCCGAACTGGTCACGCAGCGAGAACTGTTCGACAAGATGCTGGCCGAGGCCCGCCAACGATCGGGTTGATCGTTGGCGAAACGAACAAGTCCCGGTCCGGCGCACGAAGACGCCGTCGAAGTGTTAAAATTATTATGTAACGGAAGGAGAATTCAACATGCCCACCTATGATTACCATTGTGCAGGCAATCAGCAGACCATCAGTGTGCAGCACGGAATGAAAGAGAAGCTCGCGAATTGGGGACAATTGTGCGAAAGAGCGCAACGATCTCCTGGCGATACCTCATTGGATTCGCCCGTCGAACGAGTCATCTCCGGCGGCATTGCGCTGCCGATTGCCAGTGCGATCCCTCAACTTCCCATGGCCGGATGCTGTGGGAATCCCTCGGGCTGTGGCCACAACCATTGACCGGTCCACCGAACGGACGATCCAAAAAATCGGGAAGATCTGGCTTCAGCCAGGCCGCGAGGCAGAATGTGCCTCAACGCATTGGCTCGACGGCCACTTCCCTTCTTCAGCAGGCAGATGGGAATTGGTGTGAATCCAGATCGCGAATCCATATTGAATGTCCTCACGAGTTGGCTACAGACGCGGCTGGACCCGGCTTCCGCCACATGGGTGCAGGAACGTCTGTCGGCCATCCGCTCGGGCGACAAGAAGGGGCTTTATCTGGCCTTCGGTTTGACCCCGCGTAAAGTCGGCAAAGCGGACCTCGCACTGACGGAAAAGGAATTTTCCGCAGCGAATTCTGCTCGCACCGGTTGGGATCCACGTGGCTGGAGCGTCGATCAGGCCGTTCGAACACTCTTCGTGCTGACATTTCCCTCGCAGGAATCCGCTTCGTTCGTCACCACACTCGATCAGTTGTTCGGAACCGGAGAAGTAGGTGAACTGGTCGCGCTGTATCAGGCGCTGCCGTTACTGCCTCATCCCTCGGCCCATGTTTTGCGAGCGGCAGAAGGAATTCGTACGAATATCAAAGCGGTCTTCTGTGCCGTGGCCCATCGGAACCCCTATCCGTCCGAGCAATTCAGCGATGACCAATGGAACCAGATGGTGCTGAAGTGCCAGTTCATCGGAGTACCAATGTCGCCAATCGTCGGACTCGATCAACGCGCAAATGCACCGCTGGCGATCATGGTGAACGATTTCATTCACGAGCGTTGGGCGGCCAAACGGACCGTGACTCCGGAAATGTGGCGCTGCATTGGTCGATTTGCGGACCGGCGCAGCCTGGACGATTTGCGGCACGTTCTGGAAACGGGTTCGCCGACAGAACAGCAAGCGGCCGCATTGGCCCTCAATGACTGCCCGGATCCTGACGCGCGGACAATTCTTTCCACCCATACCGAACTCGCCGGGCTAATCGCCGAACACAAAATCAGTTGGACGTCGATCGAAGAGATCGGCTAAATGCCCTACCGTGATCGAAAGGCTCGTTTTTCATTTTGACTGTTCCAGCACGTGGCGTTTCCAGTGACGTCACCAGTCCATGATTCCAGGACTTTTCCCACGGGCTCGCCCGATCCGTTTTTGTCGCATTCCCTCTGAGAGTGTCATGTCCTACGAAGTCATTATTGGTCTCGAAATTCACGTTCAGTTGCAAACGCAGACGAAGATCTTCTGCGGCTGTTCGACCGCCTTCAATCCCGATCAACCGAACGTCCAGACCTGCCCCGTTTGCCTGGGGCTGCCTGGAGCATTACCCGTCCTGAACGAGCGGGCTTATCACCTGGGCATCAAAACCGCGATGGGACTTGGCTGCCAGATTGCTCCATTCACGAAATGGGATCGTAAGCAGTATTTCTACCCGGACCTGCCCAAGGGGTATCAGATCAGCCAGTATGACCTGCCGTTCAGCCACGACGGACATGTTGATGTCGTACTGCCGGAAGGAGCCGCCGGCGGCAACGGATCGCCCGACGCCGTGCGCCGCGTCAGGATCTTGCGAGCGCATCTTGAAGAAGATGCCGGCAAGAACATGCACGACGAATCAGGACGTGGTCGTGACAGCAAGGTCGATCTTAATCGCGCGGGAACACCGCTGGTCGAAATCGTTACCGAACCCGACTTGCGCTCTGCCGATGAGGCTCGCCGCTTCCTCGAAGAGTTGAAATTGATGCTGACCTACCTGGAAGTGTCTGATTGCAACATGCAGGAAGGCAGCTTACGTTGCGACGCCAATGTCAATCTGCATGTGACACAACCAGACGGTTCAAAAATCCCGACACCGATCGTCGAGATCAAGAACTTGAATAGCTTTCGCTTCACCGAACAGGCCATTGAATACGAAGTGGCTCAGCAATGGGAGTCCTTTCAAAAAACCGGGATCCGCATGGGAGCCAAAGGTGGCCACAAACGAACGGTCGGCTTCGATCCGAATCGCGGCACCACCTATCCGTTGCGTGAAAAAGAAGAAGCCGCGGACTACCGATACTTTCCTGATCCCGATCTGATTCCGGTGATTCCGAAGTCCGAATTACTCGCCGCGATCCGGACGGAAATGTGCGAGCTTCCGGCGGATCGTCGAAAGCGATTTCTGACCGCCTATCAACTGACGCCCTACGATGCGGCGGTAATTATCGACC
This sequence comes from uncultured Schlesneria sp., assembly GCA_903871875.1. GTDB lineage: Bacteria > Planctomycetota > Planctomycetia > Planctomycetales > Planctomycetaceae > Schlesneria. Next base: position 81,460 of record CAIQIR010000091.1, read on the forward strand.
AGGGTCGGGCCGTGGCCGACTATTTCGAAGATGTCGCCAAGGCGTGCGGCGATGGCAAACAAGCCGCGAACTGGTTGACACAAGATCTCCAGCGAGAGATGAAAGAACGCAATCAGTCGATTGTCGACTTTCCCATCCGTCCGCCAGTCCTGGCCGCGTTGCTCGAGCGAATCAACAAGAAACAGATCACGATCAAGTCGGCTCGCGAAGTCTTTGTCAGCTTGCTGGCGGACGCCGCCGATCAGAAGTCAATTCCATCGGTCGCCGGCATTGATGCACTGATCGCCTCGCGGGGACTGGGGATCGTGCAAGACACGGGAGCCATCGATGTGGCGATTGCCGACGTGGTAGCCCGCAGTGCAAAAGCGATTGCCGACTATAAATCTGGAAACGAAAAAGCGGTCGGTGCCCTGATCGGCCAGGTCATGAAGGCGGTCAAGGGAGCCGATCCCCAAACCGTTCGGGAAAAACTACTCGCCAAGCTGGCCGAATCCAATTGAGGATGTGGTTGCCCCGTCAGCGTGGTTAATCGTCCGAATATTGTTCATGGCCAGTCGCGATGCCGTCTTGTGGACGGCCGGCTGAACGAAACGAATCTGATCGTTTCCCAATGTCTCATTTTTTGTGGCGACGAAGCCCACCTTGAGGAACTTGATGTCGTTGATCCTAAAAAATCCGCACAGCGTCCTGGCGGCACTGCAAACGCGACCGACGGATGTCGTTGACATTCGGTTGCCGGCGGGAAAACCCTCACCCGCGTGGGCGGATGTGATCGCGCTCGCCAAAGAGCACGAAGTACCGATTCGAACCAATCTGGCGGAAGAACCCCGACGCGGTGCGAATGAACCGAAGTCCGAACGAACGGGCCTGGCGCAAGCGACAGTTCGCGAACGAAATGGACTGTTGATCGAAGAACTGTTCGCCAATGCCGCATCGGACCCCGGCCTGTGGCTGGCCCTGGATTGCTTGCAAGATCCCCATAACGTCGGAGCGATCTTTCGAACAGCTTCCTTTTTTGGCATCAAAGGAATCGTGATGACGCGGGATCGTTCCGCGCCGCTCACCGCCACGGTCTACGATGTCGCGGCTGGCGGTTTGGAATATGTTCCGTTTGGAGAACCAACGAATCTCGCCCGCGCCATGAACGTCGCGAAATCCGCGGGAGTGTGGCTACTGGGTTCCTCGGAGCATGCCGAAATCGACGTGTCGGCCGTTCCGCGGGATCGTTCGTGGCTATTGATATTGGGCAATGAAGAACTGGGACTTCGCCGACTGTCACTCGACAAGTGCGATCAAGTCTGCAAACTGACCGCGCGAGGTGTCGTCCCATCGCTGAATGTCTCGGTCGCTGCCGGCGTCCTGATGGCCGAATTGACACGGGCCGCCACACCTTGAACTACCGCCCATCCCGTAGATCGTTATTTCAATCGACTCTTCAGCCACATTTGCTGCAACGACAGCATGATCCCATTCATACGTGCGGCTTGTTGATGATCACCGTCGTCCGGGTTCTGCCCAAACAGCAAACCACATCGATTTCCCTGGATTCGGCGAACATCACCCGTTCGTTGAACGACCTCACCGCGAAATCTTAACTCCACCGAAAGCGATTGTCCGACAGACAATCTGGGTGGATCACCCTCCGCAAATTCGATTTCGAGACCCGCTTGTGCAATGTCGTGGGTATCGACGACGAATTGCTGATTGTCGGCCGTACGAACAACCGTTTCCAGACCCGAGTGCTGGATAATCGGAACGCGAAACGATTGCCTGAGATTCGTGGTCGTCAATTGCTGGGGGACGGAAACGATCACCCGGCGAACTTTTGACTTCGGTTGACGCACATCGACTATGCAGCCCAGAAACGCGCAGAAAGTCGTTCGATAGGGAAACGAAATACAGCAGATCGCTTGCGGCAACAGCGGCTCGCCCATTTCATCCGACGAGATTTGAAGTTCGATCCCCTGAGCCAGAATCGCCACAAATATTGCTGGCGCCGAGTAACCGCTGTGAACGAGCTGGAACCGGCAGGCCGTTCCCTGCTGGCAGCATTCGGTCAAAACTTTGCTTGAATCGAGCGAATGCTCTGCGTCGCTACGGTCAACCGCGCGAGTTGAGGTCTTTGTCGCCACGCAGGTCACTCCTGGAAAAGAATCATTTCACCGCGCCGGCGGCGGCTTGGGTTTCCTTCTTGAGGCGCTTCATTCGATCAATCAGGTCCGCTGCAAGTTCGGGCTTTTCCTCTGCGATCAAAGACAGCACACTGCCACATTGACGGGGCTTCATGCTGTTGAGAATCGCGACAACGGCCTCGGTTCGTCCTGTCCGCACCAATCCCTGCAGAATCTTGGCGGTATTTTCGGCGGGCATCGAATCGATGCGGCGAACGGTGTCTTTGAGATTCGCGGTTTCCTCGGTCGAGCCACTGTGATCGACGGGTTCGGGTGGATTCTGCAAGGCTTCCTTCTGCCTTTTCAATTCTTCTTGTTCTTCGAGCATCTTCGCACGCTCGGCCTGAGCGGCCCGATAGATGGCCGCTCGTTCGGCGTCGGCAGATCGGCGTATATCATCGACTGACTTAATTGTTCGACTTGTCTCGTCGAACAGTCGCTTCCTTAATTGGGCTGCGCTCAGTTGTTCACTGCGAAGATCGTCCATGATCAACTGCATCGCCTCTTCCCGCTCTTCCATTCGCCGTTCTTGGCGTAACGTGAGCATCGCCTTGGCGCGCAGACGATTGATCAATTCTCCCGCCTCATCACCATTCGGATCAAACGGTGGTCTCACGCCAACCGGCGGTCCGAATGGCTCTGACAATGTCTTCTCAGTGTGATCGGCGTTGGGATCGGAATGGGAACGGGTGGATTCGTCGACCGTCACGGTCTCTGCCTGTTCGGCATCGACGTGGTATTCCGATTCGTGATCAACCTCGCCGTCTTCGTCGCTCTTTTCCGCTGCGGGATTCTCGGTCGTCGCGGCGGCCGGTTCAGGGGGAGTGGTCGCCGATTTCGCGAGTTTCTGATGCCAGTAGAATGACCCGCCTGCCGACATCCCCCCGACAATGAGGGCGACCAGCACAATTTGGATCAACGTCTTCATTAGGACATTCCCGTCGACGGCAGCGGATCGTCCGCGCCGTCCACGGACCACCGTCGCATGACCACTTCATCGATTTCGATTTGAAATTGGCGGTTCACTTCATCACGGTGTTCGTCACGCCGCAAATTGCGAAGATGTGTAAAACCTTCAACGTCCTGAGTGATTTCCGCGCGCACACGATCTGTTTCTCGAAATCGTTGCTCGGAAACTTTCAACCGTTCCCTGGAGGTCGCGAGAATTCTGCCGAGTTGCTCCAGGTGCGCCGTTACATTCGCGCGGATCGCTGGATTGATCAGCCCTCCGACCGATTCGTTCAGTCGACAGGCCTGTTCGATCTGTTGCTGGCAGCGTAAGACGGCAGCCTGTGCCGCATCTCGCTCCATCGCCGCTTGCGCCAGTCGTAATTCGGCCTGTTTAAGCCGTTGCTGGTGATAGCGAAACACCCGTTCGAGTCGAAATTGAAACTTCTTCATCGCCTCAATCTCTCTCGTGGTAAGGGGTCAACCGGAAAGATCCCTCGACATAAACGGCAACCATCATTCGGATTAACCGTGCATCGACCGAACTTCAGTATTGCCATCCCGCCGCGAGACGCTGCATGGCCGTGCAAGTTTCGGCCAGAGTTCGACGTTCGTGAAGTCCTTGCTGCAGGAAAGAATTCACCGCCGGCATCAGTTCGATCACCTTATCGATCTGCGGGCTGGTTCCCCGGGTGTAAGCGCCAATTCGAATCAGATCCTGGACATCGGCAAAGGTCGACATGATATTTCGAATCTTACGTGCCGCGACCTGTTGCGACTTGTCAGACACATTCAAGAAGGCGCGGCTGACACTTTGAGAAATATTGATTGCGGGGAAATGTCCTGATTCAGCGATTTTGCGGTCCAGCACTATATGGCCATCCAGCAGAGATCGCGCCGAATCCGCCACCGGTTCCGACAAGTCATCCCCTTCGACCAGCACCGTGAGAAACCCGGTAATGCTGCCGGTCGCCGAATTCCCCAGTTGTTCGACAGTGTTCGCCAGCACTTGAAAAACCGATGGCGTATAGCCCCGTGCACTGGGCGGCTCACCCAGGCTGAGCCCCAGCTCTCGTTGAGCCATCGCCAGCCGCGTTAGGCTGTCGAGGAAAAACAGAACATTCGCGCCACGTGCGCGGAACGAATCCGCCATCGCGATGGCTGTTTCCACAGCGCGAATTCGCATCATCGGCAGTTGTTCGCTGCTGGAAATCACGACTGCCGACTTGGCCAGTCCTTCGGTCCCCAGGCAGTCTTCGACAAACGGTCGCAGTTCACAACCACGTTCGCCGACCAGGCAAATCACGTTCATGTCCGCCTCGGCCGATTTCGCGATTTCCCCCAACAGTGTGCTCTTACCGACACCGCTGCCGGCAAAAATCCCCAAGCGTTGGCCCCGGCCGCACAGCAGCAATCCGTCAATTGCCTTCTGCCCCGTCACAAACGGCTTGCTGACCCGTTCTCTCTGCAGCGGCGAAGGCGGCGTGTTTTTCACAACCCGCCGTTCCAAGGGCCGCACATTCCCCTTGCCGTCAATCGGTCGACCCAACCCGTCGAAAATTCGGCCCAGAATTCCGCGACCCACCGGTACCGAACGTCGCTCGGGAAGTCGCAACACCACTTGGCCGGAACGCAATTCTTCCGCGTGTTCGTAGGGTGCCAGCTGCGATAAACCACGTTTGAATCCAATTACTTCGGCGGGAATCTTGCGACCATTTTTTTCAATGATCAGGCACTGGTCGCCCATCGCGGCGGGCAATGCACATGCCAGCCCATCTTCGATAACTTGCAGGCGACTTTGAACTTGAAAGCCGTCGCACGTTTCGATGTCGCGTTTCAGTCGATCCAAATCAAGTTTCAGCATGGCCACTGACCGTTGAAAGAAGTTGCCGACGGATCTCTTCGATCTGGCGACGAAGCTCGTATATCACACTGATCTCACCCGCTTTCGCCTTGCAGTCGCCCCTGGAGAGGCTTTTGTCGGCGACGAACTGGATGGGACGCTCGTTGTCAGAACCGTCAATTGCGGAGTATTCCTGAATGATGGCTAAGTCGTCCGGATGCAGACGGACGACCGCATTCGCATGGGTATCCAGTCGGCTGATCACTTCATGAACCAGATTCGCAACCGGAAAACGATTGCTGCTCACCTCTTCGAAAATCAGTTTGGCAGCGATCGTTTGAGCCAGTTCGACGGTGGCCTCCTGGAATTCAGCGACGATCCCCTGCAACTGCTGTTGCGCCGTCTTAGTGGCTTGCCGCAATTCACGAACTGCTTCGGCGAACAGGGTTTGCTGCGCACGCAGCGATTCGCGTTCGCGCGCCATTTCTCGGGCATCCGGCAGCTCTTCGACGGCAGTCTCTGACCGCGCTGCGGCGTGATTAGGACTTTGCGACTCGTGCGGCCGCGCGGCTTCACTCGGAGCGAGCGGCACCCAGTTAGCATGCACGTGAACGAGCGACGCGGGGGGGCCTGCTGTCGTTTCGGTGATCTCAACCGCGCGAATCGGCAAATTCAGCGGAATGATGAATTCAATCATTCGTGTTCGCCCTCCAGCTTAGCGCGTGAAATCGGCAGAAATTGCCGATTCGGCGTTCAGAAGCCTTCTGAGTTTGATCGATCACACCTGCGGTTCCGCCAAACAATCCAATTCCCCGTTGATCGCGTCACGACTCGAAAACAGCGACGTCTGGTCTGCGCTGAAGGTGCGCTTGTGTAATCGTCACAATCGTCATTTCTTCATCAGACTATTCATCTCTTCTCTTTCGTGGACGCGAATTGAGAAAATAGTCTGAAGATGGCCAACATCACTTCCGCGGGCTGGGCAACCAGCAACACGTCGTCCGATCTCCCCGACACCACCTTCCCACAGCTGGCTTCCAGCCACCTTCCAACGACCGCTCAACCGGAAGTCCCGTCCCCGTTCGAAATGCTATTTTCGCAGCAACTGGCCACGACGTCATTTGGATCAGGCTGGACCGGTTTAGACAACTCCCAAGCGTCGGAGGTGAATCATGTTGGAACGCACAATTCGAGTGGGTTGGATTCACACGCACTCAAGCTCAAATCGGCGGTGAATGCCGACCCCACCGCAACGAACTCGCTGGTGACACCACAAGTTGCGACCAGCAGTCCGATCCTGGCGACCCTGTCGGTGACTGCGTTCAGCACGTCGTCGACGACAGTCAGCCTTCCCTCAAACACGTCATCGTTTCAAACCGGTTCGAACTCCGTTTCGGCAACAATGACCGGTGCGGCGGTCAGCGTCAAAGTACTCACCGCATCGAAGAACGATCAGTCCGTGCCTTCCATAGAAACGGCCAATACCGATCGGACACAATCCGAGACCGAACAGTCCAAAACACCGTCCACGGCCCTTCAAGATCCTGCCGCAGCAGCGGTTGGACCAACGGCGGCCACCACAGCAGACGTGTTTGAATCGGGTCTGCCCACTGAAGCGCAGAATCTCCCTATCCAGAATGAACTGATATCCAAGGCAGCCACTTCGGAAATCTCATCAATCGGATCCGAACTCAATTCCAAACCGGCCTCGTCTGTCTTCAACCCCGGTCGCGGAGTGACCGTTGACGACCTGCAAATCGAGCGTAACTCGACCACCCGCAACACGACGGCAAGCCCCACCAGTTCGACTCCGCGGCCGACAGAACAAACTGTTGATCCAACCTCTTCCGAATCGGCGATCATTCCCGCGATGAATCTGATGTCGCCAACCAGCGAAACTTCGGATGCCTCAATATCTGATCAGATCGCCACCGCAGTCACGGGGCACCTGAGCGACGATTCCTACCAAGGCCCCACGACGCTTCGAATTCGCCTGAACCATTCGGAGTTGGGAACCGTCAATCTCCATCTCTCGATGAACAATGACGTTGTTTCGATTCGCATCGTCACGCAAAACCCTGCGGCACAACAACTGATCAACGGCCAACTCGAAGATCTACGTCAGTCGCTGACCAATAGTGGACTGGCCACAGGTCAATTTCAGGTCGCGTGCGACGCCGGCAGCCAGCATTCGTCGCGACAGAACGAATCCGTCCCGGAAACGATTCAATTCCGGAATGCGACATCCTCACGTTGGGCACGTCCTCAAACGACCGTGACACCCACAACACAGGCCAGCGGTCAGCTGAATTTCGTAGCCTGAGGGAATCGCTGCTCCAAGAAATTGCCCTCTTAGCCCGCATTTCTCACTGGGTATAAGCAAACACGGGTGCCTCGTCGTGCGTAAACCCTTCGCCAAAAGGAGATCGACGGACGAACGGAGGCAAACCCGTGAAAACAGAGTGTCGGGAAGATTCGTATGGATTTCAAG
>CAIQIR010000092.1 GCA_903871875.1 uncultured Schlesneria sp.
ACGTGAGCGTGGTTTCATGTCAGAAATCGCAAGGTTTTGGAGGGATCGACATCAATACCCTGCGAATCCTAACAACTGTTCTTCCGCTGACTACCCGAAAACTCAGGGATCAAAGCCCTTTTTCTTGGACGACTAAATAGCTCATCGAACGCCCATGAGATTTGTAGACGACCTCGTCAACTTTGTAGACCAAAATGATGAGCGACTGCCGATCGGTGGCCAATCCTGCGAGACGTTTGTCTTGCTTGGCAAAGCCGGTGAAATTGCAGAAGTCGATGCGGTCCTTAATGACAAGGCTTCGCACCCACCCGCCCATCGCCACGCACGCCAGCAGCAGCGTCACTACGCCCAGCTTTCGTCGCCAGCCACGGAAGAAGTTGCCCATGTTCGGAATCTCGGGAATGCGGCTCGTCGGATGGAAGAAGTGAGACGCGATGTCATAATAGCGGCTGGGTTACGGGAACGCATCCCGACGTCGCCGGTTGCTGTTTCTCACTCAGATTGCGCGGCTTGTTCAGCAGCAGAAAGGCGGCGAGCAATGTCGGCGACAGGACGATCAACCAATAGGGAATGATCAGGAGCACCTGTCGACGGTAAGGGCGATAAAAAGACGTTTCTCCGATCGTCAGGCCAGAGATCCAGATCCAGTCGACAAGATCTCCTTCGCCGGGAAATATCGGGTCTTGCAGCCGTTCATCAAAATCAGCGGCCCAGTGTGAAAGGGTGTCGGAGATCCAGTTTAACTCCCCTCCGGAATCTTCGTAACCGCAGCGCCAGGCAACGAGTTGATCAGCCGAAGACAGGGCTGCCGAATGGAAAGGGCCGAGGGGAACAAAGAACACGTCTTCGGTTGTCAGGCTTCTCACCCACCCCGCTGTGAACACACACGCCATAGCCAGCGCAACCAGGCCGCATTTTCGCCGCCAGCCGTGGGAAAAGTCGCCCATGATTGAGCATTTCCGGTTGTCAGTGATTCGCGGGGATATGGCGACAGGGCCTTGCACACAAACATCGGTTTCCGGGCGGATTGAAAAACAGTGGTGGCCTGAAGATGCATGCCGAAGAGCGACGTGAAACGAGAATGGCGGGCATTCTTTGGACATGCCAATCGCTAAAAAGCGACTCAAGATCTGACTGTGGGCCAGTGTTGGAATCATCTTTTTCTGAGCACCTGATTGTTCTCGCGTTTCTGTGACATTAACCAGTCGTGTAATTCCTGATTTTTGTCCGGCTCGTAGCGAGAGCGACGCATCGCATCCGGATCGCTTTCCATTGTTCGGTGACCGAACAACAGAAAAGCCGATAGAAGAGTCAGCAACAAGACAATCGACCAATACGGCACTTCGACGAATCGTATGTGAATCGGAGATACTGGAAACCACTTGCTGCGTTGAAGAACGGCATCAAGAATGACATCGCCGACGCCAAATCCACAAAATCGCCCCCCCCATTGGATGTCCGGGTTTTCAAGAAAGCGACGCCCCCATGGTGAATCGTTACCATGAGAATTCCACTGAGGAGGGTAAAGAAGGGCAATAAAAGGAACCTCAGGCATCAGTTCAATTTTCCTCTTTATGCGATCGTCGCACTTCAACCAAAGCACCGATCCATTATTTGATGCAAATCCTTGATTAGCGTTTGAATAATCAAAAAATTGAACATGGACATGGTCGGAAACAGTGAGACTCCGCATCCACGCACCAATGAAAAACAACGCCATCATCAGCGTTACAACGCCAACCTTGTGCCGCCAGCCTCGGAAGAAGTCTGCCATGATTGAGGGTCTCGTCAATTGTGGTCCGAGAAGCGTCGGCCAATCGATCTGATTGACGTCGATTCCTTCTGCAATCCGCAATCAGGTTTCAGGCGATTCGATGACATCTGTGGGAGGTGGTTTTCGCGGCCTGATGAGCAGCAGATAGGCCGAGATCCCTGTCAGGGGAATGCCAATCCAGTACGGGATGGCCAGGACGGTCGTCGGGTAAAGTCCGTGAAGGTGACCAACGCCGAGTTCAAATCCATACAAGGCAGATCGCCATTTCCAGACAATGGCCGCTTCTTCAGTCCCGTTGAATCCCGAATTCGAACCAGACGGAGTTGAGCGCCAGGCAACTGGCCCGCATCGGTAAGGGAGGTTCGTGCATCGCGTACAACGAAATAAGCCATCCGTCGAAACCAGGAAATAATCTGAATCCAATAGCTCAACCGTAAGTCGATCATCAATCGTCGCGTTTCTTATCAAGCCACCGGATAGCGCGAAAGCCAGTATCAGTGCCAGCAAGCCAGCCTTTCGCCGCCACCCGTGAAAAAAGTCGCCCATGATTCAGTGTCCTTCAACTGCGACAGCGTCAGCCGTGCTCTTCGGTTTCGATACTGGCGGCTTGCTGAGTAGTAGCCACGCCGAGAGCAACGTCAGTGGGACGACGATGGACCAGAATGGGATTACTCGAAATACCAGTCGACAGCCACCGTTTGATTCTGCTTTGAGCTCGCACCTGCCGAATCCGCAACTACGCCAATGCCAAACCCTGTCGGGCCCAATGAGTGGACTGTCTGAGGCGACGTTGCTTTCAAAGCTAAAAACCGGCCACGAATACACGGCGTTCTCATCATAGATGCTCCCCCAAATGAGCCACTGGCCAATCCATCCAAATCCGTGAGTTGTGTGCTGACCAATTGAAAACTCAACGTCCTCACCTAACACGTGACTTCTCACCCACCCCGCCGTGAACACACACGCCATCACCAGCGTCGCCACGCCGATCTTTCGTCGCCATCCCTGGAAGAAGTCGCCCATCGGTTCATGTTCCTTCGGTTGCGAAGGGTTCAACGACGTTCTGCGGATTTGACCGTGTTGGCAGTTTCCTGAGTAGCAGCCACGCCGAGAGCAGGGGCAGCGGGATGACGATAGACCAGTAGGGGATGAACATAAACCTCAATCTGTATTCATTCGGTCGTTGTTGAACCTCGTGACCTTTGCCGAAATCGAACCCCCAATAATGCCACCGCCAGTCGAAAACGAAAGGAACACCGAATCCCGCAAAGTCACGATCGGCCGATCGGCAACGCCTCGAGATCCACCAATACCCGCCACGAGTGATTTCCCCGTTGGCTCGGCCATAAAAACATCTCACACATCCGGTACAGCTTTGCACAAAGATCTGATTGGGTGAAGGATCCTTGCTGAACCACAATTCCTCTTTAAAAAGTCCGCTCCTCACCCAGCCGCCCATGAATGCGCACGCCATCACCAGCGTGACGACGCCGAACTTTCGCCGCCAGCTGCGGAAGTCGTTGCCCATCGGTTCATGTTCCTTCGGTTGCGGCAGGTTTAACGACGTTCTGCGGATTTGATCGTGTTCGTGGCTGGCTGAGCAGCAGACAGGCCGAGAGCAGACTTAGGGGAACGACAAACGGCCAGTAAGGCACCGCCTTCGATTCAAACTCGACTTGACCGAGAGGTGATCCGGGCGGAGCTCGGTAGTATGGCGGAGGGAGTCTGGCGGGCCGATTCAAGTCTCTCCACTCACTGCTGTAGCCGATTCCTCCAGAGTGCGTTTTATCGAGCCAGCGATCCCTTACGACGCACCCTTGAACTGAACCGATGGCATACCGCACATCACCGATTGTGATTGCCAACTTGTCCTCGACAACATAGCTTCGCACCCACATTCCCATCAGAGGAAGTGCCACTATCAGCGTCACGACGCCCATCTTTCGTCGCCAGGGAGTGAAGAAGTCGCTCATGAGAGAGGGTTTCCGGTTGTCAGTGATTCGCGGGACGGGCTTTGCCTGCGGATCTTCCTTTTGCGAGGGATTTAGGAGCAGACGTTGGACCAAAGGTGCCTGTCGATGTCATGGAATCGTTGCCTCAGGTGTCGATTTGCGCGGCTGTCTGAGCAACAACCACGCGGACATTGTGGTCAGTGGGAGCACGGCAAATACATAGTGAAATTGAAACTGATCGGTCTCGTTTTTGAGAGTTGTGAATCCTGGGTTACTCCAACGTACGTGATGATCCTGTCTTGAAAGTCGAATCGTGCTCTGGGTGGAATGGATCCAGTAAGAAAGAGGATCAATTTTATCGCCGAAGCCGTATCGAAAACTCAAAATGCAGACTTCGTCTTTGAGGCAGAGGCTTCTCACCCATCCCACGGTCAACACGCACGCCATCATCAGCGTCACAATCCCGATCTTTCGTCGTCCTCCGTGGAAGAAGTCGCCCATCTTCATATTCCTTTGGTTGCGTCGGCTTCAACGACGTGATTTGCGGCCGATGTTCGTGGCTTGCTGAGCAGCAGAGAGGCCGAGATGAGTGTTAACAGGCCAACGATGCTGAAATGATGAACGGCAATTGGATCTCCGTGAAGGATGACATCGGAATTGGATATCTTGCTGTTTGGATCAGGGTCGAATGCCCTGTTGTTAAGAATGAGCCTTTCTTCCTTATGAAATAGCAAACCGGACGGAACGGATTCGAAGATCAAAGTCACGTGATTCTCCAATGGACGGATGAACTTAGTGGGGTGGGAATGACTCCTGCCCCACAAAGCCACGAACGCAAGTGCCAGTATCAGCGTCACACAGCCGATCTTGCGTCGCCAACCGTGGAAGAAGTTGCCCATGATTCACGTTCGGTGTCAGGTGGAATGTCTTACTGTCGACATAATGACACAGGAGGACTCAGAAAGTCCAGACAAACTGCCGACCTGGCACGGGGTTGTCACTTTCGGCGGAATTGGGGAGCCGGCGTCGGACAACGGGTGCCTGCCGAATGAGAGCAGAACCAATCGCATTAGACTGCCTGTCAGGGAACGGTTTCGAGATTCTGCTCTCCGGCGAACGGCGATGTCATTTGTCGCGGTCTCGACAGCAGCAGCCAGAACGAGATGAGTGTCAACGGGATCGTGGTGAGCCAATGAGGAACCCAAAAAGACACTTGAATTGACACCCCTGCCCGATTTCCAACTTGTTCCACGAGGGGTTTTCCCAATTCAATTCCTTCGGGACTCAAAGAGAGCAGGCATTATGAACCGTCGCTCAAGGGATATGTGATCTCATCCTCGGCTGCGGGGAGATAGCTTCTGACCCAGGCCGCCATGAACAGACCGGCGATGAAGAGCGTCACCAGACCGATCTTGCGTCGCCAGCCGTGGAACAGGTTGCCCATATTTACGTTCCTTTGATCGCGAAGGCTTCCATGTCGTTTGTCGCTCGTGGCTTGGTGAGGAGCAAAAGGACCGAGATGAGTGTCAAAGGGATCGTAATGGACCAATAGGGGATGTTCCATAATTCCAGTGTCCTATCGGAAAGCCTCTTGTGCGTTCCGGCGCCAAGGTGAAACCCGTAGCAGAAGTCTCGTCGCCAGAGGATGTTGAAACGGTCCCAATCGTCGTCGACATTCTGCTGCGTCTGCATTGAGTTCCACGAGAGAGAAGTTTCAGCAGGATTCGGGCCGAATCGCCTGAACTGAATCTTGCCGTCGAATGATCTGATCGCATGATTCGTGTTCCAAAGCTCGCAATTGAGGACATCATCTCTCGTGAAGCTTCTGACCCACCCCCCAGCGAATACGCACGCGATGGCCAGCGTCATCGCGCCAATCTTTCGTCTCCAATCGTGGAGCACGTTGCCGATCTTTACGTTCCTTCGACAGTGAGGTTTTCCACAACGTTTTTTGGGGCCGATGTTCGTGGCTTGGTGAGCAGCAGGTAGACGGAGAGCAGGGTGAGCAGGATCGTCACGTAAACGTAGGGAATGATTAACGCAAAAACGGGGATCAGAATGGGTTGGTTGTTCGCGGAAATAACCGTGTCGATATTTGTATTGCCCAATTGAAAACCGTACCTGTCAATCCACCAATCCATTCGATCGCGCCAAAGTCCGCCATATTGATATGTTTTTGGATCATCGACCAGCCACTGAGTGCGACATCGTGCGATCGCAGCAAAGTCCGACGATTCAATGCCCGGCACCAGTGTGTAGCATTCCCATCGGAGCCACCCGTCGTAGGATGCGAGGAAGTGCGCTCGTTTCACGGTCCGTACCGTCAACTCCTCGCCCACGACACGGCTTCGTATCCAACCGCCCATGAATACCAGGGCCATCACCAGCGTCACCAGGCCGAACTTTCGTCGCCAGCCGTGGAACACGTTGCTCATGATTCACGTTCCTTCGACTGCGACGGTGTCAACGACGCTCTTCGGATGGGAAGTTCGTGGCTTGCTGAGCAGGAGGTACGTCGAGAGCATCGCCAGAGGAGTCACGATCCTCCAGAATGGGATGTCGAAGATGGGTAATAAGTACAGACGGATGCCTTGCGCGGTGACGATCGACATCTTGGGGGGAACGACGTTCGCCGCACGAAACTGTCCGGGTTGGAAAGCCATAAAAGTGCCCAGCGTAATCGAAGCCTCATCGGTGAGCAGGCCAAAGCGGCCGTCTTGCGGCGGGACGATGTCGGAAATCAGTCGGTTGATCGCGGCATGATCCCAAAGGCAGGCCATCCAAGCGGTCGCGCTCAGGCAGGCCATCACCAGCGTCACGATTCCGATCTTTCGTCGCCAGCCACGGAAGAAGTCGCCCATAAGTTATGCTCCTTTGACAGTGACGGCGTCCGCGACGTTTGTTGGAACCCGTTTTCGTGACTTGCTGCGCAGCAGATACGCCGAGAGCAGTGTCAGCGGCAGGATCATGGACCAATAGGGGACTTGCCACACTTCAACACGTCGTTTCCAGTATTCGCCAGGTATCGACCGGGAACTCGTCCCTTCCGGCTTCATTGTCCCCATGAGATACGACTTCGCGCCGAAGTCGAAACCATACCAGTACCGACGCCAATGAATTTCGCAATTTTCCCAAGACTTCAAGGAGTTTTTGCGAACGATTTCCGTGATTGTTTTGGAGGACCATCGCATGGGTAAGTAGTCGACATCTGGTCTGACGTGACGAGTCCACTCAATTTCACCATCCATCAATGTGATCGCGTAGATTGCCTGTCGTCGATAAAAGCAGACCCGGTCCTGAACGGCAAGACTCCGCATCCAACCGACCATAAGACACAGCGCCATCGTCAAAGTCACCAGACTCGTCTTTCGTCGCCAGCCACGGAAGAAGTCGCCCACGATTTAATTCGCCGCTTCAGGATTAGGTTTCACGTTGTTCTTTTGATTCGATTTGGGTGATTTCGTGAGCAGCAGGTAGGCGGCGAGAAAAGTCAGCGGAAGCACGATCACGGCATAGGGGACGATCAGATGCGGATTTGCCGCCGCTGACGTTGACTCGTAGAAGTAGCTAAATCTCGCGTTCCATCGGGTATGCACGGCGGAAAAAGGAGTTTCGCAAGCTTGCCACACCTTCCATTGAGTCTTCACGGTCGGTGGAAAGGTGTTTTCTGGTTCCCGATACATCACCCATCCCAGCCAGTGGTAGCCGGAAATGAGCCAATGCACGGTTTGCTGGCCGCTGCGGATTGTGACGTGATCACAGTGGGACCGGCTTCTGATCCAACCGCTCAGGAAGACGAACGCCAGCAGCAGCGTCACGATTCCCAGTTTTCGTCGCCAGCCGTGTAAGAAGTCGCCCATCGTTTACGGTCCTTCGACAGTGACGGTAGGAACGGCCGCCTTCGGATGCGGCGAGCTTGGATTACCGAGCAGCAGGTAGGCCGAGAACAAAGTCAGCGTGATAACGATCGACCAGTAGGGAATGACCCATAAGCTGACATGACCACCATTCGCCGGATCAAATAACTCATCGCCAATGCCAAATCCGAACAATTTCAGACGCCATTCGATGCCGGGATGATCGTAAAACGGCTGATCCGTTGGGGGGCTGGATTCCCAGGCCTGAAGCATCAGCATCGACGTCGGGTCTTCAATCAAGAGCCCTACGAGGGATTGTTCCAATGAGACCAGCCGCAGTGTCGGTAAGAGGGCGTAGGGGAGCGAAAATGAGTCTTGAACCATGAGGCTCCTCAGCCATCCTCCCATGAAGGCCAACGCCATCACGAGCGTGACGACGCCCGTCTTTCGTCGCCAGCCGTGAAAGAAGTCGCGCATGATTTACGCCCCTGCGGCAGTAACGGTTTCAACGACATTCTTCGGACTCGACGATCTTGGCTTGATGAGCAGCAGGTAGGCCGAGAGTAGTGACATTGGTAAGACGATTGACCAATAGGGAATAATCACTACCGAAACATTGCCCGAAGAATGACGCAACATTCCAAACTCGTGATAATGCCAACTCCAAATAAAGCCAGACCTCGCCGGAAACAGGGCACGGAACGTCTCGCGTTTGCACGTTTTCCAAGCGGGTTGCTTTGGAATGTTGTACGCGTCGTTGTCGGTGGTGACATAAACGCCGAGTTGTCCGGCCGCTGACAACAAACCGGCGGCTCTGGACTTTCCGATTGGTGAACCGAATGCATCGTGAATCAAGTCGCTCCTGAACCACCCTCCCGTGAAGGCCAACGCCAGTACCAGCGTCGCCACGCCGGTCTTTCGTCGCCAACCGTGGAAGAAGTCGCCCATCATTTGAATCTCAGGAATGATACTCGTCAGGCGGAAGTGGTAAGACGAGATGTCATAATAGCGACTGAGAATCGGGAACGCATCACGAGATTGTTGCCGGCGGATTCTCGTTCGGTTTGCGGCGCTTGCTCAGCAACATGGAAGCCGACAGCAGCGTCAGTGGAATGACGACGGACCAATAGGGAATGAAGTAATACGTACTCTTGACGGTTGAAAAGGTTCCATTGGCGGCCGCAACTGTCGTTTCGGTTTCTCCGAACGCAAAACCACAACGTTTCCATCGCCATTTGTCATCCCACTCGTGGTCGTGGTACACGTCGGTGACGTGCCGATCATCTTCGGTCACGTATTGAAATCGCAGTTGGAATGGCAGGTTCGTTCGTTCCCAAAACACACCGCCATGGAACGACACGAACTGATAGTTGGCAGACGCGACGAAGTCGCCCACGCTGAAGCTTCTCACCCATGCTGCGGCGAACAGGCAGGCGAGGAACAACGTGACGATTCCGATCTTTCGTCGTCCTTCGTGGAAGAAGTTGTTCATGATTCAAGATCCTTCAGCGGTGACGGCTTCAAGGGCGTTCTTCGGATGCCGTGATCGCGGTCTGTTGAACAGCAAATAGGCCGAGAGCAGCGCCAATGGGATGACGACGGACCAATAGGGAATGGAAATGAATTTGAGCCGCAAGCTGGGAGCGTCTTTGAGTGCGCCCGAGCCGAACATGAACTCCCTCCATCGCCAATGCCAAGACGTCTCCACTTCGTCCATCGGCCGAATTCTTGAACTGCGGCGGTCAATTCGTGAAATCTGAGTTCCAGGGCTGCCGGACTGGTCGACGGGCCTCGCTTGCCAGTTGATCAATGGCCCGTCGGAATGGGAGGCGGTGTCACTGAAAAACCAGAGGCAGTCGTCGACCGAGAACACAATGCAGCTCCACGTACTGCCGTTCAGGCGTAGAGTATCCATTCTTGAGTCACTGCGTAACCAACCTGCCATGAACAGGCAGGAGATCACCAGCGTTACGAACCCTGCTTTGCATTTCCATCCGTGGAAGAAGTCGCTCATGACTTAGGCTCGTTAAGAGTTGCTCGTGGAACGCGATTCATCTTAAGGTCGTTCTCAACCTTCTGCCATGCGGTTTCGTTGAGTTGTCTGCGTGTCAGGCGACTTGGCACTCGTTCACAGCGAAGAGAGGGGGACGGGCACGAGTTTCCCTGTTGTCCAACGACTAAGAGGTTTTGAACAGGCGAAGGCAACTGTTTCCTTGCGGGAAATCGAGCCAGTCCCCGGGTCGTGAACGATTGCGGCGATTTGATTTCCGATTGGTTTCGTACGCGACAACCCGTCCTCTCTCAGAGAGAAAAATCTCGAAGTGCGGTAATGTGGATTCGGGTCGAACTCATCTCCGTTGGCAACTAGGCATCATGGGCGACTTCTTTCACGGTTGGCGAAGAAAGCTCGGTGTGGTCGCGCTGCTCATGGCGTGCTTGATCACAACGGCTTGGGTCAGAAGTCTGCGAGTCGAAGATCGTTTGGTCTTCTTCAGTGCGAAGAACGCTCTGCAGAGTCTGCACGCCTGGAATGGCGCCGTGTCCTGGACTTCCTTTTATGGGAAAACGGAATCGGATTCGGTTGTGCTGACGAAGGCGTTTCGGAATTGGTCCACGTTTCCCGCTTTCACTGGCCTCGTCCGCTACGAACGATATTTCCTGTGGCTGGGCGTGTTCCCGGCATGTGAGGTCAGCTCAGCGGGCATGCAGGGGGCGATGTGCCTCGTCTCCTACTGGTCGATTGTGGTTCCGTTGATGTTGCTGTCAGGGTACCTGCTGATCTGCCAGCCACAACCGCGGCGGCCAACGCTGTCTGAGCCCGGCGACCAATAAACTACCACCGACGCGCGTTGACGCCGATTGGGAATGTGGCGTCGCGAATGGATCTCGTCCGGCCGAGAGATTGTCTCGTCGGAACCAGAAATCTGCGGCATTCCGAAACAGTTTCCGGCTCGTCGATCGTTACCAAAGTCATGGCTGCGAACAAGATTCGGCATCCGCCCTGTTGTCGCGGTCGTGATGCTGGACAGGGCCATTGTGAAGGCTTAGAACCTATTGGTTCCTGATGATTTGTTTTCTCTTTTTTGGCAAAGAATCGATGAATATTCGAGATTTTCGATTGTGGTTGTTCAGTGCGGTGGCCATCGCGGCCTGCGTGAGTCCGGCCTTGGCGGAATTGAAATTCGAACGAGTCTTTGGTCCGGAAATTCCCGGCGGCATCTACAAACATCCCGCCACGATTGCCGAATTGGGGAATGGCGATCTGTACATCGCTTACTACGGTGGTGAAGGCGAATACAAAGGTGACACGGCTGTGTTCGGATCGCGTCGGCCTCGCGGCTCGAAGGCTTGGGAACTGCCCAAGAAAATCGCTGATACGCCTGACCGAGCCGATGGAAATGGAGTGATTTGGCAAGAACCTGGCGGAGCCACGTGGTTGTTTTACGTCGTCCGGTACGGCGACACCTGGTCCGATTCGGTCATCAAGTACAAGTATTCGTTTGATTACGGCCACACCTGGACCGATTCCGAGATGCTGACCTTCGAACGGGGAACGATGGTCCGATCGCAGCCAATTCAACTGCTGAACGGCGATTTCATCGTGCCCATTTACCACGAAACCGGCAAAGATATCGAAGTGGTCGGTGCTCAAAGCGCTTCGTTCTTCGCTCAGTATCACAAGCAGACCAAGGAATGGACTTTCAGCAACAAAGTGTATTCACGCCTGGGCAACATTCAGCCGTCGGTCGTCCAGATCGACGAAAAATATCTGTTCGCCTTCTGCCGCCGCGCCGGTGGCTACGGCCCGATGGCCGATGGTTTCATCGTCAGGACCGAATCACGAGATGGCGGCAAGACCTGGTCGCAGGGGGAAGATACCCAGTTCCCCAATCCCAACGCGGCCGTCGACCTGATCAAGTTGAAGAACAATCATCTGGTCATGATTTACAACGACAACAACAAGGGCGAGCGAAATCCACTGACGATGCGGGTTTCGACCGACAGCGGGAAGACCTGGCCGGTGGCCCGGAATATCGTCGACACCCCGGATGACGAACAAGGCTATCCCTACATCATCCAGGCGGCCGATGGTCGAATCGAAGGCGTGTACACCTCGCAAAAACGAACGGTCGTGAATCATTTCACGATGGATGAATCCGACATCAAGTAACGACTGATCGCATCCGGCCGGCCCGACCAGAACCGGGCCGGTGCGGGCTGGGTGGCAGGCGAGATCAACGCATTGTCGCCTTGGCCGGACGCAAGGTGTATGCTCGTATGCTCTGTTGAATGGTGGTTTCAACAGGCCCTTTTTCTTTTTTCCGCAGGAACCTAACTTGTCTGCCAAACCCTGGGGCGGCGCTTTCGATGAGCAGACCGATCCGCGCGTCGAGAAGTTTACCGAATCCATTTCGTTCGACAGTCGCCTGGCGGCGGTCGATATTCGCGGTTCTCAAGCGCATGCACGGATGCTGGCGAAAGCCGGATTGCTGACGTCCCAGGAATGCCAACTGATCGTCGACACGCTGGCAACGATCGGCGGCGAGATTGAACGCGGCGAAATGGCGTGGAAGACGGAACTCGAAGATATCCACATGCATATCGAGTCGTCGCTGATCCAGCGGATCGGCGACGTCGGTCGCAAACTGCATACGGCTCGCAGCCGCAACGACCAGGTCTCGACCGATCTGAAGCTGTATGTTCGGGACTCGTTAACGCTACTGGACGACTTGTTGCTGGATTTGCAACGGGCGTTCGTCGATCGCTGTCAGATCGACGCGGACGTGGTGCTGCCGGGGTTCACTCATTTGCAGCGAGCCCAGCCCGTGATGGCGGCTCACTATTGGCTGGCCTACTGCGAAAAGTTTCAGCGTGATCGTGAACGAATCGCCGATTGCTTGAAGCGAGTGAACGTCCTGCCGCTGGGTGCGGCCGCGTTGGCCGGGACGTCGCTGCCGATTGATCGCGATGAAACGGCTCGGTTGTTGGGTTTTACGACATCCGGTGCAAACTCGTCGCAAATTCCGATGGTTGCCGCGAACAGTCTGGACGTATCTAGTGATCGCGACTTTTTGGCCGAAGCGATTTTTGATCTGTCGCTGATTGCCGTGCATCTGAGTGGCTGGGCCGAAGAATGGATCCTATGGTGTACGACCGAATTCGGATTCTTGAAGCTGCCCGATGCCTACACGACCGGTTCTTCGATCATGCCGCAAAAGCGGAATCCCGATGTACTGGAGTTGATCCGAGGTAAGTCGGCGCGAGTCATCGCCGATGTGACGCAGATTTTGACGCTGCTCAAGGGGCTGCCGCTGGCGTACAACCGCGATCTGCAAGAAGACAAGCTGGCCTTCTTCGACGCGTTGGACACCGTGCAGGCCTGTGTCGAGCTGGCGCCCAGTATTGTTCGCCGTGCGAAGTTGAAGGTCGACACGATCAATGCTCGGCTGGAGGAAGGATTTCTCGATGCCACGACGCTGATGGAATATCTGATCAGCCGCGGTGTGCCGATGCGAACGGGACACGAGGTCGTCGGAAAACTCGTCCGGTTGTGTGAATCGAAAGGCTGTAAGCTGGCCGATCTGACGCTGAGCGAACTTCAAGCGGCTTGCGACAAGATTGAGGCCGACGTGAGTGGCTACATCGGCGTGAAAAACGTTGTGTCGCGTTTATCGAGCTTCGGCAGTGGCGGTCGGACGGCGGTGCTCGCCCAGGTCGCCGTCTGGCAAGAACGCCTGAAGTCTTAGCGCATTCTGTCTTGGCGGTGACCGTGTCTGGCCTTGCGCGCGGGTGGGTTGTCGCTTCGTCGACGGCTGTCCGGTTGGTATGATCTCGCCGATCCCATTTCATTCGCGATCGTACTTCTTTCGACCGCGCCAATTCTCCGTTTTCTTTGGAGGGCCACCATGCAACGAGCAGAATTTTTGAAGTTGATTGGCAGCAAAAGCGATGGCACGGAATACATTCCGATCGCCTGTCTGCTGCGCAACGGCTACGCCTGCGCCGGGTATGTCAATCAGACCGTGAACGAGCAATACACGGATATTTGTATTCTGGTGAATGCCCGTATGGTCGATCTGAGAGAACCGAATCGTCGGACGGAACGCGGGGCGATTCATGACTTCGGCGATTTTCTCGAAGAGTTTGTCGTCGAAATGATGGACAAGAAGCCGTTCGAAGATGAAGAGCTCATGGAAGAGGGGCACGACCCCTTCAAAGTCCGATTCGGCAAGAGTATCCCACTGACCGCGATCAGCTTCGACGAAATTGCAGTACTCTATCCGATTGCGCGGATTGGCAATTTGCTGCGGCAGGCGAACGTCGAAGCCAAGGCCGATACGGAGCAGGTTCCGTCATTCCTCGACTTTGAAAACAAGAGTGTCGTGGTCAAAGTCTTGCGTACGAAACTCTGGTAACGTCACTTGATCCGGTGACGGGCGAATTCGCTTTTCGACAGAAATTTGGGCGGTGGCGGAGAATCGCTGGAATCGACAGCCAGCGGTTGTTGTTCTTCGTCTGACAGTTGCAGGCTCGCTGGCATTGTTTCGGGAAGATCCGCCACCCGGACAATGTCGGCGCCCACCTGATTCAGTTTCTTTTCGAGACTCTCGTATCCCCGGTCCAGGTGATAGACACGGCGAATGACCGATTCGCCGTCAGCCGCGAGTGCCGCCAGCAGCAACGCGGCGCTGGCACGAAGATCGGACGCCATGACACAGGCGCCCGTCAGGGTTTTCACGCCACCAATGATCGAACTGGCCCCTTCGCGACGCACGTTAGCTCCCATGCGCATCAGTTCGGGGATGTGCATGAAGCGATCGGGAAAGACTTTGTCGGTCACAACGCTGATGCCGTCGGCCATCGAAAGCAAAGCGGTCAGCTGGGCCTGGACGTCGGTGGGAATGCCTGGATAAGGCAGCGCGGTGATATCCACCGAGCGAATTCGTTCAGGGGCGGTCACGCAGACGGTACGACCCTGAATTTCGATCCCGACGCCGACCATCCGCAAAACATCGATCACCGCAGCCAGATGCATCGGTTCGACATTGTCGACTTGCAGCCGCCCGCCGGCCATTGTGGCCGCGATCAACAGTGTCGCGGCTTCAATTCGATCGGGAATCACGGTGTATTCGACCGCATTCAGTTCTTCGACTCCCTGAATGCGCAACAGCGGTGTTCCCAGGCCTTCGATCTTGGCGCCCATGGCGTTCAGATATCGCCCCAGGTCAATCACCTCAGGTTCGCAAGCGGCGGCGGAAATTGTGGTCGTTCCTTTGGCGAAGACGGCCGCACACAGCACATTGCAGGTACCGGTGACAGTGCTTCCGAACGAACCACCCAAATAGATATCCGTGCCGACCAGTTTGTCTGCCCGAGCGAAGACATAGCCGCGATCGATCGTGATTTCGGCTCCGAGGGCTCGCAAGCCTTTCAGGTGCAGATCGATGGGACGATGTCCAATATTGCAGCCGCCCGGCAACGAGACGCAGGCTCGGCCGCGGCGTCCCAGCAAGGGGCCCAGCACGCAGACACTGGCACGCATCCGGCGAACCATTTCATAATCGGCCAGGCAGCGTTGTTCGTCGGCCGCGGTTAGCTCCAGGGCGCCATCGGCTTGACGCTCGACGGTCATTCCCAGTGATTGCAGTACCTGTGAAAGCGTCGTGACATCGACGAGATCAGGCACGCCGCGCAGGACCGTGGTCCCTCGCGCCGCCAGCGCAGCCGCCATGATGGGCAACGCGGCGTTCTTCGCACCGCTGACAGAAACCCGACCGCGCAAAGGTCGCCCCCCGCGCACTACAAACATGTCCATCCTTGGACCTCCCCCCCCAGATGTTGTGCATCCTGCGGGGGGTATTGGAACAGCCACGTGCGATTGGAGCAAGTCGAATTTTCCCTGGGGGCCTGTCTTCTGGCGTCGGATCAGTTTTCCACCGAGCCGACGGACAAGGCCTTCGGCCACTTTCCAACTTCGGGACAGTCCCGTACAGTGAGCAGATCGAACAAAAGACAGGATGGCGATAGTTTCGCCAGATCGGTCGTTCGGAACGCGGACAGGTTATTCCATGGACGATTGTGACGGGCCGAATCGCGCCGATTGAGGCGAGGAACGTGATCTGTTGGCCGCAGCGTTCATGGCAGGGCATAAAAAGGAGCAGTGACTTGGTCGAGAAAAAGCCGGATTTCGACGATTTTCTGGAGAAATTTCGGAAACACCGCGAGTTGATGGCCGAGGAGCTGCATAAGGTGATCGTCGGTCAAGACGCGGTCATCGAACAGATTCTGGCCGCGATCTTTACCGGGGGGCATTGCCTGCTGGTCGGCGTTCCCGGCCTGGCGAAAACATTGACCGTCTCGACCATTGCGCAAATTCTGGATGTGCACTTCAAGCGTATCCAGTTTACGCCCGACTTGATGCCTTCGGACATCACCGGGACTAACGTGCTGGACGAAAACGACGCGGGACGACGCGAATTTCGCTTTGTCGAAGGCCCGGTCTTCACCAATATTCTGCTGGCGGACGAAATCAATCGAACTCCGCCGAAAACTCAGGCAGCCCTGTTGCAGGCGATGCAGGAAAAGGAAGTCACCGTCGGCCAGACGACCTATCAGCTGCCCGAACCGTTCTTTGTGATCGCCACTCAGAACCCGATCGAGCAGGAAGGGACGTATCCGCTGCCAGAAGCACAGCTCGATCGATTCATGTTCAACGTGAAGGTCGACTATCCGAACCTTGCCGAAGAAGAGCAGATCCTGCATTCCAGTTCGTCCAGCGAACGTCAGGAAGTTCGCAAGGTGCTGTCATCGAAGGCGATTCTCTATTTGCAAAAGCAGATCCACGCGATCGAAATCGGCCCGTTGACGGTCAACTATGTCGCTCGGCTGGTTCGAGCGACGCGGCCGCTGGATGACACCGCGCCGAAATTCGTCAAAGAGCTGGTGGACTGGGGAGCTGGTCCCCGAGCTGGTCAGTTCTTGATCGCGGGGGGCAAAGCGATTGCCGCGATGGACGGACGGCCCAGCGTTTCGCTGGACGACATCCGCCGCGTGGCTGTTCCCGTCTTGCGACATCGACTGTCGACGAACTTTCAGGCACAGGCCGAGGGGATGACGTCCGAATCGATCGTGGCTCGCTTGCTGGACGAGATTCCCGAGCCGAAGATTCCGAAGTATGTGTGAACTTTGTTGACGGTGATTGTCGGTGTAAGGGCGAGCGCGACGTTGCGTTTTGTGCGAGACGACTTTGCTCGCGGTGGAGCGAGAAAACGACTTTGGAAGACGTGGTTCGGCCAATGCGGGATCAGCGAATCGCTCAGGTCATGATTTCGGTGATCGGGATGCCGCCTTGGGAAATCTCGACCGGGCGGTTGGTGTGATCGGGAACGCGGGTTTCCGGATCGATGCCCAGGCTGCTGTAAATCGTGGCCACCAGATCGGCGGGCCGCACCGGTTTGTCCTTCACATAGGCGGCTTGCGAATCGGACGCTCCATAAACAGTTCCTCCCTTGATGCCGGCTCCTGCCAACAGCGAGCCGTAGCAGTTGGTCCAATGGTCGCGTCCGGAATTTCCGTTGACTCGCGGCGTCCGCCCCATTTCGCTGGTGACGACGATCAATGTCTCGTCGAGCAGGCCACGCGTCTCAAGATCGCCCATCAGGGCCGACATTGTCTGATCAAAGCCGGGCAGCTTGTTCTGCTTGAGAATTTTGAAGTTCTGCGTATGGGTATCCCAGGCGTCATAGTCGACGTTAACCGGACCCCAGAACAAATCCCAGGTCACGTTGACGAACCGGACCCCCGCTTCGATCAAGCGGCGAGCGATCAGCGTGGAATTGCCAAACAGCGTCTGACCATAGCGTTCGATGGTCCGCGGATCTTCCCGCGTCAGATCAAAAGCTTGCCGCATCTTTGACGATGTGAGAATGTCGAACGCCTGCTGTTGATTGCGTTGGAAGGATGAGGGGGACGACGGTACTTCGGCTCGCCGCCGTTCATCGTCGATCTGCTGCAGCAGCGAGCGGCGTGAGTTCAGTCGGTCGATTGTCATGCCGTCCTGCAGTGACGTGCTGGGCAGAATCGGAGCGCCGCGAACGATTTGAGGATTACCGGCAGCAGGCGCAAATGAATCCTTGTCGTAATACGGCTGACTTTCGGTGGTCAGAGCGTCGTATCGCTTGCCGAGAAACCCGCCGTAGGGACCGGCTCGGCGAAATGCCTGCCCCCAGCCCAGCCAGACTGGCATGTAAACGTATTGCGGCAGTTCGGCTCGATCGGCACTCAGGTACTGCAACACCGACCCGACGCTGGGGGCATCGGTGTCTCGCGGATGTTGATCGGGTGGCATCAGGTCGTAGCCCGTGTAACAGGGCAAGCAATTGTGACAACCGGCCTTGTGATTGATCGACCGAATGAAGGCGAATCGATGAGCCCACTGGGCAAACTGCGGCAGATGCTCGCAGACTTCGATCCCGGGCACGGATGTGGCGATCGGATTGAACTCGCCACGGACCTCCAGGGGAGCCTGCGGCTTAAGGTCATACATATCTTGTGTCGCCGCTCCTCCGAGCAAGAACACGAAGATGACGTTCTTGGCTTTGGCGTTGTGGACGGCGCCGGCCTGTTCGGCGGCCAGGATCTGTGGCAACCCAAATCCACCCAAAGCGGAAAGGGCTCCGGCCTTCAGCGTCTCACGCCGGGTGATCCCGTCACAACAGCGTCGAGGACTACCAAGCATCGTGAGCATTCGATTTCCGTCCCCATCATGGGAAGATCGGTATATATCAACGTTTGCTGATTGTAATTCGGCTCGCTGGCCACAGCCAGAGGAGGCATCTGTTCTTTTTCGGTCTTTTTCGGTTCTGATTGAGGTTGATTGGCCTCCTCGAAACGATCTTTTCGCGGGGGCAAGGTGTCGCGCTGTCCAATATGGGTGAATAAGGCCGGACAAGCGAGATCATTGCTAGACTGCCAGGCAGTCTGCGAAAGGCGGACCCTCTTCCCCTCGTTTCGTCATGTTGCGGTTACGTCAGAAACGGGGGGCGGAAAAATCTCGTCGGCCCGCAAATCTTCGCAGGTCGTCATAAATTCGGGGCATCGAGCTTCGATCGGCCAGTTAGAATCTTCGTGCGCAGCAGTACCGATTCGATCCTTCAGGTCGAGATCATGAAATTGGGAACTCGGTTGTCGTTCTCCAGCATCGCATTGATCTGGTGGTAGAGTTTGGTGTCCTGGTTAACACACGCCACTCCGCAACAGGATTTGAGTTTGAAGAGAACGTTCTGCCGTTTGATGCAGGCCGTACTTTGAGAAGAGACTGACGGCGAAATCATTGAGCTGTCGCGTCCGGGAGAGGAATCGACTTGAGAGTTCCTGCCGACGGACGACTTGTTCGCGCCAAACGATGTTGATTGTTACCAAACAGAGAGCAGCACGATGAAACTCAATGATCCACGCATCACACTCATCGCGGGTTTGGCGCTCGCACTCAATCTGAATGGGTCGTCAGCCACTTTTGGAGTCGAACGCGCGGTCCGCGAGCCGTTGCTGCTGGCCCGAGCCCAAGTGAATCCTGATCCTGCCGCGACACCGGTCGTACCACAACCGGGCGTTCCGTCGCTGGCCCCGACACCACTTTCGCCGGTTCCGACACCAGCGACTCCCCCTCCGCCTCCGTCTGATGGCTCTGCTGTCACGACAAGTCCTTTGCCACTCGGCACAAAGCCTACTCCGGTACCTGGCCCCCGTCCTCCGATGGGGATGCTCTACGGCGAGCAGGAACGGCTCGATGCGAAGATGAATCCCCCGCTTCGTCCCGTGCCGATGCAACCCCCCTCCGGAGTCAACGGTGTTCCTGCCGTGATCGACGGGTCCGGTAATGTTGGTTCGAACTTGGAAACGGTGCCGCCCCACATCGTGACCGATCGGTTTGGCTTTGCTCCCCCACCCGGGACGCTGGGCCAGACCTACAAACGCCGCTCGCGGATTCTGGAAGAGAATAAGCATCCGCGAATTGGCGTCGTCGAAGTCTATCTTCCCGAGGAGGTAGACGTGACGGCGAGGGGCCTGAAGTCGAAGTGGACAGGAAAGGTTTGGCGCTTGGAATCGGACTCTCTGCTTCCCGGCATTCCCCACATCTACGAAATTAAAGCTTCGTGGGGTGAAGGAACGCAGCCTCAAGTTCGCACCGTGAGACTGATCATGGGGCGCATTGTCGATCTCGAGTTTTAACGTTGTTGTCTCCCTCGGTTTTTGTCAGTGATGCTTCGTGTTCGGCCCGTGTAATGGAAAGCCTGACTTTTCTTCCCCCTCTGGAAGTCTTGGACGAATTCCATCACGCGAATTTTTTGCACTCGGTCGAGCATCGCAGCGGATTGTTCGGTTGATGAGTTGTTTCCTCGGTTGGTTTCTGTGTTCGGTGGCCACTAACAAAGGAGGTTGCGACATTCGGTCTTCGTTTTCGATCTCGAAACTTTCGTTAGGTGAACCGAGCCCCCACGGGCCATGATGTCGATTGATGCTCTTTCTTCTCGCGACGGCGAATAACGCTTGATACGGTACGCTTCGGGACGCTCCCCGAAATCACAGCCATTTCGATCGCTGTTCAATCATTTTCCGTTGATCAATGTCGTTTTCCACTTGCGAGAAGGGAACGACCAGGAGAGCAGTCTTGCGCTGCTCGCAAACGACAGATTCTTCTCATTCGGCACGAGGGGCGGGACTCTTTGACAGAGATTCCCGCCCCTTGTGGCATTGATTTCCCCGCGGCGAATCGCGGAAGAATCGGGGCTTTTACGATAACTCTCGACATTCCCCGGGGTTCTCACGAGAATACCCGCCGCGTGGTCAGCCAGGTTGGCCACGAATCAGGAGGATTCGGGAGTGGCCAGCATGAACAAATGGATCAGAATCGCGTGCGCGGCTTTGGCGTTCATTGTGAATGGGCAATTGCCGACGACGCAGGCTCAAGACCGGTCCGCGATGTTCACGGCGGGACGTGGTGAGGCCTCACGCGAAGTCCGTCCGCGTGCTCCGCTGACCGAAGAGGAAATGGTCGAGTTACGCAAGCGGGAATTGCTGCTGGATTTTGACGCCGAAACCAGCTTGGACCGCGGCGAAACAATTCACCCGGAATTGATGAACACGGCCAAGGACAACACGATCGGCGTGCGGTACGAGGAACGCGAAGCCTATCTAAGGATTCTTCGGCTGGCCCAAGAGGTTCCGCTCCGACGCCAAGAGCGATTTGCCGCCCAGATTCGTGAACGGCGCGAAGGATCACCCGCCTATCGCCAACGCAAACCCGAGGATTTCCCTCAATTCGTCGATCTCTTCACCAACCCGGATCTTTATCGCGGCCGCCTGGTGACACTGCACGGCGTGTTGCGAAAACTGACCAAGTTCGACGTGGGTCGTAATTCATTGGAAATCGATCAAGCCTACGAGGGCTGGGTCTATACCCCGGATTCGCAAGGGAATCCCACGGTCGTGGTGTTTACGTCCAAAGATGAACGGCTGCCGGTCAATGGCGATATTCAGGAAGAAGTCCGGTTCACTGGCTACTTCTTCAAAATGTACGGCTACGACGCGCAGGACACGGCACGTAAGGCTCCGCTGATCCTGGCGGGCGAAGTGGAGTACTTTCCTCATCCTTATCAGGCCGTCTATCATCGGATTAACGTCGGATGGTATTACGTGGTCACGTTGGCATTCTTGATCGGTTGTTACATGGTCTGGCAGACGAATCGCCGGGAAATGCCGCCGCGTCCGGCGCCACAAGTGGAGCCCGACTTCAACCATTTTCCGCCGCGTGAACACCCCGCTTCCGATCCGTTTCACCCCCATACCATCACGGAAACACAGGATTCTTAACGTGGCGAGATTTCGACCGCTGTCCGCACCTTTGAATCGGCCCATTCGACTGGCCGTACTGATTTCGGGCGGTGGTACGACCCTGGTCAATCTGATGACCAAAATTCGCGAAGGGAAGCTCGACGCGGAAGTCGGGGTTGTCGTTGCCAGTCGGGCCAGTTGTGGCGGAGTGCAGCGAGCGGCCGACCTTGGGCTGCGTTGCGACGTGATTCAGCGAAAGTCGTATTCGACCATCGACGATTTCAGTGGGGCGATCTTTTCCGTTTGCCGCGAACAAAAAGTCGATCTGGTGGTTTGTGGCGGATTTCTGGCGCTGATCACGATTCCCCCGGATTTTGCCGGTCGAGTCATCAATATTCATCCCTCGCTGATTCCCGCCTTCAGCGGTCAGGGATTTCATGGACATCATGTGCATGAAGCGGTGCTGACGCGTGGAGCCAAGGTGAGCGGGTGCACGGTCCATTTTGTGGACGAACAGTACGATCACGGTCCGATCATCGTGCAGCGGACCGTCCCGGTTCTTGACGACGATACCGCCGACTCGTTGGCCGCACGTGTCTTTCAATCCGAGTGCGAAGCGCTACCGGAGGCCATCCGGATGTTCGCCAAGGGAACGCTCGAAATCGATGGTTCGCGGGTGCGATCGCTACGGTCGTAATTGTGTGGACCGACACGAATTGCCGGCAGTGAACGTGTGGGGTTAGACAGGCTGCGGTTTCGCGGACACGGCGGTCGCAGCTTCCATCAATTTTTGCTCGGTGAAGTCACCGCGTCGAAATTCGGCGGTCGCTCGGCCTTCGCATAGGACGAGAATTCGATCGCTGACGGTGATCAGTTCTGGCAGTTCACTCGAGGTGATGATAATTGCCAGCCCTTGCCCGCAAAGTTCATCGATCAGGCGATAGATCTCGGCTTTCGCACCGACGTCAATGCCCCGAGTCGGATCGTCCAGCAACAGCAGCTTGGGGCGTGTCCGCAGCGCGCGAGCGATAATGCATTTCTGCTGGTTGCCGCCGCTCAGACTGGTGATCGCGGCCTCGCGCCCGGCGGTTTTGACACGTAGCGAACTGATCGAATCGTCGGCCGCCCGGCGCTCGGCGGCGGGATTGACGAATCCGTTAGCGGCGACTTCGGACAATGACGACAGCGTGATATGTTCGCGTACCGTCATCTCGGTAAAAATGCCGTACCGCTTGCGATCTTCGGTGACCAGTCCGATTCCCGCCTGAAGCGCTTGCTCGGGATGAGCGAAATGGACCAGCTGGCCTTCCAGCTCGATACGTCCTAGTGGAGGTTCGGGACTGGCGCCGAATAAACATTCCAGCAATTCGGTTCGTCCGGCCCCCATCAGCCCGGCGATTCCGAGGACTTCACCCCGTCGGACGCGCAGGCTGACGTCCTTCAACCGCCATTGCCGTACATGACCTCGCCAGGGCAGCGACAACTGTTCGACCTTCAGCACTTCCGCACCGGCTGATCGATTTGCGCCGAAATCCGTATTGCCGATTTCGCGACCGACCATCAAATGGGTGACCTCGCGCGGGGAGGTATTCGCCTTGTTCAGCGTTTTCACCACTTGCCCGTCTCGCAGGATCGTGATGCGGTCGGCATGCTGAAAAATCTCGTCCATCTTGTGCGAGATGTAGACGATCGTCACGCCCTGTTCGCGTAGCCGTGCGATAATTCGGAACAGACGTTCGACTTCGGCTTCCGTCAGAGCGCTGGTCGGTTCATCCATGATCAAAATACGCGCTGTCGAAATCGCGACGTGCGGCAGGGTGTCGGCAGGCGAATCAGGTGTCAAAGGACGATTTTGTTGTGGCGGACTGCCGGTTGTCGATTCCAACGACAACGCCTTCGCAATCTCGACCAGTTGTTGATCGCCAATCCTTAACGAGCGGACCGGTGATCGCGGATCGATCTGACAGTCGAGCTGCGAAAATAATTTGGCGGATTCGCGCTCCATCCGCGCGTCATCGAGCAGGCCGAAGCCCGTTCGCAGCTCGCGACCCAGAAAGATATTCGCGGCGACCGACAGATCGCCCACCAGGTTCAATTCCTGGTGGATGATACTGATGCCGTGTGCTTCGGCATCGCGAGTCCCGTTGACCACCAGTGTCTGACCGGCCAATTCAATCCGGCCGTCATACTCGGTGATGACGCCGGACAGAATCTTCATCAGCGTGCTTTTGCCCGCCCCGTTCTCGCCGCAGAGTGCATGGAACTCACCCGGACGGACGTCAAAACTGACGTCATGGAGTGCAACGACGGCATGAAACCGTTTGGTGACATGCTCAAACCGAATCAAAGGCGCTGTCATATCGAATGACCTAGGTCAGCGAAATCACATGGTTGCTCAGTCGTTCGTAGCCCGTGTCCGTGATCAGATAGTTATGTTCGATTCGAATACCGCCGATGCCTTCGACATACAGGCCGGGTTCCAGCGTGATCACATCGCCGACCAGCAACACATCTTCGCTGTCGGGAACCAGAATCGGTGGTTCGGGATGAGCCAAGCCGATTCCGTGACCGGCGTGATGGGCGAAATTCGCCGCCAGCCCGGCGTCCAGGATCGGTTTGTTGACCGCGTTGAACACATCTTTCGCACGAGTTCCGGCTTTCAGCACGGCTTCTCCACCGCGCTGGGCGGCCGAAACCAGATCGTACAAATGTTGTTGCTTGGGGTTCGGTGCGCCGACCGTCATGCAATTCGTGAAGTCGGACCGATATCCTTCGAGCACCACCGAATAATCGAGCGTAAACATGTCACCCAATTCCAGTTTGTGGTGCGTAGGCAACCCCCCCACTTTGGGCTTACTGGCACTGGCCGCACGGAAGTCGCCGTAGATCAATCCAGGGCGTCCCGCCGCGGCGATGGCCGCGTGCTGCACTTCACAGAAGATTTCAAATTCGCTGATGCCCGGTCGAATGATCTCACGCAGGCGTTGCATACCGGCTTCGCCAGCTCGCATGCATTCCTTCAGCAAGGCGATCTCGTCCGGGTGTTTCTGTCGACGGAGCGCACGAATTGTCGTACCCAGGTCGATGGCGCCGGGCTTGCCCACGTCAGACGCTTCCAGGCGGACCGAATGTTGTTCGTGATCGAGCCCCAGCAATTCGAACGCGCCGACCGGCAGCCACTCGGCCTCAACAGCGCCGCCGCGTCCATACAGGCGGTCGGCAACTTGTTCCGCCGCTTTCAACAGCGAATGATCGCGGTTAACGACCGAATGCTTGTGGTCGTACCACTTCACCATCACTTCATCGTCGACATACGGATCCCCCGCACGAGACCGCAGCGAGAAATTGTCGCCCAGCAACGTCGCCTTGCCTTCGCGTTCCAGCAGCAGCCAGCAGCGCTCGCCGGCGGAGAACGTCAGCGGGTGAATCCAGAAATTCGACAAGTACAGCACATGTCGCGGATCGGCGATCAGCACCCATTCGCACGCCGTGGGAAGGGTCTCCCACAATTGAGCACGTCGAGCCAAACAACCTGCTTGAGTCAGCATCGGAATTCGCTTTCAAAGAGGGAGAATCAGGGCGAGTTCGAAATTGGACCACGGGAACGGCTCGGACCAGCCGTGACTTTCTTCCCGAACCGATTTCCTATTGGCACGGCGCCAATCCTCCCTTGTTTCCACAGTCCGCAAATTTAATGTACACCCCGACCGGCGAGCCAGCGTTCGGCGTCCAGGGCCGCCATACAACCGGTGCCTGCCGACGTGATGGCCTGGCGATAGTAGCTGTCGGCGACGTCACCGGCCGCGAAGACACCCTCGACACTCGTGTTCGTGCGGAACGGCTGGCTGTAGACGATGTAACCCTTGTCGTCGGTTTGCACTTGTCCGCCGAGAAAGTCGGTGTTCGGGGAGTGACCGATGGCACAAAACATGCCTGACGCCGCCAGGGTTTCCGTGGCGTTGGTTTGCAGATTCTTCAAGACGACACCGCTTACGCCGGCTTTGTCGTCTCCCAGGACCTCATCGACCCCCGTGAACCATTTGATGTTAATCTTCGGATTCTCGATCACTCGCTGAGCCATGATCTTGCTGGCGCGGAACTCGCCACGACGATGCACGAGATAGACGGTCGACGCGAATTTGGTCAGATAACTGGCCTCTTCCATCGCGCTATCCCCTCCCCCGACGACGACCAGGGGCTTGTTGCGAAAGCGGGGTAAAGCGCCGTCGCAAACAGCACACGCCGAGACCCCGCGATTCTTGAATTTGTCTTCCGAAGGGAGTCCCAGATAATTGGCGCGAGCGCCGGTGGCGATGATCAGGGCATGAGCGGCCATTTCCTGGCCTTCCAGCGTTTTCAGCTGAAACGGCTGCTTCGACAGATCAACCGACACAACGTCATCGGTGATGATGCGAGTGCCGAAGTTTTTGGCCTGTTGCCGCATCAGTTCCATCAACTCGGGGCCGGTCACTCCGGTCATGTGGGGATCGCGGAAAGGAACTTGTTGTTCGGGCAGCGACGACTTCAGATAGGGCGACAAATCTCCCGCCGGGAAACCGGGGTAGTTTTCGACCTCTGTGGTCATCGACAATTGTCCCAGCGGTAACGTGCCGAGGATTCGGTTTTCTTCGGTCATTGCCCCTTCGAAAACGAGCGGTTCGAGATTGGCTCGAGACGCGTAAATGGCTGCCGCCCACCCGGCGGGGCCCGAACCGATAATGACCACTCGTTCCGTCACGCTACCACTCCTTGTTTCGTCTCGTTTCGTGGGATGCTTTGAGATTTAAATGATGCCAGGCGGATTCTGATTTCCGGCGTACTTTCGCGAGAATCCATCGCGAGTAAATCCTGTTTTCACCTCGATTTCGCACGTCAGAACCCGAGTTGCCGCAGCGGTGGATTCGAACGAACGTGCGGGAACGATACTCGCGAGAGCAAACGGGAGCAACCTTGCCGCAAGGCTCTTCAGCCGGTCGAACATTCTGCCGAAGTAATATTGTCGCGGTCCCGCCAAGAATCTGCTGAGTTGCTTTTGCAGTTGAAATCATTTCTGATACATTCTGGTCCACGTCGGTGACGGCGTGGACCTTTTGGGGGCGGTAGCTCAGTTGGGAGAGCGCTGCGTTCGCAATGCAGAGGTCGGGGGTTCAACTCCCCTCCGCTCCACTAGGAAAAGCCTTGAACTGTAATGGTTTAAGGCTTTTTTTGTTCGTTTTTGAACGAATTGCTCGCGGAGAAGGAACGCCTATGATTCTTCTAATCATCCTTGTCATCTGGGGATTGTTCGGCTTATTGGGCGGAAAGGTCGTGGCGAGAAAAGGGTATGAGCCAAAATACGGTGTCATCCTTGGTCTGTTGGGGTGGGTTGGTCTTTTGGTTGCACTCCTGCTTCCGACGACGCAATCTGGGCGTGAGCTTCAAGCTCTCGACTACGAAATCGCTCATGGACCCAAGCGAGCGAACTGCCCTAACTGCGGCAAGCAAGTCGAATTCGGATCGAACGACTGCCCTCATTGCCAGTACGTCATCACGCCGACAGGCCATCGAAGTTGAGGCTGCCGCCAGCGTTTTGCGTTCGCAATGCAGAGGTCGGGGGGGCAACTCCCCTCGGCTCCACTAGGAAAAGCCTTGAACTGTGATGGTTTAAGGTTTTTTTTGTTGCCTGAATCGGAGTCGCCGCGATCGTCAGTCGCCGCTTGCAGAGCGTCTTCCCGAACGGAGGCCAGGCAAGACGAGCAACGAGGTCCGCTGCGAGACGGGGATCGAAGTCCGCTGCGGGACGATTTCGTGAAAAAACGTTGGCCAAGTTGGCCAAGTTGGCAAACATCCCTGTTTTGTAGCGTTTGAGCCACTTTTGCGTTTGGCAAAGTTGGCCAAGTTCCCTATTTCGTAGCGTTTGGCAATTCGCGGTCACGGCCGGACCTTCGGCCAGGGCCTGCAAGGACGCTCCGTCCGCGCCGACAAAGAAGACCTGCGCGTCCCAAAGAGGACCTCGGCGATCCAACGAACCCGCCCCGCTCATCCAGCTCCTAAACCAGCCGCCGCCGCGATCGGTCATGACACCATCCCCCGTCACAACACCATCCCCCGTCACAACACCGTCCCCCGTCACAACACCGTCCCCCGTCACAACGCCGCCCCGCCGCGAGCCCCACCGGACATCAGACCGTCGGACACCGATCCGACTCAGCGACCGCACCACGGCCGACAACCACCATAAGATCCGTTCACCAACCACGGCCAGCACCGTCGCCCAATTCGGGTCCGTGATCCGCCGCAGCGGTTCCCTTCGCCGTAGCGATTCCGTTCGTCGTGGAGTCCGTTCCTCAATCCGACCACATCGATCTCCCAGTTCCACATCCACCGGCCAAGCAAGTCCTAACATCCCTGATCCCCCCCCAATTGAT